>NZ_QKYN01000093.1 GCF_003258295.1 Streptacidiphilus pinicola | reverse complement strand
TGCCCGGCTCACCCCGCCCTCGTCGTCGTCCTCGTGCTCGTCGAGGGCGGGGTGAGCCGGGCACACCGTGGCCCGCAACGCGTCCAGGTCCGCGATCAACGTCAGGTGCGGCCGCTGCCCGCCCGTCACCGGCAACGCCCCACACCCGAGCGCGAGATCGGTGACCACGCCCAGCGCGTCACCCATCCGCTCCGCATGCGTCCGCGACTCCCCCTCGACCGGAGTACCCATCGCCGCCTCCAACGCGGTGCGCAGCTTCTCCCCCACCAGCGGCGACAACTCCCCCGACACCACCCAGAACGGATCCGACGTCGTCCCGGTCTGCGACAGCCTCACCCACGACTGGAACGGCCTCGCCGCCCGCCCGCCGCCCACACCCTCGCTGTCACGCTCGGGAACCAGATGGGCATGCAACTGCCGGGCGGCCTGACGCACCTGGGCCAAGTGCAGCCGCGGCGCGTGCTCCACCATCAACACCGCGGCCTCCGCCCGCGCCCGCGGATCATCGACCGGCGCGAGCTCGCGCGCGAGCACCTCCCCCTGGTCCGCCGACAACACCCCCGCCGCCTGCGCATCACGCACCACCGGCAACCGGTCCAACTCCCGCGCCAACACCACCAACCGATTCGCCCGCCCCTGGGACATCTGCGCATGCGTACGCAGGAAACCCTTCGTCGAACGCGACCGCACCGCCAACGCCCCACCCATACGGTCGAACACCGCCAACCGACGCAACTTCTCCGCCGCCAGCCGCTCCTCCAACCGCTCCAACGCCAACAACTGCTCCGCCTGAAAATGCGGACCCGCAGCCACCAACGCCTCATCACCCTCACCGGCCAACCCAGCCAACAAGGCAAGCACCACCGACGGCAACGTCCGCAACACATCAACAACAGAAGCAGCAGAAGCCGAAGCAGCAGGAGAAGACGAAGAAGGGGAGGAGGAAAGAGAGCGGGATGACTGGCGAGAGGAAACCGGGGTCAGCGGATCAGCCAGAAAAGCATCCCCGAGCGAGGCAAAACCCCCACCCATGGACGCCTCTCCACCTTCACAACCGCCCCCGAACATCGAGGCGTCCATAGAACAAGTTTGACACCTCATCCCCTCCCCGTCATCACTCACAAGAGTGAAAACCCCCAGCTCAGACGGGATGTGATCACATCAGCGCGGCACCAGCGCCAGCACGCGCCCCTCCTGGCCGAACCCGTGCGCCAGGTCCAGCTGGAGCCGCAGGTTGCCGATCCGGGCCAGCACCAGACCGATCAGCCCCGCCGCGCCGGCCGAGACCAGACCGCACGCCATCAGGCCCACCCGCGGCCCGTACTGCTGCGTCAGCCAGCCCACGACCGGCGCGCCCAGCGGCGTCCCGCCGGCGAAGACCATCATGAACAGGCTCATCACCCGTCCGCGCATCTCCGGCGCGGTGCGCAGCTGAACGAGCGCGTTGGCCGCCGTGTTGAACGTCAGGCCGAGCAGGCCGACCAGGGTCAGCAGCACCGCGAAGGCCCAGAAGTCCGGCGCCAGGCCGGCCAGCGCCTCCAGCAGACCGAAGCCGAGGGCCGCCGCGACCAGCAGGCGCAGCCGGGGCCGGGAGCGGCGCGCGGCGAGCAGCGCGCCGACCAGGGAGCCGACGGCCAACGCGGTGTTGAGCAGACCGTACTGGCCGGGTCCGACATGGAAGACCGAGTACGCGAAGCCCGAGAGCACCGTCGGGAAGTTGAAGCCGAAGGTGCCGATGAAGCCGATCAGCACGATCGGCCAGATCAGGTCGGGGCGCTCGCCGACGTAGCGCAGGCCCTCGCGCAGCTGGCCCTTCTCGCGCGGGAGTCGGGGCTGGCGGCGCAGCTCGCTGCCGCGCATCGCCATCAGGCCGAGGATCACCGCGCCGAAGGACAACGCGTTGACCGCGAAGGCCCACCCGGCGCCGACGGCGGCCATCAGCGCACCCGCGATGGCGGGGCCGACGAGACGTGCGGTCTGGAAGTTGGCCGAGTTGAGACTGACGGCGTTGGCCAGGTCGGCCTTGCCGACCATCTCCACCACGAAGGTCTGCCGGGCGGGGTTGTCCACGACCGTCACCAGGCCGAGCAGGAAGGCGAACACGTAGATGTGCTCGGGCCGGACGACCCCGGCGAGGGTCAGCGCGGCCAGGCCGGCCGCGAGCAGGCCCATGGCGCCCTGGGTGGCCATCAGCAGCTTCCGCTTCGGGAAGCGGTCGGCGATGACGCCGCCGAACAGGCCGAACAGCAGCACCGGCAGGAACTGCATGGCCGTGGTGATGCCCACGGCGAAGGCGCTGCCCGTGAGACTGAGCACCAGCCAGTCCTGGGCGATGCGGGAGATCCAGGTGCCCGAGTTGGACACGACCTGTCCCGCGAAGAAGTAGCGGTAGTTGCGGTTGTGCAGGGCGGAGAACATGCCTCCGCGCTTGGCGCCTGTTGAGGCGTTACTGCCTATGGAGTTGTTGTGGATCGTCTTGGCTTCGGTTGTCTCAGGCTCTCCGTGCGACGAATGCAAGGCTTCGTGTCCCCTGTGCGGTTGTGTTTCTGTTCTCTCTCCTCCGTATGCCTGAGTGCCGAATCCGACGGTGCGGTGTCGCCGTGGTTCAGAGTTGCGCGAGCTTCTCGAGGACGGGCGCGGCGGCGCGCAGGACGGCCCGCTCCTCCTCGGTCAGACCCGAAGTGAGCTGGGCCAGCCAGGCGTCACGCTTGGCTCGACTCTGGTCGAGAATGCTCTCGGCCTGCTCGGTGCTGCTGACGACCACCTGCCGGCGGTCCTGGGGGTGCGGCTCGCGCCGCACCAGGCCCTTCTCCTCCAGCATCGCGATGATCCTCGTCATCGACGGCGGCTGCACATGCTCGCGCCGGGCGAGCTCCCCCGGGGTGGCGCTCCCGCAGCGCGCGAGCGTGGCCAGGACCTGCATCTCGGTGGGTGTGAGTGACTCCTCCACCCGCTGATGGCGCAGCCGCCGAGCCAGTCGCATCACCGCGGAACGCAGGGTGGCGATCGCGACGTCGTCCGTCGGCTCCGGCAACTCAGACATGATAGTTACCCTAGCTCATTACCTTTGCTAAAGAAAATGAGATTCCCCATGTGACCCCTGTGACTCGCGCAACAGTGCGACGATGCCGATGCCCGGATCACCACAGGTCGGGCAAGGGAGGGGAACCCACGTGAAACGAAGCATCCGGCGCGCCGCCGCAGGCGCCGCACTGACGGCGGCCTTGGCCGCCACTGCCATCCCGACCGCCTCCGCCGCGGAGTCCGCCCCGGGCCGCGCCGCCACCGCGACGCCCGCCACCGTCGCCGCGTTCGGGCGCCTCGCCGAGGCCGTGCTGGCGCAGCGCACCGCGGCATTGGTGGACCACCGCCAGGCGCGTACGCCGCTGGCCGCCCTCACCGCGGACGCGCGCGCAGGCGTCGGGCTCGCGGCGGCGGAGGCGCGCAGCGAGAACGCCGTGGACGCCTCGCTGCAGACGCGCCGCGCGCGGCTACGGGCCGCCGGGGAGGCGTACCGCGCGGGCAGCACCGCGGTGACGGTGGACCGGGTGCGGATCAGCGGCCACCGGGCGGACGTGCTGGTCACCGAGACCACGACACTGACGTACGAGAAGCTGCGCGGCGACGAGCCCCCGACGACCGGGTTCCAGGCGCAGCACGAGGCGACGTTCGTCGCGACGCCCGAGGGTCACTGGCAGCTGACCGGCCTCACCGACCTCGACACCGCCCCGGGCGGCCCCGGGGTCCCGCAGGTCAACGAGCCCACCCCGACGGGCTTCGACACCCCCGCGCCGGCCGCGGCCCACCTCGCCGTCCACGTCGACTCCCCGCTCGCCAAGCTGACCGACCCGCCGCAGGCGACGGCCGCGAGCACCGCATGGCCGGCCGCGCCCCGCCCGAAGCCCGCGAAGTCCGGCACAAACGACTACACCGCGATGGCCGCGTACGCGGAGACCTACTGGAGCCACTACAACCCGGCCTACCGGCAGTTCAACGGCGCCGGCGGGGACTGCACCAACTTCATCAGCCAGTCCCTCAAGGCGGGCGGCTGGCAGTTCGCCTCCGGCTGGGCCTCGGACTACGACCACACCTGGTGGTACAGCGCGACCAACCCGGCGACGCAGAGCTGGTCCTGGAACGGTGTGAACGAGTGGTCCTGGTATGCCCTGTCGAGCCGGCGCGTCACGAACCTCCCGGACGTCTACCAGCTCGGCGTCGGCGACATCCTGCAGATGGACTTCGACCGCGACGGCTCGAAGGACCACTCCATGATCGTCACTTATCGGAGCGGGTCCGGCATGCCGTACGTGACGTACCACTCCACCAACACCCTGAACCGCTCGGTGGCCAGCCTGGTCTCCGTCTACCCGGACGCGTACTACTACGCCTACCGGACCTGACGCTCCGTCGGCCACGGCCTGTTTGCGCCCCGCCGCGTAGTACTCGTCGCGTAGTAGTCTGCAGGCGCTGACGCTCACGCGACATGCGCGAGGAGAACAACGCATGCAGGCCAACGACGCCCAGACGCTGGTGCTCTGTGCGCTCGCCAACGGGCCGCTGCACGGGTATGCGATCAACACCGCCATCGAAGGGCTGACCGGTCAGCGCCTCGGCCCCGGCAGCCTCTACGGCGCGCTGACGCGACTCGAGGCCAAGGGACTGATCGAGCCCCTCGACGAGGTCGAGCGCACCCGGCCCGTGCAGCTGACCCCCAGGGGCCGCGAGGTGCTGGAACAGGAGCTGCGCTCCATGGCCCGCGTCGCGGCGGCGGGGCTACGGGGGCTCGGCGTGAACCCGGCATGAGCGGCGGGCGCGAGGGCCGCCGGACCCGGGTCGTGGTCGGGCCTGGTGGCGAGCGCCGTCGGGATGTGGCTGCACCCGGTCAGGGCCACACGGCACTCGTCCAGCCGTGCCCGCCCCGCCCCGGCAAGGGTCGGCGCCCCTCGCTCAAGCTCCGCCCAGGAGGCCATCCGCGCCTCGGTTCACCGGCCGGGACTCACTGCCCGATGCCCAGTGCTGGCATCAGGTAGTAGAAGGTGAACACTGCCGCCACCACGTACAGCGGGATCGGCACCTCACGCCAGCGCCCGGTGGCGATGCGCAGGATGCAGAAGATGATGAAACCGATCCCGATCCCGTTGGTGATCGAGTAGGTGAACGGCATGATCACCATGGTCAGGAACGACGGGATGGCGATCGTGAAGTCCGCCCAGTCGATCTGGCCGATGCCGCTGGCCATGATCAGGAAGCCGACGACCAGGAGGGCCGGGGTGGCCGCCTGGCTGGGGACCATGGTGGCCAGCGGGGTGAGGAAGAGGGCGGCGACGAAGAAGAGGCCGGTGACGACGGAGGCGAGGCCGGTGCGGGCGCCCTCGCCGACGCCGGTGGTGGACTCGGCGAAGCAGGTGCCGGCGGAGCTGGAGGTGGCGCCGCCGGTGAGGGTCGCGATGCCGTCGATCATCAGCACCTTGTTCATGCCCGGGAGGTTGCCCTGCTTGTCGAGGAGGTGGGCTTCCTCGGCGACGCCGAGGACGGTGCCCATGGCGTCGAAGAAGCAGGACAGCAGCACGGTGAAGACGAACAGAATGCCGGTCAGCACGCCGACCTGACTGAAGCCGCCGAAGAGGGAGACCTTGCCGAGCAGGCCGAAGTCCGGGGCCGCGACGAGGTTGTGCGGCAGGGCCGGGACGGTGAGGCCCCAGCTCGCGGCGGGGATGGTGGCGACCTTGTCGACGATCATCGCGAAGACGGTGGCGGCCACGATGGAGATCAGGATCGCGCCCGGGACCTTGCGGACCAGCAGGATCAGCGTGAGCAGGGCGCCGAGGACGAAGACCAGGGTGGGCCAGCCGTTGAGGTGGCCGTTGCCGCCGAGCTGGATCGGGACGGTGGTGTGGGCGGCGTCCGGGATGCGGGTGACGAAACCGCCGTCGACCAGGCCGATCAGGGCGATGAAGAGGCCGATGCCGATGGCGATGGCCTTGCGGAGGCTGAGCGGCACCGCGGCCATGACGCGCTCGCGCAGGCCGGTGGCGACCAGCACCATGATGGCGATGCCGGCCAGGATGACCATGCCCATCGCGTCCGGCCAGGTCATCTTCGGGGCGAGCTGCAGCGCGACGACGCTGTTGACACCGAGGCCGGCCGCGAGCGCGATCGGGACGTTGGCGAAGACGCCCATCAGCAACGTCGTGAAGCCGGCGGTGAGAACCGTCGCCGTGACCAACTGACCGCTGCTCAGGTGGTGGCCGAATTTGTCGGTCGCCGAGGACAGGATGATCGGGTTCAGCACGATGATGTAGGCCATCGCGAAGAACGTCGCGGCGCCGCCGCGGATCTCGCGGCCGAAGCTGGAGCCCCGCTCGGAGATCTTGAAGAACCGGTCCAGCCCGTTGCGGGGCGTCTGGGGGCCGGGATCGGGGGGCGAGGTCGTGGCGGGAGCGGCCGACGAGGTCATGAAGAAGATCCTGGTTCGAGCGGGAGTTCGAGCGCGTCCAGTATCAAATAAACAAAAAGCTTTAGCCATCTGCGCGCGTAGACTGTGCAAAGCTCTAAAGAAAGTGCGTCACGGTACGCTCAGCCTGTGAAGATGCCCGGCCTGATGAAGCGGACCGCCAAGCTGCCCTCGGCGCCTCCGATGGAGGCGAACGACGTCGCCATCGTGACCGGCGGCACGGTGCTGTGGCTGATCGGGTTCCTGGTGCTGCTGCCCTTCCACTCCTCCATGGCAGCGCACGGGCGCGGCGACTGGCAGTGGATCTGTCTGGCCGGCTTCGGGCTCGGGCTGATCGGCATCTGGTACTGCCGCGCCCGGCGCGACGCGATCCGGCGCGCCCAGCAGGCGCGGGAGGAGTAGCCAACCTAGGGTCGGCCGTATGACCAGCACGCTGCCGACCCTCACCGGACTGACCGACGCCGAGGTGGCGCAGCGGGTGGCCGCGGGGCAGGTGAACGACGTTCCGCTGCGGTCCAGCCGGAGCACCGCCGAGATCGTCCGGTCCAACGTCTTCACCCGGTTCAACGCGATCATCGGCACGCTGTTCGTCGTGATCCTGGTGGTCGGGCCGATCCAGGACGCGCTGTTCGGCTTCATCATCGTCGCCAACACCGGCATCGGGATCATCCAGGAGCTGCGGGCCAAGCAGACCCTGGACAACCTGGCCGTGATCGGCGAGGCGAAGCCCCGGGTGCGGCGCGGCGGGAGCACGCTGGCGATCAGCAACAGCGAGATCGTGCTGGGCGACCTGGTCGAGCTGGGGTCCGGCGACAAGATCACCGTCGACGGCGAGGTGGCCGAGGCCGAGGGTCTGGAGATCGACGAGTCGCTGCTGACCGGCGAGGCGGACCCGGTGCACAAGAAGCCGGGTGACCCGGTGCTCTCGGGCAGCTTCGTGGTGGCCGGCGGCGGGGCGTTCACGACGACGAAGGTGGGGCGCGAGGCCTACGCCGCCCAGCTGGCGGAGGAGGCCAGCCGGTTCACCCTGGTCGAGTCGGAGCTGCGCAGCGGCATCAACACGATCCTGCGCTTCATCACCTACCTGCTGATCCCGACCGCGATCGGGCTGATCCTCAGCCAGCTGTACGTCTCCGGCAGCGACATCCGCGAGGCGGTCCGCCGGATGGTGGCGGGGATCGTGCCGATGGTGCCGGAGGGTCTGGTGCTGCTGACCTCCGTGGCCTTCGCGATCGGCGTGGTCCGGCTGGGGCGGCGTCAGTGCCTGGTGCAGGAGCTGCCCGCGATCGAGGGGCTGGCCCGGGTCGACACGGTCTGCCTCGACAAGACCGGCACGCTGACCGAGGGCGGCATGGACGTCGAGGAGCTGCGCGTCCTCGACGGTGCGTGGCGAGAGGAGGTCGAGCGGGCGCTGGGCGCGCTCGGCACGGCGGACGCGCGTCCCAACGCGAGCCTGCAGGCGATCATCGACGCCTACCCGGCCGCGTCGGGGTCGGGCTGGCAGGTGGTGGAGGCCGCGGCGTTCTCGTCGGCACGCAAGTGGTCGGGCGCGGAGCTCCGGGACGGGTCCGGCGCGGTGGCGACGTGGCTGCTCGGCGCGCCGGACGTGCTGCTGCCCGCCGGGAGCCCGGCCCTGGCGGAGGTCGACGGGCTCGGCGCGCAGGGCCTGCGGGTGCTGCTGCTGGCGCGGACACCGACGCCGCTGGACGCGCCGGACCCGGCGCTCGGCCTCGCACCGCAGGCGCTGGTGGTGCTGCGGCAGCGGGTCCGGCCCGACGCGGCGGACACGCTGCGGTACTTCGGGCGGCAGGACGTCGCCGCCAAGGTGATCTCCGGCGACAACGCGCTGTCGGTCGGCGCGGTCGCGGGCTCGCTCGGGTTGCCGGGCGCGCAGGACCCGATGGACGCGCGGCAGCTGCCGAAGCCCGGCTCGGAGCCCGAAAAGCTGGCGGACGCGGTGGAGCACCACTCCGTCTTCGGGCGGGTGACGCCGCAGCAGAAGCGGGACATGGTCGCGGCGCTGCAGTCGCGCGGGCACCACGTCGCGATGACCGGTGACGGCGTCAACGACGTGCTGGCGCTGAAGGACGCGGACATCGGCGTGGCGATGGGCTCGGGCAGCGAGGCGACACGGGCGGTGGCCCAGATCGTGCTGCTGGACAACCGCTTCTCCACGCTGCCGGTGGTGGTCGCCGAGGGCCGGCGGGTGATCGGCAACATCGAGCGGGTCGCCAACCTGTTCCTGGTCAAGACGGTCTACGCGGTGCTGCTGGCGCTGGCGACGATCGTCTGCCGGGTGCCGTACCCGTTCCTGCCGCGGCACTCGACGGTGCTGAGCGGGCTGACCATCGGCATCCCGGCGTTCTTCCTGGCGCTGGCGCCGAACAACGAGCGCGCGCGGCCGGGCTTCGTGCGGCGGGTGCTGCGCTTCGCGATCCCGGCGGGCGTGATCGCGGGCGCGGCGGCGTTCACCTCCTACCTGCTGGCGCGCGCGAACCACGCGACCGGGCAGGTGGCGGACACCTCGACGGCGACGCTGACGCTGTTCATCGTGGCGCTGTGGGTGCTGGCGATCATCGCCCGGCCGTACGCGCTGTGGAAGCTGGCCCTGGTGGCGCTGATGGGCCTGGGATTCGTGCTGGTGATGACGGTGCCGTGGGCGCAGGACTTCTTCCAGCTGCATCTGGAGGGCTGGCGCGACCCGTGGACGGGCGTGCTGGTCGCGGTGGTGGCCGGGGTGCTGCTGGAGATCGTCTGGCGGTGGATCAACATCGGTCTGCCGCAGCTGCCGAGCGTCCGCAGCCGGCGTCCGTCCGACTAGTCGCCCTTCACCGGGAGGGGGCGGCCCGGTACCGTGCGGCGGGTGACTCAGGGAGCCGCCGCGGCCGGCCGCGCGTCAACCGGGATCCCCGCCCAGCGGGGCACCGGCTTCGGCATCGGTATCGGCAGCGGCGTCGGGCAGGTGCGGCACCGGCTGGTGGCCAAGCGGGCCACCTGGCCCTACCTGCTGCTCGGGCTGCTGTTCTGCGCGGTCTACTCCGTCATCGAGCTGAGCCGCTACCTGCACGACGGCGCGATGTCCTGGGACACGGCCATCTTCGTCGAGGAGGTGCGCCAGTACGCCGACTTCCACGCCCCGATCGTGCACATCAAGGGGGCGGACGCGAACATCCTGGGCGACCACTTCAGCCCGATCGTGGCGCTGCTGGCCCCGCTGTGGTGGCTGTTCCCCTCGACGGTGACGCTGCTGCTGGCGCAGTCCGTGCTGTTCGCCGGCTCGGTGACGGTGGTCGCGGCCACCGCCGGACGGTTCCTGGGCCGCACCAAGGGGATCTGCCTGGGCGTGGCCTACGGGCTGTCCTGGGGGATCCAACGGGCCGTCGACTTCGACTTCCACGAGATCTGCTTCGCCGTCCCGATCCTGGCGGTGGTGCTGCGCAACGTGCTGCTGCGGAGATTCCACCGGGCGGCCTTCTGGGCGCTGCCGCTGACGCTGGTCAAGGAGGACCTGGGCGTCACCGTGGTCGCGGTCGGGCTGCTGCTGTTCCTGCTGCGCGAGCGGGCGCTCGGGGTGATGCTGGCGATCTTCGGGGCGGGCATGACGGCGCTGACGGTGTGGGGCGTGATTCCGCACTTCAGCTCGACGGCTGCGTACGCCTACCGGGACAAGCTGCCCGGCGGAGCCTTTGCGCACCTGCTGACGGGCCTGCTCAGCCCGGCCGACGTCAAGCTGTCGACGCTCGGGATGCTGCTGGGGATCACCGGCTTCCTGGCGCTGCGTTCGCCGCTGCTGCTGGTGGCCCTGCCGACGCTGGGGTGGCGCTTCGTCTCGGTGGACCGGGACTACTGGGGCACCGGGTGGCACTACAACGCGGTGCTGATGCCGGTGCTGTTCCTGGCCCTCGTCGACGCGGTCCGGCGGTTGCGCGAGCGCGAGGACGCGCCGGGGTGGCTGCGCGCCTACGCCGAGCGCGGCGTCGTTCCGGCGGTGACGGCCGTCGCGCTGACGCTGTGCGCGACGCTGACGCTGCCGGCGGCGACGGTGCTGCGGCCGTCGACGTACGCGTCGACGCCGCGCAGCGACGCGATCTCGCGCGCGCTGGCGCTGGTGCCGGACGGGGCGGTGGTGGAGTCCAACATCACCGCGATGCCGCGGCTCGCCTCGCGCACCGACCTGTACTGGCTGGGCGGTTCGCCGGCCCCGCCGCAGTACCTGGTCGTGGACCTGTCCTACGGCTGGTCGCCGGCGCCGCCCGTCGACCTCCCGGCCTACGCCGCGCAGCTGCACCCGGGGCACAGCTACCGGCTGCTGAGCGACGAGATGCAGTTCGCGGTGCTGGAACTGACCGACTGAACCGGCGGACCCAGCTGCGGCTCAGCCCTCGAAGTCCCGTGCGGCGCTGAGCTCGTAGGCGCGGTCCGGGTCCCCGAGCAGGGCCAGCACCTCGAAGCGGCGTTGCCAGGCGCCGGCCGCCCAGGCGAGACCCGCGGCGAGGCCCTCCGGGGTGGCGGCGTGCAGGGTGCCGAAGGGGACGACGGTGGCGAACTCGTCCGAGGCGTCGGCGGGTTGCTCGCCCTCCGGCAGGGCCGGGGCCTCGCTGTCCGCGTCCCAGCGCCAGCCGACGGGGGCCTCCTCGCCGTCGGGGCCGACGACGAGCAGCTCCTCGTGCTCCTCGTAGACCGCGGGGCAGCCGGGCAGGAGTTCGCGGATCTCCTCCGGGACGGCGCGGACGGTGCCCTCGGTCAGCACCCGGCCACCCGCGATCTCGCTGGCCAGCGAGACGTGCAGGCGCTCGGCCAGTGCCGGCGCGAGCGCGGGGGCGACCGTGAGCAGCGGGAAGTCGTCCAGCAGCTGCACCAGGTCGGGGGCGTCGGCGACGACCGCGTCGGCGACGTCGACGATGACCGTGTGCGCGGGGCGCCGGTGGGTGGCCGGGTCGAGCGGCGGGAGGGCGCGGACCTCGTCCGGCAGCGGGATGCGGTCGAGCGGGACCGTCGCCAGCGCGGTGTAGATGCCGTGCAGCTGACGGTGCGCCACGGGGCGTTCCGCGTCGGCGAGGCGGTCGAGGACGTCGTCGGGGCCGTCCGGGTCCTCCAGCAGCGCGGCGAGCGTGGTGCGCACGCCGAGGGCGTGCAGGAAGGTCTCGTCGAGCTCGGTGCGGGCCTCGTCGTAGAGGCCGCGCAGCAGCTTGTCGCCGCCCGCGGCGCGCAGGCCGGCGGGGGCGCGGCCGTCGAGGACGGGGTGGTCGCGCAGCCACCAGGCGGCGTAGGGGACGACCTCGGCGGTTCGGCCGTCGGGCAGCAGCAGGCGGACCCGGTCCACCACGGCGCTGCGCAGCGGCGGCTGGGCGAGCAGGGCGAGGGCCTGCGGCCAGGCGTCGTCGGCGACGAGGTCGAGGTCGCGCACCGCGAGCAGCTCGGCGGCGACGGGCGGTACGGCGGGGACGCCGGGCGGCAGGTCGTCCCCCGCGCCGCCCAGGACGAGCTCGGTGACGTCCTCGGCCCAGTCGGCGAGGCCGTCGGGGGCCTCGTCGAGCAGGGCGGCGGGCTCGCCGCCGAGCGCACGGTCGGCCGGGGCGGTCGGGTCGAAGCGCTCCAGGTCGTCCGGGTCGAGGACGGCCTCCTCGGCGCGGAGCAGGCCGAAGCTGTGGGCGACGCCGACGGCGCGCAGCACGTCCGTGCCCCAGCGCTCGACCAGCTCCTCGTCGATGAAGACGGCGTCGTCCTCGTGTGCGACGGCGGCCAGGGGGCTGCCGGGCAGCACGAGTTCACCGGCCGGGGTCCACTCGCCCTCCTCGTCGGTGAGCGCGAGGCGGGCCAGCCACGGGTGCTGACCAGCCGTCAGTTCGCCCTCGGCCAGCGCGGATCGCACGACGCGGAGGACGGCGTCGGCGAGCTCCTCGGCCTCCTCCTCGTCGTCGAGCTCGGCGGAGCGGGCGACGGCGGCGCGCAGCTCGGGGGTGTCCAGCACGCCGGCGGGGGTGGCGACGCCCGCGCCGAGCTTCTCCAGCAGCGGGTGGGCGGCGTCGGGGTGGGCCAGGCGCAGGCCGAGGACCTCCAGGTCCTCGGCGCGGACCGGGCCCTCCTCCCCCACTGGCACAAGCACGCGGCGCGGGCCGCGCACCATCCGGCCGTCGGCGAGCGGAACGGGCAGCGCGCCGAGCGCCTCCGGGTCGGCGCCGGCGAGGGAGCCGTAGAGGTTGCGCCACCACTCGGGCTCACGGTCGAGGTTGGCGAGCTGGTCGACGGTCTCGGCCAGCGCGACGCGGCGCACCTCCAGGGCGCGCAGCTCCTGACGGCGCTCCAGCCCGGCGGGCAGCAGGCCGGGCAGGACGGTGGCGAGGGCGCGCACGACTTCGGCGTCGGCGCCCTCCAGCAGCAGCGCGTCGCGCGGACGCAGCGCGGTCTCGCCATCGACGGCGGCCGCGTCGCCCTGCTCGCTCGGCTCGCCCGCGTCGCCCGCCTCCGGCAAGCTGTGCTGGTCTTGTCCCGCCTCCGGCAGGAAGGGCGTCTCGGGCAGGCGGGCGAGGATGGCGCGGCGGAGCTTGGCGTCCAGTTCGCCCTTGCCGAGGAGGGCGGGGACGAGGCGGAGCGAGCCGAGGCTCGCGCCGCGGCGGCGGACCAGCTCGGCGTAGGCGTCGGCGGCCTGCTCGACGAGGAAGTCGGTGAGCGGGCCGGGCGCGACGTGGCGGCGGGTGGAGTCGAGCGGGAAGCTCGCGATCAGCAGCGCGGGCAGGCCGAGCGGCTCGTCGCTGGGGGTGGGCGCGTGCAGGTAGGCGCTGCGGACGCGGACCGGGTCACCCGCGTCGTCGACGGGGACGGCCCAGGTGAGGGACCAGTACGGGCGGTGGCGCTCCTCGGTGGTCCGGTCGGCGAGCAGCGCGGCGTCGAGCGCGCCGCTGCGGCCGAGCACCTGCCAGCGCGTCTCGCTCTCGTCGTCGGCGATGACGACCTCGTCCGCGGACCCGCTCGGGTGGCGGGCGAGGGTGCGGGCGCCGTCCTCGGTCTCGATGACCACCTCGGTGAGGCCCGGGAGAGCCAGCAGCAGGGCGTCGTCGGTGTCGTCGAGGAGACGGCGGGTCAGGTCCTCGGCGGCGGCGTCGCGCAGCGGCAGCAGGACGACGGTGTCGTAGCCGGCGGGCGGGGTGCCCTCGGCGGGCAGCGGCAGGCGCAGCAGCGGGACGTGGCCCTCGCGGCGGCGCAGCTCCTCGGCGAGGCCCGGCTCGGCCCCGGCCCGCTCCGCCGCCTCGGCGGCCAGCTGGCGCGCCTCGGCCAGGGACCAGCGGACGCCGCCCGGCAGACCGATCACGCTCGGTTCGTCGGTGATCGACAGCACGGCGGAGAAGCCGACGCCGAAGCGGCCGACCGAACCGGTGTCGCGCTGCTCGCGCTTGGAGGAGGCGCGCAGCGTGGAGAGCGACTCGACGCCCTCGGCGTCCAGGTGCGCGCCGGTGTTGGCGGCGGCCAGCACCCCGCCGCGCAGGGTCAGCCGGAGGCGGCCCGGGACACCGGCGCGCCGGGCGGCGTCGGCGGCGTTCTGGGCGAGCTCGACGACGAGGCGGTCGCGGTAGCCGCCCAGCGCGAGCTCCTCCTCGGCGTTGGCGTCCTCGCGGAAGCGGGCGGGCGCGGCGGCCCACGCGTCCAGCACCCGTCGGCGCAGTGCGGCGGTGCCGAAGGGGTCGACGCCCTCGGTGCCGTCCGTGCCGTACGCGTCCGTCGACGTCCTGGCGGTCATAGCCGTCCTCCCGGTCCCCTGAAGCCTGGCAGAAGCCACGGCGGAAGCCGCGGCTACCAGCCTGCGCCGCATTCTGCCTGGTGCGGGTGACAGGGACGAAAACGGGACGCCGGGTGTGTCCCGGCGTCCCGTCCCGTCAGTGCCCGAAGGAGTGCCTCAGATACCGGCGTAGCTGTGCTTGCCGTTGATGAAGATGCTCACGCCGTAGGCGTTGAACAGGTAGCAGGCGAAGGCGATGAAGACCAGGATCGCCGCCTTGCGGCCCTTCCACCCGGCGGTGGCGCGGGCATGCAGGTAGCAGGCGTAGGCGACCCAGGTGATGAACGCCCACGTCTCGGTCGGGTCCCACTCCCAGTAGTGGCCCCAGGCGGCCTCGGCCCAGATCGCGCCCGCGATGATGGTGAAGGTCCACAGCGGGAAGACGAAGGCGTTGATCCGGTAGGACCACTTGTCGAGCGTGGCCGCGGCGGGCAGCCGCTCGAACACGTCCGACCACCAACCGCCCCGCTTGACGAGGTCCTTGGCCTTGCGGGACTCGTAGACGTCCTTGGCGACGAAGAGCATCGCGGCGACCGCGCCCGCGTAGAGGGCGCCGCCGCAGACCATCGCCCCGGAGACGTGGATCCACAGCCAGTACGAGTGCAGCGCCGGGACCAGCTGCTCGGAGTCGACGTAGAAGACGGAGACG
The DNA here is from genome assembly GCF_003258295.1 of Streptacidiphilus pinicola. Taxonomy (GTDB): domain Bacteria; phylum Actinomycetota; class Actinomycetes; order Streptomycetales; family Streptomycetaceae; genus Streptacidiphilus; species Streptacidiphilus pinicola. The sequence goes on along the minus strand of NZ_QKYN01000093.1, from coordinate 28,956 downwards.
GCGAGACCGAGACCGAGCACCGAGCCGAAGGTGACCGGCAGGCCCATCCAGCGCACGTTCTTGCCCGCCGCGAGCAGCACGACGAAGAGCAGCGAGGCGACCATGGTGACCGCGACGGTGAACTCGTAGAGGTTGCCCCACGGCGGGCGGTGCGCGGAGATGCCGCGGGTGACGACCGCGCACAGGTCGAGCAGCGCGGCGAGCGTGGTCAGCGAGACGGCGATGCGGCCGAAGCGGTCCGCGCCCTCGTCGCCTCCGGAGGCACCTACGCCGTCGACGGGCGGGGCCGCGTCGCCGCGGGTGACCACGTCGACCTTGCCGGCCTTGGCGGCGACGGTGCGGGTCAGCGTGGTGGTGCCACCGCCCGCGCCGGTCACCTTGACGGCGACGGTCGGTGCGGTGCGCGCGGCCGCCCCCTCCGCCTCAGCGTCGGCGACGGCCTGGCCGAGCGAGGCGCCGGCCTTCGCCGCGAGCGCGGCGGACTGCCGCGCGACGCGGCTGCGACCGCCGAAGGTCCACTCGAACGTGTAGGCCAGGAAGGCCAGCAGGAACACCGCCATCGCGGAGTAGACCAGGATGTTGGAGATATTGGCGAACTTGGTGTCGATCGCCGCCTGGGCGAGGATCACGTTCACTCCTTCTCGGCTGCGGTGGTGGCGGTGTTGCCGGCTGCGGGGTCTTCGGGCTCGTCCGGCAGGTCGGCCGGGGCGGTGTCCTGGAGGGCGAGGGCGAGGTCGGCGAGTTCCTCGGCGATGCGGGCCGACTCGCTGCGGGCCAGGCCCGCGATCTCGACGGTGGTGGCGCCGTCCGGGCCCTCGACGGCGCGGACCCAGATCCGGCGGCGCTGCACGAACAGCGAGCCGATCAGGCCCACGACTGCCATGACCGCGCTGATCAGCGCCCAGCCGGTGCCCGGGTTGTGGGCGACGGTGAAGTTGGCCCACTGCTCGACGCCGGTGAAGGTGACCGTGCCGCCGCTCGGCAGCTTGAAGCCCTGGCCCGGCTGGCGGTCGAACTTCAACGGCTGGCCGTCGACCGTGTACTGGGTCATGTGCTTGGTGTCGAGCTCGTAGATGCTCTGCGGCGCACCGGAGTTGTTGCCCAGGTCACCGTGGTAGACGGTGAGGTACATGTGCGGGTCGAGCAGGTCGGGGAAGACCGAGTGCGGGCCCGTCGTCTTGAACTCGGAGGCGGGCGCGGCGGTCGGCGTGAACAGGCCGGAGATGCCGAGCTGGGTGGCGTTCCCCTTGTTGTCGACGTAGCCGTCGTTGACCTTGATGGCGCAGGTCGAGGTGATGTTGCCGTCCTGCGGCAGGCAGGGGGTCGGGCCGTCGAAGACGACGTCGCCCTTGGCGTCGGTGACCTGGAAGACCGGCGCGTAGCCGTGCGCGGTCAGGTAGACGTTGCTGCCGTCGATCGCCAGCGGGTGGTTGACCTGGATGCTCGCCTTGACCGCCTTGGACGGGTCGCTGCCGGTCCAGTAGGAGACGTTGGCCTGGAAGGTGCGCGCGGTGCCTACCTGGGTGCCGCTGGCCTGGTAGGTCGCCTCGAACTTGTCCAGCTTGAAGCCGAACGGGACCAGGCTGTCGGCGGTGTAGAAGGTGCTCGGCATGAAGTCGTCGTACATGGCGACGTTGTTGCTGAACGCCTTGCCCTCGATGACGAGGACGGTGCCCATGCCGCCGAAGAGCTTGCCGACCGCGAAGGCGATCAGCATGCCGAACAGCGAGATGTGGAAGAGCAGGTTGCCGACCTCGCGCAGGTAGCCCTTCTCCGAGGTGATCGCGTCGCCGCTGCGGGCGACCCGGAAGCGGCGGCGGCGCAGCAGCGACTCGGCGGCGGTCAGCGTCCGCTCGGCGTCGGCGCTGGTACCCGTCCCGGCGGAGCGCCAGGTGGCGTAGACGGGCAGCCGCACCAGGTGCTTGGGCGCGGCGGGCGGCTGAGCGCGCAGCACGCCGACGAACTGCCAGGTGCGCGGGACGATGCAGCCCGCGAGGGAGATGAAGAGCAGCAGGTAGATCGCGGAGAACCAGAACGAGCTGTAGACGTGGAACAGCCCGAGCTTCTGGTAGATCGGCGCGAGGGTGCTGTGCTTGGCGACGAAGTCGGCGACCTTGGTCGGCGACGCGGCGGTCTGCGGCACCAGCGAGCCGGGGATGGCCGCGAGCGAGAGCAGGAACAGCAGGATCAGCGCGGTGCGCATGGAGGTGAGCTGCCGCCACATCCAGCGCAGCCAGCCGAGCAGGCCGATGCCGACGTCTCCCCCGCCCCCGTTGTCCTCCTTGGGGGCGGAGCTCAACTGCTCCGCGGCGTCGAGGTCGGTCGTCATCAGATACCCACCGTGTTGTTGGGGAACCAGTACTTCAGCTGCGTGGTGACCTGGTCCCACGCCCCGGTGACCAGCAGCAGGCCGACCAGGACGAGCATGCCGCCGCCGATCCGCATGACCCACTGGTTGTTGCGCTTGATCCAGCCGAACGCGGCGAGCGTCCGGCGGAAGGCGAGCGCGGCGACGATGAACGGCAGGCCGAGGCCGAGGCAGTAGGCGACGGTCAGCAGCGCGCCGCGACCGGCGCTCGCCTGGTTGAAGGAGAGGGTGTTGACGGCCGCCAGCGTCGGCCCGAGGCAAGGGGTCCACCCGAGCCCGAAGACGACGCCGAGAAGGGGCGCGCCGATCACGCCCATCACCGGCTTGCGGTGGCTGCGCAGCTCGCGCTGGGTGAAACCGGGCAGGAAGCCCATGAAAGCGAGGCCCATGAGGATCACCAGCACCCCGGAGACGCGGGTGATCGTGCTCTGGTACTGCGCGAGCGTGTTGCCGAAGTAGCCGAAGAGGGCGCCGCCGGAGACGAAAACGGCCGTGAACCCCAGCACGAACAGCAGCGAGCCGAGCGCCATCCGGCCGCGGCGGCGGCCGTCAGCGGCCGCGAGGTCGGCGGCGGAGAAGCCGGTGACGTAGGAGAGATAGCCGGGGACGAGCGGCAGCACACAGGGTGAGAAGAACGACACCATCCCCGCGAGCAGCGCGATCGGCAGGGCGAGCAGCAGCGCGCCGTGCAGGACCGTCCCGTTCACGACTTCTCCGCGATCACCGGATCGAGGATCTTGCTCAGCTGGTCGCTGGTCAGCGGCTGGAGCGCGCGGACGGCGATGCGGCCCTGGCGGTCGAGGATCAGCGTGGAGGGGATGGCCTGCGGGTTGAGGCTGCCCTTGGGGAACTGGAGCAGCAGCGAGCCGTCCTCGTCGTAGAAGCTCGGGTAGGTGAGCTTGTGCGCCGCGACGAACTGCTGGGCCTGGTCGATCTGGGTGTCGCGGGTGTTGATCCCGACGAACTCGACGCCCTTGGCCTGGTCGGCGGTGAAGACCTGCTCGAAGTCGTCGGCCTCGGCGCGGCAGGGACCGCACCAGGAGCCCCAGACGTTCAGGACGACGACCTTGCCCCGGTAGGAGGAGAGGTCGATGGCCTTGCCGTTCAGGTCCTTGCCGGTCAGGTTGATCGCCGCGCCGCGCTGCGCCGCCGGGACGGACACGGACTCGCCGGTGCCCGCCACGTAGCCGCTGTCACTGCCTCCGCCGGTCTCGGCGGCGTTGCTGCCGCTGCAGGCGGAGAGCATGAGAACGCCGCTCAGGGCGGCGAGTGCGAGCAGAGAGCGGCGGCGCGTCATGTGAAGAGTTTCGCATGCTTGTTTAGGGCGATTTCACGCCCCCCACGAATGCGTCGTGGTAGGCCCTTGACCTGCCACGACGCTTCGTGTAGTGGATATTTAATTGATCTTTATGCTCGCTCAGGCCCCGAATGACTTGTTGGTCAGGGGCCCCTTCTTGCCGGTCAGATGAGCCGGGAGCAGATCGCGGGCGGGCTCGCTGTAGCCGATGGAGACGATCTTGTCGCCCTCGTAGGTGAAGGACGTCAGGCTCGCCAGCGAGCACTGGCGGCGGCGCGGGTCGTGCCAGAGCCGGCGGTGCTCGGCGAAGCAGCGGGTGACCCAGATCGGCAGCTGGTGGCTGACGCAGACCGCCTCGTGGCCGCGCGCGGCGTCGCGGGCCGCGCCGAGCGCGCCCATCATCCGCACGACCTGCTCGATGTACGGCTCGCCCCAGGACGGCTTGAACGGGTTGGTCAGGTACTTCCAGTGGGACGGGTTGCTCAGCGCGCCGTCGCCGACGCCGAAGGTCTTGCCCTCGAAGATGTTGGCGGCCTCGATCAGCCGCTCGTCCTCGGCGACGGTCAGCCCGTGCGCGGCGCCGATCGGGGCGGCCGTCTCCTGGGCGCGGTCCAGCGGCGAGGCGACGACGTGGGTGATGTCGCGTCCGGACAGGTGGTCGGCGACCCGGTCGGCCATCTTCCGGCCGAGCTCGGAGAGGTGGTAGTCCGGCAGCCGCCCGTAGAGGATGCCCTCCGGGTTGTGCACCTCGCCGTGCCGCATCAGGTGGACGACGGTGATGTCGCTCTTGCTCACGGCTCAGTACCCCTTCTGGGTCGTTTCCGCGGCCGCGCGGGCCGCGACCGGCAGCGCGGCGGCGATGCGCTCCAGCGCGCGCTCGTCGTGCGCGGCGGAGACGAACCACGACTCGAACGCGGAGGGCGGCAGGTAGACGCCCTGGCTGAGCATGGCATGGAAGAAGGCGGTGAAGCGGAACGACTCCTGGGCGCGCGCCTCGTCGTAGTTGGTGACCGGCTGGTCGGTGAAGAAGACCGAGAACATGTTCCCGGCGGTCTGCAGCCGGTGCGCGACGCCCTCCTTGTGCAGCGCCTCGGTGACCAGCGCGCCGACCTCGGCGGCGACCTGGTCGACGGTCGCGTAGACGGCGTCGGTGCAGGCGCGCAGCTGGGCGAGTCCGGCGGCCGTGGCGACCGGGTTCCCGGAGAGCGTGCCCGCCTGGTAGACCGGGCCGGCCGGGGCGAGGTGGGCCATCACGTCGGCGCGGCCGCCGAAGGCCGCGGCGGGGAAGCCGCCGCCCATGACCTTGCCGAAGGTCATCAGGTCCGGCTTGACGTCCGCGGACCACCCTTCGTTCGCGGATTCGAAGCCGTACCAGCCGGCCTTGGAGACGCGGAAGCCGGTCATCACCTCGTCGGAGATGAAGAGCGCGCCGTTCGCGCGGCAGAGCTCCGTCAGCCCCTTGTTGAAACCGGGCAGCGGCGGGACCACACCCATGTTGCCGGGGGACGCCTCGGTGATCACGCAGGCGATCTCACCGGGGTGTGCGGCGAACGCGGCGCGGACGGCGTCGAGGTCGTTGTAGGGCAGCACGATCGTGTCGCCGGCCTGGGCGCCGGTGACGCCGGGGGTGTCCGGCAGCGCGAAGGTGGCGACGCCGGAGCCGGCCGCGGCCAGCAGCGCGTCGACGTGACCGTGGTAACACCCGGCGAACTTCACGACCTTGGCGCGGCCGGTGAAGCCGCGGGCCAGCCGGATCGCGGACATGGTGGCCTCGGTGCCGGAGGAGACCAGGCGCACCTGCTCGACCGGCGTGATCCGCGCCACGATCTCCTCGGCCAGCTCGACCTCGCCCTGGCCCGGCGTACCGAAGGAGGTACCCCGGGAGACGGCGTCCTGAACTGCGCCGATGACCTCGGGGTGGGCGTGGCCCAGGATCATCGGGCCCCAACTGCACACCAGGTCGACGTACTCACGTCCGTCGGCGTCGGTCAGCCACGGTCCCTGACCTGCGACCATGAAGCGGGGCGTGCCGCCGACGGCCTTGAAGGCGCGGACCGGCGAGTTCACCCCGCCGGGTGTCACGACGGACGCGCGTTCGAACAACGCCTGGGAGGCAGGTGCCTCGTACGGGTACGGACTGCCGATGGTGTGCTTGCTCACGAGATCGCTCACGGGAACATGGTCTCAAATCGCTGTCGTTTCAAAATCGCAGCCTCGCACACGGCATGTCCGCGCCGATCATCTGGGACGATGATCGGGCCATCCGGCGCACATGCGTGTGCGTCCTGCGGAGGTGCGCGGCGGCCTGTTGGCAAATCGACGACGGACGGTAAGGATGGTCCGGGGTGTCCGAGGAGCGTAGGGACTCCGAGTGCGGCGCGGGACGTGTCGGTGACGGCTGCGTCGAGCGGCCGGGCCGCGCTGCGCGCCGTGGGCGCGGGTTCGACAGGACGACGTCGCAGCGGGGCGACGGAGGTGGAGGTGCTGGCCGCGTGGGGGTGACCTACAAGTATTTCGGCGCACCCGACCGCGCCACGGCCGCCCGCGTTCCCACCGCCCTGGGCCGCGACGGCCTCGGTCTCGAAGCAGGCGAACTCGCCACGCTCGGTCGCCTGGGCGAGCTCCACGGCCTCGACGCCGGCGCGGACGGCTCCGACGAGCCCATCAGCGGCAGCCTCTCCACCAAGATCAAGCCGGAGACGGTCAGCGCGATGGTCCTCACCGGCATCCTGGGCATGCCCCTGAACGAGGTACCCCCACTGGAGCTGGTCGTCCTCCACCCGGACTACGCGGTCGTCCAGCTCCCCCAGTCCGTGGTCGAGCCCCTGCTCAAGGCGGACGAGGCGGAACTCGGCACGGCGGCCTTCATCTGGTCCACCGTCCCGGACCGCCGCGGCCCGCGGGACGCCTTCGTGATCTACCAGATGCTGCACGAGTGGCAGGACTTCGCGAACCGCCTGCATGACGCGGGGCACCAGCTCTACTGCCTGATGTGGCCGTGAGCTGATGCGCCGACCCCACCGTCCGGGGCGGTGGGGGGTGGAGTAGGGTCGCGGGCCGCAGCGGTCTCCTTCGGACCGCATCGGGCCCAGGGGGGATCCACGTGAACCGCAAGCTGTTGAGCCTGGCCGCCACCACCGTGTTGACGGCGGCGGCGGGTGCTCTGGGGGCTTCGCCGGCGCAGGCCGCCGGGGGCACGCTGACGGTGACCACGATCAGCCGGACCGGGGCGAAGGTCACGTCGAACGTGGTGCTGACCAACCCGAGGACCGGCGACCGGGTGACGGCCAAGAGCGGCAAGCCGGTCCGGCTGGCCACCGGATCGTGGTCGCTGGTGGTGGACATCGAGACGCCGGACAACTCGGTCTACCGGATGAGCGACACGCTCGCCGCCACGCAGGTCGCCGTCTCCGGGAACACCGCCGTGACGCTCGACGCGCGCAGGGGACGACCGGTCACCGCCTCGGTCGACGCCACCTCCGGCAAGGCCGCCTCCTCCTACGGCTCCGAGGAGACCGCGGTCGCCTGCCCCGTGAACGACATCGGCGGCGAGGTCGGCGTCTACAACATCCCGGGCAAGGTCTACGAGATCCCGAACCCGCGGGCGACCCAGTTCCGGTTCGCCTGGATGCAGACCTGGGCCTCGGACATGGCGAGCGGGCCGGGGCAGCCCTCCTCGAACGGGTTCTACGCCGTCACCCGGGTGACCAGCGGCCTGCCCGCCGCGCCGAACGCCGCCTTCCGGCAGGCCGGCATGGCCGAGGTCTCGCTCGCGATGCGGAACGGCGAAACCTCGCAACCGATCAACTCGGTGCTGGCCCAGCCCGCCCCCGCGGGCGGGAGTTGTGACTCGCAGCTCTACGGCTACGCCGACATGCTCGGCAACGGCGTCACCGGCAACGCCTACCTCTCCCCCGGTCAGTGGTCGCTCCAGGGCTACAACGACACCGGCGCGCAGGGGCTGGACACGTCCGCCACCACCGGGAACCTCAACCTGACCGGCGGGCGGCACATCTGGCAGACCTTCGGCCGCGCGGCGTGGGGGCCGGCGGCGGGCCTGCCGTACGTGACCGGGCGGGCCGTCACCTTCACCCCCTACAAGATGATCGCGGACACCGACGCGGGGACGAGCGGGTCCGCGGACACCCGCGACGTGGTGACGCTCAGTCAGGGCGGTCGGGTCCTGAAGCGGCAGACCCTGAAGGCGAGCTACGGCGCGCCGACCTTCTCCCAGCGGATCGGCGCGGCCGGCTGGTACGACCTCGCGGTGTCCGCCACCCGCGTGCTGCCCGCGCAGCTGACCACGGGGGTGACGCTGGACTGGCACTTCCACGCCGACCCCGCCGTCTCCGAGGTGGCCCCCGGCTACCTGGCCACGCTGAACCCGTGGGGGCTGAGTCTCGGCAACAGCGCGGCCCCGGGCAGCACCACCCCGGTCTCGATCAGCCTCCACCGCGTCAACGAGCCGTGGCCGGACGGCCAGCAGCACTTCGCCCCGGAGTCCGTCAAGGAGCTGCGCGTCTACGCCTCCCACGACGGCGGCAAGACCTGGCACTACGTCAAGGCCACCTGGTCCGGCGGCCAGTGGCTGGCGGAGGTCCCCGAGCCCGCGACGGCGGGAGCCGTGGCGCTGCGGACCTACGTCGTGGACACGGCGGGCGGCACCTCCACCCAGACGGTGTACGGCGCGTTCCTGGTGGGGTGAGCGCGAGGGCGCTCGTCCGAGGCACGCTCGTCCGGGGCACGCGACCGGCAGAACTACCGGTGAGTTGCCGTGCCGATTCCTGGGACCGGAGGGCGGGCGCGGCGAGGATCCGAGGGTGATGCCCCGACGCAGCCCCCTTGGAGCCCGGAGATGACGCCCTCCCGACTGGAAGCCGCCCTGCCGCTGACGCCCTTGCAGCACGGAATGCTGTTCCACGCCCTGTACGAGAACGAGGGTGTGGACGCCTACACGGTCCAGGTGGCCTTCGAGTGGTGCGGCCCCCTGGGATCCGACGCGCTGCGCGGGGCGCTGGAGCGGCTGGTGGCGCGGCACGCGGTGCTGCGGGCCGGGTTCCAGACGCGCAAGAGCGGCGAGCCGGTGCAGCTGATCAGCCGGAGCGTCGAGCTGCCGTGGCAGGAGCTGGACCTGCGCGGACTGGACGGGCCGGAGCAGCGGCGGAGGCTTGCCCGCTACCGCGAGGACGAGCGGGCCCGCCGGTTCGACCTGGCGCGGCCGCCGCTGCTGCGGGCGGCGGCGGTACGGCTGGACGACGACCGCCAGGTGCTGGTGCTGACGTACCACCACATCCTGCTCGACTCCTGGTCCTTCCAGCTGGTGCTCCAGGAGCTGTTCGCCCTCTGCGCCGCACCGGCGGGCGACGGGCTGCCGCCCGTGGTGCCGTTCCGCCGCTATCTCGCGTGGCTGGAGGCGCAGGACCGGGACGCGGCCGGCGAGGCGTGGCGCGCAGCGTTCGCCGGGTTCGAGGAGCCCACCCTGGTCGCGGCCGGACGTGGCGGCGACGCCGGTCCGCAGCGGCTGCCGAGGCTCACGTCCGTGGACCTGTCCGAGGAGCTGACCGACGCCCTGGTGCGGTCGGCCCGCCGGGCCGGACTGACCGTCAACACGCTGGTGCAGGGCGCCTGGGCGCTGCTGCTTGCGGGGCTGACCGGGCGGCAGGACGTGGTCTTCGGCCAGACCGTCTCCGGACGCCCGCCGCAGCTGGAGGGGGTGGAGGAGATCGTCGGCCTGCTGATCGGCGCCGCGCCGGTGCGGGTCAGCATGGATCCGAACGAGACGGTGACCGCACTGCTGCGGCGCATCCAGCGCGAGCAGATGGACCTGGAGCCGCACCACCACCTGGGCCTGTCGGAGATCCAACGCCGGGTCGGCCTGGGTGACCTGTACGACAGCACCGTGGCCTTCGCCAGCGGCCCGTCCGGGGTGGGCGCCGCCCACGACGACGTGCGCGTGGGCGACACGGCGGTCCGGGTGCTGCCCGACAGCCCCGGGGAGGGCGGCGCCGCGACCGGCTCCACCCACTATCCGCTGAACCTCACGGCGGCGGTGGGACGCTCGCTGCGGCTGGCGCTCAGCCACCAGGAGGACGTCTTCGACACGCTCGACGCGGACCGGCTGCTGGGGCGGCTGAGCACACTGCTGACCGTCTTCGCGATGGAGCCGGACACCCTCGTGGGCCGGATCCCGCTGCTGGCCGAGGACGAGCTGGAGAAGGTGCTGCGCAAGTGGAACGACACCGAGCAGCGGCTCCCGGAGGAGCTGACGCTGCCGGACCTCTTCCGGGCCCAGGTGGCGCGCACTCCCGCCGCCACCGCCCTCGTCTGTGCGGGACAGGAGCTGAGCTATGCCGAACTCGACGCACGCGTCCAGGAACTGGCAGCCGTGCTGCGCGCACGGGGGGTGGGTGCAGGCGACCGGGTGGCGGTCGCCGTCCACCGGTCGGTCGAGCTGGTCGTGGCGCTGCACGCGGTGCTGGCGACGGGCGCAACCTACCTTCCCGTCGACCCCGACTACCCCACCGAGCGCATCGGCTGGATCGTGGAGGACGCGCGTCCGGCGCTGGTGGTGACCACGGGCCGCGACGCCGGCGCGCTGCCGGAGGGCCCGCCCCGGCTGCTGCTCGACGAGCCGCTGCCGGGGGTGGACCGCTCGCCCGCGCGGCGCGCGACCCTGCCGGGCGACGCGGCCTATCTGCTGTTCACCTCCGGCTCGACGGGACGTCCCAAGGGCGTCGTGGTGTCGCACCGCGCCATCGTGAACAGCCTGGCCTGGATGCAGCACCGCTTCGGCCTGCGGCCGGACGACCGGGTGCTGCTCAAGACCTCGGCGGGTTTCGACACCTCGCTGTGGGAGCTGGTGTGGACGCTGCAGACGGGCGCCGCGCTGGTGATCGCCGAGCCGGGCGGCCACAAGGACGCCGCGTACCTGGCCGACCTGATCGACCGTGAGCGGGTCACGACCGTGCAGTTCGTCCCGTCGATGCTGCAGGCGTTCCTACTGGAGGAGCTGACCGGGCGGTGCCGGAGCCTGCGCCGGGTGTTCTGCATCGGCGAGGCGCTGCCGCCGCAGACCCGGGACCGGTTCCGCGCGGCTGGGTTCGACGCCGAGCTGCACAACCTGTACGGGCCGACGGAGGCCGCGGTGCAGATCACCGTGGCCGACGAGCTCATGGCGCAGGGCGTGGACGCGCCCGTCACCATCGGGCGTCCGATCTGGAACTCGCAGGCCTACGTCCTGGACGGGGCGCTGCGTCCGGTGCCGCCTGGTGTGGCCGGCGAGCTCTACCTGGGCGGGAGCCAGCTGGCGGACGGCTACACCAACCGCCCCGCGTTGACCGCGGAGCGCTTCGTCGCGGACCCGTACGGCGAGCCGGGCAGCCGGATGTACCGGACCGGGGACGTGGTGCGCTGGACCGAGGAGGGCGAGCTGGACTATCTCGGCCGCGCCGACGACCAGGTCAAGCTGCGCGGCCAGCGGATCGAGCTGGGCGAGATCCAGACCGCGCTGACCCGTCACCCCGCCGTGGGGCACGCCGTGGTCGTGGTGCGCGACGGCCTGGGCGGTGCCAGGCAGTTGGTGGGCTACGTCGTCGCCGCGCCGGGAGCCGTCCTTTCCCGGGACGAGCTGCTCGCGCACGCCTCGGCCACGCTGCCGAGCTACATGCTGCCGCAGACCCTGGTGGAGCTGGCCGAGCTGCCGCTGACGCCGAACGGCAAGCTGGACCGCAAGGCGCTGCCGGCGCCCCTCGCCGCGCCCGAGGCCGGGGGACGCCCGGTGTCCGGGCCGGCGGAGACCACGCTGGCGCGGCTGTTCGCGGCCGTCCTGCACGGCGAGGAGGCGGACGGCATCGGCGCGGAGGACAGCTTCTTCGAGCTGGGCGGCGACTCGATCACCTCGATCCAGCTGGTGGCCCGCGCCCGCCAGGCCGGGCTGCGGTTCACCCCCAAGGACGTGTTCACGCACCGCACCGTCGCCGCGCTGGCGCGGGTCGCGCAGACGGACGCTCCGCCCGTCGCCGAGCCCGCCGAGTCGGGCAGCGGAACGCTGCCGGCCACTCCGGTCATGCACTGGCTGGCCGACCACCACGGCCCCGTCGAGGACTTCGCGCAGGCGACCCTGCTGACCGTCCCCGCCGGTCTGGGCCGGGGACGGCTGGTGTCGGCGGTACAGGCGCTGCTGGACCGGCACGACGCGCTGCGGCTGCGGGCCCGGCGGCAGGGGCGGGCCCAGGCGGTGGGCGGCGAGCCGTGGGCGTTGGACGTGTCGCCCGCCGGGACTGTCCGCGCCTGGGACTGCGTGCGGCGGGTCCCGGCCGAGGGCCTGGACGCGGAGGCGCTGACCGCGCTGCTCGCCGTCGAGACGGCTCGCGCCCGCGCCGAACTCGCGCCCGAACTGCGGCAGGTGCTGCGCGTGGTGTGGCTCGACGCGGGCCCGGCCCAGGGGCGGCTGCTGCTGGTCGCCCATCACCTGGCGGTCGACGAGGTGTCCTGGCGGATCCTCGTGCCCGACCTGCGCGCCGCGTGGGAGGCGGCAGAGGCGGGGGGCGGCCCACACGCGCCCGCGCCGGTCGCCACCTCGCTGCGCACCTGGGCGCGACGGCTGACCGAGGCCGCGTCGCGGCCCGAGCGGGTCACCGAACTGCCCTTCTGGGAAGGCCTGCTGGCCGGCGGCGACGCGCCGCTGACGCCGCGTCCGCTCGACCCGGAGCGGGACGTGCACGGCACCGCCCGGTCCCGGTCCTGGACGCTGCCGCCCGAGCAGGCGCAGGCGCTGCTCGGCGCGCTGCCGACGGCGTACCGGGCCACCGTGGAGGAGGTGCTGCTCACCGGGCTGGCGCTGGCGGTCGAGCGCGGACGCGACGGGGAGGCGGGGGCCGACGGGGCACCGGCCGCCCCGGGCCTGCTGGTGGACCTCGAGGGCCACGGCCGTCAGCAGGACCACGGCACAGACCTGGACCTGGACCTGTCCGGGACGGTCGGCTGGTTCACCGACCTGCGCCCGGTGCGGATCGACCCCGGTGTGGGCGTCGACGGGACGCCGGTCACGCCCGGCACGGCGCTGAAGCGCGTCAAGGAGCAGGTCCGGGCGCTGCCGGACCACGGCATCGGCTACGGGCTGCTGCGCCGCCTCAATCCGCGGACGGCGCCGGTCCTGGCGGCGCTGCCGACGCCGCAGGTTGGGTTCAACTACCTGGGCCGCAGCGGCCGGACGGCTTCCGCGCTCTGGGCGTCGGCGCCCGAGGGCGCGGAGCTCGGCCCGATGGCGCACCCGGAGATGTCGCTCGCGCACGCGTGGGAGGTGACCGCCGTCGCGGCCGACACCGCGGACGGTCCGGCCCTGTGCCTGCAACTGATGTGGCCCGAGGGGCTGTTCACCGAGGAGCAGGCCGAGCGGCTCGGCTCCGCCTGGCTGGGCGCACTGCGCGAGCTGGCGGAGCACGCCGGGGCGCCCGGAGCGGGCGGGCTGACGCCCGCGGACGTGCTCCCGGCGGTCGTCGGGCAGCGGGAACTGGAGGGCTTCGAGGCCGCGGTGGCGCGGCACGGCGGCCGGCTGGCGGACGCGCTGCCGGTGACGCCGATGCAGGAGGGCCTGCTGTTCCACCATCGCTACCGCCCCGAGGCGCCCGACGTCTACCACGTGCAGCTGGTGCTGGAGCTGGGCGGCGCGGTCGAGCCGGCGGCGCTGCGCGCGGCCTGCCAGCGGCTGGTGGACCGCCACGCCGCGCTGCGCGCGAGCTTCCGCACCGGCGCCTCCGGCGCGCCGCTGCAGCTGGTCGCCGAGCGCGTCCAGGTCCCCTGGCAGGAGCTGACCGTCGACGAGGCGGGGGCGGCCGCGTTCCTCAGCGCGGACCGGCTGCGCCGTTTCGACGTGACCGAGGCGCCGCTGCTGCGGTTCGCCCTGCTGCGCGAGGGGACCGGCCGCGCCCGGCTGGTGCTGACGGTTCATCACGTACTGGTGGACGGCTGGTCCTTGCCGCTGCTCCTGAACGAGCTGAACGACCTGCTGGGCGGCGCGGAGGTGTCCGTCGGGACGCCGGTGCCGGTCCGCCCCTACTACGCCTGGCTGGCGGCCCAGGACCGGACGGCGGCGCGGGCGGCGTGGTCCGCCGCGCTCGCCGGGCTGGACGGGCCGACCCTGGTGGCTCCGGGCGTCGACGCGGCCGGGCTGCCGACCCTGCCGGAACGTGTCTCCACCGAGCTGCCGGAGGGGGTGACGCGGGATCTCGGCCGGCTGGCGCGCGCCGCCGACACCACGACGAACACCGTGGTCCAGGCCGCCTACGCGGCACTGGTGGGCGAGTTGACCGGTCGCCGGGACGTGGTCGTCGGGGCGACGGTGTCGGTCCGCCCGCCGGAACTGCCCGGGGTGGAGGCGATGGTCGGGCTGCTGCTCGCCACCGTTCCGGTGCGGGTCCGGCTGGAGGCGACGGAGTCGCTGACGACGCTGCTGCGGCGGCTGCACCGGGAACAGGGCGAGCTCGCCGCCCACGCCCACCTGGGCGCGGCGGAGATCGCGCGCGCGGCCGGCCTCGGACCGCTCCACGACGCCTCGATGGTCTTCGAGAACTACCCACAGGAGCAGCGGGAACAGCCGGAACAGGGCGGTCGGCCACGCGTCACCGGGATCGACGGCGTCGACGCCTACCACTACCCGCTCAAGCTCACCGCCGCGCCCGGGGAGCGGCTGCTGCTCGCGCTGGACCACCGGCCCGAGGCGATCCCCGCGCCGGTCGCGCGGCGGCTGCTGGCACGGCTCGTCGACCTGCTGACGGCGTTCGCCGCCGCGCCGGCGGACGGCAGCGTGGGCGCGTTGCTCGACGTCGCCGACCGCGACCCGGACCGGGCCGCGGAGTTGGCGGTGTTGGCGGGCGAGGTCCTGGGCCGCGCGGTGGGGCCCGGTGAGGACCTGTTCGCGGCGGGGCTCGACTCCGTCGGGGCGCTGCGGCTGGCCGGCCGGATCGGCCTGCGGTACGGGGAGGCGCCGGACGTGCACCGCGTCTTCGCCTGCCGCACGGCCGCCGGGCTCGCGGCGGCGCTGCACGGCTGATCGACCGACCGCGAGGAGCGGCCGGGCACCGAAAGGTGCCCGGCCGCTCTTTTTTGCGTTCCCGTTCCGTTCCGGTTCCCGATCCCGTTCCCGTTCCCGCCCGCGTTCCCGTTCCTGTTCCGTTCCCGGCAGAATCCCGGCGGTACCGGACGGTATCGAGGAGCGGTATTGCCGGGAACGAAACGGGAATTGCCGGGACGCTGCCTGGGTCGCCCACGCCCGGACTGGAACCATCAAGGAGAAGCGAAAAGCCCACCGAAAGACCGAGGAGAAAGGAACCCGGCCATGCGTATCGTGCTGATTTCCGGGGCTTCCAGCGGAATCGGGGAGGCCACGGCCGCCCGCTTCGCCGCGGCCGGGGACCGGGTCTACAACCTGGACGTACGGCCTCCGGCGGCGGACGCCCCGGGCGTCACCTGGCGGGAGACCGACGTCGCCGACTGGGCCGCCGTCGCGGCGGCCGTGGACCGGGCGCACGAGGAGCACGGACGCCTGGACGTGGTCATCGCCAACGCCGGCATCAGCGTGCGGCACAACGTCCTCGCGACGACCTGGGCCGAGGCGCGCCGGGTGGTGGACGTGAACCTGCTCGGCGTGTTCGGCCTGTGGCAGGCCGCGGCCCGGCACATGGTCGTCGACGGCGGCGGCGTGCTGCTGGGCACCGCGTCCGTCAACGGGCACCGGGCCTTCCCGAACTACGCCGACTACAACGCCACCAAGGCCGGCGTGGCGGCGCTGTGCCGCACCTTCGCGCTGGAGCTGAGCCCCGTCGTGCGGGTGGCCTGCGTGACCCCGGGTGCGGTGCTGACGCCGATGCAACTGGCGGAGTACAGCCCGGAGATGCTCGCCGAGGTGAACGCCAGGATCCCGGCGGGCCGGCACGCCCTGCCGTCGGAGATCGCCGCGGCGTTCCACTATCTGGCCTCGCCGGAGGCCGCTTTCCTGACCGGCCAGGAGCTCGTCCTCGACGGCGGCGAGATCGCCGGCTCCACGACCTCCGACTTCGGCGTGGCGGTTCCGCAGGGGTCCGCCCTGAGTTGAGTTCTCGAGACGAAACCCGGAGATTCCCATGACCACGCACCACTTCACCGGTCCGACGTCGACGCACGCCGGAAGAACGCATTCGTACACGCTGAACGAGGCCGAGATCGACGACGTCCTGGACGTGGTGCAGGAATTCGCCGACAGCGGCATCTCCCCGGTCGACCCGGATTTCTACCGCAAGTTCGAGCGCTGCGACGAACTGCTGCCGCCGCACCTGCTGCGCTTTCTGCGGGAGTTCCGGGACGACCCGGCCGCCACCGTCTGCCAGGTGCACGGCTTCCCGATCGACCACGCGGTGGTCGGGCCCACCCCGGACCACTGGGAGCGGCCCGAGGGACTGTCCGCCACGCTGCACTCCGACATCTACCTGGCACTGTGCGGCACCGCGCTCGGCGACCCGTTCACCTGGGCGACGCTGCAGTACGGCCGAATGATCCAGGACATCTTCCCGATCCGCGGCGACGAGAAGCGCGAGAGCGGCCACGGCAGCGAGGGCTTCCTCTCCTTCCACACCGACGACGCGTTCCGCACCGACTCGGCCGACTACCTGCTGCTCTTCGGGATCCGCAACACCGACGTGGTGCCGACCTTCGTCGCGGCGGTGCGGGACGTCGACCTGAGCGACTGGGACCGGAAGCTGCTGTCCGAGCCGCGGTTCCACATCGTGCCGGACGACGAGCACATCCGGCAGTTGGAGCTGCGGGCGCCGGGCGCGCCGGAGCTGGAGCGGGCGATCGCGATGCGCGACCGGCCGGAGCCGGTGGCGGTGCTGTCCGACGCCCCCGACAACCCGCGGGTCCGCCTGGACCTGCCGTTCATGCGGGTGATCGACGACGACCCGGTCACCGTGCGCGCGCTGGCCCGGCTCCGGATGGAGCTGGACCGGGTCCGCCGGCCGCTGGTCGCGGCCGCCGGCACCCTGCTGATCCTCGACAACCGCAGCGTCGCCCACGCCCGGGACTCCTTCACCGCCCGCTACGACGGCACCGACCGCTGGCTCCGCAAGATCATCGTCAGCCGCGACCTGGGCGCCGACGGCGCCGACCCGACGGACCGCGTGCGCTTCTGAGCCCCGCCCGCACCACCGCTCCCCGAGTCCGAGAACGTCACCGCCACCACCGACCACCAAGAGAGGGTTCCGACGCCATGAACGCGCCCACCCAGCAGGACCGAACGGCACGCGAGGCGCTGCTGCGTGAGCTGTTCGCCCAGATCCTCGACATGGACGTGACCGAGGTCGAGTCCGACGACAGCTTCTTCGAGCTGGGCGGCGACTCGATCACCTCGATCGAGCTGGTCGCCAGGGCCCGTGAGTCGGGCCTGGTGCTGGAGTACCGCCACGTCTTCGAGGGCGAGACCCCGGCCGCGCTGGCCGAGGCCGCCGTCGAGGTCACCGAGGAGGCCGGCCTCGGGGCCGCCGAGGGACCGCTGGTGGCGCTCGACGAGGCCGAGTACGCCGAGCTGACCGCCGGTTTCGGGGCGGTGGACGAGATCTGGCCGGTGACGCCGCTGCAGGAGGGGTTGCTCTTCCACTCCGTCTACGACGAGGAGCAGGCCGACCCCTACCTGCTGCAGGCGCCGCTGGTGCTGGCCGGCGCCGTGGACTCCGGACGCCTGCGGGCGGCGTTCCAGGGCCTGTTGGAGCGGCACGCGGGTCTGCGGGCCGGCTTCGTGCTGCGGCGCGGCGGCCAGCCGGTGCAGGTGATCCGCTCCTCGATGGAACTGCCCTGGCAGGAGCAGGACCTGACCGGGCTGTCGGGGGAGCGACGCCGGGAGCGGATCACCGAACTGCTGGCGCAGGACCGGCTGGAGCGCTTCGACCCGGCGCGCACGCCGCTGCTGCGGGCGCTGCTGCTGCGGGTGGCCCCGGACCGGCAGCTGCTGGTGCTGACCAGCCACCACATCGTCTGGGACGGCTGGTCGATGGCGCGGGCGCTGGACGAGGTGGCCCGGCTGTACGAGCCGGACGGCGACACCGGCGTGCTGCCCGAGGTCGTGCCGTTCCGCAGCTACCTGAGCTGGCTCGCGGCGCAGGACCAGGAGGCCGGCCTGGCCGCCTGGGGCGAGGCGCTGGCCGGGCTGGAGGAGCCGACCCTGGTCGCCCCCGGCGCGGGCGCGACGCTCACGGCCCTGCCGGCCCGGGTCCTGGGCTCGCTGGACGAGGAGACGACGGCGCGGGTCACCGCCGCGGTGCGCGGCCGGGGCCTGACCATGAACACCCTGCTCCAGGGCGCCTGGGCGATGCTGCTCTCCGCGCTGACCCGGAACCAGGACGTGGTCTTCGGCACCACGGTGTCGGGCCGTCCGCCGCAGCTGCCGGGGGTCGAGCAGATCGTCGGTCTGCTGGTCAACACCGTGCCGGTGCGCGTCTCGCTGCACCCGGCGCGGCCGGTCGGCGCGCTGCTGGCCGAGATCCAGGAGCAGCAGGCCGCCCTGTCGCCGTACCACCACCTGAGCCTGGCCGCGATCCAGCGGCGGAGCGGCTTCGACGAGCTGTTCGACACCTCCATCGGCTTTGAGAACTTCGCGGCCGACGCCGACTCCCCGGGCCTGTGGGAGGCGGGCTTCCTGCGCGGCGAGCAGCTGGACCTGCTGCCGCAGGAGGCGCGGGACGGGCGCGGCTTCGGCCACTTCCCGCTGACTCTCGCCGTCTTCCCCGGGTCGCGGCTGAGCATCGAGCTGAGCTACCGCCAGGACGCGTTCGACGCCGACTTCGTACAGGGCCTGGTGGACTGCCTGGGGCAGCTGCTGACGGTCCTCGCCGAGGAGCCGGAGCGGACGGTGGCCCAGGTGCCGCTGCTCTCCCCGGAGGGACTGCACCGGGTGCTGACCGAGTGGAACCAGGCCCCGGCCCAGCCGGCGCCGGCCACCCTGGCCCAGCTCTTCGAGGCGCGAGCCGCCCGCGACGGCGCGGCCACCGCGCTGCTCTGCGAGGACGACGCGATCAGCTACGCCGAACTCAACGAGGCGGCCAACCGCCTCGCCCACCAGCTGTCCGCCGAGCACGGCGTGGGCCCCGGCTCCCGGGTGGCGGTGGCGCTGCCCCGCGGCACCGACTGGGTCACCGCGGTGCTGGCCGTCACCAAGACCGGCGCCACCTTCGTCCCTGTCGACCTGGCCTTCCCGTTCGAACGTATCGGGCTCGTCCTCGCCGACGCCCGGCCGGGCTGCGTGATCACCACGAGCCGGACCCGGCTCGCCCGCGAGACCGTGGCGGCCCCGATGCTCCTCCTGGACGACCCGGAGCTGCGGGCGGCGCTGCGCGACCGTCCGACGGACAACCCCGCGCCGGGTATCGGCCCCGAGCAGAGCGCCTACCTCATCTACACCTCGGGCTCGACCGGCACGCCGAAGGGCGTCGACGTCACCCACCGGGGCCTCGCGGGCCTCGCCCACAGCCTGTCGACCGGTCTGCGGATCACCTCCGAGAGCACGGTGCTGCAGTTCTCCTCGCCCAGCTTCGACGCCATCGTCATGGAGCTGTGCATGTCGCTGCTGTCCGGCGCGCGGCTGGTGCTGGCCCCCGGCGAGGCGCGGCTGCCCGGCGAGCAGCTGGTCGAGCTGATCGCCCGGCACGGCGTCTCGCACATGTTCATCGTCCCGTCGCTGCTGGCCGCCGTCGACCCGGCGAGCGTGCCCTCGCTGACCACGCTGGCGGTCGGCGCCGAGGCCCTGCCGCCGGCGCTGCTGGAGCGCTGGGCGCCCGGCCGCCGCCTCCACAACGTCTACGGGCCCACCGAGACCACGGTCGTGGTCGCCGCGTCGGAGCCGCTGAACCCCGGGGACGTGCCGGTCATCGGCCGTCCGATCGCCGGCGCCAGGCTCCACGTGCTGGACCCGTACCTGCGACCGGTCCCGCCCGGCTTCACCGGGGAGCTGTACATCGGCGGGCCGGGCCTGGCCCGCGGCTACGTCGGCGACCCGGCGCAGACCCTCGCGGCCTTCGCGGCCTGCCCGTTCGGCGCGCCCGGTGACCGCATGTACCGCAGCGGGGACCTGGTGCGCTGGACCGCGGACGGGCAGCTGGAGTTCGTCGGCCGCGCCGACCACCAGGTGAAGGTCCACGGCTTCCGCATCGAGCTGGGCGAGATCGAGGCCGTCCTGGGCGCCCGGCCCGGCGTGGGGCAGGCCGTCGTCGTGGTCCGGGAGGACCAGCCCGGCGTCAAGCGCCTGGTGGCCTACCTGGTCCCGGAGGGTGAGGCCCCGGACGTGGACGAGCTGCGCGAGCAGCTGGGTCTGACGCTGCCGCACTACATGGTTCCCGCCGCGTTCGTGGTGCTGGACGCGTTCCCGGTCACGGTGGCCGGCAAGCTCGACCGCAGGGCCCTGCCCGCGCCCCGGTTCACCGGCGACGCCGACAGCCGCGCCCCGCGTGACGACCGCGAGGAGCTGCTCTGCTCCCTCTTCGCGGACCTGCTCGGCCTCGACCGGGTCGGCATCGACGACAGCTTCTTCGAGCTCGGCGGCGACTCGATCTCCTCCATCCAGCTCGCGGCGCGGGCCTGCGCGGCCGGGCTGAAGCTCGCCCCGCGCGACGTCTTCGAGTGCAAGACGGTGGTGGCGCTGGCCCGCCGGGCGGGCACCACCGGGCCGGCCGCCCCGGCGACGGCCCCGGCCGGGCCGCTGGTGACCGTGGACGAGCGCGAGTACGCCGAACTCACCGCCGGGCGCGGCGCGGTGGAGGAGATCCTGCCGCTGGCCCCGCTCCAGCACGGTCTGCTCTTCCACGCCCTGTACGAGGGCGCCGACGACGGGACGGGACCGGGCGACGTCTACGTCGGCCAGATACCCCTCCGGGTCGAGGGCGAGCTGGACGCGGAGCGGCTGCGGGCCGCCTTCCAGAGCCTGGTGGACCGCCATGCCGCACTGCGCGCCGGGTTCGCCGTGCGCGCCGACGGGGAGCCGGTCCAGCTCGTCGCGGCCCGGGCGGCCGTCCCCTGGGCGGAGTTCGACCTGTCCGCCCTCGACGCCGAGGGGCAGCGGGCCCGTGTCGCGGAGCTGCTGGCGGCGGACCGCGCGACCCGCTTCGACGTGGCCAGGCCGCCGCTGGTCCGGGTCGCCCTGGTCCGGCTGGCGCCGCGCGAGCACGTGCTGCTGATCACCAGCCACCACATCGTGTGGGACGGCTGGTCCATGACGCGGGCCATCGGCGACGTGCTGACCCACTACGCGGCAGACGGCGCGCCCGGCGCTCTGCCGGAGCCCGTCCCCTACCGCCGCTACCTGGACTGGCTGGTGGGCCAGGACGCCGAGGCGGCGCTCGACGCCTGGGCCGCGCACCTGGCCGACCTGCCCGAGCCGACACTGGTCGCGCCCGGGGCCTCCTCGGACGCGCCGGTGCTGCCGGCCCGGGTGGTGACCACCCTGGACGCGGAGAGCACCGAGCGGCTCGCGGCCGCGGCCCGCTCCCGCGGGCTGACCAGCAACACGCTGGTGCAGGCGGGTTGGGCGCTGCTGCTGTCCACCGTCACCGGACAGCAGGACGTGGTCTTCGGCGCGACCGTCGCGGGCCGTCCGCCGGAGGTCGCCGGCGTGGAGGACCTCGTCGGGCTGCTGATCAACACCGTGCCCGTCCGGGTCACCCTGGACCCCGGGCAGAGCGTCGCGGGTCTGCTCGCCGCGATCCAGCAGCAGCAGGCCGGACTGACCCCGTACCACCACAGCAGTCTGCCCGCGATCCTGCGCCGCACCGGGCACACCGAACTGTTCGACACCTCGGTGGTGTTCCAGAACGCGCCGTGGGACGAGTCCACGCTGCGCACCGCGGGGCTGAGTCTGCGTCCGCTGGAGCAGGCGGGCGAGCAGGCCGGCGGCTTCACGCACTTCCCGCTCAGCCTGGACGTCTTCCCCGGCACGGAACTGCGGGTCGAGGTCAGCTACCGGCCGGACCTGTTCGACGCCGCGGCGGCGCTGCGGCTGGCCGAGCGTCTGGCCCGGGTGCTGCGGGCCTTCGCCGAGGACCCGGAACAACTGGTGGGACGCCTGCCGCTGCTGTCGGAGCAGGAGCTCACCCAGGTCGGGCGCTGGAGCGCGACCGAGGGCGAGGGCCACGACACCACCCTGCCGGAGCTGTTCGAGGCGCAGGTGCGGGCGACTCCTCGGGAGACGGCCCTGGTCGTCGGCGGGGAGGCGCTCGGTTTCGCCGAGTTGAACGCGCGGGCCAACCGGCTGGCGCACCGGCTCGTCGCGCTGGGCGCCGGCACCGACGACAAGGTCGCGGTGTTGCTGCCGCGGACCGTCGACGCGGTGGTGGCCGTGCTCGCCATCCTCAAGGCCGGCTGCACCTACCTGCCGACCGAGCTGACCTGGCCGCAGGAGCGGATCGACGGCCTGCTGGAGGACGTGCGCCCGGTGGTGGTCGTCACCGACGCCGGGACCGCGTCCCGGGTGCCGGAGGGCGCGGGCGGCTGGACGGAGCTGCGGGTCGACGAGCCTGCGGCGGGGCCGCTGCCGGACCACGACCTCGGCGACGCCGACCGGTTGCGGCCGCTGCTGCCCGGCCACCTGGCCTACGTGATCCACACCTCGGGCTCGACCGGCCGTCCCAAGGGCGTCGCGGTGACCCACCGGAACATCGTCAACATGTTCCACGCCCAGAACCACGGCTACATGCAGCCCGCGGTCGAGGCGGCGGGCGGGCGGCGGCTCAAGGTCGCGCTGGTGTCCGGCTTCGGCTTCGACGCCGCCTGGGCCGACCTGCTGCGCATGGTCGCCGGGCACGAGCTGCACCTGGTCGAGGAGGACCTGCGCCGCGACGCCCGGGGGCTGATCGCGTACTCGGCGCGGCACGGCATCGACTCGCTCAGCGTCACCCCGCTGTACGCGACGCAGCTGCTGGCCGCCGGGCTGCTGGACTCCCCCGACTACCGGCCCCGGCTGATCTCGCTCGGCGGCGACCTGGTCGACGACGGCCTGTGGAGCGAGCTGGGCGCGGGTCCGGTTCCGGCCTACAACTTCTACGGTCCGACCGAGTGCACCGTGGACTCCACCTACAGCCGCATCGCCGGCGAGGTGACCACCCGGATCGGCCGCCCGGTCGAGAACGCCCGCTGCTACGTGCTGGACGCGGCGCTGCGGCTGGTGCCGCCGGGCACCCCCGGCGAGCTCTACATCGCCGGCGCGGGCCTGGCCCGCGGCTACGTCAACCGCTCGATGCTGACGGCGGAACGTTTCGTCGCCTCCCCGTTCGGCGGCCCGGGCGAGCGCATGTACCGCACAGGCGACCTGGTCCGCTGGACCGAGGACGGCGAGTTGGAGTTCCTCGGCCGCGCCGACGAGCAGGTCAAGATCCGCGGCTTCCGCATCGAGCTCGGCGAGATCGAGACCGCGCTGCGCCGCCACCCGCTGGTGGGCCAGGCCGCGGTCGTCGCCCGGGAGGACCGGCCCGGCGTCAAACGGCTGGCGGCCTACGTGGTCCCCAGCAGCGAGCCGCCGCAGCCCCACAGCCTGCGCGAGCACCTCGCCGCCGCGCTGCCCGACTACATGGTCCCCGCCGCCTTCGTCGTGCTGGACGCGCTGCCGCTCGGCGCGACCGGCAAGGTGAACCGCAAGGCGCTGCCCGCACCGGAGTTCACCGGCAGCGCGGACAGCCGCGCCCCGCGCGACGAGCACGAGGAGCTGCTCTGCGCGCTCTTCGCGGAGGTCCTGGGACTCACCCGGGTCGGCATCGACGACAGCTTCTTCGAGCTCGGCGGCGACTCCATCACCTCCATCGCGCTGGCCACCAAGGCCCGCCGGGCCGGCCTGGTGTTCGCCCCGCGTGACGTCTTCGCCGGCAAGACCGTCGCCGGGATCAGCCCACTCGCGGTCGCCCTCGCCGACACCGACCCGGTCACCTGGGCCGACGGCCCGCTGCTGGACCTGGACCCGGCCGAGTACGCCGAACTGACGGCCGGCTACGGCCCGGTGGACGAGATCTGGCCGGTGACCCCGCTGCAGCAGGGCCTGTTCTTCCACGCCGTCTACGACGGCGAGGGCACCGACCCGTACGCGATGCAGGCGCCGCTGCGGCTCGACGGCGAGGTGGACGCGGAGCGGCTGCGGGCCGCCTTCCAGACCCTGCTGGACCGCCACGCCGCGCTGCGCGCCGGCTTCGCGCTGCGCGCCGACGGCGAGGCCGTGCAGATCATCCCGAGCAGCGCCCCGATCCCGTGGACCGAGCACGACCTCACCCACCTCTCCGCCGCGGAGCAGCACGTCCACACCGCCGCGATCCTCGCCACCGACCGGGCCACCCGCTTCGACCCGGCGGCCCCGCCGCTGGTCCGCGTCGCGCTGGTCCGGCTCGGCGCCGAGCGGCAGCTGCTCGTCATCACCAGCCACCACGTCATCTGGGACGGCTGGTCCATGACGCACGCGCTGGAGGAGGTGCTGCGGATCTACCGGGCGGACGGCGACACGAGCGCGCTGCCGCAGCCGGCCCCGTTCCGCACCTACCTGAGCTGGCTCGCGGCGCAGGACGAGGCGGCCGGGCTGGCCGCCTGGGGCGAGGAGCTGGCCGGGCTGGAGGAGCCGACCCTGGTCGCGCCCGGCGCCGCGACCACCCTGGAGGAGCCGCCGGCGCGCATCGTCAGCTCGCTCGACGCGCCGACCGCGCAGGCCCTCGCCGCCGCGGCCCGCTCCCGTGGCCTGACCAGCAACACGCTGATCCAGGGCGCCTGGGCGCTGCTGCTGTCCACGCTCACCGGTCGGCAGGACGTCGTCTTCGGCGCCACCGTCTCCGGACGCCCGCCGGAGCTCCCCGGCGTGGAGGACATGATCGGGCTGCTCATCAACACCGTCCCGGTCCGGGTCCCGCTCGACCCCGGCGCGACCCTGGCCGAGGTGCTCACCGCGCTGCAGGAGCGACAGGCCGCGCTGACCGCGCACCACCACACCAGCCTGCCGGCCATCCTGCGCCACACCGGGCACACCGCCCTGTTCGACGCCGTGGTGGTCTTCCAGAACCTGGACTGGAACGAGGACTCGCTGCAGAGCGAGGGGCTGCGCGTCCACGCCTACGAGGGCGACGAGCAACCGCCGGTGATCCACTACCCGCTGAGCCTCGCGGTGACCCCGGGCGACGCGGGCTGGCGGCTGGAGCTCGGCTACCGCACGGACGTCTACGACGAGGAGACGGCGGGCCGGCTGGCCGAACAGCTGCGTCTGCTGCTCACCTCGCTGGCGACCGGGCTGGACCGACGCGTGGCCGAGGTGGAGTTGCTGACGCCGCGCCAGCGCGAGCTGGTGCTGCGGGAGTGGAACGCGGTCGAGCCCGCCCCGACCGGCACCACCATGGCCCGGCTCTTCGCGGCCCAGGTCGCCCGCGACCCCGAGGCCACCGCGCTGGTCTGCGACGACGTCCGGATCGGCTACGGCGAGCTGAACCGGGCCGCCAACCGGCTGGCACACCACCTGGCCGGCGGCGGCGTCGGCCCCGGCAGCCGGGTCGCCCTGGCCCTGCCGCGCGGCGTCGAGTGGATCACCGCCGTGCTGGCGGTCACCAAGACCGGGGCCGCGTTCGTCCCCCTGGACCTGGCCTACCCGGCCGACCGGATCCAGCACATCCTCACCGACGCCAAGCCGAGCTGCCTGATCACCACCGGCCGCAGCGAACCGGCCGCGGCCGCCGTCGTCGGGCACACGGTCCACCTGGACGCCCCCGAGCTGCGGGCGGTGCTCGACGCGCTGCCGGACACCGATCCGGTCGGCGCCGTCACCCCGGACCACCCGGCCTACCTCATCTACACCTCCGGCTCGACCGGCACCCCCAAGGGCGTCGAGGTCACCCACCGCGGGCTGGCCGGCCTCAGCCGGAGCATGGTCGAGCGGCTGGCCATCACCCCGGACAGCGCCGTCCTGCAGTTCTCCTCCCCCGGCTTCGACGCCGTGGTGTTCGAGCTGAGCGTCTCCCTGCTGGCCGGTGCCGCCCTGGTGCTGGCACCGGGCGAGTCCCGGCTCCCCGGGGAGCAGCTGGTGGAGCTGATCGCCCGGCACCGGGTCACCCACGCGCTGATCGTGCCGTCGCTGCTGGCCGCGATGGACCCGGCGAGCGTGCCGAGCCTGACCGGGCTCGTGGTCGGCGCCGAGGCCTGCCCGCCCTCGCTGCTGGAGCGCTGGGCGCCGGGACGGCGCGTGGTCAACGCCTACGGGCCCACCGAGGCCACCGTCATCGCCACCGCCTCCCAGGCGCTGCGGGCGGGCGACGTCCCGGTGATCGGCTCCCCGATCGCCGGCACCCGGGTCTACGTGCTCGACGAGGCCCTGCGCCCCGTCCCGCCCGGCGCGACCGGAGAGCTGTACATCGCCGGCGGCGCGCTGGCCAACGGCTACGTGGACCAGCCGGGACGGACGGCGAGCGCCTTCGTCGCCTACCCGTTCGGCGCGCCCGGCGAGCGGATGTACCGGACCGGCGACCTGGCCCGCTGGACGCCCGACGGGCGGCTGGAGTTCGCCGGCCGCGCCGACGACCAGGTCAAGGTCCGCGGCTTCCGGATCGAGCTAGGCGAGATCGAGGCGACCCTGCTCCGCCACGCCGACGTCGACCAGGCCACCGTCGTGGTCCGCGAGGACCAGCCCGGGGTCAAGCGCCTGGTCGCCTACCTGGTGCCCACCGACGGCGCCACCCCCGAACCCGAGCGGCTCCGCGCCCACCTGGCCCGGACGCTGCCCGAGTACATGGTCCCGGCAGCCTTCGTCACCCTCGGGGCGCTGCCGGTGACCGTCACCGGCAAACTCGACCGCCGGGCACTGCCCGCACCGGAGTTCACCGGCGGCGCCGACAGCCGCGCCCCGCGCACCCCGCGCGAGGAGCTGCTGTGCTCGCTCATCGCCGACCTCCTCGGCCTCGCCCGGGTCGGCATCGACGACAGCTTCTTCGAGCTCGGCGGCGACTCCATCACCTCCATCCAGCTCGTCTCGCGCGCCCGCAAGGCCGGCTTGCTCTTCGCACCCCGGGACGTGTTCGCGGCCAAGACCGCGGCCGGCCTCGCCGAGGTGGCCACCCAGGCCGAAACGGCCGACACGGCACCGACCGAGGCCGAGCCGGAGGCCGATTCGCCCTCCCTGGTGGACCTCAGCGCCGAGGAGCTCGACGAGTTCGAGGAGCTGCTCCGTGTCTGACCCGCACCCCACAGCTCGTCCCCGCGGCCCCACCGGCGGCCCGGGGGACGGAACCGGCAAGAACAGCACACCCATCCCGACCCACGCACCACCCACCGAGAAGGAGTCCGTCATGGCCAACCCGTTCGAGAACAAGGACCAGTCCTACCTCGCCCTGGTCAACGACGAGGGGCAGTACTCGCTGTGGCCGAGCTTCGCGGCCGTCCCGGCCGGCTGGACGGTCATCCGCGGCCCGGAGGACCGGGAGATCTGCCTGGCCCACATCGAGGAGGCCTGGACCGACATGCGGCCCAAGAGCCTGGTCGCGGCGGCCGCCGCGACCTCGGCCGCCTGACCCGCTCCGCCCCGTCGCAGCTGCCGCCCGGTTCCCAGGAACCGGGCGGCACTTGCCTGTCCGGCCAAAATTGCCGGGCGCTTTCCTTCAGTCGGCCGGGTCCTGCTCGCGACACTCGCAGCACTCACTCCCGCCCGCGCTCTGGAGGTCACCATGGCACCGCCCGCGATCCCGGTGGAGGCAGTGGTCCTCGCCGACATCGCCATCGTCGTCGCCGTCTGCGCGCTGCTGGCGCGCCTGCTGCGACGCCTGCACCAGCCGCCGGTCGTCGCCGAGATCGCCGCCGGGCTGCTGCTCGGTCCCAGCGTGCTGGGGCTGCTGCCCGGTGACCTGCCCGACCATCTCTTCCCTGCCGACGCACGGCTGCCGCTCTCGGCCATCGCGAACCTGGGCCTCGTACTGCTGATGTTCCTGTGCGGCTGGGAGCTCGACGCGCGTCAGATGCGCGGCGCCCGCGGCTCGGTCGGCGCGGTGGCGGTGCTCGCCATGGCCCTGCCCTTCGCGCTCGGCGGCGGCTTCGCGACCCTGATCCGGGACCAGGCGCCGCACGGGGCCCGCCCGTTGGCCTTCGTGCTCTTCCTCGCCACGGCCTTCTCCATCACCGCCTTCCCGGTGCTGGCCCGACTGCTGCGCGACCAGGGGCTGACCCGGACCCGGGTCGGGGTGATGGCGATGAGCTCCGCCGCGCTCGGCGACGTGGTCGCCTGGTGCGTGCTGGTCCTGGTCACCGCCGTCGCAGGCGGCCAGAAGAGCGGCGGCTTCTGGGTGATGCTGGGCTGGACGGCCGCCTTCGCCGCAGCGATGGTCCTGGTGGTGCGCCCGCTGCTGCACCGGGTGCTGGCGCGGCTGAACGCGGTCGGCAACCCCGGCGCGGCGACCGCCGTGGTGCTGTGCGGGATCCTCTTCGCGGCCTTCGCGACCTCCTGGATCGGCGTCCACCCCATCTTCGGCGCCTTCGCCTTCGGCCTGCTGATGCCGCGTCGCACCTCGGCGGGCGCCGGGCTGGGCGACGAGCTGATGCAGCAGGTCGGGGTGCCGCTGGACCGGGCCGCCACCCTGCTGCTCCCGGTCTTCTTCATGCTGACCGGCCTGTCCGTCGACATCCGCCACCTGGGCGTGTCCGGCCTGCTGCTGCTCGTCGCGGCGCTGTTGGTGGCCTCCGCCGGGAAGTTCCTCGGCGCCGGGCTCCCGGTCCGGCTGGCCGGCCTGCGCGGCCGTGAGGCGCTGGCCTTCGGCACGCTGATGAACACCCGCGGGCTGACCGAGATCGTCGTGCTCGGCATCGGCCGTCAACTCGGCCTGATCTCCGGGGAGCTGTTCACCGTGATGGTGCTGGTGGCGCTGCTCACCACCGCGCTGGCCGGCCCGGTGCTGCGGTTCCTGCGGATCACCGGCCCGACGTCGGTGCCGACACCCGAGCCCGCCGTCGCACCCGTGCGCGAGGTCCAGACCGTCTGAGCGGCACGCGTCGCCCACCCCCTTCCAGGTCCCAGGCGAAAGAAGGCAGTCAGCGATGAACCGTCCACCGTACTTCGGTTACCAACGGCACTCCGAGGAGAACGTCGTGCTCATCACCTACCGCTGCCGACGGGTCTGCAGCGTGCGCGGGGCGGACCAGGTCGCCGCGCTGCTGCGGGACCTCGCCGAGGGCGACCCGCAGCTGGTGCTCGCCCGCTGGTCCGGCCTGGCGCCGACCGCCGAGCACGGCCACGCGGCCTGAAGGGACGACGACCACCGTGACCACCACCCCGACCACCCCGACC
>NZ_QKYN01000092.1 GCF_003258295.1 Streptacidiphilus pinicola | reverse complement strand
CATGTACTCGCCAGCAGCGACCGCCGCGGGCAGGGTTTCGTGCGCAACGGTCGGCAACACCCCCGCCCAGCGCCCCGTCGCCGCGGGATTCTCCCGCCAGCAAGATCGTCTCCCCGGCCGCCATCGCTGCCGCCCGGCCCACCGCCGCCGGGTGTGCCTGCGCCCCCAGCGGCCATCCCGTCGCCCAGGCCCAGCACCGCCTCACCGCCTCGCCCAGCCCCACGATGAGCAGCAGCCCCACCCCCACCCCCTCGTCGAGCGCCATGGCCCCGAACGTCGGCGACAGCGCGATGAGCTGGTTCGAGACGCACCAGACCACCATCGACACCCTCACGAACGACGTGGGTGCCGTCGCCAAGGACAGCACCGACATGGGCAGCCTCAGCTCGAACTGCACCCGGCTCGCCACGGACGAACACACCGCCGAGCAGGTCCCGCCGATCCCCGACGCCCAAGCCCAGACCCACTGGGCCGCAGCCCTGAACGACCTCCGCGCGGGCGCGAAGGACTGCAACGCAGGTGCGTCGGACAGCAATCTCGACCAAGTGATGCAGGGCGTAGGGCAGATCATGAAGGCGCTGGGGGAACTCCAAGCCACGATGCAGCGGCTGACTGCAGCCGCCTGACCTGCCGAGGCCCGCGGTGAACTAGTGCCGCGTCAGGCATTCTTCGCCCCGTTGTGACGTGTCGTCCGGTTGCTGTGCGGGCGGCGCTGGCGGTCAGACTGATCAGGTGGCTGGACGCGTGCGGGTCCGGGAGGTCGATGACGACGAGGGCAGACGGCTGCTGCGGATCGTCCGCCGACGAGCCGGGTCGGTTAGTGACCTGGCGGCGGGCCCAGATGGTACTGCTGTCCGCCCAGCGCATGCCCGTGGCGAAGATCGCCGAGGTCACGTTCACCAGCGCGGACCGGATCCGGGACGTGATTCACAACTTCAACGCCGACGGCTTCGACTCCCTCTACCCGAAGCACAAGGGCGGACGGCCGAGGATCTTCACGCTGCCCGAGCAGCGTGAGATCAAGAAGATCGCGAAGTCCATGCCGGCCGAGCACAGCATGCCGCTCTCGACCCGGAGCCTGGCCAAGCTGGCGGACTTCCTGGTCACCGAGGGGGTGGTCGCCGAAATCAGCCACGAGGGCCTTCGGGTCCTGCTCCGCGAGGAGGGCGTCTCCTTTCAACGCGTGAAGACCTGGAAGACCTCTCGCGACCCCGACTACGCCAGGCCGGGCAGCCGGTGGCGCAGTTCTTGGCCAGCGTGCCGTCGACGCCGAGGATCGGTTGTGCGAGCCGGAAGGCGTCCCACGATCCGGTGACCGCCGAACGGCGAGGCACCAGTGGCACAGGGCGGGGCCAGATGGGGCCACGTTGGGCGTCGCGACGGGGCAAAGGTTGCCTGACGCGACACTAGAAGTTGTGGGCGAACGCGATGATCCCCGCGGTCGCCATCCCGGCCAAGACCAGGGCCGCCAACGGGCGACGCATCCTCCATACGCGCGACCTCACAGCGATCCCCCTTCAAGCGAAGACAACAGGTCCAGAGGAGATGAGTCTCCCGAGGCAGCGGACGGTTGCATTCCGACGGTGACTCGGGGAAGGCCGGACAGCTGAGGCCGGGGGCTCACAGCTTCTTGACAGGAAGTCATGCTCACGTCAGATTAAGGAGGTCCGGTCGACCACCACTGCGAGAGGTGTCCCGTGAAACGACAACTGCTCAGCGCTGCAAGCGCCCTGTTGCTCGGGGGCGCGGCCGCCCTCATCTCGACCGCCCCCGCTCACGCGGACACCCCGACCATCACGTTCGCGGGGACCGTCGCCCTGGACGACTGCAGCGGCTCGCTGATCAGCTTCGCGAACTCCTCGCCCAGCGACCCGGCCCTGATTCTCACCAACGGCCACTGCCTCGAGACGGGCATGCCCGACCCCGGTCAGGTCATCGTCGACCAGCCCTCCTCGCGCACCTTCACCCTGCTCGACGCCTCCGGCAACAGCCTCGGCACCCTGCAGGCGAGCCAGGTCGACTATTCGACGATGACCAACACCGACGTGACGATCTATCAGCTGAACAGCAGCTACGCCGACATCCAGAACACCTACGGCATCAGCCCGTTGGTGATGTCCTCGACCCACCCGACCGCCGGCTCCTCGATCGAGGTCGTCTCCGGCTACTGGCAGACCACGTACTCCTGCAACATCGACGGCTTCGTCAACAAGCTCGAAGAGGCCAACTGGACCTGGCTGGACTCCGTTCGCTACACGTCCAGTTGCAACACGATCGGCGGGACCTCGGGCTCGCCGGTCATCGACACCACGACCGGGCAGGTCGTGGCGGTCAACAACACCGGCAACGAGAACGGCGAGTCCTGCACCCTCGACAACCCCTGCGAGGTGGACGCCAACGGCAACATCACCGTCCACCAGGGCACGAACTACGCCGAGGAGACCTACTACATCCCCGCCTGCTTCGGCCCGGGCAACGTCCTCGACCTCACCCGAGCCGGCTGCGGTCTGCCCCAGCCCTGACGGAGCGGCGGCGAACCCGGGGGAACTTGACGGAGCGTCAGAACATCACAGCGCCAGGCTGTCCGTGGCCGACGGGGCCGGCCGATGGTTGCGGCGGCGCGGCAGGGCTCGCCACAGGCGACCGCAGGCCACCGCGCCGCCCAGCAGGATCAAGTAGGTCAGGGGCGTCCAGGCTCCGCCGACGTGGGTGGCCTGCCCCTCGTGCAGGACGAAGGTCAGCGGGCTCTGGAGCCAGGTGACGCCGCCCCAGGTGTAGCTGCCGTCGGGGTGCGTTGCCGTGGCTGTGAGGGCCTGCTGGTAGGCGTTCGCCGCCTCACTCAGGAAGAAGTTGAGCACCAGCGGGGTAGTGAGAGCGAAGAGCGCGGCGGCGAGCCAGGAGTGCCGCGCACCCTCACCGAGCTCGGCGTCCAGATACTGACCGG
Organism: Streptacidiphilus pinicola; assembly: GCF_003258295.1. Taxonomy (GTDB): domain Bacteria; phylum Actinomycetota; class Actinomycetes; order Streptomycetales; family Streptomycetaceae; genus Streptacidiphilus; species Streptacidiphilus pinicola. Next base: position 22,171 of record NZ_QKYN01000092.1, on the reverse strand, counting down.
CCAGCTCCCGGGGGCCGCCGAGGCGCCGCAGCGCCTCGGCGGTGCCCACCTCTGCGGCGGCGGCGAGCAGGTTGGCGCGGACCTCGCGCCGGTGCGCGATCCGGGTCCGGGAGGGCAGGTCGTACAGGCGCTGGTCCAGCGACCAGACGAGCCGTTCGATGCGCAGTCGGTCGAGCCGGGTGACGGTGTGCGGCATGTCAGGAACCCTTCTGCGGTGCGGCGGTCGTGGGGCGGGAAAGGATGGCGTCGACCCCGGCGGCGTGCCGGGCCCAGCCGGCGCGGCCCGCGGCCAGGGCCTGCTGTCCGGCGTCGGTGAGCCGGTAGTACTTGCGCGCCGGGCCGCTGGAGGAGGCGACGAGCCGGGAGGCGAGTCGTCCCTCCCGCTCGAGCCGGGCCAGGGCGGGATACACCGTGCCTTCCAGGACGTCGGTGAATCCGGCGCCCTGGAGACGCTGGACCACCTCGTACCCGTACGACTCCTGTTCTGCGAGCAAGTGCAGCAGCAGGAGCGAGAGGACGCCCTTGAGCAGCTGCGGGTCGTGGCTGGAGGTCACAAGTACCAGACTGTCCCCAGTACTCGACAGTGTCAAGTAGCTGGCTTCCTGATGCGGCACCCGCCCGCACCCGTTTGCGATCGCGGCGTTCCCGCACGCGATGATCGGCGACTCGTCATCCCTCCCCGAACAGCGCGACCAGGCGCGGGTCCAGGAACGCATCGAGCGCGGCGATACGGTCGTCGCGCACGGTGAGGAGCTGGACGGCGAAGGGCTGCCAGGCCGATCCGGAGGCGTCGCGGTGGAGAAGCGCCACCGCGGGCGCGCCGTTCGCGGTGGCCGGGAGGGCGCGGGAGTCGCGGCACGGGTTGGGGTCACGGCGGAACCAGCGGGCGATCTGGGCGCGGCCGGAGAGCCAGAGGGCATGAGGCGGCATGGACAGTGTCGCGTCGTCGTGGAGCAGGGCGAGCAGCGCGGGGATGTCGTGGCGCCCGAACGCCGCCACATAACGGTCGAGCAGGGCGCGCTGATCCTCCGTCAACTCCGCTGCGCCGGGCCCGTCCTCGCTGCGGCTGTCCGCCATGCGGTGGCGGGCGCGGCGCAGCAGGCCGTTGGCGGCCGGGACGGTCACGTCGAGGAGCTCCGCTGTCTCGACCGCGGACAGACGCAGGATGTCGCGGGCCAGGAGCGCAGCGCGCTGCGTCGGCGGGAGCCGGTGCAGCGCGGCGACGAAGGCGAGGCGGACGGAGTCGCGCAGGACGGCCGCCCCTGCGGGGTCCGGTTCGGGCGGGAGCAGCCAGCGGTCGGGCGCGGGCAGCAGCCACCGGTCGTCGTCGCGCGGGCCGAGCGGCGAGGACGCGTCCCCTGCGCCGGTGACGTCGACGGGCCGCTCGCGGCGCGGACGTTGACGCAGCAGGTCCAGGCAGACGTTGGTGGCGATCCGGTACAGCCACACCCGCAGGGACGCGCGCCCGGCGAAGTCCGCGCGGCCGCGCCACGCGCGAAGCCACGTCTCCTGGACCGCCTCCTCGGCCTCGAAGGGCGAGCCGAGCATGCGGTAGCAGTAGCCGAGCAGCTCGCGCTGATGACGGGCGTGGATCGCGTCCCAGTCCCCGTCCCCCACGGACTCGGAGAGCGGCACGCCGGAGGTGGTCGTCACCTGTATGACAACGGTCCATCGCCGCATCGCATTTCCGCGTGGCGCGGTCATTTTCGCTCCCCCGCTTCGTCTGCACCTGGCACAGGGCCGCACGAGGCGGCCTCGTGTGTGTATGACGAAGGAGCGACTCATGATCCTCATCACGGGAGCGACCGGCCTGACCGGCTCCGCGTTGGTCCGCGAGTTCGGCCGCCAGGCGCGGCCTGCCCGCGCGCTGGTCCGTGACCCCGCGAAGGGCCGGACGGAACGCGAGGCGGCCGGGGTCAGCACGGTCCGCGGGGACCTGCTCGCGGCCGAGACCCTGGCCCCGGCGCTGGACGGTGTGGAGACGGTGGTACTGATCTCCAGCGCGGACGACCGGATGGTCGAGGCCCAGGGCAACCTGATCGACGCGGCCGTCGCCGCGGGGGTGCGACACGTGGTCAAGATGTCCGGCCTCGGCATCGACCCGGACTCGGTGTTCCGCTACGGGCGCTACCACGCGCAGGTGGAGGAGCACCTGCGGGCGGCCCCGGTGGCCGCGACGGTGCTGAGGCCGAGCCAGTTCATGCAGGTCTACTACCGCGAGGTGCCGACGATGCTCGCGGACGGCACCTTCGCCCAGCCCCTCGGCGAGACCCGCCTCGCCCCGGTCGACGTCGAGGACCTGGCCAAGGTGGCCTTCGCCGCCGCCACCGGGCCCGCCCCGGAGCACGGGGAGACCGACGTCCTCCCCATGACCGGTCCCGAAGCGCTGTCGATGACCGAGGTCTGCGCGATCCTGTCCGAGACGGTCGGCCGGCCGATCCGGTACGTCGATCTCACGCCGGAGGAGAAGCACCGGCACCTCGTCGCCGCCGGCATCCCGCCCCGCTTCGCGGACGACCTCGACGACCTCTTCCGGCTCCGGCGGGAGGGCGGGCCCGAGAGCCGCGTCGACGTCACCGCGTTCGAGCGGTTCGGTATCCGGCCCACCACGTTCGCCCAGTTCGCGCTGCGCTCGGCGCCGGTCTTCCGCGGGGAGACCGCGCCCGAGCGGCTGTGGGCCGCCGGCTGGCTCGACACGGAGCGGCTCGACACGGACCGGACCACCGGCACCGCCCGCTGAGCGCATCCACCAGAAGGGAAACCGGGCCCCGAGCCCCGACCTGCCCGTCGGCTCCGCGTAACCCGGGCGGGTCGGTCGGCGGGCAGGGGGCCGGGGCCCCGCCTACCGTCGGAGTATGAGTGTCCGCATCACAGTCATGCCGGCGGCGGTTCCGCATCACCTGCGTGATCAGGAGGTCACCCGGCAGATCAGCTACAACGACCGCGAGGACGCGGAGTACGTCTACGAGATCCTGGTGAGCGGCGCCGTGGTGGTCTGGCGGGGCAAGCCGGGATCGGACGTGGGCGGCGAGATCGAGGTCGTCTACGGGGCGACGGCGTGGGAGAACGTGCAGGGGATCCCCCGGCGCGACACGCTCTAGGAGCTCCGGTCAGGAGGTCCGCAGGCCTTCGGCGAACGCGCGTGCCGCGCTCAGGTCGCCGGCGTCGGGGCGCGCCTTGTTGATGCCACCGACGAGCCGGAACGGCAGCCAGGTGTCGTGGCCGCGGCACGAGAAGCTGCCGCACACCTCGAAGCCCTTCCCTTCGAGGGCCCGGACGAGCGGGCCGGTGAAGGGGCGGAACGGCGGCTCGGGCAGCCCGCTCGTCGTGAGCACGAAGGCCTGACGACGCTCTCCGGACGACGGCTCCAGGGACCTGACGAAGTCCCGCAGGCGCGGATGGAGCCGGCCGTTGAAGACGCCCGAGCCGAATCCGACGAGGTCGCAGGCGGCCAGCTCCGCCGGGTCCACCCGTGCGGGGTCGACGACCGCCGCGGACAGGACCTGGCCCATGGCCTCGGCGATCCTCCGCGTGTTCCCATGGGACACCGACGAGCAGACGATGAGGGCCTTCATGCGAGGTCTCCCTTCACGCATGTCCCGGCGTCCACCCAGGTCCCTGCCTCCGGGACACCGGTCGCGGCCCCGCCGGAACGAGTGGGCCGCGCCCGTCAGCTAGGACAGGGCGCGGCCGGGAAATGTGACATCCGCGTCAGACCAGCGTCCATGCGTGGTCGCGCGCGGTGCAGGGGCCGCCGGCGTGGACGGCGAGGCGGGAGGCGGTGACGTCGAGGGAGACGGTCGCCAGGGTCTCCCAGCGCTTGCCGAGGGCGGCGGCCGGATCGGCGTGGCAGCAGAGCGCGGCGCCCTCGTCGAGGTGGAAGGTCAGCGCGTCCAGCAGGGCGGGGGCGTCCGGCGCGGGGTGGTCGCCGGTGCGGGTGCGGAGCGCGGCGAGGCGGTGGAGGGTGTCGGGGTCCTCGGTGGCCAGGGCCTCGCCGGGCGCGAGGCGGGGATCGACGAAGTGGTTGGTGCGCAGCAGGTAGCCGTCCGCGCCGGGCTGGAGCACGGCGGGTCCGGCGGGGCTGAGCTCGACGGTGGCGGCCCGCGCGCGACCGCCCTCGTACGCGGCGAGGGTCAGCGAGCTGGACGCGGCGACCGGGGTCGCCGTCGCGAGACGGACGGCCTCGTCCACGCTCGCGCAGCGGTCGAGCACGTGCCGGGCGAGCACGTGGACGGGCAGCCAGGAGGTGTCATCCACGGCGTCGTTGTCAGTGGCGTGGGCCAGGATGTTGAAGTGCAGGCCGAGCCCGGCCGCGTTGACGCCGATCTTGCCGACGATGCCGTACTCGGTGATGGTCCGCACCTCACGGCCGTCCGCGTGCTCGATGTGCCAGACGAACCAGCCGTCGCGCATGTCGTCGTGCCAGTCCCAGGTCTGGGTGGTGACGGGCGGGCGACCGTCGGCCGGGGCGTGGACGACGGTGGAGCACTCCGGGTGCTGTCGGCCGAAGCGGCCGAGGATCTCGGTGCGGGCGTTGAGCGCGGCGACGCGGTGCAGGGGCAGTTGCGCGCCGCGGGCGATGCCGTCGATCTCCTCGGCGAGCTCGGGCGCGGTGGCGGCGACGTGGCCGAGGGCAACGAGGCCGAGCTCGCGCACGTCGCCGCCGCCCGCTCCGGAGGCACGGAAGAGCGTGTCGTAGAAGTCGGCGGTGCGGCGGATCCGGTCCGGGAAGGCCCGGCCCAGGAGCAGTCCGCGCTCGCCCGGGGCGGCGGCGGGGGAACGGTGGACCGTGGGCGTGGTCATGGCGGGGTGCTCCTGGGCGGGGGAAGCGGGCAGAGAACAGAGAAGGCGTGCGCGCGGGCCGGCGCGTCGATGGGGCACGCGAAGCAGCGTGCGCGCGGGCGGCGTGGCCGCCGGGCACGCAACGCAGCCTCGGCGCGGGCAGGCGCGTCCGTCAGGCGCGCGGAGCAGCCTGCGCGGTGGCCACCCGGTTCCCGGCGGATTCGGCGTCGGCGGCCTCAGCGTCAGCCGCACAGGCCTCCGCGCCCTGGGCCGCGACGAGCCGGGAGCTGCGCGGGCGGCGCGTGAGCGCGACGTAGAGGACGGCGGCGAGGATCATGCCGACCGGCAGGGAGAGGTCGGTACCGTCCATCGCCTGGGCGATCGGCCCGGAGAAGAGCTGCGTGTCGACGCAGAGCGCGGCCGCGACGGCGCCGACGACGAGCGCGGAGGCACCAGCCCAGTTCACGCCGCCGGAGAACCAGTACGGCCCGCCGCGGCTCTCGTCACTGAGCTCGTGCCCGTCGTAGCGGTTGCGGCGCCGGATCACGTCGACGGCGTAGATGGCCATGGTCGGGCCCATCAGCGCGACCATCAGCTGCAGCACGCTGTTGACCGTGTCGAGGAAGTTCGAGACGAGCAGCGCGTACAGGGTGAGCGCGACCCCGAGCGTGCCGTCGAGGGCCACGCTGCGAGAGCGACGGATCCTCAGGCCGACGGCCTGGAGGGCGAGGCCGGAGCTGTAGGCGGTCATCGCGTTGTTGGCGACGGCGGAGAGCACGACGGCGAGCAGGAAGGCGGGCTTGAACCAGCCCGGGATGATCGACTCGAGGGCGCTCTCGGGGTCGGTCATGTCCAGCGCGGTCCCGGCCAGCACGCCGAGGCCGGTGAAGAGCACGCTCGGGACGTAGGCGCCCACGAAGGTCCACCCGGCGATGGCGGCGGGCTTGGTGGTGCGCGGCAGGTAGCGGGTGAAGTCGGCGCTGTTGTTGTAGGACAGCGGCGCGGAGGCGACCAGGGCCAGGCCGGCCGCGATCGCGGCGAAGAGCACGCTGCCGTGCAGGGACTGCTGCGGGTGGTAGTGCCAGTCGGTGCGCTGCAGCACGTAGCCGGCCAGGACGACGAAGACGACGGTCAGCAGGATCGTGAACGGCAGGTAGAGCCGGATGATCATGGCGTGGCCGTAGACGCTGATCGCGAGGGTCGCCGCAGCGACCAGCACGATGATCACAACCTTGACCAGCGTGTTCGGATGCAGCCCCGCCTCGTCGGCGAGCGAGAAGGCGGCGAGGCAGCCGGCCGCCCAGTTGAGCGCGAGGTAGCAGACCGAGGCGAACCAGCCGGTGACCAGGATGTTCGCGCGGTTGCCGCGCACGCCGAACATCGCCCGCATGATCACCTCGCTGGGCGTGCCGGAGGCGGACCCGCTGACGGCCACGAGGCCGACCAGCGCCCAGAAGAGGTTGCCGACCACGACGACGGCCATGGCCTGCCAGAGGCCGAGGCCCATCAGGATCAGCGTCCCGCCGACGACGAGGCTGAGGTAGCTGACGTTGGGCGCGGCCCAGACACCGAAGAGTTCCCGAGGGCGACCGTGGCGCTCGCCGTCGGGAATGACGTCGATGCCGTGCGCCTCCACCCCGCCAGTGTGCGGGGTGGTGTCGGCGTTCTGGTTCTGCGTGCGAGAAGGCTCACTTTCGTGAGCGGGCGTACTGGCAGCCATGGGGAGTTCTCCGAACCGACAAGCCCTGAGGGGCGGCTTGGCTATTGGTCGCACATCCAATAGTGAGATGACAGCTCTCGTCAAGAGTCCGTTGGAAACTCCGAGCGCCTGCGGGGCCTGGCCCTAGGGCCGGTCCGGCGGATCTTCTCGGATCAGCCCGGGCCGTCTGGCGCGGTCAGCTGCAAGGCGGAGGATCGCCCTCGTACTGGGCCGTACTTGGGCGATTCGACAACGCAGCAGATGGCCGTGGCAGGCGGACCGGGCCCGGGAAGATCCGCCGGACAGGCCCTAGCCGCGTCGCGTCGACGCGCGGACGGCCAGGTGCACCGGCAGCGACGGGATCGGGCAGGCCTTGCCCGTCTCGATCAACTGGATCAGCGCCTCGACCGCGAGGCCGCCCGCCAGGCGCGGGGAGAGCGACAACGTGGTGATCGGCGGCGCCGTCTCCGTGTAGGCGGGGTCCTCGCTCATGCAGGCGACCAGCACGTCGTCCGGCACACGCAGCCCCTGGCGCAGCGCGGCGTCCAGGGCGAGGCGCCCGGCGGACTCGTAGATGCCGTAGACCGCGTCCGGGCGCTCGCCGCGCCGCGTGGCGAACAGGGCCTCGCCCAGCTCGGGATGGTCCAGGGGGAGGATCAGCGGGTCGTTGCCGTGCTCGGCCGACCAGAGCCGGTAGATCTCGGCGTTCCGGCAGGCGTAGTAGTCCGAGCCCGGGCCGGCGATCAGGGCGATCCGGCGCGCGCCCTGGGAGCGCAGCAGGGCCAGGACCGAGCGCAGCACGCTGTCGTGGTCGTTGTCGACCCAGACGTCGGACGGCTCCGGGCAGGCCGGGCGGCCGACGTAGACGCGCGGCACGTCCGACGCGCGCAGCAGCCGCTCGACCGGGTCGTCCTGTTGCGGGTCCAGCATCAGCACGCCGTCGGCGACGAGCGCGTGCCAGCGGCGGTCCGCGGGCGCGGCCGGAAGGACGGTCAGGCCGTAGCCGCGGGCGTGCGCGCTGGCGAGGGCGCCCGCGATCACCTGGGCGAAGTAGGGCAGCGCCGCGAAGTTCCACGCCTCCGCGCCGAGCGTGGTGACGCCCAGCGCGAGGGTGCGGCTCGGGCTGAGGCGGCGCGGATCGGTCGCCAGCGGGTAGCCGAGGGCGGCGGCCACCGACAGGACGTGCTCACGGGTCCGGCCGGTCATCCGGCCGGTGCCCTTGAGCGCGTTGGTCACGGTCGCACGGGAGACCCCGGCGGTTTTGGCCACGTCCACGATCCGCACCCGCGTCATGCGCGGAACTGTACGAAATCCGCCACAGAGCGTAAAGAGCACGACGGAATCAGTAGCGGTTCACCCCTTGTGGTTGCCCGCGCAACCAAGCAGCGTGTGGGCCCTGCCAGCGGGAACGCCCGATCCGGCGCCGTCGTGGCACGGCGGCCGTCCCCGCCCCACTCCCTCGCGTGCCTGTGCGCCGCCATCCCCCGTATCGGAGCTGCCGTGCATCCGGAACACCCCTGTGCCGATCTCCGCGCCGACTCCGGACCCGCCGATCTCGTCCTTCTCGGCGGGCCCGTCTTCACCGTCGATCCGGCCCGCTCCTGGGCCTCCGCCGTCGCGGTGCGCGGCGGCCGGATCCTCGCCGTCGGCCACGAGCACGAGCTGCGGCCGCTGATCGGCCGCACCACCGAAGTCGTGGACCTGGAGGGCAGGTTGCTCCTGCCGGGCTTCCAGGACGCCCATGTGCACACCGTCTTCGCCGGCACCAACCTCACCCGCTGCGACCTGCACCCACTGCGCACCGCCGAGCAGTACCTCGCGGCGATCGCCGACTACGCGGCCGCCCACCCCGAGGCGGAGTGGATCACCGGCGGCGGCTGGCGCCTCGACGCCTTCCCCGACGGCCGGCCGACCCGTCAACTCCTGGACGCCATCACCACCGTGGGCGACCGCCCGGTCGCCCTGCCGAACCGGGACGCCCACGGGCTGTGGGTGAACAGCCGGGCGCTGGAGCTCGCCGGGATCACCAAGGACACGCCGGACCCGGCCGACGGCCGGATCGAGCGCGACGCCGACGGCGTCCCGACCGGCATGCTGCAAGAGGGTGCCGCCGACCTGGTGGAGCGTCACATCCCGGCGGACACCGGCGAGGACTTCTACCAGGGGCTGCTCGCGGGCCAGGCTTACCTGCACTCCTTCGGCATCACCGGCTGGCAGGACGCGGCGGTGGGCGCCGCCTTCGGGCCAGGCGACGTCTACGGCGCCTACCTGCGCGCCGACCGCGAGGGCACGCTGAGCGCCCGCGTCCGCGCGGCGCAGTGGTGGGACCGCGCGGGCGGCTTGGAGCAGCTCGCGTTCTTCGAGCGGCGACGCGACGAGGCCGCCGACGGCAACGGCCGCGGTCGCTTCGACGCGGGCAGCGTGAAGATCATGCTCGACGGGATCGCCGAGAACCACACCGCGGCCATGCTGGAGCCCTACCTCGACGGCTGCGGCTGCTCCTCCGGCAACGCGGGCCTGGACTTCGTCGACCCCGAGAAGCTCGGCGGCTACGTCGCCGAACTCGACGCCGCCGGCTTCCAGGTGCACTTCCACGCCCTCGGCGACCGCGCCGTGCGCAACGCGCTCGACGCCGTCGAGGAGGCGCTGCGCCGCAACGGCGACCGCGGCAACCGGCACCACCTCGCGCACCTCCAGGTGGTCCACCCCGAGGACATCGCCCGCTTCCGCGCCCTCGGCGCCACCGCCAACATCCAGCCGCTGTGGGCCTGCCACGAACCGCAGATGGACGAGCTGACCATCCCCTTCCTGGGCGAGCGCCGCTCGGGCTGGCAGTACCCGTTCGGCTCCCTGCTGCGCGCCGGGGTGCCGCTCGCCGCAGGCAGCGACTGGGACGTCACCACACCCGACGTGATGGCCGGCGTCCACGTCGCCGTCAACCGCACCGGCGAGGAGGACCCGAACCGGGTCCTCGGCCCGGAGGAACGCCTCGACCTCGGCGCGGCCCTGGCCGCCTACACAGCCGGCTCCGCGCGGATCAACCACCTCGACCACGTCACCGGCTCGATCCAGTCCGGCAAGTACGCCGACCTCGTCGTGCTCGACCGCAACCCCTTCGACAGGCCGGCCCAGGCCATCGCCGAGACCCGCGTGCTGCGCACCTACGTCCAGGGCGAGTTGGTCCACGCCGCCGCCGAGCAGTGAGAAGGAGAGCCCAGTGAGAAACCGTATGCTCCGCGCCGCACTCTGCGGCACCCTCCTGGCCGCGACCGCCGCCTGCGGCTCCGGCGGCCCGGGCACCGGAGCAGGGCCCAAGAGCAACTACGCCGCCTCCCAGGTGACCACCGCCCCCGGCACCAAGCCGCTCAGTCACGTCGTCTGGTCGGGCGACTACCGCCCGCCCTACTCCGAGGACCCGGTCAAGACCGCCGACTACCCCGAGGAGACCATCCTCGGCAACGTCTGCGAGACGGTCATCCACGAGAACGCCGACTACTCGCTCAGCCCCGGTGTCGCCAAGTCCTGGACCCAGCCCGACGGCCGCCACCTCGTCCTGAACCTGGACCCGGCCGCCACCTTCAGCGACGGCAAGCCCGTCACCGCCGACGACGTGGTCTACAGCCTGGCCCGCAACATGGACCCAGCCACGGCCAGCAACTACGCCGACAGCTACCGCGACATCAGCACCATCACCGCCACCGGCCCGCACCAGGTCACCGTCACCTTCGCCAAGGACAACTACCTCTTCGTCCGCTACCTGGGCGCACTCGGCGGAGCCGTGGTCGAGAAGGCCTTCGCGCTCAAGGCGGGCCAGAACTTCGGCAACGCCAACGTCGGCGTGGTCTGCTCCGGCCCGTACACCGTCGCCTCCTTCGACGGCACCACCTCGCTGGTGCTCAAGCGCAACGCCCACTACTGGGACCCGACCCGCGCCGCCAAGGTGGACTCCCTGGAGTTCCACTTCTACGGCGACAACTCCGCGCTCTCCAACGCGCTGGCCTCGGGCGCCGCGCAGGGCGCGTTCAACGTGCCGCCGGCTGCCGTCGCGCCGCTGTCGCGCGCCACCGACGGCAAGCTCTACATCGGCGGCGAGGGCTCGACGATGGAGAACGAGGACCTGATCGTCTCCCATCTCTCCGGACCGCTGGGCGATGTGAGAGTGCGTCAGGCACTGAGCATGGCGCTGGACCGGGCGGCCATCGCCAAGACCGTCTACAACGGCGCCGCCGATCCGCTCTACAGCGTCGCGGGCCCCGGCTTCTGGCAGAGCAACCCGGCCGCCGCGACCTACAAGGCCGCCTACCAGGCCCTGGTGAAGCAGCCCGACCCGGCCGGCGCCAAGAAGCTGCTCGCGCAGGTGAAGAACGCCGACCAGCAGATCACGCTGGGCTACCCGGCCGCGACGCCGTTCGAGACCCAGCTGGCGCAGGTGATCCAGCAGACCGGGCAGCAGATCGGCCTCAACATCAAGATCGTCGGCCTGCCGGACCAGCAGTACGGCAACCTGTTCACCGACCCCAAGGCCCGCGCCGGGCTGGACTCCTTCCTGACGCTCAACTACATGGAGTTCCCCGAGCCCGCGGTGATGTTCCGCAGCTACGCGCTGCCCTACGGCGTCCAGGACTTCAACGGCTACAACAACCCGGTCGTCACCCAGAACCTGGAGAACGCCCAGGGCGCGCAGGACCCGCAGAAGCGCGCGGGCTACGTGATCGCCGCCCAGCAGCAGCTCGCCCAGGACCTGCCCTGGATCCCGATCGCCGCTCCGCGCGCCCTGGTCTTCCAGAACAGCGGCGTCACCGGCGCCCCGCTGACCTTCGCCTACATGGACACCACCTGGGCCGCCGCGCTGGGGGCGCCCTGATGGCGCGTCTGCTCCTGCACCGCCTCGGTGGGCTGGTGACCACGCTCCTGCTGTCCAGCGTGGTCATCTTCGGCAGCCTGTATCTGGCTCCCGGCAGCCCCGAGAACGTCCTGTTCGGCAACCGGACGCCCTCGGCCGCCGCCCGCGCGGCCGTGCGGCACCGGCTCCATCTCGACCAGCCGCTGCCGGTGCGCTACTGGGACTGGCTCACCGGCGTGCTCCACGGTGACCTCGGCACCTCCATGGTCACCGGCCAGCCTGTCGCCGACCGCGTCGGCTCCGGGCTCGGCACCACGGCGCTGCTCGTCCTGTTCGCCTCGCTCCTGGTCGTCGTGCTCGGCCTCGGGCTCGGCCTGCTGGGCGCCGTGCGCCCCGGCCGGCTCGACGGCGCGGTCAGCGCCGTCAGCGCGGTCTCGGTCAGCGTGCCGCCGTTCGTCGCCGCGACCGTGCTGATTTCGGTCTTCGCTGTCCGGCTGGGCTGGCTCCCCGCGTCCGGCAGGGGCAACGGCCTGGACGGACTGGTGCTGCCGGCCGTCGCGCTGGCGCTGCTCTCGTGCGGCTTCCTGGCCCAGGTCACCCGCAACGCCGTGGGCGAGCAGCTCGGCCGGGAACACGTGCAGACCGCCCTGGCCCGTGGTCTGCCCCGGGCCGCCGTGCTGCGCAGCCATGTGCTGCGCAACGCGCTGCCGCCCATCGTGACGGCGATCGGTCTGCTGGTGGCGGGCATGTTCGCCTCGACCCTGGTGGTCGAGTCGGCCTTCGCGCTGCCCGGGATCGGGCAGCTGACCATCCAGTCGGTCGCGCAGAAGGACTTCCCCGTCGTCCAGGCCGTGGCCCTGCTGCTGGTGGCCGCGTTCGTGATCTGCAACGCCCTCAGCGACCTGGTCCAGGCGCTGATCGACCCGCGCCTGCGCACCGCCGGGAGGACGGCATGAGACGACTCGTCACCTGGTGGGCTCCGCTGGGACGTTCCGGACAGGCCGCGCTGGTGTGGGTGACCCTGATGCTGCTGCTCGCTCTGGCCGCCCCCCTGGTCGCCCCGCACGACCCCGGGCAGCAGAGCCTGCTCGACTCCTACTTCGGCCCCTCCCCCGCGCACCTGCTCGGCTGCGACGGGCTGGGCCGCGACGTGCTCTCCCGGCTCCTCCTCGGCGCGCGCACCTCCCTGCTCGGCCCGGCCCTGGTGGTCTGCTGCGCGCTGCTGGTCGGCATCCCGCTGGCGCTGGCCGCGGCCTGGTCCGGCGGTTGGGTGGACGGTGTGATCGCGAGGGTCTTCGACCTGGTCTACGCGCTGCCGGGGCTGCTGCTCGCGGTGCTGACCGTGGCGCTGTTCGGCCCGGGTCTCACCCCGGCCGTCGTCGCCCTCTCGATCGCCTACATCCCGTTCCTGGCGCGGATCGTACGGGCGGCGGCGCGGCAGCAGCGGGTCAGCCCGTATGTCGACGCGCTCGCCGTGCAGGGTTTCGGGGTGCTCCGGATCACGGTCCGTCACATCCTGCGCAACATCGTGCCGGTGGTCGTCGGGCAGGCCGCGATCGCCTTCGGCTACGCGCTGCTGGACCTCGCCTCGCTCTCCTATCTCGGCCTCGCCGTCCAGGCGCCGACGCCCGACTGGGGCGTCATGGTCAGCGACACCGACGCGCTGATGCAGGGCCAGTGGCTGCCCGTCGTCGCACCCGGCGTCCTGGTGGTCCTCACCGTGCTGGCGCTGACAGTGCTCGGCACCCGGATCGCGGGCGAGCGCACCCCCTACCTGCGACGCGGCCGCGCGAGGCGCCGCCGACCGCAGTCCGCCTCCGCACCCGCCGGAACCGCAGGAGTCGCCGCATGAACCCACTGCTCGACCTCTCCGGCGTCACGGTCACCGTCCCCTCGGCCGAAGGACCCCGCAGGCTGCTGGACGGGATCGACCTGTCGCTGGCTCCGGGCGAGGCGCTGGGTCTGGTGGGTGAGTCCGGCTCGGGCAAGTCGATGACGATGCGGGCCGTCACCCGGTTGCTGCCGCGCGGCGCGGCGGTGTCGGGGGCGGTCCGGTACGACGGCGCCGAGGTGTTGGCGATGGACGCGGGCGCGCTGCGGCGCTACCGCGACCACGAGGTCGGGCTGGTGTTCCAGGACCCGCGCGCCCACATCAACCCGACCCGTCGGATCGGCGCTTTTCTCGTCGAGGCGCTGGTGCGCAACCGGGGGGTGGGCAAGCGGGAGGCGTTGGCGCGGGCGGCGGCGGTGCTGGCCGAGGTCGGCATCGACGATCCGCAGCGGCGGCTGCGGCAGTATCCGCACGAGGTCTCCGGCGGCATGCTGCAACGGGTGATGATCGCGTCGGTGCTGCTGGCCGAGCCCCGACTGATCCTCGCCGACGAGCCGACCACGGCGCTGGACGTCACCATCCAGCGCGAGGTCGTCACCATCCTCGACCGGTTGCGGCGCGAACGCGGCATGGGCATGGTCTTCATCACCCACGACCTCGACCTCGCGTTGGCGGTGTGCGGACGCGTGGCGGTGATGTACGCCGGACGCATCGTCGAGGTCCGGACGGCAGCCGGACTGCACGAGCGCGCCGCGCACCCCTACACGCTCGGCCTGTTGGGCTCCCGCCCCTCCATCGACGCGCGCTCCGCCCGGCTGGAGGCCGTGCCGGGCCGGCCCATCGCCGCCTACGAGGCGGGCGCCGGCTGCGCGTTCGCGCCGCGCTGCCTCTTCGCTATGGAAGCCTGCGACCGAACGGCCCCACCGCTGCGTGCATTCGACGACGGTCTGGTGCGCTGCTCCCGCGTCGAGGAGATCCACGCCGCACGGACGGAGGCGACGGCATGAACGCGGGGAACGCGGGGAACGCGGTCGAGGTACGCGGGCTGAACAAGCACTTCAAGGCCCACCACGCGGTCGTGGACGTCGACTTCGACGTCCCGGCGGGCGGGTCGCTGGGGATCGTGGGGGAGTCGGGCTCGGGCAAGACGACCATCGCCCGGATGCTGGTCGGGCTGGAACGCCCTTCCAGCGGGACGATCGAGGTCATGGGCCGCGACCGCAGCGCGCCGGCCCGAGGCGCCAAGGAGCGCGGCCGCCGGGCCCGGGAGTTGCAGATCGTCTTCCAGGACCCCTACACCTCCCTCGACCCCAGCCAGTCCGCCCGCGCGGCCGTCGAGGAGGTGCTGCGGCACCACGGCCGCGACCTCTCCCTCACACAGGAGCTGGTCGACCAGGTCGGCCTGACCGAACGCCAGGCCTCGGCCCGGCCACGCGACCTGTCCGGCGGCCAGCGCCAACGCGTCGCCATCGCCCGCGCGCTGGCGGCCTCACCCAAAGTCCTGATCCTGGACGAGGCCGTCTCCGCCCTGGACGTCTCCATCCAGGCCCAAGTCCTCAACCTCCTCACGGACATCCGCGCCCAGACCGGGATCGCCTACCTGCTCATCTCCCACGACCTCGCCGTGGTCCGGCAACTGTGCGACACCGTGCTCGTACTCAGACGCGGCCGCGTCGTCGAACAGGGCGACTGCGCGACGGTCCTCGACGCCCCCGCCCAGGAATACACCCGCGCCCTGCGAGAGGCCGTCCCCGTCCCAGGCTGGGCGGTGACGGCCTGAGCGCTCAGCTGTGCTCGCCTCGCGAGGCGCGGCTGCGACGGCGGGAGACCAGGACCAGCGCGCCGCCCGCGGTCAATAGGCCCGCCGCGCCAAGGGCCAGCGGCACGACGGTGTGCGCGTCCGCGCCGGTCTCGGCGAGGGTCGGCGGCTCGCAAGCCTTGTAGACGATGCGCGCCTTGCGGGTCGCCGTCTGGCCCTTGCGGTTGTGGGCGCTGTAGGTGAGGCGGTCGGCCCCGCGGGGCGGGCAGCCGGGCTCGGCGTGGTAGACCAGCATGCCGTCGTGGACGTGGACCGTGCCGTGGGCCGGCTGCTTGAGGACCTGCACGTGGGTAACCGGCAGCCCGTTGATCGGTGGGACCGGGATCACAGCCGTGGTGGAGCCGCTCGGCAGGTCGACCTTCTCCGGCGGGGCCTGCGATGTCGGGGTGGACGAGGACGGGCTGAGCGTCGGCGAGGGGCTCGGCTCCGGACCAGGGTGTGCCGCCATCCAGATCTGACCGACCGGGATCCCGGACTGCACCGAGAACTCGAAGGTGATCGAGCGCAGCGCCACCGTCGGCTTGAACCAGCCCGCCGCGCCGTCGGTGTCGACGACGTGGCCGACCAGTGTGCTGCGGCCCTCGTGCCAGACCGGCTTGTCCGTGAACGGCCCGCGGGTGCAGCTGCCCGGACGGGGCGTGGAGTCACAGTAGTTGAAGGAGTCCTGCCAGCCGAGGTCGGCGGCCGAGACCTCCGCGCCGTTCTCGTCCACGGCGTGGATGCGCACCCGGTCGGCGTCGATGTCGCCGAGCGCGAAGCCCCAGTGCCCGGCCGGGGCAGGGGTGTCGAAGGTGACGGTGGTGACCGAGGGGGCGCCGCCGCGGGCGGTGCGCATCAGCAGGTAGTCGTGGTTCTTCGAGCTGCCGAACTCCGCGCCGAAGGGCGTCGCGTCGTTCAGGTAGGTGCTGGCGCCGCTGGGGGTGGACGGGCTGGCGCTGGTGGTGGTGAACGACGCGTCAGGGAAGCCCCGCACCGGGAAGGTGATGCTGCCACCACCCCCGGAGAGCGACCAGTGGCCGTAGTCGGACCCGACCGCCGCCGCGGCCGGGACGGCCAGTCCCATCCCCGTCGCCCCGGCAGCCACCATCAGACCCGCGACCGCCTTCACCGCCGAACGCCGCAGCAACCCGCTTTTCGGCACAACACATCCCTTCGCTCTGTCAGTTCCCCTTCGACACTGGCGTGCGAAGCAGAGGGCGCCGGGAGCGACCCGCCGCCGGTGCTTGGTTGAAAGTGGATCTTTCACCTCATCGGCCGACACGGCGGCCCGCCGATCCGGCGGCTCAGCGATAGACGGGGACGGTGCTGCGCGGTCCCATCACGTACGGGGGCCGGCCGGCGAAGTGCACGATCCGGCCGCCGTCGCAGCGGTAGCGCAGGTCGGTGATCTGCCAAGGCCTGCCGTCGAGCTCGACCCAGTCACCCAGGTGCAGGCTCAGGGCCGTGGACGGGACGGGACGACCCGCGGGGGGATGCGAAGCGGCCATGTCTCCTCGGTCTGGCTGGTCGGTACGAGCGGGGTGATCCCTATCCCGTTTTCGGCACGGGGCTCCCACGAGGAGAGCTCCAGGCCTGCATACGGCGGTACGTACACAGGAGTGCGGCGAGGCAGCCCTGCTGCCGCACCGGCCTCCCCCGTGCGGCAGCAGGTGATGCCGCGAGGGTCGGCCGGTGTGGGCGCCGAAACGTTTCGACCTCTGTCGGGATCGGCATCTCCGCGCGTCACGGGTGGTCCAACGCGGGGAGCGGACCAGGGTGTCGCGGAATGCCCGCCCATGACGCGAGACAGCGATCCGTACGCACGAGCGCCCGAATACGTACGTACCCGCGGCTCCGTACGACCCGGGCGGACCGCGATCACTGACGATCGAATTGCGAGCCGATCCGGTTGCCCACGGACCCACTCCGGCCTCCGACTCGACGCAGTACGGACGGTTCCGATCAGTCCTCACCAGCCGGAGTGAACCGACGCCGGTCGCGCGGGTGCCCGTGGGTACGCTCCCTTGGCATGACTGCGACCTGGAGGGACGCGAGCCGAGGACAGCGCCGTCCGGGACGACTTCCCACGGAGTTCACCAGCTTCGTCGGGCGCGAGCGCGACGTCGCCGCCGTCCACGACGCCCTGACGCACAGCCGGACGGTGACGCTGGTCGGGCCCGGCGGCGTGGGCAAGAGCCGGGTCGCGCTGCGGGCCTCCCGACTCTGGAAGGCCCGGATGCCCGACGGGGTCTGGTGGGCGGACCTGTCCGCGCTGCGGGATCCGGAGCTGCTGCCCGCGACCCTGGCCGCCACGCTCGGCCTGCCCGAGCAGTCCGGGATGGCCCCGACCGACGCGCTGGTGGAGCATCTGAGCCGACGTCGGCTGCTGCTCGTCCTCGACACCTGCGAACACCTGCTCGACGCCTGCGCCGAGGTGTGCGAGCTGCTGCTGCAGGGCGCGCCCGAGGTCAGCGTGCTGGCGACCAGCCGGCAGCCGCTCGACGTGCCGGGCGAGTCCTGCCTCGCCGTCGCGCCCTTCGCCCCGGCCGACGCGCTGGAGCTGTTCGCGCAGCGCGCCGCCTCCGCGGACCCGCGCTTCACGGTCACCGAGGCCAACCGCGCGCAGCTGCTGGCGCTGGTCGAGCGCCTGGACGGGACGCCGCTCGCCCTGGAGCTGGCCGCGATGCGCCTGCGTGCCGCGCCGCTGGCGGAGTTCACCGCGCGCCTCGACCACAGCTTCGAGGTGCTGACCGGTGGCCGCCGCACCGCCAGGTCCCGCCACCAGACGCTGCGCGCCGCCATCGACTGGTCCTACGACCTGTGCACCCCGCGCGAACGCCTGCTGTGGGCCCGGCTCTCGGTCTTCGCCGGCTCCTTCGACATCCCGGCGGTGGAGGAGGTGTGCACCGGCGGGGAACTGGCGCGCGCCCGGTTCCTGGAGCCGCTGATCGGGCTGGTCGACAAGTCGGTCGTACAGCGCACCGGCCCCGACGGCTGCCGGTACCGGCTGCTGGACACCATCCGCGAGTACGGCGCGGAGCGCCTCGCCGAGCAGGAGGACGCCGACGCCGTCCACGCCCGGCACTTCGAGCATTTCCGCGAGCTCGGACGTCGCTTCTGGGACGAGCTGCTCACCGGGGCGCAGCTCACCAACTACGCCGCGGTCCGCGCCGAGCTACCGGATCTGCGGGCGGCGATCGGCCACGCCTACACGACCGAGGACCTCGGAAGGGAGGGCCGCGCGGCCGAGGGCCTGTGGCTGGCGACGCAGCTGTCACCGTTCTGGCGGGCGGCCGGGACGCTGTCCGAGGGCGCCTACTGGATCGAGAAGGGCCTCGCGCTCGCGCCCGCAGACTGCCCCGAACGCGCCTGGGCGCTGCTGCTGAACGGCATGTTCGCGATGTGGACGGCCGATCTCGGCACCGCGCCGGAGCGGTTCGCCCAGGCGCGGGAGGTCGCGCTGCGGGTGGGCGAACAGCGCGTGGCCCTGTTCGCCGAGGCGTACCAGGGCGCGCTGCTGGCCCTGTGCGGTGAGATCGAACCCGGCCTCACCGCGCTGGACGCCGCCCGGCAGAGCATCGTCGCCGCCGGCGACCAGCTCGGCATGGCCGTGGTCCACTACGAGGGCGCGCTGCTGCGCGCGGTCTTCGGCGACACAGCCGGGGCGCTGCAGTGGTGCGCGGACGGCCTACGGCATCTGGAGGGCTCGGGCGACCGCCAGTTCCGCGCCTCGACGCTGACGGTGCAGGGCATCATCCAGTGGCTGGCCGGCGAGCACGAGGCGAGCGCGGTCGCGCTGCGCGACGGTCTGGAGGCGGCCGACGAGATCGGCGAGGCGCTGATCGCCGCGCTCGCCTGCCTCGGTCTCGGCTGGTACGCGGCCGGGCGCGGGCGCCACGCCCAGGCGGCCTGGCTGCTCGGATACGCCGAGCACAACCGGCGGCTGACCGGCGACCCGGTGGCGATGATGCCCTCACTGCTGGACGAGCAGGAGCGGGTGCAGGAGCTGGTCAGCGGCGCGCTCGGCGCGGAGGCGTTCCCCCGGCACCAGCTGGCCGGCTCCCGCCTGACAGCCGGCCAGGTCCTGGACGCCCTGCGCGCCGACGCCGACCTGCCGACCCCGGCAGGTCCGGACACCCCGGCCGCGCCGCGGCCCGCGCCCGTGGTCGCGCCGCCCGCGTCCGCGCCGTCCTGCGACACGCTCACTCCGCGCGAGCTGGAGGTCGCCGGGCTGGTGGCGCAGGGGCTGTCGAACCGCGAGGTCGCCGAACGGCTCGTCATGTCCAAGCGCACGGCGGACACGCATGTGGAGCGGATCCTCGCCAAGCTCAGCATCGCGTCCCGCACCCAGATCCCGGCCTCACTCACTCCGCACACGGACCGCCCGCCGCAGCCGCGACGCTCGCGCTGGACCCTCGAATCGGCACTGCTCCATTCGAGCGAACCGGAGTGAAGGCATCCGAATTCGGGGAAAGAGCCCGGACATGTTGCGAGGATTCAAGAACTTCCTGATGCGGGGCGACGTGATCGTGGTCGCCATCGGCCTGATCGTGGCCCTGGCGTTCAGCACGCTGATCAAGGCGTTCACCGACTTCGTGATCAACCCGATCATCACCCGCCTCCAGGGCAAGGGGTCGATAGGGCTGGGCTGGCAGCTCGGCAGTCCGGGCAACGCCGCGACCTATCTGAACCTCGGCGCCTTCATCTCCGCGATCGTCTACTTCGTGGTCTTCATGGCGATCGTGTACTTCATGATCATCATCCCCTACAAGCACGTCCAGGCGCGCCGCGGCGTCACCGTCTTCGGCGACCCGACCCCCGCCAAGACCTGCTCGGCCTGCCTCTCCGACGACATCCCGGCTGCCGCCTCCAAGTGCCGCTACTGCGGCACGGAACAGCCCCCTGCGGCCTGATCCCGTTCCGGCTCCGGCAGCACCAGGCCGAGCAGCAGGGCCATGGGTGGGATCGCACAGAGCGCGAGCAGCGCGCCGCGCGGGCCGTGGGCCTGGGCGACGAGACCCAGGACGGGGGCGAACAGGCCGCCGACGCTGACGGCGAGGCCCAGGGTGACGCCAGAGGCCGTGCCCGGCCTGGTGGGCAAGTAGTCCTGGCCGAGCTTGACCAGCACCGCGAACGGCAGGTTCAGCGCCGCGCCGGTCAGCAGCGCGAACAGCAGCGGCGCCCACGCCCCCGGGGCGAGCAGCAGCCCGGCCAGGAGCGGCAGCACGAGGGCGGTGCCGCACTGGATTGTGCGGACCATCCCCCACCGGTCCGCGAGCCGTCCGCCGAGGAGCGTGCCCCCGACACCACCCGCGAGGAAGCAGGTGAGGGCCACTCCGGCCAGCGCGCGGGAGGCGTGCAGCTCGCGCAGCCAGTAGAGCTCGACGAAGGTGTTGAGCCCGAAGAAGGCGGTCGAGCGGAGCACCTCGACGCCGGTCAGCAGCGCGAACGGACCCCAGCGGTCCCGCCCCGCCGCCACGGCCGGGCGGGCGGGAGCGGCCTGGACGCGCCGGGCACGGCGGAGCAGGACGAACGCCATCAGCGCGGCGGGCGGCAGGAACAGCGCCGTCGCTCCGACACCCCAGGCGACCAGTGCGGGGGTGGCCAGGACCGGGGCGAGGAAGAACCCGACGCTGCCGCCCGCCGCGAAGACGCTCATCGCCGCCGCACTGTCGCCCGCGTCGGCGCGGGCCGCCTTGCCCGCGGCCGGGTGGAACATCGCGACGCCGAGCCCGGAGAGCAGGACCAGGCACCACACCGCCGGATACGGGCCGACCAGACCGGCCAGCGCGAGGCCCAGCCCGGCGAGCCCCACTCCGGCGCCCGCCAGCCACGCCAGCCGGTAACGGTCGACGGCGAGCCCGAGCAGCGGCTGCGGCACCGCACTGCCGAGCGTCGCCGCCATGGTGATGCCGGTCGCAGCGAGATAGCCGTAGTGCCGGTCCAGTACGAAGTAGGGCACGGCGGCGGGGACGAGGCCCTGGTACAGGTCGTCGACCGCGTGGGCCGTGCCCCACACGCGCATCCGCCGCCACGGGGACGCGCGGTCGGGAGCTGCGACGGGATGGCGGTGGTCCACGGTGGAGGTCATGACTCCAGCCTTCCGGCCGGCACCGGGTGCGGGCTTTCGGTAAACTGCCGATACATGTCGGCAAACCGCCAAAGCGCAGCCGCCGCCCCTGCCGCCGGCGACCGGACGCCCCGCCTGGCGCTGCCCGGCCCGACCGTCCAGCACCTGGCCCGCACCGAGCGGATCGAGAGGCACCACCACGACCGCCACCAGCTGATCCACCCGGGCAGCGGAGTACTGCAGGTCGAGACAGCCGCGGGCACCTGGGTGGTGCCGCCGCAGCGCGCGGTGTGGATCCCGGCGTTCACCACGCACGCCCATCTGGCCCGTACCGAGACGCGGATGCGCTCGATCTCCTTCCCCGCCGCGGTCGACCCGGTGGGCGGGGAGCAGCCCGCCGTCCTGGTCGTCACGCCGCTGCTGCACGAACTGGTGGCCGCCCTCGCCGAGCCCGGCCCCGACCGGACGGAGGCCGAGAGGGCCACCCTGCAGCAGGCCGCCGCCGACCAGTTGGCCCGCGCCGAGCGGCTGACGCTGGTCCTGCCGGCCCCCGTCGACGACCGCCTGCGGGCCGTCGCGGCCCTGCTGCACGGCGATCCCGCCGATCCGCGCACCCTGCCGGAGCTGGGCGCGGCCGTCGGCGCGAGCGAACGGACCCTCAGCCGCCTGTTCCGCGAGGAGACCGGGCTCACCTTCCCGCAGTGGCGCACGCGGCTGCGACTGCACCACGCGCTCGACCACCTCGCGGCGGCGCCCCCCGCGCCGCACCGCGCGCCGCCCGCCCCCGCGCCCCCCCCACCCNNCCGCGACGGCGGCCGCCTGCGGCTACGCCACACCCAGCGCGTTCATCGAGAGCTTCCGCGCGGTGTTCGGAACCACCCCATCGCAGCACCGGAGTTCGCCCACACGGTGAGGCCGCGACCTGCACGAACCGCTCCACCTGCACGAATTCTCCTCAGAAGCCTCACCTTTACGAGCTGTCACCATCCGTCGTCGTGCTCCTAGGCTCGCCAGGTACCGAACACAGGCTCCGACACAGACACCTGACAGCCGGCATCTTTCGCACGGAAGACGGAATGAAGTTCTGCCCCACCTGCCGCCGACACCTCAACGGCGCCTACTCCTGCCCCGGCTGCGGAGCCTCCGCG
>NZ_QKYN01000276.1:925-1194 GCF_003258295.1 Streptacidiphilus pinicola | reverse complement strand
GGCGCGGTGCGGGAGCGGGCGGCTGCTGGTCGGCGGGCGGCTCGGCTGACGTCCGGTCACCTCACCTGCCCGGAGTCACAGTGTCACCATCCGCCGACACCGTGATTCCGACGGCCGGACCAGTCCGGTTCCACCCGGACCCAGTTGCAAGCGCCGGTGGCGAGGGCGACCACAGGTCCCGCGGCAAGGCCGCGTCAAAAGCGGGCCGGGGCCCGTATGAGCGGTGTCAGAACCGTCCCGGGTTGCTCGTCCACGGTCGCGCTGCGGTG
>NZ_QKYN01000276.1:0-498 GCF_003258295.1 Streptacidiphilus pinicola | reverse complement strand
GCCGCTGCGGGTGTTCACACGCGTCCAGCTCCTCGAAGGAGTCTGGGGCATGCCTGCTGTCGGGGATCACCGCACGGTCGACGTCCATGTCACCCGGCTCCGACGGAAACTGGGGCCCGGGTTCCGGCAGATGCTCGCCACGGTTCGCGGGGTCGGCTACAAGTACGACCCGTCCATGTCGTAGGAGGAACACAGGAGGGGCGCGCATCCCGGATCCCGGGGGCGCGCCCCTCCTGTGCGTCGTCGACCGCCGTTCAGGGCTCGTAGCGGTAGCCCATCCCGGGCTCCGTGAGGAGATGCCGGGGGTGGGCCGGGTCGCGCTCCAGCTTGCGGCGCAGGCCGGCGAAGTAGACCCGGAGGTAGTTGGTCTTCTGCTCGTGGCCGGGCCCCCAGACCTGTTGCAGGATCTGACGGCCGGTCACCAGCTTGCCCGGGTGGGCCAGCAGGACGGCGAGGATGCGCCACTCCGTCGGGGTGAGCCGGACCGCCCGCTCCCTC
>NZ_QKYN01000091.1:415-48086 GCF_003258295.1 Streptacidiphilus pinicola | reverse complement strand
CCCCCAGACCCTCCCCTCACCGGAACCGCCAGAAAGCAGGCAGCCAGCGTGACCACCGAAGCATTCGTCTACGACGCGATCCGCACCCCGCGCGGCCGGGGCAAGGCCACCGGCTCGCTGCACGGGACCAAGCCCATCGACCTGGTCGTCGGCCTGATCCACGAGATGCGCCGCCGCTTCCCCGACCTCGACCCGGCGGCGATCGACGACATCGTGCTGGGGGTCGTGAGCCCGATCGGGGACCAGGGCTCGGACATCGCCAAGGTCGCCGCGATCGCGGCGGGGCTGCCGGACACGGTGGCCGGCGTCCAGGAGAACCGGTTCTGCGCCTCCGGCCTGGAGGCGGTCAACCTGGCCGCGGCCAAGGTCCGCTCGGGTTGGGAGGACCTGATCCTCGCGGGCGGCGTGGAGTCGATGTCGCGGGTGAAGATGGGCAGCGACGGCGGCGCCTGGGCGATGGACCCGATGACCAGCTACGAGACCGGCTTCGTGCCCCAGGGCATCGGCGCCGACCTGATCGCGACGGTCGAGGGACTCTCCCGCACGGACGTGGACGCGTTCGCGGCGGAGTCGCAGGCGCGCGCGGCCGAGGCGCTCAAGGAGGGGCGCTTCGAGCGCTCGGTCGTGCCGGTGCGCGACCGCAACGGGCTGGTCGTCCTCGACCAGGACGAGTTCGTCCGTCCGGGGACGACGGTGGAGTCGCTGGCCGGCCTGAAGCCGTCGTTCGCGACGATCGGCGAGCTGGGCGGCTTCGACGCGGTGGCGCTGCAGAAGTACCACTGGGTCGAGAAGATCGACCACGTGCACCACGCCGGCAACTCCTCCGGCATCGTGGACGGCGCCTCGCTCGTCGCGATCGGCTCGAAGGAGGTGGGCGAGCGGTACGGGATGACGCCGCGGGCGCGGATCGTCTCGGCGGCCGTCTCCGGCTCGGACCCGACGATCATGCTGACCGGCCCGGCACCGGCCACCCGCAAGGCGCTGGCCAAGGCGGGGCTGACGGCGGCCGACATCGACCTGGTCGAGATCAACGAGGCCTTCGCGGCGGTCGCGCTGCGCTTCATCCGGGAGCTGGGCTTCGACCACGCGCAGGTGAACGTCAACGGCGGCGCGATCGCGCTCGGCCACCCGCTGGGCGCGACCGGCGCGATGCTGCTGGGCACGGTCCTGGACGAGCTGGAGCGTCGCGACCTGCGCCGCGGCCTGATCACGCTGTGCGTGGGCGGCGGTATGGGCATCGCCACGATCATCGAGCGGCTGTGACCAGCCACCCCCTCCCCGACCACGACCGCACGCCCGCTGGAGAAGCAGAGATGACGACCGCTCAGAACGCAGCAGCCCAGACCGCAGCAGCGCAGACCGCAGCAGCCGAGACCACCACCATCCGCTGGGAGCAGGACGGCGAGGGCGTCGTCACGCTCGTGCTGGACGACCCGACGCAGTCCGTCAACACCATGACCGAGGCGTTCCGTGCCGACCTGGCCGCGACCGTGACGCGCCTGAAGGCGCTGCGGGAGGCGGGCGAGCTGCGCGGCGTGATCGTCGCATCGGCCAAGAAGACCTTCTTCGCGGGCGGCGACCTGCGCCTGCTGAGCCAGGTGCGGCCGGAGAACGCGCAGGAGTTCTTCGAGGGCTCGATGGCGCTCAAGCGCGACCTGCGGGCGCTGGAGACCCTCGGGGTCCCCGTCGTCGCGGCGATCAACGGGGCGGCGCTGGGCGGCGGGCTGGAGATCGCACTGGCCTGCCACCACCGTGTGGTGCTGAACGACTCCTCCGTCAAGATCGGGCTGCCGGAGGTCACGCTGGGTCTGCTGCCGGGCGGCGGCGGGGTGGTGCGCACGGTGCGGCTGCTGGGCATCACCGACGCGCTGCTGAAGGTGCTGCTGCAGGGCACCCAGCACCGTCCGGCGCAGGCGCTGGAGGCCGGGCTGGTGCACGAGCTGGCGGCGGACCGGGAGGAGCTGCTCGCCAAGGCGCGGGCGTTCATCGACGCGAACGAGACGGCGCAGCAGCCGTGGGACGTCAAGGGCTACAAGATCCCCGGCGGCACCCCGAGCCACCCGGCCTTCGCCGCGAACCTGCCCGCCTTCCCGGCGAACCTGAGCAAGCAGCTGAACGGCGCGCCCTACCCGGCGCCGCGCAACATCCTGGCGACGGCCGTCGAGTCGGCGCAGGTGGACATCGACACCGCGTTCGCGATCGAGGGGCGCTACTTCACCGAGCTGGCGACGGGTCAGACCGCGAAGAACATGATCCAGGCGTTCTTCTTCGACCTGCAGGCCGTCAACTCCGGCGCCAACCGCCCCTCCGACGTGCCCGCCCACAAGGTGACCAAGGTGGCCGTGCTGGGCGCGGGCATGATGGGCGCGGGCATCGCGTACTCGTGCGCGAAGGCCGGCATCCAGGTGCTGCTGAAGGACGTCACCGTGGAGGCGGCCGAGCGGGGCAAGGCGTACTCGGTCGGCCTGCTGGACAAGGCGCTGGCGCGCGGCCGCACGACCGAGGCCAAGCGGGAGGCGCTGCTCTCGCTCATCACCCCGACCGCGGACGTGACGGACCTGGCGGGCTGCGGCGCCGTCATCGAGGCGGTCTTCGAGAACACCGAGCTGAAGCACAAGGTCTTCGCGGAGATCCAGGACGTCGTGGCGCCGGACGCGCTGCTCTGCTCGAACACCTCCACGCTCCCGATCACGGAGCTCGCCGAGGGCGTGAAGCGGCAGGAGGACTTCATCGGGCTGCACTTCTTCTCGCCCGTGGACAAGATGCCGCTGGTCGAGATCATCAAGGGCGCGCGGACCGGGGACGAGGCGCTGGCGCGCGCGTTCGACCTGGTGCGGCAGATCAACAAGACGCCGATCGTGGTCAACGACTCGCGTGGGTTCTTCACCTCCCGGGTCATCGGACAGTTCATCAACGAGGGCGTGGCGATGGTCGGCGAGGGCGTCGACCCGGCGTCGGTCGAGCAGGCCGCCGCGCAGGCGGGGTACCCGGCCAAGGTGCTGTCGCTGATGGACGAGCTGACGCTGACGCTGCCGCGCAAGATCCGCAACGAGGCCCGCAAGGCGGTCGAGGCCGCGGGCGGCACCTGGGCGCCGCACCCGGCGGACGTGGTGCTGGACCGGATGCTCGACGAGTTCGACCGCCCGGGGCGCAGCGGCGGCGCGGGCTTCTACGAGTACGTGGACGGCAAGCGGGCCGGGTTGTGGCCGGGGCTGCGGGAGCACTTCGGCAGTGAGCACAGCGCCGAGCTCTCCGGCCGGAAGATCCCGTTCGAGGACATGCAGGAGCGGATGCTCTTCGCGGAGGCCGTGGACACCGTGCGCTGCCTGGAGGAGGGCGTGCTGACCTCCGTGGCCGACGCCAACATCGGCTCGATCCTCGGGATCGGCTTCCCCGGGTGGACCGGTGGCGTGCTGCAGTACGTCAACGGCTACGAGGGCGGCCTGCCGGGCTTCGTGGCCCGCGCCCGTGAGCTGGCCGCCGCCTACGGCCCGCGCTTCGAGCCGCCGGCGCTGCTGGTGGAGAAGGCCGAGCGCGGCGAGGTCTTCGCGGACTGACGCCGTGGCTTCCGTGGCGGCGCGTCAGGAGGGCGCGCCGCCGTGGAAGGTGAGGGCGACGCCGTAGCAGGCGGACGCGATCGCGCCGGCCGTCAGCAGCCACCGCGCGAACACCGGCCGGTCAGCCAGCCACTGGGCGGCCGGGTAGAGGAGCGTGAAGGCCGGCAGCAGGAAGCGGGCGATCGGCGGCTCCGGCGAGGAGTTGACGAAGTCGACGAGGAACAGCGCGAGCCCGAAGACGAGCAGCGGGACGGGCTGACGGCGCGTTCCGCGCTGCCGGAAGGTCGCGACGAGCAGGCCGAGGTAGGCGAGGCCGGTCAGCGCCATCGGGATGCGGCCGACCGCGTGGCGCTGTGAGGGGTGGCCGAAGGCGAAGAGCCGGGTGGCCTCGTCCGCGTACCAGCGCAACGTGGTCCAGCCGAAGTCGATGCCGGTGTCCCAGGCGGCCTGGATGTGGAAGTAGGCGGTCGGCGAGCCCACCGCCCAGGCGGTGTAGGCGAGGTAGCCGAGCCAGCCCAGCGGCGCCAGCAGCGCGGCGGCCACCGGGCGCCAGTCGGACAACAACGCCCGCCGGCGCCACAGCTCCACGGCGGCGGTCACGACGACGGCGGCGATCAGCGCGGTGGCGGACGGCCGGGTGAGGCCGGCGGCCACGCAGAACAGACCCGCCGTCAGCCACCAGCGGCGCAGCAGGGCGTAGAGGCTCCACGCGGACAGGGCGGTGAACAGCGTCTCGGAGTAGCCGTAGCTCTCGACGGCGGCGAGCGGCAGCACGCCCCACAGCACGACGGCGTAGACGCCCACCCTCCCCCGGCCTCCGGCCGGGGGTACCCCCAGACCCCAGAGTCGGTCGGCGATGGCGAAGATGCCCCAGGCGGCGAGCAGCGCGGAGGCCCAGGAGACGACGACCAGTCCGCCGGCGGTGCGGAGGCCGGTCAGTTCCGAGGTGAGGTGTCCGAGCCAGGGGTAGAGCGGGAAGAAGGCGCGGGGCGAGTAGGGGATGCCGTGGGCGCCGATCAGGCCGTTCGTGCGGGAGTAGCCGTGGTCGGCGATGCGGGCGTACCAGCCGGAGTCCCACAGCGTGCCGAGGCGGGTGATCGGCGCGATGTGGTGGGCGCGCCCCCAGGCGACGACGAGGAGCACGCCGAGGGCGCGCACGCCCGCGTAGGCGGCGAGCGCGGGCGCGGCCCGGCGCAGCCCGCGTCGCAGCGGGCCGAGCCGCGATCCGAGCCGGGAGAGGTCTGCGGTCACGACCGAACCGGAGGAGGCGGGCGCGACGGGGACCGTGTCGCGCTCGCGCGCGAACCGCTCCGCGGCCGGGTGGTCCCCCCGCATCGTCCGCCCGCCCCTTCCCGTGCCTGTTCCCGACGGATCGCCGTGCACCGTGCGCCGTGCGCCGTGATCAACAAGCAGCGCGGATCGATCCTACGGGCAGCCGCCAGGCGGGACGGGGGGACGCGGGGGGACGCGCCGCCGAGGTAGGTAAGAAAACCCGGAGGCCCGCCACGGCGCTGCCCCGAGTGAGTGCGGCCGCGGCGAGCCTCCCCCGGCGACGCCGCCGGCTATGTCAGTCGTGCGGGACACATGAGGGAGAAAACCGAACAATCCCGACGGCGACACGCGGGGAAAGTCACATCACGTTGCGCATATGCCGGATGTCGTGTGCGCCACATGAAGGCCTTCCGACCGGGATCTCACCTCGATTTTCCGAGCCGTACACATAATCCGTACATAGTGGAGTGCCACACTGTCCTCTCCACCTGCGGACGGTCGCAGCCGAGCACCACGCGGCAGCCCGCCGCTCCACCGCGTCTTCGTTCCACCGAATCTCCGAGGAAACCGTGACCGCTCCGACCAGCGCGCCCGTGCACGAGGAACCCCCAGGGGACGATCCCGAGCCGAAGGCGCCGGTCCGCCGAATACTTCCGGCTCGCCTGTTGTCACCCGCGCGACAAGACGTCCTGTTCGGAGCCTGGCGTGCCGCCGAGCCGGCGCTGCTGCTCTTCCTGGTGGTGCGTGCCGCCGGGATGTCGATCATCATGCTGCTCAGCCCGGGCACCCCGGGCTACGCGCTGCACCGACTGGCGGTCCACTGGGACGCGGCGTGGTACCTGGACGTGGCCATGCACGGCTACGACCACGCGATCCGGCCGTGGCTGCCGGGCGTGCCGCTGCAGAGCACCAACCTGGCCTTCTTCCCGATCTTCCCGTGGATGATCCGGACGGTGCACACGCTGCTGCCGTTCGTCCCGTGGGGCGGGGCCAGCATGCTGACGGCCTGTCTGTGCGCGGTCGGCGCGGCCTGGGGCATCTTCGCCGCGGTCAACGCGCGCTACGGCGACAAGGTCGCCACGGCGGCTGTCGTGCTCTGGGGCATCGCCCCGGTCGCCGCGGTGGAGACGGCCGGCTACAGCGAGTCCGCGTTCACGATGATGGCCGCCTGGACCCTGTACGCGGTGGTCTCCCGGCGCTGGCTGCTGGCCGGTGTGATGTCGGTCCTCGCGGGCCTGACCCGGCCGACGGGCGTGGCGGTGGCGGCCGCGGTGATGCTGACGGGCGCCATGGAGCTGTGGGTCCGGCTGCGGGAGCGCGGCGTGCGGTGGACGCTGCCGAACCGCCTCGGCTTCCTGGACCGGCTGCCCTGGTTCGACGGCGCGGACGTGCGCGAGGTGACGCCGGCGCGGGAGCCGGACCTGTGGCGCGTGGTGGTCGCCATCGTCGTGGCGCCGCTCGGCTGGTTCGGCTTCGTGGCCTGGACCGGCGTGCGGCTGCACACCTGGGACGCGTACTTCAAGATCCAGAAGCTGTGGCACTCGGAGTTCGACTTCGGCAAGTCCACGGCGCACGACTTCAAGCACCTGTTCACCACGGCGAACCCGGTCGGCCTGTACTACCCGGTGGTGGCGGGCATCCTGATCGCCGCGGCGGTGCTCTTCTTCACGACGATCGCGCAGCGGCAGCCGCTGCCGTTCGTGGTCTTCACCTTCGTGATCATGGTGATCTCGTTCGGCGACACCGCGTACTTCGGCTCGCGGGCCCGCTTCCTGCTCCCCGCCTTCCCGCTGCTGATCCCCATCGCGGCCGGACTGGTGCGGGTGCGCACCCGGGCGACGCTGATCGCGGCCCTGATCGCGGGAACGCTCTGCTCGGGCCTGTACGGCGCGTACATGCTGCTGTACTCCCCCACCGCGCCCTGACGACCGCACCCTGACGACCGCACCCTGACCCGCCTCACTCCGAGGGATTTGCGACCGGCCTCTTGTCGACGAAGCTACTGTCGGGTAATTCTTACTGACGCCAGGTCTAGTAAGACGTGCCAGAGCCGGTCGCGCCCAGGGAGTGCCGTATGCCCGCCGATGTCTCGTACCAGCACGACACCCCGCAGGGTCCGCGCACCGTCACCGTGCGGTACGAGCGGCGCGGCAGCGGCACGCCGCTGCTGCTCCTGCACGGGATCGGCCACCACTGGCAGGCCTGGGGGCCGGTGCTCGACGCGCTCGCCGAGGAGCACGACGTCGTCGCCGTCGACCTGCCCGGCTTCGGCGCCTCCGCGCCGCTGCCGCCCGGCTCGGCCTACGACCTCGACTCGGTCGTACCCGGCCTCGGCGGGCTCTGCACCGCGCTGGGCATCGAGCGCCCGCACGTCGCGGGCAACTCGCTGGGCGGTCTGCTGGCGCTGGAGATGGGCCGCCGCGGGCTAGCCCGCTCGGTGACGGCGCTCTCCCCGGCCGGCTTCTGGAACCGGCCCGAGCAGGCCTACGCCTTCAGCCTGCTGCTCTACATGCGCCTCGGCGCCAAGACCCTGCCCGCGCCCGCGGTGCGTCGCCTGGCCCAGCGGCCGGCCACCCGGGGCGTGCTGGTCGGCAGCATCTACGCCCGCCCCGCCCTGCGCGGACCGGCGGAGGCCGTCGCCGAGACGGAGGCGCTGCGGGACGCCAAGGGCTTCGCGCAGACGCTGCGCGCGGGCCTGAACGTGAACGTCACCGAGGACGTCACCGACGTGCCGGTCACCATCGGCTGGGGCACCAAGGACCGGCTGCTGCTGCCGCGTCAGGCCGACCGTGCCCGGCTGCGGATGCCCAAGGCGCGCGTCGTCCCGCTGCCGGGGTGCGGGCACGTGCCGATGAACGACGATCCGGAGCTGGTGGCGCGGACCGTCCTCGACGGCAGCAAGGACCTCTAACCCAACCTCTGACCTCGGGTTTCTCCGAGTCGGGCGGCCTGTCACGCCGCCACCCTCACCCGATCGTGTACTCCCCCGTTCGGGTGAGGGAGCAGGCCGACGGACCTGACAGCGTGTCACCATGCGGGCGTGCCACCTGTGATGTCACGCGACCCCGCCGCCCCCGAAGACGACGAGCCCGACGACAGCCCGGCACCCCTGGGGGTGAGACCGCCCGGCGCCCACGCGCGCCGTGCGGTCCACTGGCTGTTGTCCGGCCACAGCGCCCCCGAGCTGCTGCGGCTGCCGCCCGCCCAGGTCAACCGGATACTGACCGTGCTGGCCTGCGCCTCGATGCTGATCGGGGCGCGGGACATCTGGAACCGCACCATCGTCAACCAGCAGGTCCACGCGTTCGCGGTGATCCTCTACTTCGGCGCGATCCTGGTGATCGGGGTGCTGGCGCTGAGCGTGCGCACCCGGCGGGCCATGACGCTGGTGGACCTGTCCATGCTGGCGGTCGCGGCGCTGCAGTGCCTGAACCGCTTCTACGTGGTCACCGCCGCCAAGCCGCCGGTCAGCGGGGTGCCGTCCAGCCACGTCTACTACGGCACGGACGAGGGCTCGCTGATCCACATGGCGGCGCGGACGCTGCTGCACGGCGGGCACATCTACGGCACCCAGTGGCCGCAGATCTTCACCCTGTTCCACGTCGGCACCACGCCGCTGATGAACGGCGGCGCGGCCACGGGGCTGGACTACCCGCCGCTCGGGCCGGTGTTCACGGCGGTCCCGATGGGCCTGCACCTGAGCCACCCGCCGGCCGGACTGGCCGCCACGGCCATGCTGCTGCTGGCCTCGGTGGTGATGTTCCTGCTGCTGCCGGTCGCCTGGCGGCCGGTCGCGGTGATCGTCTGCTTCGGCTTCGGTTGGCTGCCCAACTACGCGCAGATGGGCTACCCGGGCTGCATGGAGCTGCCGTTCCTGCTGGTGACGGTCGCCTACTGGCACCGGACCGGGCGCGGCGGGCGGCTCGGCTGGGTGGGCGTGACGCAGGCGGTCTGCCTCGGCCTCGCCTGCTGCCTGCACCAACTGTCGTGGTTCCTCGCGCCGTTCCTGCTGATCGGGATGTTCATGATCCGGCGCGGGGAGCTGTCGGCGCGCGACGCCGCCGCCGTGGTGCTGCGCTACGCGGCGATCAGCGCGGGCGTTTTCCTGGTGATCAACCTGCCGTTCGTGCTGCAGGGTCCGCACGCCTGGCTGGAGGGTGTGCTGACGCCGCTGACCCAGCAGGCGATCCCGGCCGGCCAAGGGCTGGTCGGGATCTCCTCGTTCTTCACCTCGGGCTCCGGCAACCTGCACCTGTACAGCGTTGCGGGGCAGCTGCTGGGCCTGGCGATGATGGTGCTGCTGGTGCTCTTCCCGCGCCGGCTGGGCCCGGCCGTCACGGTCATGCCGTGGCTGGTCTTCTACCTCTCGACACGGTCCCAGCAGGACTACTTCGACCTGACCGTGCCGCTGTGGGTGATGGCCGCGGCCACCGTCTCGGCGGCCGACTTCGACCGCGCCTGGCACCCGCGGGTCGGCCCGCTGGCCCGGCGCAGCGTGCGCACCGCGCTGGTGCCGCTGCTGCTGACGCCGACGGTGCTGGTCATCACGGCCGCGATGCTGACGCCGCCGCCGCTGAAGATGAACGTCACCGCCATGAACGGCACCGCGGGCTCTGGACGGTTGGCGCTGGTGGACCTGCTGACACGGGTGCGGGTGACCGTGAGCAACACCAGCGACGCGGCCGTCAGCCCACACTTCGCCACCAGCACCGGGGCGACCATCTCGGACTACTGGAAGGTGCTGTCCGGCCCGGCGACGCTGGCCCCGCACAGCACCGCCGTCTACGTGCTGAAGGCGCCGTGGGGCGGGGTGGACACCCCGGGGGTCAAGGGCAGGATCCTGTTGCGGGCCGTCAGTTCGCAGCCGATGACGCTCTCCTCGCAGCTGATCGGCGTCGGGCCGGACCCGTCGACGCTGCCGGCGTCGATCCGGAAGATCCTCGACTCGGGCCGCGGTTTCCCGCGCGGCCCCGGCGAAGGGCCGGTGGGGAGTTACGGGCGGTAGGGCAGCGCCGGGACCTGGAAGCAGTTGGCGTTCATGTCGGGCACCTGGGTGACCCAGCCGCCCTTGCCGCCCTGGGCGGAGTCCTGCCAGCGGGCCACGTTCAGGCAGGCGTGCTGCGGGCCGGTGGGCGGGTTCGCCATCGGGACGAAGGAGGACGGCTCGATCAGGTCGTGGGCGGTGTAGGGCTGCTGGCGCTGCATGAACGTGTCGACGCAGGAGCGGGTCACGTCGCCGCCGCAGGAGGACGCGGCGTCGGTGAACCACTGCGCACCGGCCCAGCCGAGCAGCTCCCACTCGGAGAGCTGCGCCTGCCGGTCCGGGAAGTACTTCTGCATCCCCGCACGGAACGCGGCCACGGCCGGGTACTGGGTGTCCTCGTAGTTGCGGGCGTCCGAGGTGACCCACAGGGCGTTGCGGCACCCGGGTGTCTGCGCGTAGTCGGTGCGGGCCTGCTCGGACCAGTTCTGCTCGTTGGTGACCTTGGCGGTGACGGTGACCCCGGCGGAGGCCATCGCCTGGCACAGGCCGCTGTTGCCGCGGGTGTCCATGGCGTCGAGCAGCAGCTGGGCGTGGTCGGCCTTCATCCCGGCGGCGACAGAGCCGAAGTTGGGCAGCGCGAAGTCGACGGTCTCGCTCAGCACGTCGTAGCCCTCGGCCTGGAGGCCCTGGGCCAGTTGGGCGGCGTAGCGGGCCGAGTCCGCCTGGTTGTAGGCGACCACGACAGCTCGGGTCAGGCCCAGCTTGGCCTTGAAGTACCGGTAGACCTCCGTGGTCTGGTACAGCTCGCCGTTCCAGCCGACGGACTTGCCGTCGCGCGGTTCGTCGCTGCCGTAGATCTGGTAGAGGTGCGGGTACTGGTCGTACTGGGTGCCGATGGTGATGCCGCCGATGTCGGGCACGCCCTGGGAGCTGACGTAGGGCGCGCCCGCGTAGTCGAGGACGCTGCCCGCGACGAGCGCGACCACGTGGTCGGAGTCGATCAGCTGGTGCACGCAGGACTGGTTGCCGATGCCCGCTCCGCTGTCGTCGCAGGTGAAGACCTGCACCTGGCGGCCGTTGATCCCGCCGCTCGCGTTCAGCGCCTTGAAGAACGCCTGGGCGCCGTAGAGCGGGCCGGTGAAGGTGTCCCCGCCGATCGGACTGGAGACGGAGGTGACGATGCCGACCGGGATCGGCGGCCGGGCGGCGGCGGGGGCTCCGGAGGGGGCGTTCTCGAAGTCCTTCAGCGGCAGCCGGCTGCCGCAGCCGGCCGTGAGCGCGAGCAGGCTCGCGCAGCTCAGCAGCGCGAGGACGGACCGAGCCGTCCTCGTGCGCTTGTCGCGGTGCGGCAGGCGGCGCCTCACCTCTCCATCCTGTCACCAACCGGTCAGGAGCAGCCGGGGATCGGGGAGCTGCCGGCCTGGAGTTGCAGCAGGCCGCACAGGGTGGTGTCGCCGACCTTCCAGACGCCGCCCTCGAGGACCGACTTGCCCTTGCTGGCCTTGAGCGCGACGGCGCCGGAGAGGCAGACGTTGTAGGTGGTGTCGGCGGTGGTGGCGCTGGTGAAGTTCACGCCGGTGACGGCCACGGTGGTCTGCGCCGCCTGGGGGTCGCCGGCGAACTGCTGCATGGCCGGGGCGAGCTTCTGGGCGTTCTGCAGCAGGCCCATCTTGGCGCTGATCGGGGTCGACGGGTCGAAGAACTGCGCGTAGTCCGTGGCGATCTTGCCCGCGGCGCCGGTGGTGTCGGCGGGGCCGCTGCCGCCGACCGTGGGCGCCACGGCGTTCCCGCAGGCGGCCGCGGCGGCGGACGCCGGGGGGCTGCTCGCCGCGGCGGGGGTCGTCGGGGCCGCCGCGGAGCTCGACCCGGCGTCGCTGCTCGGACCACCGGAGTTGCCGGAGCTGCCGCAGGCTGCGGCGAGCAGCAGCACGGCTGAGCCGACCGCGGCCCGCAGGACCAGGGATGCGCGTTGCATGTTCGGTCACCGCCCTCTGTCTGTCATGTCTCTGCCCGGAAATCTGACTTACCATCAGCTCTGGCTCACCAAGCTAACGCCGAGGGGATCGTCAGGAACCCTCCCGGGCGGGTATTGATGAGGGAACGTGACCATTCACCCGCCGACACCGTGACCGGGAGAGGACGCCATGAAGCTGCCGCCGTTCGGGGGACGGGGCCTGCGCGGCCGGTTCGGGCTGGCCGCCGGGGCGGCCGGGGCGCTGCTCTGCGTGCTCGGCTGGTACGGCGTCTCCGGCGAGCGGTACGCCGAACGGCAGCTGCCGTACCTGGCCTCGGCGACCATCCCGGGCGCGGCGCTGATCGTGGCCGGGGCGGTGCTGCTGGCCCGCCCGGACGACGAGGAGGAGGGGCGCGAGCGCGCGGCCGGGGACGAGGAGACCCGGCGGCAGCTGCGGCTGCTCTACGAGCTGCTGGTGGAGGAGGCGGGCCGGACCGGCGCGGGCGGCACCCAGGCGGGCGGCGACGCCGGGGAGCAGAGCTCCGCCCCGGGCCGGCTGGTCCACCTGCCGAACGGGCGTACCTACCACCGGACCGGGTGCCTGCTGGTCGAGGGACGCGGAGACGCGCTGCCGATCACCCCGGCCGGGGCGCAGGAGCGCGGGCTGCGGCCCTGCCCGCTCTGCATGACGGCGGAGCCGGGAGCCACCGAACGACCCGCCCCGGGGGTCTGAATGTCCTCGCTGCCGCTCGATCTGGCACAGGCCGGGCTGACCGTCGGAGCCGCGGCGGCGCTGTCGGGGATCGGGCTGGTGGTCTGCTACCGGGCCACCGGCGTGCTGAACCTCGCCCAGGGCGCGATCGCGATGGTCACCGCCTACGCGGTACGGCAGACGATCGTGGTGTGGCACTGGCCGCGCGCGCTCGCTGTCCCGGTCTGCCTGCTGGTCTTCGCGCCGGCCATCGGCTGGGCACTGGACGCCGTGGTGTTCCGGCGGCTGCAGCGGCGCGGCGCGGGACCGGTGGAGAGCCTGGTCGCCTGTCTGGGCGTGTTCGTGCTGCTGGTGGGTGCGGCGTTCCTGCTGTGGGGGCCGACGCCGCTGGCTGACGCGCCGAGCCTGCTGCCGTCCTCCCCATGGGCGGTGCTGGCGGTCGTGGCGGTGCTCGGCGCGGCCGTCGCCGCGGTGGGCCGTTGGACGGCGTTCGGCACGCAGGTGCGGGCGGTGGTCGACAACCGGCGGCTGGCTGAGCTGTCGGGCGTGGACGCGGACCGGGTGTCCTCCGTCGGCTGGGCGTTCGGCGCGTTCACGGCGGGGCTGACCGGCGCGGTGCTGGCGCCCGGGCTGCGGCTGGACCCGTACGGGCTGCCGCTGCTGGTGATGGAGACGATGGCGGTCGCGGTGATCGCCGGCCTGCGCAGCGTCGGCGTCGCGGTCGCGTCGGCGCTGGCGCTGGGAGTGCTGCAGAGCGAGCTGACGCAGTTCCATCCGGGCGGGTGGGCGCAGTCGCTGCTGCAGGCCGTCGGGGCGAACCTGTTCGCGCTGGCGCTGCTGGCGGCGGTGCTGTTGTTGCGGCTGCGGTTCCCCGGCTCCGAACGGCGGGCCTACCAGGCGGTGCTGACCGGTCCCCCGATCATGGCGAGGACCGAGGCCTCGCCGCGGGCCTTTGCCACGCGGATCGGCTGCGCGGCGCTGCTGCTCCTGCCGTTCGCCTTCCGGCCGGACGATCTGCGCGCGGCGCTGCAGGTGCCGGCGCTGGCGCTGGTGCTGCTCTCGATCGTGGTGGTGACCGGCTACGGCGGCCAGGTCTCCCTCGGGCAGGCCGGTTACGCAGGGCTCGGGGCGCTGTTCACGGGGCTGCTGGCGGGCGGGGGGCGGGTGCTCGGGCTGCCCGCGTTCCCGGCGCCGGTCGCGTTGCTGGTCGCGGTCGTGCTGGCGGCGCCGCTGGGGCTGCTGGTCGGCTGGCCCGCGA
The DNA here is from genome assembly GCF_003258295.1 of Streptacidiphilus pinicola. GTDB lineage: Bacteria > Actinomycetota > Actinomycetes > Streptomycetales > Streptomycetaceae > Streptacidiphilus > Streptacidiphilus pinicola. The sequence continues at coordinate 34,349 of NZ_QKYN01000091.1, read as the reverse complement.
TCCGACGGCGCGGCCTGGTCCTGGCGCTGACGACCTTCGCGGTCGGGACCGCCATCAGCCGCCTGGTCTTCCAGCAGCCCGCGGCGACGACCGGCGTGGTGCTGGACCGCACCGGGCTGCTCGGCCACGACCGGTTCTTCTACGGCCTGGAGCTGGCCCTGCTGGCGGCGGCGCTGCTGCTGGTCCGGGCGCTGCGGCGGGGCCGGATCGGGCGCGCGCTGGGCGCGATGCGCGACCACGAGGCGGGCGCGGCAGCGGCCGGGGTGGACGTGCCGCGGCTGAAGCTGCTGGCGTTCGTGGTCGGCGCGGCGCTGGCCGCGCTCGGCGGCGGCCTGCTCGGCCTCGGCGGCCAGGCCTTCGACCCGAACGCCTTCGACCCGGTCATCGGGCTGATCTGGTTCGCGGCGGTGGTCGTCTTCGGCGCGGACAGCGCGGTGGGCGCGGTGCTCGCGGCGGCGCTGCTGGTCGGCCTGGACACCGGCACGGTCGCGGGCGTCTCCACGGCGGTGGTCGGGGCGCTGGCCCTGCTGCTCGGACGGCTGCCGCCGGGCGGCCTCGCGGGCTTGGCCCGCCGCCCGGCGCGGTGGACGGGCACGGCGTCGACGCCTGCGCCGGGGTCGCTGCCGGTGCCCGGGCTGGGCGAGCTGCGCCTGACGCCGTTGGGGCGGCGGCTGGCGGCGCGACTGCCCGTGCCCGCACCGTCGGCGGCGCCGGCGGGCGAGGCACCGTCCGGGCTGCCTCCGCTGGCCGGGGAACGGCTCACGGCCAGGAACGTCACCCGGCGGTTCGCGGGTGTGACGGCCGTGGACGGGGTGACGCTGGCCGTGCCGCCGGGCCGGATCACCGCGCTGACCGGGCCGAACGGCGCCGGCAAGTCCACGCTGTTCGACTGCCTGAGCGGTGCGGGTCGCCCCGACGCGGGCCAGGTGCTGCTGGGCGGCCGGGACATCACCGGGCTCCCGGACCACGCCCGCGCCCGGCTCGGGCTGGCCCGCACCTTCCAGCAGCTCGCGGTCTTCCCGGGGCTGACCGTCGCGGACAACATCCTCGTCGGTGCGGAGCAGGCCGCGGGCGGTCGGCGCACGTCGAGCGCGGTCGAGGAGACCCAGGCGGTGCTGCGGCTGCTGGGCCTGACCGCGCTGCGCGACCACGCCGCGGCGGGCCTGCCGACCGGCACGCTGCGCCTCGTCGAACTGGGCCGCGCGCTGGCCATGGCGCCGACGGCGCTGCTGCTGGACGAGCCGGCGGCGGGCCTGGACCGGCGGGAGACGGCGCTGCTGGTGGAGCTGCTGCACCGGCTCGCCGACGGCGGACTGGCCCTGCTGCTGGTCGAGCACGACCGCGAGCTGGTGGACGAGCTGGCCGGCGGCGTGCACGTGATGCGGGCCGGACGGACACAGTTCCACGGCGGCCGGGTGGGGGTGACGCGTGACGCTTGAGATCGAGCTGCGCGGCGCCCGGGTCCGCTACGGGCCGCTGGAGGCCCTGCACGGCGTGGATCTGCCGGTCCCGGCGGGGGCGATGACGGTCCTGGTCGGCCGGAACGGGAGCGGGCGCAGCACCGCGCTGCACGCGCTGGCGGGTGTGGTGCCGCTGACGGCGGGGCGGGTGCTCTGGCACGGCGGAGCGGTGACCGCTCGGGAGATCACCGCTCTCGACACGTATCGGCGCTCGCGTCTCGGAATGGCGCTCCTGCCCGCCGAGCAGGCCGTCTTCCCCTCGCTGACCGTCGCCGAGAACCTCGTCGTCGCCGGCCCGCTCGGCGGCGGCGTCGACGCGGGGGTCGAGCTCTTCCCCGAGCTCGGCCGACTGTTGCCGCGCACGGCCGGCACGCTCTCCGGCGGCGAGCAGCGCATGGTCGCGCTGTCCCGCGTGCTCACCTCCCCCGCCCGGCTGCTGCTCCTGGACGAGTTCGGCCTCGGCCTCGCCGAGGAGGTCGTCGCCCGTGTCCACGCGGCGCTCACCGCGCTCGTCGCCTCCGGCCGCACGGTCCTCCTCGCCGAGCAGGCCCTGCCGGACGAGGTGGCCTGGGACTACGCCTACGAGCTGCGGCGCGGCGCCATCGTCGCCGCGCGCGAACGCGAGGCACCGCCGGTCACCTGAGCTTCAGCACCATGCCGGCCACGAGGTTGTCGGGATTCGGCCCGATCAGCGCCCGGTTGCGCGCGTACAGGGCCGGCCACCCGCCGGGCAGCCGGAACCGGTGCGCGATCGACGCGAGCTGGTCCCCGGGCCGGACCACGTACGTCGCCGGGACGGCGCCGGTGACAGGTGGAGCCGGCGTGGGGGTGGGGGTGGGGGTCGGCCGAGGCGTGGGCTTCGGCGTCGGCGTCGGGCGCGGCGTCGGCGTCGGGCGCGGAGTCGGGCGCGGAGTCGGGCGCGGAGTCGGGCGCGGAGTCGACTCGGGGCTCGGCGACGTGCTCGGCGACGGACTGTGCGTCGGCCGAGGCGTGGGCTTGGGGCTCGGCGTCGGGCTGTGCGTCGGGCTGTGCGTCGGGCTGTGCGTCGGCTTCGGGGTCGGGCGGCCGGTGAGGCCGAGGTCGCGGGAGCAGCCGGGCCAGGCGCCCCAGCCCTGCCAGGCGAGGATGACCTCGGCGACGGCGATCTGCTCGGCCTTGCTCGCCCGGTCGGGGCGGGAGGCGTAGCGGCCGCCACCGGCCTCGCGCCAGGTCTCCAAGGAGATCTGCAGGCCGCCGTAGAAGCCGTTGCCGGTGGCGATGTGCCAGCGGCCGCTGCTTTCGCACATCGCGAGGTGGTCCCAGACGGAGGCCGGGACCTGAGCGGAAGCCGTGTCAGAGACCATCGGCAGCACGCACAGCAGCGCGGCCGTGCCGACCGCCCCGCCGACGAGGAGCCTTCGTCGCGCTATGCCCATGGAAGCTGACGCTATGTCGACTTCCGCCATTCTCCGATTGTCATATCAATCGCCACGCCGTGGCCTCACCCACCCGGCGCAGCACGCACGGCTGCGCGGCCCACCGCCGTAGTGGTGGACCGCGCTGCCGCTGTCACTCGGCCGAGGGAAGCCCTCAGCCGAGGTTCAGCACCTGGCCCGGGAGGATCAGGTTCGGGTTGCCACCGATGGTGGTCTTGTTGGCGGCGTACAGGGAGTGCCAGTTGGTGCCGTGCGCGGCGGCGATGGCGCTCAGCGTGTCACCGGACTTGACGGTGTAGCTGCCCTTGGCGGAGGAGCCGGTGCTCTGGGCCGGGGCCGGGGCCGGGGTGCTCTTCTGCACGGGGGCCTGGGCCGGAGCAGGCGTGCTGCTCTGCGGGCCGGCGGCGCTGTTGTCAGAGGAGGAGCCGGCCGAGGAGTTGGAGCTGCCCGCGGAGGTGTCGACCGAGGCCGGGGCGCCACCGGCGGTCAGACCGGCCTGCGGGCCGCAGACGGGCCAGGCGCCCGGGCCCTGGGAGGCCAGGACCTTCTCGGCGACGGCTATCTGCTGCCCCTCGGTGGCCTGGTTGGCCTGCGCGGCGTACTGGGTGCCGCCGTAGGCCGCCCAGGTGCTCGGGGTGAACTGCAGACCGCCGTAGAAACCGTTGCCGGTGTTGATCGACCAGTCGCCGCCCGACTCGCACTGCGCGACCGCGTCCCAGGTGGAGGTCGACGCGGCGGAGGCGCTGCCCGCGGTGAGCAGACCGGCGACCGGAGCGGCGACCAGGGTGGCGGCGACGGCAGCGGTACGAACGCGGAACTTCATGAAAAGCCTTTCCACAGTCCCGGGTGGGCTGCTTTCGCGCCTCGCGCGTCCGCGCCCTCCGCTCCGTCACTCGCGGACAACCTGTCCTGTGACCGCGGGCACTGCCTCGGTGCTGCGCGACGATGCGCCGCAGGGCTGTGCGTTGACGGGCGAACCCGGGTGGTGCTCGTTGCACCGACGCCAACGACCGTAGGAAAGCCCGAGGTCGGTACTCAAACCCCCGGACGAAGTCGCAGCTCACCCGAGGGTTACCGGAGGTAAAAATCTTGGAATTCGACACGGGATGTCCGAATTAGGACTTTTGTCGAAGCGTCACCCGGCCGGATTCGTGAGCTGGGTCACAGAAAACGGCCTCTGAGTACGCGTGAGGTGCCCCACACGGTAGACAGAGGGTCACCACGCGATGCTCTCGTGTGACCGGATCGCACCTCTTTCCCGTGCTCGGAGCGCCCGAACCGTGACCCCGACCACATCCGTGCGTTTGTCATCACGGCCGGGCAGTCGCGCTCCGGCCCCCGCGATTCGAGGAGTCATTCGTGCAGCGCATGATCGACGTCAGCGACGAGGTCCGTGCCGAGATCGGTGACGACGAGGCCGATCGCCTGCTGGTCGGCGGCACCGCCCCAGACCGCTACGACTGCACCTCCTGCCGCGCGCCAGGCGACGTGACGCAGGAGCCGACGGCGACGGTCCTGTTCGTGGGCGAGGAGACGGCGGTGCTGGCCTTCGCCCACGCCCGGTGCATTCCCTCGCAGGTGGTCGAGGTCTCCGAGGAGCAGTTGCAGGGCGCGGTGCGGAACATCAGCGCGTCGACGGCCCCCGGCTCCGAGCAGGGCGTCGCTCCCGCACCGCAGTTGCACGTGCCGGAGTCGGTGCCGAGCCCCGCCGGCGGCCAGGTCGCCCCCGCGGTCCTCGGCGTCACCTGCGGTCTCGTCCTGTCCCAGGGCACGCCGCGCGCGGCGCTGGTCGTCGAGCCGACCGGCCCCGTCGGCCGCCCCGGCACGTCCGTGGGCGAGGACGCCTTCGTGGAACTGCTGATGGAGCACGGCTTCCAGCCGGTGTCCGAGGTCGACCAGCCGCCCGCGCAACTGCGCGGCTGGTCCGTGCTGATGGCGATGGGCCAACTCCACGCCGTCCTCCAGCCGGCGCCCGGCGGCGGCACGAACGCCTGGTGGCAGGCGCATGCACCGTTGCAGGTGACGGAGGCCTGGCGCAGCGCTGCTTCGCAGCAGGCGGAGGTCGTCATGTACGCCGCGCCGCACGGCACGATCGGCCGCCAGCCCCGCGAGGACCTCCTCCGCCAGGCCCTCGACAACGGCGCCCGCAAGGGCCTGCTGCTCGGCGCGACGCTGCCTTTGGCGGGCACCTGACGTTCCGTCGCACTCACCTTCAGGGGCGCGGGGAACTGCGCGACAATCCCCCAGCCTTCGGCCGGGGGGACCCCATGGGTGGTTTCTCGCGCCCACGCGGCGGAGCCGCAGATTGGCAGAGCCCCGCGCCCCTGGATAGTGCAACAACCTCCAGGACCCGCATCCTCGGGGGGTCCGTCTCGTTGGCCATGGCGTGCAAGCCTTCGAGACCTACCCCACGACCCCGCGGCTCGGTTGGCCGGCGAGCTCCGCGATTCCCGCCATGCGGCCCGCGTTCGAGCGCAGCGCCGAGCGGGACACGCCCATCTACGACGCGCTGTACGCCGAATTCCGGCGGCTCTTCCGGTCGTTGCCCGGGGACCGCACCGGCGAGGAGCACTTCAAGCTGCCGTACTTCGCCGACTTCGCCCCGCCGCAGGCCGCGCCCCAGACGCCCGGGCGGCACCGCAGCCGACTCTCGCTGCCGCCCGGTTCCATGTGAGCCGTCGGGCCCGTAGGGCTACTTCTTCTTCGCGCCGCGCTTCTCGCGGACCCGGACCGAGATGGAGATCGGGGTGCCGACGAAGCCGAACTCCTCGCGCAGGCGGCGCTCGATGAAGCGGCGGTAGCCGGCCTCGATGAAGCCGGAGGCGAACAGCACGAAGCGCGGGGGCTTCGTGCCGGCCTGGGTGCCGAACAGGATGCGGGGCTGCTTGCCGCCGCGCACGGGGTGCGGGTGGGCGGCGACCAGCTCGCCGAGGAAGGCGTTGAGGCGGGCGGTGGGGACGCGGGTCTCCCAGCCCTCCAGCGCGGCCTCGATCGCCGGGACCAGCTTCTCCATGTGGCGGCCGGTGCGGGCGGAGACGTTGACCCGGGGGGCCCACTGGACCTGGACCAGGTCCTGCTCGATCTCGCGCTCGAGGTAGTACCGGCGCTCGTCCTCCATCTTGTCCCACTTGTTGTAGGCGATGACGACGGCTCGGCCGGCCTCGACGGCCATGGAGATGATGCGGGTGTCCTGCTCGGCGAGGGTCTCGCTGGCGTCCACGAGGACGACCGCGACCTCCGCCTTCTCCAGGGCCGCGGCCGTGCGCAGCGAGGCGTAGAAGTCCGCTCCGGCGGTCTGGTGCACGCGGCGGCGGATGCCGGCGGTGTCGATGAACTTCCAGGTCTTGCCGCCGAGGGTGATCATCTCGTCGACCGGGTCGCGGGTGGTGCCGGCCAGCTCGTTGACGACCACCCGGTCCTCACCGGCGACCTTGTTGAGCAGGCTGGACTTGCCGACGTTCGGGCGGCCGATCAGGGCGACGCGGCGCGGACCGCCGACGGTCAGGGTGCCGAACTGCTGCTCGGGGGCCTCGGGCAGCGCCTCCAGGACGGCGTCGAGCATGTCGCCGGAGCCGCGGCCGTGGAGGGCCGAGACGGGGTAGGGCTCGCCGAGGCCGAGGTTCCACAGGGCGGCCGCGTCGGCCTCCGCTGAGGGGCCGTCGACCTTGTTGGCGCAGAGCACCACGGGCTTGCCGGAGCGGCGGATCAGCTTGACCAGCGCGTCGTCGGTGTCGGTCGCGCCGACCACGGCGTCGACGACGAAGAGGACGGCGTCGGCGGCCTCGATGCCCTGCTCGGCCTGCTGGGCGACCAGGCCGTCCAGGCCCAGCGCGTCGATCTCCCAGCCGCCGGTGTCGACGACCTTGAACCTGCGGCCGTTCCAGGTGGCGTCGTAGCTGACCCGGTCGCGGGTGACGCCGGGGCGGTCCTCGACGACCGCCTCGCGGCGGCCGATGATGCGGTTGACCAGGGTGGACTTGCCGACGTTGGGGCGGCCGACGACGGCGAGCACGGGCATCGGCACGTGGTCCTCGTCGAGGCTGCCGACCTCGTCGAGGTCGAAGCCCTCCTCCTCGGCGAGCTGCATGAACTCGGCGTACTCGGCGTCGCCCAGCTCGCCGTGCCCGGCCACGTGCCCGGCGTTCTCGTTACTCATGTGCGCGGTGCCAACTCTCGTGTTCGGCTGTGTGGTGGCGGGTGGGGGCTGCGCGGTCGCCGCGAGGCTCAGCCCAGGCGGGCGGCGGCGCGGTCGCGCACCAGCCCGATGATGTGCGTGATGACCTGCTCGGGGCTCATCTCGCTGGTGTCGACCTCGACGGCGTCGTCGGCCTTGCGCAGCGGCGCGGTGGCGCGACCGGAGTCGGCGGCGTCGCGGCGGTTGATGTCGGCCAGGATGGCGGCTATCGCGTGCGGGTCGGAGACGCCCTGCTGTGCGGCCCGGCGGGCGGCGCGGGTCTCGGCGGAGGCGGTGAGGAAGACCTTCAGATCGGCCTCGGGGAAGACGACGGTGCCCATGTCGCGGCCCTCGGCGACCATGCCGCGCTTCGCGGCGACCGCGGAGGCGCGCTGCAGCTCGACCATGCGGGTGCGCACCTCGGGCACGGCGCTGACGGCGCTGACGGCGGCGGTGACGGCCTGCTCCCGGATCGGCCCGGAGACGTCGACGCCGTCGACGGTGATGGTGGGCCCGTCGGCGTCGGTGCCGGAGACGACGTGCGGCTTGTCGGCGGCGAGCGCGACCGCGTAAGGGTCGTCGACATCGACCTCGTTGGTCAGCATCCAGAAGGTGACGGCCCGGTACATCGCGCCCGTGTCCAGGAAGCTCAGGCCCAGACGGGCGGCGATCTCCCGCGAGACGGTCGACTTTCCGGTGCCGGCGGGGCCGTCGAGCACGACGACGACCGGGGCAGAGGAGTGGTCCACGGGGCGGCTTCCTTCGGAACGCGGGGCAGGGGTCCACGTCAAGGTTACCGTCCGCGACCACCCGTCCGGCCGCGGAAGGAGCAGCGGGGGGCGGAAGGGGCAGCGGGGGTTTGCAGACCGGCCCTAGCGCAGCTGCCAGCCGTGCTCGCGCAGGGCGGCGGCGAGCGTGGGTATGGCGGCGGGGGCGACGCTGAGCTTGACCAGGCCGGCCTGCTGGCCGGTGGAGTGCTCGATGGCGACGTCCTCGATGTTGACCCCGGCGCGACCCGCGTCGGCGAAGAGACGGGCGAGCTCGCCGGGCTGGTCGCCGATGAGGACGACGACCTCCTCGTAGCGGGTGGGCGGCGCGCCGTGCTTGCCGGGGATCCGGGCGCGGCCGGCGTTGCCGCGGCGCAGCACGTCCTCGACGGCGACGGCGCCCTCGCCGCGCTTCTCCTCGTCGGCGGCCTGCAGGGCGCGCAGCCCGGCGACGGCGCCGGTGAGGTCGGCGGCGAACTCCTCCAGGGTGTCCGCGACGGCGCCCGCGTTGGCGCTGAGGATCTCCACCCACATCGCCGGGTTCGAGCCCGCGATCCGGGTGGTGTCGCGGATACCGGGCCCGGCCAGGCGCACGGCGTTCTCGCCGGCGTGCTCCAGCCGGGCGGCGACCAGGGAGGCCACGACCTGCGGGGTGTGGGAGACCAGTGCGACGGCGCGGTCGTGCGCGGCGGCGTCCATCAGGACGGGGACGGCGCCGCACAGCGCGACGAGTTCCAGCGCGGCGTTGAGGGTGTCGGTGGAGGTGTCCGGCATCGGCGTGAGCACCCAGGTGCGGCCGTCGAAGAGGTCGGCGCGCGCGGCGAGCGGCCCGGTGCGTTCGGCGCCGGCCATCGGGTGGCTGCCGACGTAGGTGGTGGTGTCGCAGCCGAGCGCGAGCACGTCCTGGCGCGGGCCGTCCTTGACGCTGGCCACGTCGGTGTAGGCGCGGGCGAGGCCCTCGCGCTGCGCGTCGGCGAGGACGCGGCCGACGAGCGCGGGCGGCACGGCGATGACTGCGAGGTCGACCTGGCCGGTCGGCGGTTCGGTGGTACCCGCGCCCAGCGACGCGGCGGTACGGGCCGCGTCGGGGTCGGCGTCGCGCAGGTGGACCGTCATGCCGCGGGCGCTCAGCGCGAGGGCGGCGGAGGTGCCGATCAGTCCGGTGCCGATCACGACGGCGGTGCGCATGCGGGTTCGTCCTCGGGGGTCGCAGAACAGGGGGCTCAGAGCGGAAGTCGTCAGAGCGGGGGTCTCAGGCTGCCATCATCCCCGAAAGATCGCGGGGGCGTCGCGGCGGCCGATCGGATCGGGGCGCAGTCCGATCCGATCCGGCGGCCGTCCGCGCTTACCGTAACCGGACGGACACGGGACGGAAACCGCTGTCCGGTGGGCAAGATGGCTACCCCGCGAGGATCCGGAGCTCCCGGCTCGTCAGGTTCAGCCGCTCGCCGCCCTCCGCCGTGCAGACGGCGATGTCCTCGATGCGGGCGCCGAACTCGCCGGGCAGGTAGATGCCGGGCTCGATCGAGAAGGCCATGCCCGGCTCCAGCGGCAGCGTGGAGCCGGAGACGATGTAGGGCTCCTCGTGGGTCTCCAGGCCGATGCCGTGGCCGGTGCGGTGGATGAAGAACTCGCCGTAGCCGGCCTTGGCGATCAGGTCGCGGCCGACCGCGTCCAGCTGTTCGGCGGTGACGCCTGGCGCCACCGCGTCGCACTGCTCCTTCTGGGCGTGGAGCAGGACGTCGTACAGCTCCTCGTAGCGCGCGGACGGGCGGCCGACGCAGTAGTTGCGGGTGGAGTCGGAGCAGTAGCCCGACGGCATCGTGCCGCCGATGTCGACCACGACCGGATCGCCGGGCGCGATGACCCGGTCGGAGACCTCGGCGTGCGGGGAGGCGCCGTTGGGGCCGGAGGCGACGATGACGAAGTCGACGCGGGCGTGGCCGGCGGCGAGGATCGCGTCGGCGACGTCGCGGCCGACTTCGGCCTCGGTGCGGCCGGGGCGCAGCCACTCCTCCATCGCGGAGTGGACCTTGTCGATGGCCTCGGCGGCCTCCAGCAGCGCGGCGATCTCGGCGGCGCTCTTTCGCATCCGCAGCTCGCCAAGGACGCCGCCGGCCAGGGCCTGTTCGGCGCCGGGCAGGGCGCTGCGGAAGGCGAGGACCTTCTCGGCGAACATGTGGTTGTCCACGCCGACGCGGCCGATGCGCCGCGGGAGACGGGAGACGGTGAGGGCGTAGGGGTCCTCGGTCTCGGTCCAGGCGACGATCTCCAGGTCGAGCGCGCCGACCGGCGAGGACTCCGCGGCGGGCTTCTCCAGCAGCGGGACAACCAGGAAGGGCTCGCCCTCGGCGGGGACGGCGAGGCAGGTCAGGCGCTCCAGCGGGAGCGCCTCGTAGCCGGTGAGGTAGCGCAGGTCCGGCCCGGGGGTGATGAGCAGGGCGTCGAGGCCGGCGTCGCGCGCGGCGGTCTGCGCGCGGGTGATCCGGTCGGCCGGACTCGTGTCTCTGAAACCGTGATCTCCATCGTGTGCCATGGCACCAAGTCCATCACGTGGACCCCGTCCGCGCGCACTACTCGACCGGGCCCGACTGGGGTACAAACAGGACATGCTCTTCCACCTGACGCCGCTCGACGCGTGGCTGGAACACCCGGACCGCCCGTACAGCACGCCCTCGCTGGCGCTGGAGGGCTTCATCCACTGCTCCGCCGACGAGGAGCAGGCGCTGGTGGCGGCCAACGCCCGGTTCCGCAGCACGCGGGTGCCGCTGATGGTGCTGCTGATCGACGAGGCCGTGCTGGACGCGCCGGTGCGCTGGGAGGAGGCCAAGGACGGCGGCACGTATCCGCACGTCTACGGGCCGGTCAACCGGGCGGCTGTGGTCGGGATGCTGGAGGCGCGGCGCGACACGGAGGGCCGCTGGGCCTCGCTCGCCGTCTGGAGCTGAACCAGCCGGTCCGGTCTCCGACCCCGTTCCCGGCCGCGTTTCCGGTCCCGGGGTGATTCTCCGTCAATTCACGCGCAGGACACATGTCGTACCTGTGCGCCCTCTTTCGCGTCGGCGGCTCGCGTGCCACTGTGTTCCGTCACGTTCTACGCGCGTCATGGACACAGGACCACTACGAGGGAGCAGGATGCGCAGGAGCAAGGTCGCGGCCCTGGCGGTTGCCGCCGGGCTGGCCATCGGGGGCGCCGCGGCGATCCCCGCGACGGCCGCCACCCAGCCGTCGCCACAGAACCACGCGTCGGGCTGTCGGCTGGACACCGACAACCCCGGCCTCAAGCACGTGATCTATCTGCAGTTCGACAACGTGCACTTCACCCGGGACAACCCCAACGTCCCGTCCGACCTGGAGCAGATGCCGCATCTGCTGAACTTCCTGAAGTCGAACGGGGTGGTGGACACCAACCACCACACGCCGCTGATCGCGCACACCGGCAACGACATCCTCACGTCGCTGACCGGCCTGTACGGCGACCGGCACGGCCAGTCGGTGGCCAACTCCTACCGGTACTTCAACCCGGACGGCACCTCCAACAGCGCGGCGAGCTTCGCCTACTGGACCGACGGCGTGGCAGACACCTCGGTGCCGACCCCGAGCGACTCCAGCTACACGATGGTGACGCCGCAGGGCAAGAACACCCCGGCACCGTGGGTCTCCTACACCCGGGCCGGCTGCGACTACGGCGCGGTCTCGGTGGCGAACACCGTGCTGGAGAACACCACCGTCGACATCAACAAGGTCTTCGGGGCCAACTCGCCCCAGGCGGCCGAGGCCAAGGCCGACCCGAACAAGGCGACGACCGACTTCGACGGCATCGGCATCCACTGCGCCAAGGGCTCCAAGCTGTGCGCGGGCGCGGGCGCGGGCGCGAACGCGGACCTGCTGCCGGACGAGCCGGGCGGCTACCACGGCTACCAGGCGCTGTTCGGCGCCAAGTCGGTGGACCCGGCCATCTCGAAGTCCGGTGTGGTCAAGTCGACCGACGGCACGCCGATCACCGACGCCAAGGGCAACCCGGGCTTCCCGGGCTTCGACGGCATGAGCGCGGCCAACTCGCTCGGCTACGTGGCGCAGATGCAGGAGTCCGGCGTGCCGGTCACCTTCGCCTACATCTCCGACGCCCACGACCGGCACGCCGCGCCGTGGGGCGCGATGGGTCCGGGCGAGGCCGGCTACGTGGCGCAGCTGAAGAGCTACGACGCCGCCTTCGCGACCTTCTTCGGGCGCCTGGCCAAGGACGGCATCACCACGAAGAACACCGACTTCGTGGTGACCTCCGACGAGAACGACCACTTCGTCGGCGGCAAGCCGAGCCCGGCCAACTGTGACGGCGTCACGATCCCGTGCACGTACGCGCAGTTGGGCGAGATCAACGCGAACGCCAACGGCCTGCTGGCCACCCAGACCGGGGTGACCACGCCGTTCAAGCTGCACGCGGACTCGGCGCCGAACTTCTACGTCACCGGCAACCCGGCCCAGGACGACCCGAAGACCCGCTCGCTGGAGCAGGCCTGGTCCAAGGTCACGGCGGTCAACCCGATCACGGGCAAGACGGACGTGGTCAACAAGTACCTGGCGGACCAGACGGAGATGAAGCTGCTCCACATGGTCACCGGCGACGCGGCCCGCACGCCGACGTTCACCTCGTTCGCCGACCCGAACTACTACGTCTACGGCGGCGCGGCGAACTGCAACTCGACCTGTGTGGCGCTCGGCCCCGCCTACGCCTGGAACCACGGCGACTTCTCGTCCGACATCAACACCACCTGGCTCGGCCTGGCCGGTCCGGGCGTGAAGCACCTCGGCGTCACGCACGCCGTCTGGTCCGACCACACCGACATCCGGGCGACGCTGCTGGCCCTGAGCGGCCTGCGCAGCGACTACCGCGGTGACGGCGTGGTGCTGACCCCGTTCCTGACCGCCCAGGCCCTGCACGGGACGCTGCGCGCCAGCGACAGGCAGTACACGCAGCTGGCCGCCGCCTACAAGCAGCTGGACGCGGGGGTGGGCGCCTTCGCCGCCGCGACGCTGAAGCTGTCGAACCAGGGCGTCTCCTCCGCCTCGGCGGGTGACGCGACCTACCGGGCCGACGAGGCGACGCTCAGCACGCTCGGCCGCGAGCGCGACGCGCTGGCCGGCCAGATCGCCGCGGCCCTGGACGGCGCGGCCACCGGCCACCACCGGATCACGGACGGCACGGCGGACCGCCTGGTCAAGGCGGCCCGCCTGCTGATCCAGCAGGCGGAGGAGGCGGCCGCCTGACCCAGGCGACCGCCCCACCGGAACGACGCGCCCGTCCCGCCCACATGAAGCACCGTCACATGTGGACGGCGACGGGCGCGTTCGCGTCCTGCTGCACGCGGCCTCGACGGTAGAGGACGAAGGAGAGCACCAGACCCGCGGCGAAGAAGCCGGCCGACCACCAGTAGGCGGTGGCGTAGCTGTGCAGCTGCGCGTCGGCCAGGTTCACCGGGGTGGGCATCCGGCCCGTCATGTAGTGCGCGCCGGCGCTGGTGGCGAGGGTGTTGAGCAGGGCGGTGCCGATGGAACCGCCGATCTGCTGCGTGGTGTTGACCGCGGCGGAGGCGACGCCCGCGTCGTGCTCGGCGATCCGGTCGGTGGCCAGGCTCATCGCGACCGGCATGATCAGGCCCAGAGCAAAGCCCATGACCAGCAGCGGCGGCAGGACGGCGGAGCTGTAGGAGCTGTGCAGGCCCAGGTTGGTGAACCAGACCATGGCGATCGCGGCGAGCGCCATGCCGAACGGGACGAGCGGCTTGGGGCCGATGCGCGGCAGCAGCACGAGCGTGGCGAGCTGCGCGGAGACCATCAGCGCGCCGATCATCGGCAGGAAGCCGAGGCCGGTCTGCACCGGGCTGTAGTGCAGCGTCTCCTGCAGGTAGTAGGTCAGGAAGAGGAAGACGCCGAACATGCCCGCGCTGGTGATGCCCGAGGCGAGGAAGGACGCGCCGCGGTTGCGGTCCAGCAGCACGCGCAGCGGCAGCAGCGGGTGCTCGGCGCGGGTCTGCCACCAGGTGAAGACGGCGAGCAGCAGGCCGCCGGCCGCCAGGAAGCCCCAGGTCTGCGGCGAGCCCCAGCTGTGCGACTCGGCGTTGGACAGACCGTAGACCAGGCCGAAGAGGCCGCCGGAGACCAGCAGGGTGCCGGGCAGGTCGAGCTTGGGTCGCTTGGCCGGGGCGCCGTTGCGCAGGAAGGCGAAACCGCCGGCGAGCGCGAGGGCCGCGAAGAAGAGGTTGACGAAGAGCGTCCAGCGCCAGTTCAGATGCTCCGTCAGCAGACCGCCGAGCAGCAGGCCGATGCCGCCGCCCGCGCCGGCGATGGCGCCGTAGATGCCGAAGGCCTTGGCGCGCTCCTTGGCGTCGGTGAAGGTGGTGTTGAGGATCGACAGCGCGGCGGGCGCGAGCAGCGCGCCGAACAGGCCCTGCAGCGCGCGGCCGGTCACCAGCACGGAGAAGTCGCCCGCGGCCCCGGCGAGCGCGGAGGCGGCCGCGAAGCCGCCGACGCCGACCAGGAAGACGATCTTGCGGCCGAACAGGTCGGCGAGGCGTCCGCCGAGCAGCAGCAGCGAGCCGAAGGCCAGCGCGTAGGCGGTGACCACCCACTGCCGGTCGGCGTTGGAGAAGCCCAGCGCCTGCTGGGCCGAGGGCAGGGCGATGTTCACGATGGTGCCGTCCAGCACCACCATCAGCTGGGCGAGACCGATGACGGCCAGCGCCCACCAGCGGCGGCTGCCGTGCGCGGCGGCGGCACCCTCCCCCACCCGCTCGACCGCGGTGGGTGTCTGCGTCTGCGACATAGCGACTCCGAACGAAACGGTTTCGTACTCTTCCTCGACAACAATACGCCCATCGAAACGAAACCGTTTCGATGGGCGTCTGTGACGACCGTCTCAGCTGTTCAGCAGCGCCGGAAGGACCACCGCGTCGACGTAGCGCTTCATGTAGGCCGGATCGGCGAAGGCGTCGTCGAGGATCTTGCGGGCGGGCAGCGCGCCGAACAGCGCGTGGGCGAGGAACTCCCCCGCCGCCGCGCCCGCGCGTACCTCGCCCCGGTCCACCGCCCGGTCCAGCACCTGCTGCAGCACCCGGCGCATCGGGGAGATCATCATCTCCCGCAGCGCCTCGCCCAGGTCCGGGTTGGTCTGGACGGCGTGGGCGACCGCGGTCATGAAGACCGTGTCCTCCTCCAGCCGGGTCCCCACGTCGGCAAGCGCGTACAGGTCACCGCGCAGGCTGCCGGTGTCGATGCCGTCGTAGGGCAGCGGCTTGGTGTGCCGCATCGCCGAGGCGACCAGTTGCGGCTTGCCCTGCCACTGCCGGTACAGCGTCGCCTTGCTGACGTGGGCTCGGCCCGCGACCGCGTCCATGGTCAGCGAGTCGTAGCCGTGCTCCCGCACCAGCGCGATGACGTGCTCGTAGAGCTCCGCCTCCCGCTCGGGCGTGAGCCGACCGCGTCCCGACACCACCTGGGTCATCCGATCAGAGCCCCACGGACTTCATCAGCTGCCCGACCTCCGGGTTGGTCAGACGGCGCAGCCAGCCGGACTTCTGGTCGCCCAGCGCGATCGGGCCGAACTGGGTGCGCACCAGCTTCTCCACCGGGAAGCCGGCCTCGGCCAGCATGCGGCGCACGATGTGCTTGCGGCCCTCGTGCAGGGTCACCTCGACCAGGTAGTTCTTGCCGACGTTCTGGATGACCTTGAAGTCGTCCGCGCGCGCCCAGCCGTCCTCCAGCTCGATGCCGTTCTTCAGCTGCCGGCCGAGGTCACGCGGGATCGGGCCCTGGATGGCGGCGAGGTAGGTCTTCTGCACGCCGTACTTGGGGTGGGTGAGCCGGTGGGCCAGCTCGCCGTGGTTGGTGAGCAGGATGATGCCCTCGGTCTCAGTGTCCAGCCGGCCCACGTGGAACAGCCGCGTCTCGCGGTTGTTCACGTAGTCGCCCAGGCACTGGCGGCCGTCCGGGTCCTCCATGGTCGCGACCACACCGGCGGGCTTGTTCAGCGCGAAGAACAGGTAGGACTGGGTGGCGACGGTCAGGCCGTCGACCTCGATCTTGTCGTGGTTGGGGTCCACGCGCTTGCCCTGCTCGCGCACGACCTCGCCGTTGACCATGACGCGGCCCTGCTCGATCAGCTCCTCGCAGGCACGGCGGCTGCCCATGCCCGCGCGGGCCAGCACCTTCTGCAGGCGCTCGCCCTCGAGCTCGCTCTTCGCGGACGGCTTGGACGGCCGGTCGTGCCGGGCCCGGACGGCGTCCTCGACCCGGGCCTGCAGCTCGCGCGGACGCGAGGGCACGGACTTGCGCGGGCCGGAGCCCGTGCCGGAGCCGCGCTTCCAAGGCTGCGGCTGCGCGTCCGGGCCGCCGCCGAACTCCGGGCGGTCGTACCGACGCTGCTCCGGGCGCGGCGTGCCCTTCCCGCTGCCGCGGCCGCCACCCTGGGCGCCGCGGCGCGCGCCGCCGCCCTGGCCCTGGCCCTGGCCGCCCTTGCGGGCGCCGCCGCCGCTGCTGTTCCTGCTGTTACCGCTACGCATCAAAAACCCGCTGCCCGGTGTGTTCGTCGTCCGTCGTCTGTCACGTCTGTCGCGCTGCTGCCTGTCACTCCGCCGCCGCGACCGCCTCGGCAATCGCCGCGGTGATCACTGAGCCCTCCTGCGAGTCCGCCTCCACGTCGTCGGCCTCGGGGAGGAACGGGGCCAGCTCCGGCAGCTCGTCCAGGCCGCGCAGCCCCATCCGTTCCAGGAAGTACTGAGTGGTCCGGTACAGGTAAGCCCCCGTCTCCGGCTCGGTGCCGGACTCCGCGACCAGACCTCTCTGTACCAGGGTACGCATCACGCCGTCACAGTTCACACCACGCACGGCGGAGACCCGTGACCGCGAGACCGGCTGCCGGTAGGCGATGACGGCCAGCGTCTCCAGCGCGGCCTGCGTCAACCGCGCCTGCTGACCGTCCAGCACGAACCGGTCCACGACTGGCGCGCAGACGGCGCGCGTGTAGAAACGCCACCCCCCGGCGACGAACCGCAGCTCGAACCCGCGCTCCTGGGCGTCGTACTCCTCGGCCAACCCGGCGAGCGCGGCCTCGACCACCTTCCTGGGCCGCGCCAGCACGTCCGCCAGCCGCGCGGCGGTGATCGGCTCGTCCACCACCATCAGCACGGCCTCCAGCGCGGCCCGCAGCGGGGCGCGCGGGCGCGGGCAGCTCGACGCGCACCGGCGCGCGGGCAGGCAGCTCCTCGGCCACCGGCTCCGCCGGGGCCGCCAGGCCCTCGGCAGGCAGCGGCTCTCGGGCCGGCGTCTCCACCCACTCGTCCCGCGTCACCGGGGCCGCCAGGCCCTCGGTGGGCAGCAGTTCGGGGGCCGGCGGCTCGACCCACTCGTCCACGCCCGCAGGGGCGAGCCACTCCCCGGCTGCGGCGGCCTGGTCCCGGGACAAGGGGTAGCCGGGGAGCGAGGTGTCCTCCTCCGGCGGGGGCTCGTCTCGGAAGACCGTTTCGAGGTGCTCGCCGGGGCGGGCCTGGCCCGGGAGGCCGAGGCGGCGGCGGGGGGTGGGGTCGTCCGTCACGGCCGGCGCTCCTTGTCCTTGGTGTCCTTGCGCTGCGTGTCGTCCTCCGGCGGCGCCGGGGGCGCGTCGAACTCGTCGCCGAGGTCCGCCGCGACCTCGACCGTGCCGTCGGCGACCCAGCGGACCAGCAGGTCGCCGAGCGCCTCCGGCTGGTCGAAGGCGAGCAGCTTCTCCCGGTAGAGCTCCAGCAGCGCGAGGAAGCGCGCCACCACCGTCAGCACGTCCGGCGCGTCCGCCGCCAGCTCCGCGAACCGCGCCTCGCCGCGTTCCCGGAGCAGGGCCATGACCAGCTCCGCCTGCTCGCGGACGGAGACCTTCGGGGTGTGGATGTGGTCCACGTAGACGACCGGCTTCGGCTTGGGCTCCATCGCGCGGGCGGCCATCATCGCGAAGGCCTCCAGGCCCATCGAGATGACGACCTCCGGCAGCAGCTCCGCGTGGTGCGGTTCGAGGCCGACGGTGCGCGGGCGGCGCAGCTGCTCGGACTCCCAGCGGGCGCCGAAGATCTCCGCGACGCGCTTGTAGGCGCGGTACTGCAGCAGGCGGGCGAAGAGCAGGTCGCGCGCCTCCAGCAGGGCCAGGTCCTCCTCGTCCTCGATCTCGGCGGCGGGCAGCAGCCGGGCCGCCTTCAGGTCGAGCAGGGTCGCCGCGACGACGAGGAACTCGCTGGCCTGGTCGAGGTCCCAGTCCGGGCCCATGGCCCGGATGTGGGCGATGAACTCGTCCGTCACCTTCGACAGGGAGACCTCGGTGACGTCCAGCTTGTGCTTGGCGATGAGGCTCAGCAGCAGGTCGAACGGACCCTCGAAGTTGTCCAGGCGCACCAGGAAGCCGCCGGAGGGCTCCTCCTCGGGGGAGGTCTGCTCAGGCGCGGGCGCGGGCGCGGACGAGGGGTCGGGCAGGGTGGTCATCGGGCCCTATGGTGCCCTGTCCCCCGCCCGACGGGCGAGCGCCGCGCCTGGCGGGCGACCGTCAGCGGCCGCGCAACCGCCGGACCAGGATGCTGGCCTCGCCGCGCTGCTCCAGGTCGGCCAGGACCACGGCCACGGCCTCGCGCACGATCCGGCCGCGGTCGACGGCCAGGCCGTACTCGCCGCGCAGCACCAGCCGGGCGTGCTCCAGCTCGAACAGCTCCTCGGCGGAGACGTAGACGGTGATCTTCTCCTCGTGCCGCTCACGGCCCGTGGGGCGGGAGCGCGGGGTGCGCGGCTTGCGGCGGGCCGCGGCCGGCTGGGAGACGGCGTCGGAGGCCGCCTGGGCCGCCCTGGTCGCGGCGGAGACGGGTCGGGCGGCTTCGTCGCCCCGCGACGGGCCGCCGGCCGCACCGCGGGACGTCTCCCCGCGCTGCGCGTCGCCGCGTCCGGTCTCGCCCCGCACGGCATCACCGCGGGACGCCTCGCCGCGGGCCGGGGGCACCTGCGCGGCGTTGCTCGGCGCGGGGGCCGCGCCGTGCTCGCCGGCCGGGTCGGCCGGGCGGCCCTGCTCGGCGCCGGGAACGGCCGGCACGGCGGTCGCCGCCGAGGCCGACGCCGGGTCGTCCGCGCTGTCGGGCGCGCGCGGCACGGGCGTGAGTGTGGTCCCCCCGGTGGTCCGGAACAGTTCGTCCGCCCCCGGGAGACTCACTCGACGTGGCACCGGGCGAGCACCTCCCTGGCGAGCTGGCGGTAGGCGGCGGCGCCGACCGAGTTGGACGCGTAGGTGGTGATCGGCTCACCGGCGACCGTGGTCTCCGGGAAGCGCACCGTACGGCCGATGACGGTGTGGAAGACGTGCTCGCCGAACGCCTCGACGACGCGGGCCAGCACCTCGCGGCTGTGGACCGTGCGCGAGTCGTACATGGTGGCGAGGATGCCGTCCAGGCGCAGGTCGGGGTTGAGCCGCTCGCAGACCTTCTCGATGGTCTCCGTCAGCAGCGCGACGCCGCGCAACGCGAAGAACTCGCATTCCAGCGGCACGATGACGCTGTGAGCGGCCGTCAGCGCGTTGACAGTGAGCAGGCCGAGGGACGGCTGGCAGTCGATGATGACGTAGTCGTAGTCGTTCATCAGCGGCTTGAGCGCGCGGGCGAGCGCCGACTCCCGGGCCACCTCGCTGACCAGCTGCACCTCGGCGGCCGACAGGTCGATGTTGCTGGGGAGCAGGTCCATGCCGGGCACGGCCGTCTTGAGCAGTACCTCGTCGGCCGTCAGGCCCCGCTCCATGAGCAGGTTGTAGACGGTGAGGTCCAGCTCCATCGGGTTGACGCCGAGGCCGACCGAGAGGGCGCCCTGCGGGTCGAAGTCGACCAGCAGCACCCGGCGTCCGTACTCCGCGAGCGCGGCGCCCAGGTTGATGGTCGAGGTGGTCTTGCCGACCCCGCCCTTCTGGTTGCACATCGCGATGATGCGCGCCGGCCCGTGGTCGCCGAGCGGCGAGGGGATCGGGAAGTACGGCAGCGGCCGGCCCGTGGGTCCGACCCGCTCGCGGCGCTGGCGGGCAGCGTCCGGAGCAAGCGTGGCGGCGTACTCCGGGTCCGGCTCGTATTCGGCATCGGGGTCGTAGAACTGACCGTCCGCCATCTCGCTCTGGACCAGGCCAGGCTCGACGGGGGCGTCCACCGCGCTCGCGTAGCGCAGCGCCTCGTGATCGGAAATCGGGTACTCCAGGCTCGGGTAGCCGGGCAGCTGCTGACGTGCGTCAAAAGTGCGCGGGCCGCCACTCCCGGGAGCAATTGTCGACTCATTCACAAGTCGTCTTACCTCCTTGGCGACCGCCGTCGTGACCGGGCTTCGGGGCTCTGCCCCCTCCACTGGGCGGCATTCACCGCACCGCAGCCTAGCAACGACACAGTAGCGTCAACCAGCACACCAGTGATGCACTAACCAACATGTCGATATGACAATTGCCGACCGCGGGTCGTGGGCACTGTACGAAACCGCCGTTCGGCCTGCAGGGACACCGTCCGCCACCCCCGTTCACTCCTCTGCCGAGGGTGAATCGGACAGGTGCCGTGTTGACATGCGGCCAGGGCGTTCTGACGGAACGCCAGGAGGGCGCCGCACGGGGTGTGCGGCGCCCTCCTGGGCGGGTTCGAGCGGGGTTCGTCGCTCAGGCGAGGACGTCGGCCAGCTCGACGTGCGGCAGGCCGAAGGCGTCGGCGACCGCGGCGTAGGTGATCTGACCCTCGTGCACGTTCAGACCCTTGGCCAGCGCGGCGTCGCGGCGGCAGGCCTCCTGCCAGCCGCGGTTGGCCAGCTCGAGGATGTAGGGCAGGGTCGCGTTGGTCAGCGCGTAGGTGGAGGTGTTCGGCACCGCACCCGGCATGTTGGCCACGCAGTAGAAGACCGAGTTGTGGACCTTGAAGGTCGGCTCGGCGTGGGTGGTCGGGTGCGAGTCCTCGAAGCAGCCGCCCTGGTCGATGGCGATGTCGACGAGCACGGAGCCCGGCTTCATGCGGGAGACCAGCTCGTTGGTGACCAGCTTCGGGGCCTTGGCGCCCGGGATCAGGACGGCGCCGATGACCAGGTCGGCCTCCAGGACGGCCTTCTCCAGCTCGAAGGAGTTGGAGGCGATGGCCTTGATCTTGGTGCCGAAGATCTTGTCGGCCTCGCGCAGCTTGTTGATGTCGCGGTCGAGCAGGGTCACGTCGTAGCCCATGCCGATGGCGATGGTGGCCGCGTGCCAGCCGGAGACGCCACCGCCGATGACGACGGCCTTGGCCGGGTGGGTGCCGGGAACGCCGCCGGGGAGGACGCCACGGCCGCCGGTCGGACGCATCAGGTGGTAGGAGCCGACCTGCGGGGCCAGACGACCGGCCACCTCGGACATCGGGGCGAGCAGCGGCAGCGCGCCGTTGCCGAGCTGGACCGTCTCGTACGCGATCGCGGTGGTGCCGGAGGCCAGCAGCGCGTCGGTGCCGGCGCGGTCGGCGGCGAGGTGGAGGTAGGTGAAGAGCAGCTGGCCCTTGCGGAGGCGGTGGTACTCCTCGGCGATGGGCTCCTTGACCTTCAGCAGGAGGTCGGCCGTGGCCCAGACCTCGTCAGCGGTCTCGAGGATGGTCGCGCCGGCGGCGACGTACTCCTCGTTCGGGATCGAGGAGCCGAGACCGGCGTTGTTCTCGATGAACACCTCGTGCCCGTTACGGACCAGCTCATGCACGCCAGAAGGCGTGATGGCCACGCGGTACTCGTGGTTCTTGACCTCGCGGGGGATGCCGACCTTCACGACGAACACGTCCCTTGCACATGGGGATTTCCTCCCGGCCCTGCGGGGGCGCAGGCGGGAGCCACGCGCAGCGACACTGCTAAGCGCGGCATCTACGAGTGTAATGAAGCCCAGACGATGCGGAAGCCTTCCAAAGTGTTCAAATCTTCGAGCTCTGTTGGCTGATTCGTAGGCTTGCGCCTGCTACAAGCCTCCAGATCGCTTGAAAACTCACAAATCCGACATTCAATCGAAACCGGGACGTTACCCTACGTCCAGCGCCGCGGCCTGCTCCCGCTGGACCCGGGCTCCGGCCTGGTCACCGGCCCTCTCCAGGGTGTCCGCCAGCCTCAGCAGCACCAGGGCTTCCAACCGCGGACCGAGCCGGCGCGCCGCCTCCAGCGCCTCGCGCTGCGTGCGCAACGCCGCCTCGGCGTTGCCCCCGAGCTCCTGCACCCGGGCCGCGCCCAGGATCGCGCCGATCGCCCCCGACTCGTCGCCGAGCTTGCGGTGCAGCGCCACGGCCGCCCGGTACTCGCGCAGCGCGTCGGCGTGTCGCCCCTGCGCACTGTGCACGGCGGCCAGCCGGGCCAGCAGCCGCGCCTCGTCGGCGCGCTCCTTGCGGTTGCGGCGCAGGGTGAGCGCCCGGCCGTAGAAGTCGACGGCCCGCACCAGATCCCCGGACGCGCGGTAGGCGCCGGCGGTCGCCTCCAGGATCCGCCCGACGGCCACGTGGTCCTCGGCGGCACGGGCGGGTGCGAGGGCGCCTCGGTAGCGCTCCATGGCGCGCGCGTGCTCCCCCGCCGACGCGTGCAGGTCGCCCAGGTTCACCAGCGCCGCCGCCTCCCGGCGCGGCTGACCGGAACGCCGGGCCAGGCGCTGCACGGTGCTGTGCAGCGTGTACAGCTCGACCGTGACCGGACGGCCCACCGCCTCGCCCCACACCGGCAGCACCCGCACCAGCGCGGTCGCGAGCCGGGTGACCAGCCCGTCCAGCCCGCCGGCCTGCTCGGCGTCGGCCACGGCGAGCAGCAGCTCCGGCAGCGCGGTGTCCAGCCAGGCGAAGGCCTCGGCGGCGGAGCGGAAACGCAGCGCGGCGGGCGGCACCTCCGGATCCGGGGGCGCCTGCTCCGGCGCCAGCCTGACCAGGCAGGAGGTGAGCAACCTCACCTGGCGCTCCAGCCAGCGGGCGCGGGCCAGCTCCACCGCGGCGGGCTTGTCGGTGTCCTCGCGCAGCGCGACCAGCAGCGGGGTGAGGCTGCGCGGCAGCCGGTACCGTCCGCCGGTCTCCTCCTGCAGCAGCTGCTGGCCGGCGAGCGAGGCGAGCAGCGATCCCGCCGCGGCGGTCGGACAGCCGACGAGCGCGGCGGCCCCCCTCTCGTCCAGCACCGCGCCGGGCACCAGCGTCGCGAGCCGCAGCAGCTGGCGCGCGTTCGCGCCGAGCTCGGAGTGCACCAGGTCGAAGGCCCGCCGCAGCGGGTCGTCGGTGCGCTGGGCGCCGCGCGGCGGCGCGGGGGGTGCAGCAGGCGCGGGGGGTGAAGCAGGCGGGTAGGCGGGCATCGGGGGCACGGTCCCGCCCTCCACCGACTGCCCCACGAGGTTCTGGGCCGCCTCGGGCTGTGCTGCCTCGGACCGTGCTGCCTCGGACGGGGGCGGCGCGGCCGGGCGCGGCACGGCCGGCACCGCGCGCAGCGCCTGCAGCGCGTCACTGACCGACGCCCGCGGCCGCGCCGCCAGCCACCCGCCGAGCAGCCGCAGCGCGCCCACGTGACAGGCCACCGTCTCGGCCAGCCCCTGCGCCGCGACGGGGTCCACGACCACCCGGGTGTCCCCCGCGAGCCAGGCCAGCAGTTCCCGCGCGGCGGTGTAGTCCAGGCCGCCCAGCACGCACGGCCGCACGTCCGGGATCCCGGTCAGCGGCCCCTGCGTGACGGCGACGGTCAGCGCGTCCGGGTGCGTCGGCAGCAGCGCCTCGACGGTGGCGGCCGCGTCCTCGGCGGGGACGTCGTCGAGCACCAGCACGACGGGTGACTCGGCGAGGTGCGTCCGCAGCGCCTCCCGGGCCGCCTGCTCGGCGCCCTCCGCGCCGAGCAGGCCGCTCGGACGCGGCAGCCCCAGCTGGTCGGCGAGACGCCGCGCCGGGTCGGGCGCGGCGAGGGAGAGGTGGTGCACCGGCCGCTCGGCGGCGACGTCGGGCTCCTCCACCAGCCGCCGGGCGAGCGCGGTACGCCCGGAGCCGGGTCGGCCCGCGACAGCCAGCACACGCGTCCGGCCCGCCTCCTCGCGCAACTGCGCGAGCTCGTTCCGCCGCCCCACGAACGCGACGACCGACGCCGCCGACTCCGCCTGTGCCGATGCCACGAACGCCGCTCCCGTCGAAAGGACCGATCTTCTGACGCAGCGTAATCCAATCGGCACGCGGGAACCTTGAGGGCGCGAGGAAGTTGCACTATCCAGGGGCGCGAGGAACTGCGCGACAAGCCACTGATGGCAGGTGGTCCTCATGGAACAGGGCCATCCGCACAGGGTGGTTGCTCGCGCAGTTCCCCGCGCCCCTGGGCTGTGCAGCTATCTGCGGGAGCGGATCTAAAAGGGTCGTGCGGGCCAGGGCGCGTCCGCAGGACGCAGGGTGTCCAGCGCGCCGTCGGCCAGCGCGGCCTTGAGCGCCATCGCGCCTGCGACCAGCGCGCCGTTGTGGAGGTCGCCGGCCAGCGCCGCGCGGACGACGTCGTCCAGCGGGAAGCGCCGCACCTCCATGTCCAGCTCCTCGCCCTCCGCGGCGAACTTCTCGCCGTCCGCCTCGGCGAGGTCCCGCGCCAGGAAGACGCGGATGGCCTCGTCGGAGCCGCCGGAGGTCGGGTAGACGTCGATCAGGACCCGCCAGTCGCCCGCCTTGTGGTGGGCCTCCTCCCACAGTTCGCGCTGCGCGGCGTGGAGCGGGTTCTCACCGGGGACGTCCAGCAGGCCCGCCGGCATCTCCCAGAGGCGGTGCCGGACCGGGTGGCGGTACTGCCGGACGAGCAGGACCCGGCCCTGCTCGTCCAGGGCGAGCACACCGACGGCGCCGGTGTGCTTCATGTAGTCGCGCGTGGACGCGCGACCGTCCGGCATGACGACGTCGTCGGAGACGATGTCCCAGACCTTGCCCTCGAAGGAGGTGCGCTCGGCGACGACCTCCCACGAGTCCGGCGTGTCCCGCAGTTCCCCCTGCACCGTGGGCTCGCTCACGCGTCCGCGCCGTCCTGGACCTTGATCGCCGCGGCGACCAGGCCCGCGAAGAGCGGGTGCGGGCGGGTCGGACGGGACTTCAGCTCCGGGTGGGCCTGGGTGGCCACCAGGTAGGGGTGGGTGTCGCGCGGGTACTCGACGTACTCGACGAGGTCGCCCTTCGGGGAGAGGCCGGAGAACTGCAGGCCGGTCTTCTCCAGCTCCGCGCGGTAGGAGTTGTTGACCTCGTAGCGGTGACGGTGGCGCTCCTCGACGTACTGCTCGCCGCCGTAGACCTCGCGGACGATGGAGCCCTCGGCGAGCTTGGCCGGGTAGAGGCCCAGGCGCATGGTGCCGCCCAGGTCGCCCTTGCCGTCGACGATCTCCAGCTGCTCGGCCATGGTCGAGATGACCGGGTGTTTGGCGGCCGACTCGAACTCGGTGGAGTTGGCGTCGGCCAGGCCCGCCAGGTTGCGCGCGGCCTCGATGACGACGCACTGCAGGCCCAGGCACAGGCCCAGCAGCGGCACGCCGTTCTCGCGGGCGTAGGTGATCGCGCCGACCTTGCCGTCCACGCCGCGCTCGCCGAAGCCGCCGGGGATGCAGATCGCGTCGCAGTCGGCCAGCTGGGCGCGGGCGCCCTCGGGGGTCTCGCAGTCGACCGAGGTGACCCACTTGATCTCGACCTTGGCGTGGTTGGCGAAACCGCCGTGACGCAGCGCCTCGGTGACGGACAGGTAGGCGTCCGGCAGGTCGATGTACTTGCCGACCAGCGCGATCTTCACGGTGCGCTTGGGCTCGTGGACGCGGCGCAGCAGGTCGTCCCACTGGGTCCAGTCCACGTCGCGCCACGGCAGGTTCAGGCGGCGCACCACGTAGGCGTCCAGGCCCTCGGTGTGCAGCACCTTCGGGATGTCGTAGATGGAGGGGGCGTCGATCGCGGCGACCACGGCCTCCTCGTCGACGTCGCACATCAGCGAGATCTTGCGCTTGATCGCGGCCGGGACCTCGCGGTCGGCGCGCAGCACGATCGCGTCGGGCTGGATGCCGATGTTGCGCAGCGCGGCGACGGAGTGCTGGGTCGGCTTGGTCTTCAGCTCGCCCGAGGGGCCGATGTAGGGCAGCAGCGAGACGTGGACGAAGAAGACGTTGTCGCGGCCGACCTCGTGGCGGACCTGGCGGACGGACTCCAGGAACGGCAGCGACTCGATGTCGCCGACGGTGCCGCCGACCTCGGTGATCACCACGTCGACGTCCTCGCTCGCCATGCGGCGGATCCGGGACTTGATCTCGTTGGTGATGTGCGGGATGACCTGGACGGTGTCGCCCAGGTACTCGCCGCGCCGCTCCTTGGCGATGACGGTCGAGTAGATCTGGCCGGTGGTGACGTTCGCGCTGCCGTGCAGGTTCGTGTCGAGGAAGCGCTCGTAGTGGCCGATGTCGAGGTCCGTCTCGGCGCCGTCGTCGGTGACGAAGACCTCGCCGTGCTGGAACGGGTTCATCGTGCCGGGGTCGACGTTCAGGTACGGGTCGAGCTTCTGCATGGTGACCCGCAGACCGCGCGCCTTGAGCAGGGCCCCCAGGCTGGAGGCGGTCAGCCCCTTGCCGAGCGAGGAGGCGACGCCTCCCGTGACGAAGATGTGCTTGGTCGTCGTGCCGGCCTTACCGGAATGGGGCTGTGCCAAGAGGGGGCTCCCGTGGTCGCGTCAACAACACCGGCACCGACCGTCGAGCCTTTCGAAACTCGCTGGGGTGCTCAGGTGGTGGATCGAAGGGGTCAGTGAGCCGAGCCCTCGCGGGCGGACTCAGTACCAATCCACGGAGTACCAGGGTATCAGTGCCCTCGACCAGCCGCGCTCAGACCGCCCTCAAGGCGCGCCGTGCACTGTGACTCGGATGAGACGTAGCAGGAACCAATCGGCACGCCGCATTCCGGAACCTGTTCCCGGCAGACCCATGATCCGAAGTATTCTGCACGGACACCGTCTGCTTCGGGAGCCCCGGCGGTCACAGGGGCCGTTCACGGTCCCCACCGCCACCGCAGTCCTTCACCGCGAACTGGAGAACCACGTGGCCGCCCGCATCGAGGACTACGCGCTCGTCGGCGACATGCAGACCGCCGCCCTGGTCAGCAGGGACGGCGCCGTCGACTGGCTCTGCCTGCCCCGCTTCGACTCCCCCGCCGTGTTCGCGGGCCTGCTCGGCACGGACGAGCACGGCTTCTGGCGGATCGGCCCGGCCGAGCCGATGCCGGCGGCCGAGGAGGGCGCCGGAGCACCGCACGAGTCGATGTTCGACCCGATGTCGAACGACCCCGCCTCGCTGGACGGGGGGTCCTTCGACGCGTCGACGTTCCAGGCCGTCTCCTTCGACGACACAGGTTCCTTCAAGGTGCTGCCGCCGACCGCCGGCGCGCCCGCACCGCCGTCGGCGAGACGCCGCTACCGGGGCGACTCGCTGATCCTGGAGCAGGAGTGGGACACCTCCGGTGGCACCGTCCGGGTGATCGACTTCATGCCGCCACGCGGTCTGCCCGAACGCGGCGCGGTGCCGCAGATGATCCGCATCGTCGAGGGCGTCAGCGGCGCCGTGCGGATGCGCTCCGCGCTGCGCATGCGCTTCTCGTACGGGCGCGTGGTGCCGTGGGTGCACCGCGTCGAGGACGGCGGGCAGAGCCGGACGGTCGCCGTGGCCGGGCCGGACTCGGTCTGGCTGGACGGCGAGGCCGAGACCTACGGCCGCAACCTCACCACCTACGCGGACTTCACCGTCGCCGAGGGCGAGCGGATCGCCTTCGCGCTGACCTGGCAGCCCTCGCACCTGGGCGCGCCGGACCAGCCGGACCCGGAGGAGGCGCTGGCCTTCACCGAGGAGTTCTGGCGGGACTGGGTGGCCCAGTGCACCTACCAGGGCCCCTACCGCGAGGCCGTGGTCCGCTCGCTGATCACCCTCAAGGCGCTGACCTACGCGCCGACCGGCGGCATCGTCGCCGCGCCGACGACCTCGCTGCCCGAGGACATCGGCGGGGTGCGCAACTGGGACTACCGCTTCACCTGGCTGCGCGACGCCACCATCACGCTGTCCTCGCTGCTGCGCACCGGCTACCGCGACGAGGCCCGCGCCTGGCGCGAGTGGCTGCTCAGGGCGGTCGCCGGCGACCCGGAGAACCTGCAGATCATGTACGGGATCGCGGGCGAGCGGGAGCTGTCGGAGACCACGCTCGACTGGCTGCCCGGCTACGAGAACTCCGCGCCCGTCCGGATCGGCAACGGCGCCGCCGACCAGCTGCAGCTGGACGTCTACGGCGAGGTCGTCGAGGCGCTGCACCTCGCCCACATGACCGGCCTGGCCCGCAACGACCACGCCCACATGCTGCAGCTGCGGCTGATCTCCTGGCTGGAGCAGCACTGGAACAAGCCGGACGAGGGCATCTGGGAGGTGCGCGGCCCGCGCCGCCACTTCGTGCACTCCAAGGTGATGGCCTGGGTCGCCGTCGACCGCACCATCCGGATGATCGAGCAGACCCCGCACGAGGGCCCGCTGGAGCGCTGGCGCGAGCTGCGCGACACCATCCACGCGGACGTGTGCGAGTTCGGCTACGACGAGCAGCGGAACACCTTCACCCAGTCCTACGGCTCGCAGGAGCTGGACGCCTCACTGCTGCTGATCCCGCAGGTGGGCTTCCTGCCGCCGGACGACAAGCGGGTCATCGGCACGATCGAGGCGGTCCAGCGCGAGCTGCTCACCCCCGACGGCTTCGTGCTGCGCTACCGCACCAACGGCGAGGACGAGGGCGGCGACGGCCTTCCCGGCGACGAGGGCGCGTTCCTGGCCTGCTCGTTCTGGCTGGCGGACGACCTGGCCATGATCGGCCGGGTCGGCGAGGCACGGGAGCTGTTCGACCGGCTGCTGGCGATCCGCAACGACATCGGTCTGCTGGCGGAGGAGTGGGACCCGCGGCTGCAGCGGCAGGTGGGCAACTTCCCACAGGCCTTCAGCCACGTCCCGCTGATCGACACCGCGCTGCGGCTGACCGCGGTGGGAGGGCTGCCGGGCGTCGGGATGTAGCCGGACGGGAGCGGGCGCCGGGCGGTTTTGTAGACTGGCGGGACATAATCGTTCCCCTTCTCGCCGTCGCCGGCGCCGATCCCCGGGAGACACCGTGCCCCAGCCCATCGTGTCCCACCCCACCGCGTCCCAGCCCACCGTGCTCGAGGCCCGCGCGCTGCTGCTCGACATGGACGGCACGCTGGTCGACTCCGGCGCGGTGGTCCTGCGCGTCTGGGGCCGCTGGGCCGCGCGGCACGGCATACCGATGCAGCGGGTCGAGGAGGTCGTGCACGGCCGCCAGGGCCACGAGAGCATGGCCCTCCTGCTGCCGGACCGCCCGATGGCGGACAACCACGCCGACAACGCGCGGATGCTGGCCGAGGAGACGGCCGACCTGGACGGCGTCGTGCCGATCCCCGGCGCGCCGGCCTTCCTCGCCGCGATCGCCGCGCTGCCGCACGCCCTGGTCACCTCCGCCGACGTGGCGCTGGCGACGGCCCGCATGGGCGCGGCCGGACTGCGCATGCCCGAGGTGCGGGTGACCGCCGAGGACGTGAGCGCGAGCAAGCCCGACCCGGAGGGCTTCCTCAAGGGCGCGGCGGAGCTCGGCTTCGCCCCCGCGGACTGCGTGGTCCTCGAGGACTCCCCCGCCGGCGTCGCGGCGGGCCTCGCCGCCGGCATGTGCGTCCTCGGCATCGGCGCCGCCACGGCCGGCTACGGCGCGACGGTGACCGTCGACGACCTGGAGCAGGTCACGGTGGAGCGCGGCGCCGACGGCTCGATCAGGCTGCTGATCACGCGCGGGTGATCAGGCTGCGGTGATCACGCTCGGGCGCCTCAGCGCCCCGACAGCAGCTCGTCGTAGACGCTGAGGACCTGGGCGACGGTGTCGGCCTCGGTGGGCCAGGTCTCCGCCTGGAGCGGCCCGGCGGCCGACAGCTCGGCGTGGCGGGCCGGGTCGGCCAGCAGCGAGGAGACGGCGGCGGCCAGGGCCGTCGCGTCGCCCGGGGGGACCAGCACGGCGGCGTCGCCGACCAGCTCGGGCAGGCCGCCGACGGAGGTGGCGACCACGGGGACGCCGGCCCGCAGCGCCTCCTGGGCGACCAGCGGGCGCGCCTCCCAGCGTGAGGAGATCACCACCACGTCGGCGGCGGCCAGGAGTTCGGCGACGTCCTCGCGGTAGCCGAGCAGCCGGGCGGGCAGCCGCTCCGCCTTGATCCTGGCCTTGAGCGCCGCCTCCTCCGCGCCGACGCCCGCGATCACCAGCAGCGGGTGGTCCTCGCCGGCCCGCCAGCCGGAGGCGGCGTCGAGCAGCAACTGGAAGTTCTTCTGCGGCGTCAGCCGGCCGATGGCCAGCACGATCGGGCGGTCCGTCACCTCCTTGGCCGCCGCGCCGCGGCGGCCCTTCTCCGTCAGCAGCCGACGCCGCGTCTGCTCCCGGTCGGCGAGCGCCGGCGGCAGCGGCGGGGCGACGACCGGGCCCAGCCGCGCGTCCGTGGCGCCCAGGTCGCGGGCCCGGGTGACCAGGTCCGAGGAGGCGCCCAGCACCAGGTCGGCGCCGCGGGCGACCCGGCGCTCCATCATCCGCAGCAGCCGCCGCTCCATGCCCGTGGCCAGGTTGGCCGCGTGCGAGGTGACCACCAGCGGCGTCTCCTGCGCGCGGGCGGTGCGCAGCGCCAGATCCGACAGCAGCGCGGCCCGCAGTCCGTGGGCGTGCACGAGGGAGGCCCGCGCGAAGGCGCGGCGCAGCTCGCCGACGGCGGCCGCGTCGGTGCGCGGGCCCGGCGTCGGGGTGATCTCCACGGCGTGGAAGCGCGCCCCCGCCCCCGAGAAGCCGAAGAGCTTGTCGGTCTCGGCCGGCCCGCACACGGTGACGTCGACCCCGTGCGCGCTCAGTCCCTCCGCGAGCGAGCGCACGTGCGCCCCGATGCCGCCGGTGGTGCCGGCCAGCACGAGCACGGCGCGGAGCTCGTCGGTCGACCCGGCGGGGGTGGTCTGCGCTGCGTTGGGCGTCACTGTCGGCGTCGCCTTCTCTCGGTCGTCACAGCCATCGGTCCTCGGGAGGGGTCAGCGGGGCGCGGCGCCCTGGCGGGCGGCCGCCAGCAGCTCCTCGGCGTGAGCGCGGCCCAGCTCGGAGTCCTCCAACCCGGCCAGCATCCGGGACAGCTCGCGCACCCGCTCCTCGTCCGTCAGCGTCTTGACGCCCGAGCGGGTGACGGTGCCGTCGACGGTCTTCTCGACCACCAGGTGCCGGTCGGCGAACGCGGCCACCTGCGGCAGGTGGGTGACGACGACCACCTGGGCGCTGCGGGCGAGCCGGGCCAGACGCCGGCCGATCTCGACGGCGGCCTTGCCGCCGACACCGGCGTCGACCTCGTCGAAGAGATAGGTCGGGACCGGGTCGGCGCCGGCGAAGACGACCTCGACGGCGAGCATCACGCGGGAGAGCTCACCGCCGGAGGCGCCCTTGGCGATCGGGCGCGGCGGCGCGCCCGGGTGCGGGGCGAGCAGCACCTCGACGTCGTCGACGCCGTAGGGGCCGAAATCCGCCGATCGGGTGATTCCGAAGCTCACCCGTGCGTGGGGCATGGCCAGTTCGGTGAGCTCGCGGGTGACGGCCTCGGCGAAGGTCTCGGCGGCGGTGTGCCGGGCGTCGCTCAGCTCCTCGGCGAGCGCGGACACCGTTTCCGTTAGCGAACGCTGCTCTTCTTCGAGAGCACCGATCCGGTCGTCGTCGCCGTCCAGCTCGGCCAGCCGGCGACCCGCGTCCTCGTTCCAGGCGAGCACCGCCGCCAGACCCTCCAGGCCCTCGGTGGGTGCTCCGTACTTGCGCACCAGGTGGGCCAGGACCGCGCGGCGCTCCTCGACCGCGGCGAGCCGCACCGGGTCCGCGTCCAGGTCCTCGGCGTAGCCGGCCAGCTCCTGCGCGATGTCGGCCAGCAGGTAGGACACCTCGCCCACGCGGTCCGCCAGCGCGCCGAGCCGCTCGTCGTGCGAGCGCACCGCGTCCAGGGCCCGCTTGGCCTGCGCGACCAGCAGGCCCGCGTCGACCACGTCCGGGTCGGTCGGGTCGCCCGCGAGCGCCCCGTGGGCCAGCGTCGCGGCCGAGGAGAGCGCGTCGGCGTGGCCGAGCCGCTCCGACTCGGCGGCCAGCTCCTCGCCCTCGCCGGCCAACGGCTCGGCGGCGGCGACCTCGTCCAGGCCGAAGCGGAGCAGGTCCGCCTCCTGCGCGCGCTCGCGCGCCCGGGTGGTCAGCTCCTCCAGCGTCGCCGAGACCTCGCGCAGCCGCCGGTAGGCGGTCTGGTAGGCCGTCAGCGGTTCGGAGACCGTGTCGCCCGCGTAACGGTCCAGCGCGCCGCGCTGCCGCGCCGGCTGCAGCAGCCGCTGCTGGTCGCTCTGCCCGTGCACGGCGATCAGGTCCTCGCCGAGCGTCTGCAGCAGGCTCACCGGCACCGAGCGCCCGCCCACGTGGGCGCGCGAGCGCCCCTCGGCCGACACGGTGCGGCTCAGCAGCAGGGCGCCCTCGTCGAGCTCGGCCCCCGCCTCCTGCGCCCGCTCCGCGGCCGGCGAGCCGTCGGGCAGCTCGACCCGCCCCTCGACCACCGCCCGCTCGGCGCCGTTGCGCACCAGAGCCGCGTCCGCCCGCCCGCCGAGCAGCAGGCCGAGACTGGTCACCACCATGGTCTTGCCCGCCCCGGTCTCACCGGTGACGACGTTGAACCCCGGCGCGAGTTCGACGACGGCGTCGTCGATCACGCCCAGGGCTCGTATCCGCATCTCCTCCAGCACGCACCTGACGATACGAGGTCGAGGGCCCTTCCCGCGACGAGCCACCCGCACGCGCGTGGATCGAGCGTCAGTACGAACACGGATCGACCCGGTGCCGTTCACCCCGCGTTCCCCTGCTGGGGGCGGGTGCCGGCCGCGCTACTCGGCGTTGCCGCGCCAGCCCGTGACCGGCAGCTGGAACTTGGTCACCAGGCGCTTGGAGAACGGCGCCCGGTGCAACCGGGCCAGCAGGACCGGGTTGTGGCCGCGGCGCACCTCGATCCGGGCCCCCGGCGGCAGCTCGTACGTCCGGCGCCCGTCGCACCACAGCACCCCGTGCGAGGTCCCCCGCTGCACCTGCACCTCCAGGACGGAGTCCGGCGAGGTCACCAGCGGCCGCGCGAACAGCGCATGCGCGGAGATCGGCACCAGCAGCAGCGCCTCCACCTCCGGCCACACCACCGGCCCGCCCGCGGAGAAGGCGTACGCCGTCGAACCCGTCGGCGTCGCGCAGACCACGCCGTCACAGCCGAAGGAGGAGACCGGACGCCCGTCCACGCCCATGATCAGCTCCAGCATCCGCTCCCGGGCCGCCTTCTCCACGCTGGCCTCGTTGAGCGCCCAGTCCGTGTGCACGACCTGGCCGTCCTCGCGGACCACGACGTCGATCGTCATCCGCTGCTCGACCTCGTAGTCCCGGGCCACCACCCGGTCCACGACCTTCTGAAGGTCGT
This sequence comes from Streptacidiphilus pinicola, assembly GCF_003258295.1. Classification (GTDB taxonomy): domain Bacteria; phylum Actinomycetota; class Actinomycetes; order Streptomycetales; family Streptomycetaceae; genus Streptacidiphilus; species Streptacidiphilus pinicola. The sequence continues at coordinate 1,003 of NZ_QKYN01000091.1, read as the reverse complement.
CCCGCTCCGCCTCGGCCAGGAAGCCGACCCGGCCCAGGTTCACCCCGAGCATCGGCACCCCGAACTCGCGCGCCAGCTCCGCGCCGCGCAGCAGCGTCCCGTCGCCGCCCAGCACCAGGATCAGCTCGCAGCCCTCGCCGGCCGCCGGCCCCGGCTGGACCACGTCGACGCCCTCGGGGAACCCCATGTCCGGCGCCTCGGTCGCGAGCACCCGGATCCGGATCGAGGCCTTGAGCAGGCCCTCGACGAGGCACTCGACGCTCTTCAGCGCGGCCTCGCGCCCGGTGTGGGCGAGCAGGAAGACGGTGCGGCCGAACTGGTCGAGTGGCCGGTCGACCGGCCGGTCGATCAGCCGCTCGATCGGTTCGACGGAGCCGGTGACGGGCTGGTCGGGCATGGGCCTCCTTCGGCGCCCGCCCGGACGACCTCGCCCGGGCCGCGCGCCTCCCCCTGGTGCGCTGATATGACGGCTGGTGGGTGCTGGTGCTGTGCCTTCGACCCTACCCGCTGGAACGGGCCCTGCCCTGGTCTTCTTTCGGCCTGCTTCGGACCCGCCCTACTTCGGCCCCTCGGCCACGGCGCGCGCCG
>NZ_QKYN01000091.1:0-302 GCF_003258295.1 Streptacidiphilus pinicola | reverse complement strand
CTGCGGCTTCACCATCAGCACCAGGTCGCCCTCGGCGGCCGTCACGCCCACCAGCGCGGGCAGGACCAGCCCGAGCGGGATGAACGACAGGTCCGACACGACGAGGTCGACCGGTTCGCCGCCGATCTGCTCCAGCGTCAGCTCGCGCACGTTGGTGCGGTCCATGACCACGACCCGGTCGTCGCTCTGCAGCGACCAGGCCAGCTGCCCGTAGCCCACATCAACGGCCAGGACCCGCGCCACGCCCGCGCGCAGCAGCACGTCCGTGAACCCGCCCGTGGACGCGCCCGCGTCCAGGCAGC
>NZ_QKYN01000090.1 GCF_003258295.1 Streptacidiphilus pinicola | reverse complement strand
CCGGCGGCGTACGGACCGGCACGGTCCTCGTCGAGCAGGGCCGGATCCGCTCCGTCGGCTCCGAGGCGCCCCCGCCGGGTACCCCCGTCCTCGACGCCGCCGGAGGGTACGTGCTCCCCGGCCTGATCGACTCCCATGTGCACTTCCGCACCCCGGGGCTCGAGCACAAGGAGGACTGGACGCACGGCAGCCGCGCCGCCGTGGCGGGCGGTGTCACCACGGTGCTGGACATGCCCAACACCCAGCCGCCCGGGCTGGACCCGGCCGCGCTCGTCGAGAAGGCCGAGCTCATCGCCGGCACCTCCCTCGTCGACTACCGCTTCCACCTGGGCGCAGACCCGCTCCGCCCGGAGATCCTCGCCGACCTCGACCCGCAGATCGCCACCAGCGCCAAGGTCTTCATGGCCGGCCACCACACAGCCCCCACCGTGGTGCGCCAACCCGCCCAGCTGGAGCGGATCTTCGAGGCGGCGGCCGCCGGCGGCGTGCAGCTCGTGCTGCACGCCGAGGAGGAGGCCCTGTTCGAGCTGCTGGACCAGTGGCACGGCACGCCTCCGCAGCAGTACGGCGACTACGAGCGCCGCCGTCCGCGCAGCGCCGGCATCGCCGCCGTCGCCCGGGTGCTGGACCTGGTGCGCCGGTACGGCACCCGCGCGCACATCCTGCATGTCTCCAGCGCGGAGGAGACCGACCTGCTCACCGCGGCCCGGGCCACTGGGCTGCCGGTGACCTTCGAACTCACCGGCCACCACCTGTCGTTCACCGACGCGGACAGCACGCGCATGGGCGCACGCAGTCGGCTGTCCCCGTCGATCCGGAGCGAGGCGGACCGGGAGCGGCTCTGGGAGGCGCTGCGCGACGGCGCGGTCGCCACCCTGGGCAGCGATCACGCACCCCACACCCTGCGGGAGAAGATCCGCCCGGTGCCCGAGGCGCCGCCCGGTATGCCCGGCGTCCAGGAACTCGCCACCGCCGTCTGGACCGGGATGCGGCGGCGCTGGCCGCACGAGAACGCCGACGCCGCGATCCTGCGGCTCGTCGAGCATCTCGCGCACCGACCGGCCGAGTTGTTCGCCCTGCCCGGGAAGGGACGGCTGGAAGTCGGGTCCGACGCCGACCTGGTGGTCTTCGATCCGGACCAGACCTGGACGCTCTCCGCCCACGAGGTGCACGCCAAGTGCGGCTGGTCCGCCTACGAGGGCTGGACGATGACCGGACAGGTCCGCACCACCGTCACCGGAGGGCGCATCGCCTGGGACGTGGCGACCCGCCGCTTCGGCGAGCCGCTCGGCCGCCTCCTGCCCAGCGCGAACGCCACGGCGGGGAGGGCGCGATGACATCAGCGTCCCCCATCGACAGGTCCCTGCGGGAGGGCGCCTACTGACGCGACATCACCGGCCACCAGCGCTGTCCAGATCTCTTTGCGGTCCGCTCCAGACCCGGCACCGACACTCGTCGTGCCGCGGGCTCCACTGCGGCTCCGGGGCCCCTCAAGGGATTGGACACCACGATGTGCCGCATATACGGATATCTGAACGCGTTCGCGGCTCCCAACGCGCTGCGGGCCGTCGCCGCAATCCAGCGGCACGGTGGACCGGACGGGACAGGGACCGCGCGTGACCAGGGCTGGGCGCTGGGCAACAACCGGCTGGCCGTCGTCGACCTGGACGGCGGCCGGCAGCCCTACCGTCTCGGCGAGGGGATCACCGCCGTCTTCAACGGCGAGATCTACAACGCCGACGAGCTCCGCGGCCAACTGCGCGCGAAGGGCTACACGTTCGAGGACCGTTGCGACGGCGGCGTGATCCCCGCCCTCTACGACGCCTACGGCGACGACTTCCTGTCGCGCCTGGACGGCATGTACTCGCTCGCCCTGGTGGACCGGCGGAACGGCCGGCCCCGGCTGCTGCTCGCCACCGACCACCTCGGGATGAAGCCGCTCTACTACCGCTGGGATCCAGGATCCCGCTCCCTGCACTTCTCCTCCGAGATCCCGGCGCTGCTCGCGTTCAGCACGTCCAACCCGTCCCTGTGGGAGCCCGGTCTGGACGCCTACCTGAGCAGCCGGACGCCGTTCGGGGAGCAGACCATGTTCGCCGGCGTGCGGGTGTTGCCGCCGGCGACCTCGCTGGTCTGTGAGCTGGGCGGGGTGCCGGAGCTGGTGCGCCGGTCCGGCGCGGCGGAGGACGGCGTGGGCATCCCCTACTTCGGGGACCACGACGAGGCGGCGGCGGGCGCCGACGTGCGGGCCCGGCTGCGGCAGGAGGTCGGGCGGCTGATGGTCGCCGACGTCCCGGTGGCCGTGATCACCTCGGGCGGACTGGACTCCAGCCTCATCACGGCGCTGGCCGCCCAGCACGCCGCCGAGGCGGGTCGCCCGCGGGTGCACTCCTTCAACATCGCCTACCGGGGCGCCTGGTCGTTCGACGAGCGGCACTTCGCCCGGGAGGCGGCCACCCGCGCCGGGACGGTGCACCACCAGGTGGAGATCGACCCGGCGGACTTCCCCTCCCTCATCGAGGACACCGTCTGGCACCTGGGCCAGCCCAACGCCGACCCGATCGCGCTGAGCACCGGGGCGCTGTTCGCCGCGGTCCGCAAGGCCGGCTTCAAGGTCGCCCTGACCGGTGACGCCGCCGACGAGGTCTTCGGCGGTTACGACCGGATGCTGGCGGCCGTGGCCGCGGGCACCGACCACCCGGACGGTGACGACTGGTTCCAGCCCTACCTGGACTCCCTGGCCGTGCTGCCGGCCCGGCTCCGGCACCGGCTCTACACCGAGGAGTACCGGACGCTCGTCGCCGACTACCCGGCGCTCCCCGAGGGGCCGTTGGAGACCCTCCGGCACGGTTCCGGCAGCAGACTGCGGCGGATCACCGACTTCGAGCTCGGCCAGCGCTTCCCCGCCTACCACCTGCGCCGCGTCGACCACCTGTCGATGGCGCACTCCGTCGAGGTGCGGCTGCCGTTCGGCCAGCGCTCGGTGCTGGCGGTCGGACGCGCCCTGCCGGACGCGCTGCGCATCAGGGACGGCAGGGTCAAGCGGGCGCTGTACTCGGCCGCCGCCGGACTGCTGCCGCAGTCGGTGCTCGACCGTCCCAAGCAGCCGTTCACCCTGCCGATCGTGGAGATGCTGGCCCCGGGCCTGCCGCTGTGGGACTTCGCCCGGGACGTGCTGCACCGCGACCGGCTCGCCGCCGGTGGCCAGCTCGATCCGCGGGAGGTGCGCGGCCTGTTCACCACCCAGGCGCAACGCCCGGACGCCACCACCGCGCTGACCCTGTGGGCGCTGCTCATCCACGAGGTCTGGCGGGAGCAGTTCGGTGCGGTGCGCACCGAGGCACTGGCGGTGGCGGCATGATCGGCCACTTCGCCTACGCCTACGGCAGCCCGTGTCCGACGGTCGTCCTCGACGCCCGGCTGCTCCCGGAGGACGACGCCGAGCTGCTGGCGGAGCTCACCCAGGTGCGCCGCCACCTGGCGGCCGGCGGGGCGGCGCACGTGCTGAAGATGGCGCTGGTCCGCCCCGCCGAACACCCCCTCTACGACCTCGACTACCGCTTCGTCCAGGCGCTGCCGCAGGCCCCGGACGCCTTCGACCTGAAGGGCTCCTGCGGGCACTCCATCCTCTCCTCGACGCTCGCGGCCGAGCGGTCCGGGATGCTGCCGCGGCTGAACGTCGGCGACCGGGTCCGCGTCAACGTCCTCAACAACGGGGACACCGTGGTCTGCGAGCTGGACCGGGTGGACCGCGAGGAGCACGAGTTCACCGTCTCCTTCGTCTGGCCGGACGCCCCGCTGCTGTCCGGGATGCTCATCACCGGTGAGCCGAGCTCCGAGCTGGAGGCGGACGGCGCCCGGCGCGAGGTCTCGCTCTTCTCGGCCGGCAACCCCTACGTCTTCCTCGACGCCCGCGCGCTCGGCATCGCGGACGCCGACGCGCTGTTCGCCGCCGGGGAGGACTTCTTCGACACCCTGGTCGGAGTCCGGCGCGCCGCGGCGGAGCAGCTGGGCTGGCCGCCCGCCGGCGCGTTCCCCAAGGTGGCCGTGGTGCTTCCGACGGGACCGGGGCAACTCGCCTTCCGCGCCGTCTCGGTGCCCTCCTGGCACCCGACGATCGCGCTCACCGGGGCCGCCTGCCTGGCTGCCGCGATCCGCACCCCGGGCACCATCCCCTGGCGGGTGGCGCGCGAGTCCGGCCCGACGAACGGGGTCGTCGAGATCAACACCCCGGGCTCGCGGACCACGGTGACCGCGGCGGTGCGGGAGGAGGCCGGACAGCCCGCGCTGCACTGGGTCTCCGTCGGCCGGAAGCGGGTCGCGTTCCAGGGCTCCTCGTGGCTGGAGCCGCTCGCGCACCGCCGGCCCGTGGACATCTCCGAGCTGCTGGCGGTGTCGACCGCCTGATGAGTGCCGCGGACGGCGGCGCGGGGCCTCGCGCCCCCGCAACATGCCTGCCGTCCGCGGGACATGACGATGGGACAGGACGATGCACGCACCGAATCCCGAGACCGGGTCCCGCGATACTGGGACGCGGCCACCACGCCCGAGGGAGGGACTGGCATGGCGCCCAAGGACGCCTCGCTGAGCCGAGGCAACTACGTCCGCTACATGCTCGGCATGGCGGTGGACTCGCTGGGCAGCGGGATGTACCTCCCGCTGTCGCTGCTCTACTTCCACCGGGTCACCGGGATTCCGCTCGTTCAGGTCGGCGCGCTGCTGACCGTCGCCGCGGTGGCCGGCCTGGTCGCCAACCCCTTCGGGGGCGCGCTGGTGGACCGGTACGGGGCCAAGGCGGTGACGCTGGCCACCTACGCGGTCCGCGCGGTCGGGTTCGGCGCCTACGCGCTGGTCGACAACCGGGTCGAGGTGCTCGCGGCGGCGACGCTGGTCGCCTTCGGCGACCAGGTGTCCCCACCGGCGAGCCAGGCGCTGGTGGCGTCGATCACCCGCGGCGGCGGCCGGGACAAGCTGATCGCCGCGCAGCGCGGCCTGCGCAACGCGGGCCTCGGGGCGGGCGGGCTGATCGCCGGGGCCACCGTAGCGGCGGGCACGCTCGGCGCCTACCGGACGATCGTACTGGCGGACGCCGCGTCGTTCGTGCTGGTGGCGGTGCTGGTGGCGGGCATCCCGATCGTGCACACCGGCACGGCGGCGCGTCGGGCCCGGCCGGGCCGCGGCGGCTACCGCGAGGTGTTCAAGGACCGGCCGTTCACACTGCTCACCTGCGTGAACCTGCCGACGGCGCTGGGCTACAAGGTGCTGTCGGTGATCCTGCCGCTCTACCTCACCCAGCGGATGGGCCTCTCGGCCTCCTGGGTGGGCGTCAACTTCGCCATCAACACCGCGCTCATCGCCCTGTTCCAGGTGCCGGTCACCCACTTGCTGAGGAACACGCGGCGGACCAGGGCGACCGCGCTCGCCGGGGCGGTCTTCGCGCTGTCCTTCGTCGTCTACGCGGCCTCGGGGGCGCTGCACGGCGAGACGGCCGCGCTGAGCGGGCTGTTCACGGGGACGGTGCTGTTCTCGTTCGGCGAGCTGATGCACGGGGCGACGTCCACGGCGCTGGCCGCCTCGGCGGCGCCGGAGTCGCTGCGCGGCCGCTACCTGTCCTTCTACCAGTTCTCCTGGGCGATCCCCGCGGCGCTGGCGCCGGTGCTGCTCAGCGCGCTGCTGTCGGCCTCGCCCCTCGCCCTGTGGATCGTGCTGGCGGTCGGGACGGGTGGAGCGGGACTAGCGCTGCTGCCGCTCGAACCGCGGCTTCCCCGGGAGGCGGTGTATCCCGAACCGCCGGCCACCGAACCGCCGGCCACCGAGCCACCGGCCACCGAATCGCCGGCTACGGCAACCAAGACCACCGGTGAGACGGCCGCCACGCCGAAGACCGCCTGAGACCGGACCGGACCGCACGGACGCGCGGACGGGGCCTGCCGGCCCCGGGCCGCGCACGGGCCGGTCAGTGGTGCCGGGCTCGTTCGAAAGTCTGGAGCAGGTCCGCCGCGACGCTCACCGCGATGGTGGCCGGCTCCTTGCCGGCGATGCCGGGGATGCCGATCGGCGTCTTGATCCGGTCGATCGTGGAGTCCGCGTGGCCGCCCTCGGTGGCCAGACGCTTGCGGAAGCGGGCCCACTTGGCGGCCGAGCCGATCAGGCCGACGGAGCCGAGCTCGGGGATGCGCAGGGCGGCGTCGCAGAGGGCGGCGTCCTCGGCGTGGTCGTGCGTCATGATCAGGACGTGGGCGCCCGGCGGCAGTTCGGCGAGCACCTCCTCCGGGAGGAGGGGCGTGTGGTGCACGTGGACCTGCGCGACCGAGTCCCCGAGGACGGCCAGGCGTTCGTCGGTCAGCTGCTCGGCGCGGCTGTCGATCAGGTGCAGGTCGACGTTGTGGCGGGCCAGGATGCGGGCCAGCTCCAGGCCGACGTGGCCGACGCCGAAGATGGCCACCGCCTCGACCACCGGCAGCGGTTCGAGCAGCACGGTGACGGCCCCGCCGCAGCACTGCACGCCGTGCCGGTTGGTGACCTTGTCGTTGAGCGCGAACTCCATCAGTTCCGGCTCCGCGTCCGGGTTGCCGATCAGTTCGCGGGCGCGGTCGATCGCGACGGCCTCGACGTTGCCGCCGCCGATCGAACCCCACGTCTCGGTCGGCCCCACGACCAGCTTGGCACCGGCCTTGCGCGGCGCGTGGCCGCGCACGGCCGCGACGGTCACGAGCACACCGGCTTCCCGGCGAGCTCGCAACCGCGCGACCGCGGCGACCCACGTCATCTCGGACATCGCTACTTCTTAGACCTTGCTCAGAGCGATCGCACCGACCGGAAGTTCGCCGGCGCGGGACTCGTGGTCCAAACGGACCGACTCGACGGCCCAGTAGACCGCCTCCGGCGTCGCGGGGCAGGCGAGGTCCACGCTGACGCCGGCGGGGCCGAACGCCGCCGCGGCCTGGCGCAGCGCCTCGCGGACCGAGAACGCCAGCATCAGCGGAGGCTCGCCGACCGCCTTGGAGCCGTAGACGGCGCCCTCCTCGGTGGCGTTCTCCAGCAGCGTGACGTTGAACTCCTCGGGCATCTCCGAGAAGCTCGGCAGCTTGTAGGTGCTCGCCGCCTGGGTCTGCAGCCGGCCGCGGTTCGGGCCGTCGCTGGTGTCCCAGCGCAGGTCCTCCAGCGTCAGCCAGCCCGCGCCCTGGACGAAGCCGCCCTCGACCTGGCCGATGTCGATCATCGGGGACAGGCTGTCGCCGACGTCGTGCACGATGTCCACGCGGCGGATGCGGTACGCACCGGTGAAGCCGTCCACCTCGACCTCGGTCGCGGCGGCGCCGTGGGCGAAGTACTTGAACGGCGAGCCGCGGAACGACTTCGCGTCCCAGTGCAGGCCCTCGGTCCGGTAGTAGCCGGCCGCCGAGAGCTGGACGCGCTGGAAGTACGCGGTGTGCACCAGGTCGTCCCAGGCCAGCTCCTTGTCGCTGCCCAGGGCGTGCGCGACGCCCTCGACGATGCGCACGTCCGAGGCGTTCGCCCCGAGCTGGGTGGCGGCCACCTGCAGCAGTCGCTCGCGCAGCTGCTCGCAGGCGTTCTTGATCGCCCCGCCGTTCAGGTCCGCGCCGGAACTGGCGGCGGTGGCGGAGGTGTTGGGCACCTTGTCGGTACGCGTCGGGGCGAGGCGCACCTTGTGCAGCGGGATGCCCAGCGTGGTCGCGGCCACCTGCATCATCTTGGTGTGCAGGCCCTGGCCCATCTCGGTGCCGCCGTGGTTGATCAGGACGGAGCCGTCCTTGTAGATCAGCACCAGCGCGCCGCCCTGGTTGAAGGCGGTGAGGTTGAACGAGATGCCGAACTTGATGCCGGTGATCGCGAGTGCCCGCTTGGTGTCGGTGTGCGCGGCGTTGAAGGCCGCGATCTCGCGCTTGCGGTCGGCGATGCCGGCGTCGTTCTGCACCTGCTGCCAGACGGTGGCGATCCGGTCGGCCTGCGTGACGGGCTGACCGTACGGCGTCGTCTGGCCCTGGCCGGGCTGGTAGAAGTTGCGCTCGCGCAGCTCCATCGGGTCCAGGCCGAGCAGCGGCGCGCACCGGCCCAGGATGTCCTCGATCACCAGCATGCCCTGCGGTCCGCCGAAGCCACGGAAGGCGGTGTTGGAGACCGTGTTGGTCTTGGCGATCCGGCCGGCGACGCGCGCGTTGGGGATCCAGTAGGTGTTGTCGATGTGGCACAGCGCACGGGCCAGCACCGGCTCGGACAGGTCCAGGCTCCAGCCGCCGTCCGCGGTCAGCGTGGCGTCGAGGGCCTGGATGCGGCCCTCGGCGTCGAAGCCGATCTTCCAGGTGGAGTGGAAGCCGTGACGCTTGCCGGACATGGTCAGGTCCTGGGTCCGGTTCAGCCGGAACCGGACCGGACGGCCCGTCAGCTTGGCGCCGAGCGCGGCGATGGCCGCGAACCCGTGCGGCTGCATCTCCTTGCCGCCGAACCCGCCGCCCATGCGCAGGCACTGCACGGTCACCTCGTGCGCCGGCACGCCGAGCACGTGGGAGACGATCTCCTGGGTCTCCGACGGGTGCTGGGTGCTGCTCTGGATGAACAGCTGCCCGTTCTCGTCGACCTGGGCCAGCGCCGCGTGGGTCTCCAGGTAGAAGTGCTCCTGGCCGGAGAAGCTGAATTCGCCGGTGAACACGTGGGCGGAGTCCGCGAAGCCGGCGTCGATGTCGCCGGTGACCATCAGCGGCCGGGCGCCGTGGAAGCTCTCGGCCGCGATCGCCTCCTCCACCGTGACCAGGGCGGGCAGCTCGTCGAGTTCCACCTCGACGGCCGCCGCACCGAGCCGGGCCGCCTCCAGGGTCTCGCCGAGCACCCAGGCGACGGCGTGGCCGAAGAACATGACCTCGTCGGGGAAGAGCGGCTCGTCGTGCTTCATGCCGGCGTCGTTGACGCCGGGCACGTCGGCCACGGTCAGCACGCGGACCACGCCGGGCACGGCGAGCGCGGGCTCGGTGCGCAGCGCGGTGATCCGGCCGTGGGCCTTCATGACCTGGACCGGGTAGGCGTGCAGGACGTCCTTGGTCCGCTGGACCAGGTCGTCGGTGTAGAGCGCGGTGCCGGTGACGTGCAGGCCGGCGCTCTCGTGCGGCATCGAGACGCCGACGACGGGCTTTTCGGGCCGCTCGGACAGATGGCTCACGACGACACCGCCTCACTGGTCTGTGCGTACAGCTTCTTCAGGCTCTGGCCGAGCATCGCGGAGCGGTAGATCGCGCTGGCGCGGTGGTCGCTCATCGGCGTGCCCTGGGCGCGCAGCACGTCCGCCGCGGCCTGGACGGTCTCCGCCGACCACGGCTTGCCCTCCAGGGCCGCCTCGGTGGCGAGGGCGCGGATCGGGGTGGCGGCCACGCCGCCCAGGCCGATGCGGGCCTTGCGGACGACGCCGTCCTCGATGTCGAGCGCGAAGGCGATCGCCACACTGGAGATGTCGTCGAAACGCCGCTTGGCGATCTTGTGGAAGGCCGTGACGGGCGCCAGCGGCAGCGGGATCCGCACCGCGCGGATCAGCTCGCCGGGGCGGCGCACGGTCTGCCGGTAGCCGGTGAAGTAGTCGGCCAGCGGGACCACCCGCTCGCCGTCGGCGTCGGCGAGCACCAGCGACGCCTCCAGCGCCAGCAGCACCGGCGGGCTGTCACCGATGGGGGAGCCGGTACCGAGGTTGCCGCCGAAGGTCGCGCTGTTGCGGATCAGGCGCGAGGCGAACTGCGGGAACAGCTCCGCCAGCAGCGGGACGGTGCCGTCGAGGCGGCGCTCGATCTCGGTGAGCGTCACCGCGGCGCCGATCTCGAGGTGGTCGGACTCGACGCGCAGCTCCCGCAGTTCGGGCAGCCGGTCGATGGCGACGACGCAGTTCGCGCGGCGGGAACGGATGTTCACCTCCACGCCCCAGTCGGTGCTGCCGGCCACGACCACCGCGTCGGGCCGCTCGCGCAGCACCTGCAGCGTCTCGGCCAGGGTGCTCGGGCGCAGGAAGACGCTGTCGTCCTGGGCGTAGGTGGTGGCGGCCGGCGCGGGAGCGGGCTGGTCGCGACGCTGCGCGAGCGGGTCGTCCGCGGCGGGCTCACCGACGGCGAACGCGGCGTCGCGGATCGGGCGGTAGCCGGTACAGCGGCACAGGTTCCCGCTCAGGGAGTGCAGGTCGAAGCCGTTCGGGCCGTGCTCGGCGTCGCCGTGGGCCTCCGCGTCCGCGTGGCCGTTCGCGTCGGCGTGCGCGGAGGCGCAGCGGTCGGGTCGGTAGTACTCGGACGCCATGCTGCAGACGAAGCCCGGCGTGCAGTAGCCGCACTGGGAGCCGCCGCGGACCGCCATCTCCTCCTGCACCGGGTGCAGGGTGGGCGGCGTGCCGTCCGCGCCGGGGGTGGCGAGGCCCTCGGAGGTGACGATCTCCTGGCCGTCGAGCGCCGCGACCGGGACCAGGCAGGCGTTGACCGCCACCCAGTCGGTCGGCTTGTTCACCCCGGGACGGGCCACCAGCACTGAACAGGCGCCGCACTCACCCTCGGCGCAGCCCTCCTTGGTGCCCGTGAGGCCGCGATCGCGCAGAAAATCCAGCACCGTGGTGTGGGGCGTCGCCGGGGAAATCGGCGTTTCTTTCCCGTTGACCGTGATCCGCGCCGCTACCATGGCACATCCTCATTTCGGTGCGCGGTCGATCTGATTATCCTAGTCGCCATTTCTGGGGCTTTCTCTTTGGTGGCGCGGCTCGAGAACACGGAGCGCGAATCAGCCGTTGCGGACGTGCCGCAGGCGGTGGCAGAGATCGGGTCCCGGGCCGCTGTGGGGCACACCGGGAAAGCGGCTGCTCAGCAGCCGTGTGCTACACGACCCAGAACCCAGGCGGTCCGGTGGACGAGGCGATGAAGATCGGAGAGGGTCGACATCCGGCTTCGCCTCCTTCCAGCAGCTCACGAGTCGGTGCGCTCGAAGTTACGTGCCGCAGGTCCGGCGGTCAAGGCAACGCGCAACCGCCGGACGGCAGTTTATATGATTCTACAAAACGATTACCGCAGGCGGGGCGGGTCGTTCAGCAATTACACCGAGGCATTCAGGTGCCCGGTGTCGTTCAGGGCCCGCACCGTGCCGGTGCCGTCCCGGTCGTACGTCACCGTCGACAGCGAGGCCGCCGCGACCTCCATGCGGAAGAGGCTGTGCGGCGGCGCCTGGAGGGCGAGGCGGAGCAGCGTTCTGACAGGGGCCACATGGGAGACCACCAGCACCGTGGCGCCGGCGTGGCGGGCGAGCAGGCCGTCCCGCACGGCGGCGACCCGGCGGGTCACCTGTTGCATGGTCTCGCCCCCGCCCGAGGGCGGAATCTCCGGTGAGTCGAGCCATGCTTTCAGGTCGTCCGGGTAGCGCGCACCGACTTCCGCGAAAGTCAGGCCCTCCCAGGCGCCGAAATCCGCCTCCCGCAGATCCGCCTCGGCCCGGACGCTCAGGCCGAGGCGGGCGGCCACGGCCTGAGCGGTCTCCTGGCAGCGCCGCAGCGGTGACGTGACGACCGCGTCGATGCCGCCACGGCGGGCGAGGGCGTCCGCCGTCTCCGCGGCCTGGCGGCGTCCGGCCGGCGAGAGACCCGGATTGGTGCCTCCGCTGCCGGAGATCCGTCGCTCGGGGGTCAGCAGGGTTTCGCCGTGCCGCAGCAGCACGAGCGTCGTCAGGTCCGACATGTCGTCGCGGTGCCTACTGGGCGGACTTCGCGAAGTGGTCCCGGACGGCGTCGGTCTGCGCCTCCATGACCGCGATGATGCGCGCGACCACGTCCAGGTCGGCGTCCTCGGCGATCTCCAGGGTGCGCGACCAGTCGAAGAAGCTGCGGTCCGGCTCGTTGGTGACGGCGAACACGCGGATGGTGGCCTCGTAGCTGGCGACACCGCTGGTGGGGGCGATGGCCCGGTAGGACTGGGTCTTGTTGATCTCGTCGCGCGCGGCGATCTCCTGCTGGACGAGGCGGCCGTTGAGCGTGAGCCGGAAGTCGTAGCGGGCCGGGACCGTCTCGACCGAGCCGCCCTCCACCCAGCTGACGTCCCGGTGGATGTCCAGGTCGCCCGGGGAGACCATCTCCAGGATCTGCATGGCGTCGCGGACGGTCGACCACACCGTCTCCGGGTCGGCCTCCAGGACGGTCGAGTGGTACATGGTGTGCTTGCGCTGGATCTGCGTCGGCATGGAGTGTTCCTTCTTCTAGTCGGTCTTGGCGATGAGGTGGTTGCCGAGGACCAGGTAGTCGATCTCGGTGCCCAGGAAGCAGTTCAGGGCGTCGGTGGGCGTGCAGACGATGGGCTCGCCCGCCACGTTGAACGAGGTGTTGATCAGGCACGGCGTGTCGGTGAGGTCGGTGAACCTGCGCAGTAGCGCCGTCAGCCGGGGCGTGCCCTCGTCCGTCAGGGTCTGGATCCGCGAGGTGCCGTCCACGTGCACCGCGCCGGGGATCCGGTCCCGGTACTCCTCGCGGACCGGGAAGACGAAGGTCATGTACGGGGAGCTGGTCTTGCGCCCCATCTCGAAGATCTTCGGCGCCTGCTCCTCCAGCACGAGCGGGGCGAACGGCCGGAAGGGTTCGCGGTGCTTGACCCGGGTGTTGATGATGTCCTTGATGTCGTCGAAGCCGGGGTTGGCGAGGATGCTGCGGTGCCCCAGCGCCCGCGGCCCGTGCTCGACACGGCCCTCGAACCAGCCGATGACGACCTTCTGCGTCAGCAGCTGCGCCACCTGCTCGACGACCTCGTCGTCCGCCAGGCGGGAGACGACGACGCGGCCGGCGAACCCCCGAAGGGCCGCCTCGATCGCGGCCTCGTCGTAGGACGGGCCCAGATAGGGGCTGACCGGCGCGGAGGCCGCGTGGATGTCCGCGGGGTCGGTGTCGGGGTGGTTCAGCCAGGCGTGGGCCGCGGCGCCGATGGTGATGCCCGTGTCCGAGGCGCCGAAGCTGACCTGCATGTCCTCGAAACGGGAGCCCTCGAACATCGGGGTGTTGTTCAGGCAGTTCAGGGCGACACCGCCCTCGAACAGCAGCCGGTCCAGGTCCGTCCGCCGCTCCAGGTGACGGACCTGGTGGGCGGTGGCGACGTTCAGCATCTGCTGCGCTGCGGCGGCGACCCGGGCCTTGTACGCGAGGGTGTCCTCGAAGGGCCCGAAGTACTCCTCGAACAGGTCGTCGTGGCTGCGGACGTTGTCGGTCTGCAGGGGCTTGGCGAAGCTGTAGCGGCCGTCGTCGTGCAGTCGCAGCAGGCGGTCGACGAACGGGTTCGGGGTCGGCGGCGCGGTGTAACCGGCCAGGCCCATCACCTTGTACTCGTCGTTGTTCGGCACGAACCCGAGGAAGCGGGTGATGGCGGAGAACAGGGTGCCCATGGAGTACTCGGAGCCGGTGACCGTGTCCTCGAAGACGGTGATCCGGCCGTCGCGGATCTCGCCCGTCAGCGTCGAGAAGCGTTCGGCGCGGCCGTCGCTGACGAGGAACGCCGCGTCCTTCATGCCGGCGAGGTAGTAGCCGGTCGTGGCGTGGGCCAGGTGGTGCGGCACGAAGCGCACCTTGGCCGGGTCGGGTCGGTGTCCGGTGCGGGCCTCGAAGTCCGCGAGCATCGCCTCGGGGCTGACGATCTGGTCGAACAGGTCGGCCATGGTGTCCACCAGGCGGTCCTTCGCGGCCTCGGGCAGCGGCGAGGCGCGGATGCCGTCCACGATCTCGCCGCGCACCTGAGCGGACCAGTTCCACGGGAAGGCGAAGAGGTCGACGTCCTCGAAGGTGATCCCGGCCTCCCGCAGGCACCAGTCGATCGCGTTCGTGGGGAAGTCGGTGGTCTTCTTCTCCCGGTTGAGGCGTTCCTCCTCCACCGCGGCGACCAGGCGGCCGTCGACCAGGAGCGCGGCGGCCGCGTCGTGGCCCAGGAGATAGTGCTTGTTGACGCCGGTCGCGCCGAGTCGTTCGGAGAAGAACTCCGACACCCGGCTGAAACCGTTGGATCCAAGAACAATCACGGCAATCTTTCCTGTTGTGGAGCTACTTGACGATCAGTAGGTCGCGGAGCTTCTCGCCGGCCGCGGGCGCCTGGCACAGGCCCGCGCCGGTGAATCCGGCCGCGTACAGGAAGCGGCGGGTGGGGTGTGCGCCGATGAGGGCGGTGTTGCCGGGGCCGGCGTCGAAGTCGCCGGTCCAGGCGCGATGCAGGCCGATGCCGTCCAGGGCCGGGAACAGGGTGCCGAGATGGCCGCCGATCCGGCCGAGCCACGCCTCGCGCGTCTCCCCGCCCTTGGGCACGCCCATGGCGAGCAGGATGCGGTCCTTCCAGGACCGGATCCGCAGGCCCGAGGTGGCGTGCATGGTCATGGGCAGCTCGTGCAGCGCGGCGGGCGGGACGTCGGTGAACAGCATCTCGATCGCGCCCGGTGCCAGGCTCAGGTCGACCGACGCCATGGACGCCACCTCGCCGGACCAGGGCCCGGCCGTGCACACGATGCTGTCGGCCCTGATACTGCCCTGCGGCGTGTGGACGGTGTTGTCGTCGTCGATGGAGGTGACGGGCGTGTGGGTGAACAGGCGGGCGCCGTGATTGCGGGCGCCGGCGGCGTAGCCGCGGACGATGTTCAGGCCGTCCACGTGGTACGCCTGCGGCGACCAGGCCGCGGCCAACACGGTGCGCCGGCTGATCAGCGGGTTGAGCTCGGCGGCCTGGTCGGCGCTGATCAGGCGGACCTCGACGCCGGCGTCCTGCTGGGCCCGACGGTCGGCCTCGAAGGCGGCGAGCTGCTGCTCCTCGGTGAACAGCACCATGAAGCCGAGCCGCTTCAGCCCGAGGGGGGCTTCGGTCCGCCGGGCGAAGTCCTGGTACGCGTTCAGACTGCGCACGGCCAGCTCCCCGGTGCCGGCGGCACCGGGGAAGTAGGTGCGGACCATGCCCGCGGTGTGCGCGGACGACCCGCCGCCGAGGGTTCCGCGTTCCAACAGCACCGTGTCGACGCCGGCTTCGGCGAGGTGGTAGGCGGCGGAGGTTCCGATCACTCCTCCGCCGATGACGACGGCGTCGGCGCGGGCAGGCAGGGAACTCACGTTCTTGCTTCTCCTGTGGGGTTGGGCTCGGTCGGCGGGAACGCCTGTGGACCTAGGCGGTCCTGACGGGCTGTTGGCGCAGGTCGTCGCCGGTCTCCCACGGGTACAGCTGGAGGTTCCAACCGCCGAGGCAGTTGACGTACAGGGCCATCTGGCTGGTGACGGCGTAGAAGTCGTCACGGTCGAGCCGGTCGAGCACGTCGAGGTAGCGCCGGGTGAAGGCCCAGAGCTTCTCCAGGCCGCAGTAGCCCAGGAATTCGGCCGGGACGCCGACCAGCAGGCGGGCCATGTGGACGAGCGAGTCCAGCGGCATGTCCTGGACCGCGGCCCGGACGAGTCCGCCGTAGGCGGCGTAACCCAGTGGCCGCGTCTCGCCGTTGACGAACAGCAAGGTGGGCAGGACGGTGCCGAAGTTGCCCGCCCCGGAGGGGATGATGCCCTGGTGCAGGTCGTCCAGCTCGGCCGGGGGCGCGAGCCAGATCCGCTCGGTCTCGGCGACGATGTCGGCGATCAGCCGGGCGGCGGTCGCGTCGGCGGCCCGGAGCGTCGGGATGCGGTGGCCGCCCGGTTCGCCCGAGCGGCGGACCTCGACGTGGATCTGCTTCTTGGTGGAGTAGACGGCGTCCCAGATCGCGGCGCCCGCCTCCAGCAGGGCGGGCATGTCCGCCTCGCGGATCTGCCCGACCGGGGTGGCGGGCATCGGCTCGGTCAGGGTGCCGTACTTGATACCCAGGTGCTGCAGGCCCGAGCAGAACACGGTGCCGTTGGGGGCCGCACGCCGGTCCGGGATGCGGGTGGTGTGGGGCGTGTGCAGCAGGCTGGGGATCGGCGCCACGTGATAGAGGTGCTCTCCCGCGATGAGCGCGTGTCCCTGGAGGCTCTGGTAGGGCAGGGACTCCCACAGTGCGTCGGCGAGTGCCGGGTTGCGGTCGTCAAGGTCGGCGGTGACCGTGATACCGAGGTCAGGCCAGGAGATCTCGATCTGACGGCCAGGCAGCTTCTCGGACAAGGCTATTCCAGTTCGTCGATCCGACTATTCCGAGGAGTACACCGTCAACTGGATTGGTACAGGCAGACGTTGAAACCATGAAACTTGATCACCAGGCGTTCGGTGGTTCGTGTGTTTCTCAGGAACACCAGCTCAGATGGGTTGTGTGCGATGGATGTCGGGCCTGGCGACCCAACAGAAAAGGCCCGGACCGGGGTTGATCCCCGGTCCGGGCCTTCCTTGTCCGCGGCGGCCGCGAAAGGTCTTTCTCAGTAGTCGATACGGTCCGACTTGGCCAGCCACGCGTCGAAGGGCGCCGTACGGTTCGGCAGGTCCAGGTGGGCGATCTCCATCGGCCACATCGACGTCGGCTGCTTCTCGAAGAGGTCGTAGAACTTGCGGTCGTCGAAGCCGGCCACCGCGGCGTCGTGCCGGTCGGCGGCGAAGACGATGCGGTCGACGCGCGCCCAGAGAGCCGAGGAGAGACACATCGGACAGGGCTCACACGACGTGATCAGGACACAGCCCTCGAGCGAGAAGGAGCCCAGCTCCTTGCAGGCGGCGCGCATGACGCTCACCTCGGCGTGCGCCGTCGGGTCCAGGGTCGCGGTGACCTGGTTGTTGCCGGCCGCGATGACCTTGCCGTCCTTGACGACCATGGCGCCGAACGGACCGCCGCCGTTCGCCACGCTGGCGGTGGCCAGCCGGATCGCCTCGTTCATCCAGTCCTGCTCGAGATCCTGGATCCGCGTGTCTTCGGTCTGGGCAGTCACGGTCACTTCTTTCCTCGACGGTGTGTGGGGGCCCCGCTGGTGGCGTTCAAGTCGTGTGATGGAGTACACAACCAATGCGTGGTGTCAGCCCAGGGGTGGAAGACATGAAGACCGCTGCGACTGAGATCGGGCATTTGTAGACTTCTACAAGCAAGATCTTCACCTGATTTCACCTCGGCGTAACGCTGCCGTCAGCGGGCGATCGCGGTGCGTTGCGGCACCGGAGCCGGGCCGTGAGCCCGGACGAGGTGGCGCGTCGCCGCGTCCTACGCCTCCGGTTCCCAGGTCACGCGCGGCTCGCGGATCTCGTGGGGTTCTCGCAGGTCGGAGCCCGGTTCGGCCGGGCGCAGCCGTGCCGCGCGGGATTCCAGGTGCCGGCGTTCCGCGAGGCTCGCGGTGGCCTTCGCGGCGCTGCGGTAGAGCGTGTAGGCGCCGGCCGCGTCGCCCGTCCGCTCCAGCAGGTGGGCCCGCACCGACAGCAGCCGGTGGTGCCGGGCCATCCGCTCGTCGTCGTCCAGGGTCGCCAGCAGCTCCAGCCCGGCCTGCGGTCCTTCCATCTCCGCGAGCGCGATGGCGCGGTTCAGGGTGACCATCGGGTTGGGGGCGATGCGTTCCAGGATCAGGTAGAGGCCGTGCACCTGCCGCCAGTCGGTGTCCGCCGCCGTGGCCGCGTCGTCGTGGGTGGCGGCGATGGCGGCCTGCAGCTGGTAGGGCCCCAGCGCCGGGCCGGCCAGCGAGGCCTTGACGAGTTCGGTGCCCTCGTCGATCAGCGCCCGGTCCCATCGGGTCCGGTCCTGCTCGGCCAGCGGCACCAGATCGCCGGTGGCGGTGGTGCGGGCGTCGCGGCGGGCGTGGGTCAGCAGCATCAGCGCCAGCAGCCCGGTGACCTCGCCGTCCTCGGGTAGCTGCCGGTGCACCGTCCGGGTCAGCCGGATCGCCTCGCGGGCCAGGTCGGCGCGGTGCAGCCGGTCCCCGGAGGAGGCGGTGTAGCCCTCGTTGAAGATCAGGTAGAGCACGTGCAGGACGACCCGGAGCCGTTCCTCGCGCTCGGCGCCCTCCGGCAGCGCGAACGAGCTGCCCGCGGCGTTGACGCGCTGCTTGGCCCGGCTGATCCGGGCCGCCATCGTGGCCTCCGGCACCAGGAACGCACGGGCGATCTCCGCCGTGGTGAGGCCCCCGACCGCGCGCAGCGTCAGCGCCGTCTGCGAGGCGGGCGTCAGCGTCGGGTGGCAGCACAGGAAGAGCAGGACGAGCGTGTCGTCGGTGTCCGGCACGTCCGCAGGGGCGGTCCCGGCGGCCTCGGCGGCGAGCGCGGACTCCCGCTCGCGGCGGGCGTGGTCGCTGCGCATCCGGTCGATCAGCCGACGGGTGGCGACCGTCAGCAGCCAGCCGCGCGGGTTGCCCGGCACGCCCTCCTCGGGCCACTGCACGGTGGCGGCGAGCACGGCCTCCTGGACGGCGTCCTCGCAGTCCTCGAACTGCCCGTGGCGGCGCACCAGCGTGCCGAGGACCTGCGGCGTGAGCTCACGCAGCAGGTCCTCCAGGCCGGGCTCAGCGGTCATGCCTCCAAGTGTCCGTCGGAGAACATCACCTGGCGCACCTCGACACCCAGGCCCTCGATCGCGGTGTCCGGAATCCGCGCCGCCAGCTCGATCGCCCGCTCCCGGTTCTCGCAGTCGATCAGGTAGAAGCCGCCGAGGAACTCCTTGGACTCCAGGAACGGGCCGTCGGTCACCACCGGCTGACCGTCGCGCACGGACACGACGACGGCCTGCGAGGGGTCGACCAGCGCCTGCGTGGTGATCAGCTCGCCGGACTCCTTCAGCGCGGCGATGAACCGGCCGTGGCCCTCGCCGATCGCCGCCTTCTCCTCGTCGGTCAGCGCGTCCAGCACGGCGGGGTTGATGTGCAGGCTGATCAGGAACTTCATCGCGTACTCCCATGTCGCTCGGGGGCCCTGGCCGGGCCCCTTCGACAGGTGGTCGGAGCCGCCCGCGTCGTCTTGACGTGTTGGCGCTTCCCAATCTCGCACGGACCCGACGCGCCCCGCTGCCCACGCTGACCCCGCGCGAGCTGGCCTACGCGCCGAGGGCGCGTTTCATCACCTTGCCCATGTCGTTGCGCGGCAGCGCGGCGAGATGGCGGACCTCGCGGGGACGCTTGTGCGGCGCGAGGTGGGCCGCCACGTGGGCGGCGAGCTCGTCGGCAGACGGGGGCGCGGCCGGGTCCACGGGGACGATCCAGGCGACGATGCGCTCGCCCAGATCGGGGTCGGGCTCGCCGGTGACGGCGGCCTCGGCCACCGACGGGTGCTCCTGCAGGACGTTCTCGATCTCGCCCGCGCCGATCTTGTAGCCGCCGCTCTTGATCAGGTCGGTGGACTTGCGCCCGACGATCCGCACCGCGCCGTCCGGGTCGACCACGGCCATGTCGCCCGTGCGGAACCAGCCGCCCTCGGCGAAGGCCTCGGCGGTCGCCTCGGGTCGGTTGAGGTAGCCGCTGAACAGGTTCGCACCGCGCACCTGGATCTCGCCGACGGTCTCCCCGTCGCGCGACGCCGCGGCGGGCAGCGGCGCCCCCGCCTCGTCGACGAGCCGCAGCTCCACGCCGCCCAGCGGCGTGCCGACGGTGCCGGGCCGGTGCGCGGCGTCCGGCCGGACGCTCGTGTTCATCAGCGTCTCGGTCATCCCGTAGCGCTCGATCACGTGCCGGCCGGTGACCGCCTCGATCGCGCGCTGGTCCCGGGTCGCCAGCGCCGCCGAGCCCGAGACCAGCAGCCGGGCGCTCGCCAGCGCCTTCGCCAACCCGGCGTCGCCCTCCAGGTCCTGGGCGATCCGGTGGTACATCGTCGGCACGCCGAAGAGCATGGTCGCTCCGCTCGCCAGCTCGTCGCGTACGCCCTCGGTGGAGAAGCGACCGAGGTGACGCACGCTGCCGCCGCGCCGCAGCGGGCCGAGGACGCCCAGCACCAGCCCGTGCACGTGGAACAGCGGCAGGGCGTGCACGAGAACGTCGTCCCCGGTCCACGCCCACGCCTCGGCGAGCGCGTCCAGGGTGGTGCGCAGCGCGCGGCGGGGGATGATCGCGCCCTTGGGCGGGCCCGTGGTACCGGAGGTGTAGATGATCAGCGCGGGCGACGCGTCGCCCGGCTCGTCCGGCCAGCCGGCGTCCGTCCCTTCGGCCTCCACGGCCGGTGTGACGACCGTCAGTTCGGCCAGCACGCCCGGCAGTTCGTCCCCGGTCGCGGCAAGGACCAACTCCGGTCGGCTGTCGCCGACGACATGTGCCAGCTCGCGCTCCCCGCTCCTCGGGTTCAGCGGCACCATCGTCACCCCCGCGACCAGCCCGGCGACGACGCCGACGGCGGTCTCCAGCGTCGGCGTCGCCCACAGAGCGACACGCTGCGCCCCGCGGAGGCGGTCCGCGGTGGCGAGGACGGCGGCGCGCAGCTGCGCGTAGTCGAGCCCGCGGTCACCGAATCGGAGCGCGGCGGTGCGGCCGCCGGCCGCGACAGCGGGGAAGAGCAGGGGACGGTCACTCACGTGCGTTCCTCCTGAGACGGGACTTATGTGCACTATCTCAGGTCGCACTCCGCTAGGAACCCGCCGTCCCCAGCACCCGGTCCAAGTACGCGTTGGCGAAGAGGCCCGTCGGGTCGAGCTTGTCGCGGAGGGCGACGAAGGAGTTGAAGTGCTCGTAGCGGGGCCGGAGCGCGGCCGCGTCGAGGTCGTGCATCTTGCCCCAGTGGGGGCGGCCCCCGTAGGAGCCCAGGATGTCCTGGCAGGCCTGGAAGTACCGCTCGTGCGGCATGCGGTGGTACTGGTGGAACGCGATGTAGCAGTTCTCCCGGCCCTGCGCGGTGGAGAGCCAGATGTCGTCGGCGGCGACGAACCGCACCTCCAGCGGGAAGGAGACCGGCTCGTCGTTGCGGTCGATCCACCGCTTGATCTCCCGCAGCGCGTCCACCGCGTGCTCGCGCGGGATCGCGAACTCGCCCTCCAGAAAGCGGACCGGGCGGGACGAGGCGAAGATCCGGTAGGAGAGATCGGTCCACTCGCGCGCCGACATCGCCTTCGCCGCGAAACGGGCGATCGGGCGGACGGTGCCGGGGAACCGCGTGCCGATCCGGCACAGCGCCTCGAAGCCGGGGCCGTTGAGGGCCTCGTCGAGCTTGGCGCTGACCGCGCCGATCGGGGTGAGCGGCACCGTGGCCGGCAGCCGGGTGAACCGGCGGGTCAGCGACACCTCGCTGTGCGGGAACCAGAAGAACTCGAAGTGGTCGTGGCCGTCCGCGAGTTCCTGTACGCCGTCGAGCACTTCGGCGACCGGCATCTGGGTGTCCTGCGCGTGCAGCGCGAACAGCGGGACGCACTGCAGCGTCACCTGGGTGAGCACGCCCAGCGCGCCGAGGCCGACCCGTGCGGCGGCGAAGAGCTCGGGCTGTTCGGTGGCCGAACACCGCGTCACCGTGCCGTCGGCGAGGACGAGTTCGAGGGCGCGCACCTGGGTGGCGATGCCGCCGAAGCGGGTGCTGGAGCCGTGCGTGCCGGTGGAGATCGCACCGGAGATCGTCTGCCGGTCGATGTCGCCGAGGATCTCCATGGCCAGGCCGTGCTCGGCGAGCAGCGGGTTGAGCTGCCACAGCGGCATGCCCGCGCCGACGGTGACCAGCCCGGACTCGGCGTCTACCGAGACCAGCTGGTTCATCCGGTCCAGCTGGAGCTGTACGCCGGGGGCGACGGCGGTCGGGCTGAACGAGTGGCCGTTGCCGACCGCCTTGACCCGCTGCCCGTCCCGGATCGCGGCCGCGACCTCCGCGGCGACCTCGCCCGCGTTGGCAGGCCGCGCGACCCGCACCGGGTGCGCCTGCTCGTTCCCTGCCCAGTTCCGCCACGCGTTCGTCATGGCACGGAAGACTGAACTTGTTCGCTTGTCCAAGTCAAGGGTCCAAGAGTCTTGACTTGGACAACCGGGCACGTCACGCTGCCGGACAAGCGCGGGCTCGTACCGGCCCCGGCAGGTCCAGCGAGAGGCCCTTCGATGACGATCCGGACGACGGGGAAGAGCACGGCGCCCGCCACCTTCGACCAGCTGCAGCGGGCCACCGCCGAGCTGCGTCCCCCGTTCGCCGTCGTCGACCTTGGCGCGCTGCGCGCCAACGCCGAGCGGATGGCCGCCCGCGCCGGCGGCAAGCCGATCCGGCTGGCCAGCAAGTCGCTGCGCTGCCGCCCGCTGATCGAGGACGTGCTGCGCACCCCCGGTTACCGCGGGATCATGGCGTTCACGCTGCCGGAGGCCCTCTGGCTGGCCCGCACCACGGACGAGTCGCTCGGCGACATCCTGGTCGCCTACCCCTGCGCGGACGCCTCCTCGCTGCGCGAGCTGGCCACCGACGAGCGTGCCGCCGCGCGGATCGCCGTCATGGCCGACTCCGTCGAGCACCTCGACCTGATCGCCGCGGCGGCCCGCGACGCCGGTGCGGACGGCCCGCGGGTACGGGTCTGCCTCGACCTCGACGCCTCGCTGCGGCTGCTCGGCGGCCGGATCCACCTCGGCATGCGCCGCTCCCCGATGCACGACCCGGACGCGGCGGGCGCGCTGGCGCGCGCGGTGCTGGCCCGGCCGCGGCTGCGGTTGGTCGGCGTCATGTCCTACGAGGGCCAGATCGCGGGCCTCGGTGACAACCAGCCCGGCTCGCCGCTGATGCGCGCGGGTGTCCGGCTGATGCAGCGCCTCTCCACCCAGGAGCTGCGGATCCGCCGCGCGGCCGCGGTACGCGCCGTGCAGGACGTGGCCCCGCTGGAGTTCGTCAACGGGGGCGGCACCGGCAGCCTGGAGTCCACCTCGTCCGAGGATGCGGTCACCGAGCTCGGCGCGGGCTCGGGCATCTACGCGCCCCGGCTCTTCGACCACTACCGCGCGTTCACGCCGCTGCCCGCCGCCTACTTCGCGCTCACCGTGGTCCGCCGCCCGGCGCGGGGGCACGTCACCGTGCTCGGTGGCGGCTGGATCGCCTCCGGCCCGGCCGGCGCCGACCGGCTGCCGACCCCCGTCTTCCCGCGCGGCCTGCGCCTGGTCGGCACGGAGGGCGCGGGCGAGGTCCAGACGCCGCTGGTCGGCGACGCCGCCGACACCCTCCGCCTCGGCGACCGGGTCTGGTTCCGGCACGCCAAGGCGGGCGAGCTGTGCGAGCGCGTCGACCGACTCCACCTCGTCGAGGGCGACCGGATCGTGGGCGAGGCGCCCACGTACCGGGGCGAGGGTCACGCCTTCCTGTAGCCCGGATACTGTCCGTCGCACCCGCCGTTTCTGCACCTGGAGTCACACATGGTCCGCCGCTCAGCCGACGAGCGCCGCGAGGAGCTGATCGAGGCGGCGATCAAGGTGATGATCCGCGACGGCGTCGCCAGGGCGACGACCCGCGCGATCGTCGCCGAGGCGGGCCTGCCGCTGGGCGCGTTCCACTACTGCTTCCGCTCCAAGGAGGAGCTGCTCGAGAGCGTCGTCGAGCGCATCATGCAGCGCGCGCTCGCGCCCGCGGTCGCCGCGGGCGTCGAGGGGGCGCCGGTCGCGGACATCGTCCGCACCACGCTCCACACCTACTGGGACCGCATCCGCGCCACCCCCGACGAGCACCTGCTCACCTACGAGCTCACGCAGTACGCCCTGCGCCAGCCCGGCCTGGCGGAGGTGGCCCGCCACCAGTACGGCCACTACCTCGCGGTCAACCGCGAGTCACTCGCCACGATGGCCCGCCTCGCGGGCTTCGAGTGGTCCGTCCCCCTCCCCACCCTCGCCCGCTACGGCCTCGCCCTCCTCGACGGCCTCACCCTCAACTGGCTCATCGACCGCGACGACGCCGCGGCGACCGCCGCGCTGGACGAGTACGCCGAGTACCTGATCTCCGTGGCCGGACCCCAGTAGGGGTGCGAGTTCCCGCCGCCCCTACTGGCGCTGCTGCAACCGCAGCTCGTGCACGCGGAGCTGAAGTGCGGCCAGATCCAACAGCGGGGTGGCGACCCCCAGTTCCCGCGCCCTCGCGGTGAGGTCACCGAGGATGTGTTCGCCCTCCGTCGGCAGCCCCGCTGCCGTGTCGCGGTAGAGGGAGGCGGTGTCCGTCGAGTCGGGGCGGGTGAGGCCGGAGGCGATGCGGGAGAGGTGGGCCTCTGGGACGGCGTGGCCCGCCGCCGAGGCGACCGCCGCGGCCTCGGCGAGGAGCGCGGGGCCGAGCCACGCGCCGCCTGCCGTCACGACGTCGCCGACGGAGCCGCGCATCAGCGTGGTCAGCGCGCCGAGCGTGCTGATGAAGACCCACTTGCCCCACATCACACCGAGGATGTCGGGGGAGACGGCGACGTCGAAGCCGGCGTGGGACAGCTCCTTGCCGATCCGTTCGACCCGCGCGCTGCTCCCGCCGCTCCCGCCCGAGGGCTCGCCGATCACCATGTCCGCGAGTACGGACTCGCTGATCCGGTCGAGGATCCGGACGTCGCCGTTGTCGTCGAGGGTGCCGAAGACGCGGACCACTCCGCCGAGCGCGGCGTCCGCGCCGAACCGGCGCGTGATCGCGTCGAGGTGAGCCATGCCGTTGAGGAACGGGATGATCACCGTGCCGGGGCCGACGGCCGGTGCTAGGTCGTCCAGGGAGCGGTCCAGCGCGCCCGCCTTCACCGAGAGCAGCACCACGTCGTACGGGGCGTCGATCCCGCCGGGCAGGACCAGCCCCGGCCGGAGCTCCTCCTCCGGGCCGCGCAGGCCGGGGCCGACGATCCGCAGGCCGCGTTCGCGCAGGGCCGCGGCGCGGGCGGGGCGCACCAGGAAGGTGACGTCCTGTCCGGCGAGGGCGAGCCGCCCGCCGTAGAAGCCTCCGGTGGCTCCTGCCCCGACGACGAGGATCCGCATGCTGTCCGCCCTCCGCTGCCCGTGATCGCGCCCGCTTTCCCGCGACCCTTGCGACAACCGGCGGGCGGACCGGGCTAATTCCCGGGCTGCCAGGGCGGGGTCTGGTTCCAGCCCCAGCGCGGCATCGGCGCCGCGTCGATCGGCGGCGGGTTGTCGCCCGAGTAGATCAGGGCCATCCGGCTGCCCCATTCGATGTAGTAGCCGAAGACGGCGCGGAACTCCGGGTCGGTCGGCAGGCCGACCTCGTCCGCGGAGTCCATCAGCAGCGTGACCCAGCGGCGGCGCTGTTCCTCGGTGATGTGGCGGCCCAGGTGGCGGCCGGCCATGTGCGCGTGGCCGCCGCGCCCCTCGGAGTAGCCCGTGGGGCCGTCGGGGCCGCCGAAGACCTCGGCCAGCCAGAGCGCGACGTGCTGGGGGTGCTCACTGTCCATCCCGGCGAAGACCGGGGCCAGCAGCGGGTCGTTCAGCACGTGCTTGCCGTAGAACGTGGCGGTCAGGCGCTCCAGCGCTGCCAGACCGCCGGCCCATTCGAGGATGGACGGCGTGGGCTTGTCCCTGTGCTCGCTCACGAGGTTGCTCCTCCGGTGTGCGTCCCCTTGTAATCATGATTACGTCATTGCAGGGCGCGCGCAAGCGATTCAGGCACAAGGTTCACGCACAGGACGAGGCGCCCCGCGGCGCTCGCCGCGGGGCCACCTCTGAGGTGTCGGTGGGTCCTCAGTTGACCGACGGGCCGCTGCGCCAGGCGTCGCGGCCGGCCAGCCCGGCCATCCGGGCCTGAGCGAAGGTGCGCTGGGCCATCTCGGTTGGCGGCGTCTCCCAGCTCTGGACCCAGCGGCGTCCGGCCACGGCCAGAGAGAGCCCGACCATGGCGGCTCCGGCCGCGACGACCATCGCGCCGAGGCCGGTCATCGCCGCGCCCATCGCAAGGAGCCGGGTGTTGGGGTGGAAGCCCTCGGCGGCACTGCTGTTCGTCATCTGCATCGCACTCATGGCACCACGATGCGCGCACCCGCCCGGTCCCGCACGTCGGGTGGTGCGTCAGGGCGTCAGGGCGTCGGGCGTCAGCGCGCCGCGGTCTCGTCGACGACCTGGCCGGCCAGCGGGCTTTCCCCGCCCACGGCGACCACGGTGGCGGCCTCCGTCGGTCGGCTGGTCTGTGCCACGAACGCGCCGATCAGCACCAGCGCGCCGCCGACCAACTGCCAGGCCGCGAGGTGCTCACCGAGGAGGAACCAGGAGAGCACCGTCGCCACGATCGCCTCCAGGAAGGCGATCACGGACGCGACCGGCGCGGAGAGCCGGCTGACGGAGGCGACGCCGGTCAGATAGGCGATGACAGTGGAGACCAGCACCATCCACAGGGCCAGCGCGAGCGCGGGCACGTGGCGCGAGCCCATCGTGGCCTCGCCGCCCAGCACGTGCCAGGGCAGTGTCCACGGCTGCGCCAACGGGGTGATCACCAGTGCGCCGATCAGCAGACCGAAGCCGCTGAGCGCGATCGGGTCGATCCGCTCGGCCGGGGAGTCCGCGGCGGCGGAGCGGCCGGCCTTCTCGGAGATCACGAAGTAGCCGACCTGGGCGCAGGCCGCGGACAGGCCGCAGAGCACGCCAATCGGGTTCAGTCCGCCGAGGCCGGTCCACACCTCCACCACCAGCGCGAGCCCGACCGTCGCCGTGAGCGCGCCCAGCGCCGCCGCCCGGGTGATCGGCCGACGCTGCACGAAGCGCACGTAGGCCAGGAGCAGGGAGGGGCCGAGGTACTCCAGCAGCATCGCGATCGCCACGGGCACCCGGGAGATGGCGAAGAAGTACGACACCTGCACCAGGGTCACCCCGAGCAGCCCGAAGCCCAGCAGCAGCCACGGCCGGCGCCGCAGCAGGCTTCGGTGCCGGATGGTGACGGGCAACAGCACCAGGGCCGAGCCGGCCATCCGTACCCACACCACCTGCAGCGGGGTCAGCCCGGCCTCGATCAGCGGTTTCGCGGCGACTCCGGAACCGCCGAAGGCGAATGCGCTGACCAACGCGAGGGGCAGCCCGAGGCCGGCCCGGGGGGTACGGGGGTGCATGCCCGCATTGTGGCAGGGGCCCCGGGGATTCGACAGTGGCGTCTCACGTTCACGCTACTGACGAGAAGGGCGCCGTCCCAGGGGCGCGGAGCACTGCGCGAGAGACCGGCCCGAGCGGTCGATCCCGTCCCCTTGGGACGACGGACCCGGGTAGCTCTCGCGCAGTGCCCCGCGCCCCTGGGGGCGGCCGTCAGGTGACGGAGCCCCGCTCCGCGAAGCGGGGCTGCGCCCACTCGCCGGAGTCGAGCACCTGCCGCAACGCCTCCGCCGCGTCGAAGACGTCGGCGTGGGAGACGTAGAGCGGGGTGAAGCCGAAGCGCATGATGTCCGGCTCGCGGAAGTCGCCGATGACGCCTCGGGCGATCAGCGCCTGGACCACCGCGTACGCGGACTCGTGGCGCAGCGAGATCTGGCTGCCGCGCTCCGTCTCGGAGCGCGGGGTGACCGTCTCCAGGCCCAGCTCGTCCGTCAGCCGCAGGAAGAAGGAGGAGAGGCTGAGGCTCTTCGCGCGGACGAGCGCGAGGTCCGCCTCCGCCCAGATGTCCAGGGAGGCCTCCAGGCCGGCGAAGCTCAGCAGCGGCGGGGTGCCGGTGAGGAAGCGGCCGACGCCGTCCGCGGGACGGTAGTCGGGGGACATCGCGAACGGCTCGGCGTGGCCGAACCACCCGCTCAGCGGCTGCCGCGCGGCGGCGTGGTGGCGCTCGGCCGCGTAGAGGAACGCGGGCGCGCCCGGGCCGCCGTTGAGGTACTTGTAGCCGCAGCCGACGGCGAAGTCCGCGCCGCAGGCGTCCAGCTTGATCGGCAGGGCGCCGACGGAGTGGCACAGGTCCCAGACCATCAGCGCGCCCGCGGCGTGCACCCGCTCGGTGACCGCGGCCATGTCCTGCAGCCGGCCGGTGCGGTAGTCGACGTGGGAGAGCAGCACCACCGCGGTGTCCCCGTCGAGCAGCTCCTCCAGCGTGGGCGCGTCCCGGCCGATCAGCAGGCGGCGCGCCGGGGCCAGGCCCTCGGTCATGTAGAGGTCGGTCGGGAAGCTGCCCACCTCGCTGACGACGGTCGAACGGCCGGGGTTCAGCCGCAGCGCCGCGCTCAGCACCTTGAACAGGTTGACCGAGGTCGAGTCGCAGACCACCACCTGGTCCGGGGCGGCGCCGACCAGCGGGGCGATCCGGTTGCCGAGGCCGCGCGGGAGCTCGTACCAGCCGGCCTCGTTCCAGCTGCGGATCAGGCCCTGGCCCCACTCCTCCTCGATCATCCGCCGCAGCCGCTCCGGCGTGTGCGCCGGCAGCGCGCCGAGGGAGTTGCCGTCGAGGTAGAGCACGTCCTTGGGCAGCGCGAAGCGCTCTCGGAACCCGCGCAGCGGGTCGGCGGCGTCCAGCGCCATGGCCTCGTCACGGGTGGTCACAGCGCGTCCCTCACAGCCCACAGGTCGGGGAAGACGTCCTGCTCCGCCGCGTGGCGCAGCCAACTGAGGCCGCTGGAGCCGCCGGTGCCGGGCTTGCCGCCCATGCAGCGCTTGACCGAGGCCAGGTGGCGCTGGCGCCATCGGGTCACCCGCTCGGCGACGTCCATCAGCAGCTCGGCCAGCGCGGACAACTCGCCCAGCTTCGGGTCGGCGTAGACGGCCAGCCAGGCGCCGACCGGCGAGGAGACGTCCAGGCCCTGGCGCTCCACGTAGGCGAGCGCGTCGTCGTACAGGCTGGGCGACTCCAGCGTGCGGCGCAGGTCGGCGTGGACCTCCGGGCTGCCCGCGTACAGGCGCAGCAGCCGCTCGTGCTTGTTGCCGAGCAGGAACTCCAGGTGCAGGTAGGCGTACGACTGGAAGCCGCTCGCCTCGCCCAGCACCGGCCGGAAGGAGTTGAACTCCATCGGGGTCATCGAGGCCAGCAGCTCCCAGGAGTTGACCAGCACGTCCTGCGCGTCCAGGCCGCGCCGCAGCGCGGACATGGCGGTGGGCAGGTCGTCGGCCCGCAGGGCCTGCTGTGCCCGCGTCCACTCGTGCCGGATCAGGCCGAAGAGCAGCTCCATCACCTGGGTGGCGACGATGAAGGTGGTCTCCGACGGCTCCTCGCTGAGCGGGTGCAGCAGCGAGTGCAGGGTGTCGATCCCCGCGTAGGCGGCGTACGGGGTGGTCGCGGCGGCGAAGTCGACCTTGGGTGTGGTCGCCTCGTCGAGTGTGGGTGCGGGCGTCGCAGGCATGGGTGGTCCTCCAGGCGCAGTGGTCGCTTTCATTCTGCTGCGCGAAGCGCTCTCGTTGAATGGGCGATGAGCTGTCCGGGGGGAGAGCGGCTTAGCCTGGGAAAGGTGATGAGCCGATCGGCTTAACGAACGACAAGTGTGGGGTGAGCGGCGTGCTGGACGCGGTCGACCGGCGTCTGCTGGCGGAGCTGCAGGCGGACGCCCGGCTGTCCTACAACGAGCTGTCGCGGCGGGTGAACCTCTCCGCCCCGGCGGTCGCCGAGCGCGTCCGCCGGCTGGAGACCTCCGGGGTGCTGTCCGGTTACCACGCCGAGGTGGACCTCACCCGGGCCGGGCGCGTGGTCACCGCGCTGGTGCAGGTCCAGTGCTACGGCCCGCGCTGCGTGCTGCGGGACCCGTCGGTCGCCCAGTGGCCGGAGGTGCTGCAGCTGCACCGGGTCACCGGCGGCGCCTGTTGCGTGCTGATGGTGGCGGTCGCCACCATGGCGGAGTTCGAGGGACTGATCGACCGGCTCGCCGAGTACGGTCAGCCGTCGAGCACGATGATCCTCTCGACCCCGCTGCGGTGGCGGCCGGTCGAGCCGGTGTGAGGGGGAGTGGCGGATGCTGGACGAGGACGCGCTGAAGGCGCTGCGGCTCGAGGCCGACCGGACGCACGCGTACGGGCGCGCGCCGGAGCAGGTGGTTGACTTCCTGCTGCCGCAGGGCGGCGGCAGCGGCGGTGAGGGCAAGACCCTGGTCGTGCTCCTCCACGGCGGGTTCTGGCGCCCCGCGTGGGACCGCCACCACACCGCGCCGCTCGCTCAGGCGCTGGCGGCGGAGGGCTACCTGGTGGCGGTCCCCGAGTACCGCCGCCGCAGTGGCTGGCCGGAGATCTTCGACGACGTCGCGGTCTGCGCGGAGGCACTGCCGATGATGGTCGGCGCGGAGGGCCTGCGCCCCTCCCGGACCGTCTACGTCGGCCACTCGGCCGGGGGCCACCTGGCGCTCTGGGCGGCCGCCCGCCGCCGTCTGCCCGCGGGCTCGCCCTGGCGCACCGAGGGCCACCCCGACGCCGTCGTCTCCCTCGCGGGCTGCGCCTCGCTGCGCCTGACCGACGAGTGGAACCTCGGCGGTGGCGCGGCCCGCGCGATGATGGGCGGCGGCGTCGACGCGCTCTCCTCCCGCTATGCCGACTGCGACCCCGCGGCGCTGCTGCCCCTGGGCGTGCCGGTCACCCTGATCCACGGCGCGGACGACGACAACGTCCCGGTGACCATGTCGCGCCACTACGCCCACGCGGCCCGCGACGCGGGCGACGAGATCCACCTGGTGGAACTGGAGGGCGTCGACCACTTCGGCGTCATCGACCCCACCTCGATCGCCTGGCCGCACCTGCTCGCAGCGCTCTGACCTTGGCCCCCGCGCCCCCGGCGGGGCGCTGATACCCATCAACGTCCCTGCCATTCCCGCTCGTTCGGGGAATACCACCCCTGCGCGCCACCCCCCACCCTGGAAGCGTTGATCCGCTCCCAGGGGAGGACCCCAGACATGTCCGTCGACGCTGGTATTGACGCCACGTCAGACAGTGCGGCGCAGCAGAGCGCGCTGAACACCGCTGCGGCCAAGAACCTTGCCACGACAACCAAGACGCCTCCGCAGATGCAGGGCATCACCTCGCGGTGGCTGCTCAAGATGCTGCCGTGGGTGGAGGTCTCCGGCGGCACCTACCGGGTGAACCGCCGGTTGAGCTACGCCACCGGCCGGGGACGGCTGAGTTTCGCGCAGACGGGGGCGGAGACGCGGATCGTGCCGCCGAGCCTCGTCGAACTGCCGCTGTTGCGCGGGTTCGAGGACGAGTCGCTGCTCGTCGAGCTCGCCTCCCGGTTCAGCCAACGGGACTTCGAGCAGGGCGAGGTCATCGCCGAGTACGGCGAGGTCGTCGACCACGTGATGGTGCTCGCCCACGGCAAGGTCAACAAGATCGGCACTGGCAAGTTCGGTGACAGCGCGGCGGTGCTCGGGGTGCTCGCCAACGGCGACCACTTCGGGGACGAGGCCCTGCTGCGGGGCGACGCCCTGTGGGAGTACACGGTGAAGGCCGCCACGGCCGGCACTCTGCTCACCCTGCCCCGGCAGGCCTTCGCGGACCTGCTCGGGCGTTCGCCCGAACTGCGGGCGCAGGTGGAGGCGTTCACCGCCGCCGGCGCCGCCTCGCAGGACTCGCACGGGCAGGCCGCGATCGAGCTCGCGGCGGGGCACGACGGCGAGCCGGAGCTGCCCGGCACCTTCGTCGACTACGAACTCGCGCCCCGCGAGTACGACCTGAGCGTCGCGCAGACCGTGCTGCAGGTGCACACGCGCGTGGCCGACCTCTACAACAAGCCGATGAACCAGATCGAGCAGCAGCTCAAGCTGACCATCGAGGCCCTGCGCGAACGCCAGGAGCACGAGATGATCAACAACCGCGAGTTCGGTCTGCTGCACAACGCCGACCACGACCAGCGGATCCAGACCCACGGCGGTCCACCCACCCCGGACGACCTGGACGAGCTGCTCTCCCGGCGCCGCGGCAACAAGTTCTTCCTGGCCCACCCGCGCGCCATCGCGGCCTTCGGACGCGAGTGCAACCGGCGCGGGCTCTACCCGGAGTCCGTGGACATCGAGGGGAACCGGATCCCGGCCTGGCGCGGCGTGCCGATCCTCCCGTGCAACAAGATCCCGATCAACGGCGGGCACACCAGCTCGATCCTGGTGATGCGTACCGGCGAGAGTGACCAGGGCGTCGTCGGCCTGCACCAGACGGGCCTGCCGGACGAGTACGAGCCGAGCCTCTCGGTCCGCTTCATGGGCATCAACGAGCGGGCGGTGATCCAGTACCTGGTGAGCGCCTACTACTCCTGCGCCGTACTGATCCCCGACGCACTCGGGGTCCTGGAGAACGTCGAGGTCGCCCGGCCGCGCGACTGAGCGGGGAGGGGGGAAGCGTTGAGCTGGAGCGATGTCTTCATCCTGCTGGGCACGCTGGTGGTCTGCGCGATGGCGCTCTGGCTGCTGCAGCACTTCGTCCCGCACCGGATGCGGGAGACGCACAACGACGTGGCGGGGTTCATCTTCGCGGCGGTCGGCGTGATGTACGCGGTGCTGCTGGCCTTCGTGGTGGTCGCGGTCTGGCAGAACCTGGACTCGGCCCGGCAGACCACGTTCAAGGAGGCCGACGCCGTCGCCGGCGTGTACTGGATCTCCCGGGAGCTGCCCCTCCCGGTGGGATCCCAGCTGGAGCACGACGCGCTGGCCTACGCCAGGACCGTCGAGAGCAGCGAGTGGCCACTGATGGCCAAGCACGAGAGCAGTCCGCAGGCCACGCAGCTGGTCTACGCGATGCGCTCGGACGTCTTCGGGTTCAGTCCGACCGACCCGCGGCAACAGGTGCTCTACGAGCACGCGGTGACGCACGTCGAGGACCTGGCCACGGAGCGGCGGGCGCGGCTGACGGAGATCGACGACTCGGTGCCGACCATCATGTGGGTGGCGCTGATCACCGGCGGCCTGCTGACGGTGGCGTTCACCTACCTCTTCGGTCTCTCCAACACCCTCGCCCACGGCCTGATGGTGCTGACGCTCACCGCCTTGGTCGTGGTCTCACTCCTCCTGATCAAGGAGATGGATTTCCCGTTCACCGGCGTCACGAGAGTCGAGCCGACGGCCTTCGAGGTCTTCCTCAGCCGACTTCCACCGCCACGTTGAAAGGAGGACAGATGCTGACCTAGTTCGGCCCTACTGTGGGGACCACGGAAGCCCGAGTGAGCCAGCCAGCCAAGAGAGCCGAGGTGGTCCCCATGCCGACCGTCGTCAACCCCGAGTCCGACGAGCGCGAAGCCCTGCTGAACTTCGTCGAGGCCCAGCGCGCCGCCGTCCGCCGCGCCGTCGGCGGCCTCACCCGCGAGCAGTTGACGGCCCGTCCGACGGTCAGCGAGCTGACGCTCGGCGGCCTGGTCAAGCATCTGGCCGAGGTCGAGAGCAGCTGGACCAGGGTCATTCTGGCCGGTCGCGAGCCGCTGGTGGAGCGCGACATGAGCACCTGGGGTGACTCCTTCCGCCTGGTCGAGGGCGAGGAGATCGCGGACGTGCTGAAGTTCTGGGACGAGGTCGCCGCGGAGACGGCCGAGATCGTGGGCGCCCTGCCGGACCTCGACGGCACCGTGCCGCTCCCGGACCGCCCCTGGTTCCCGAAGGACTCGCGCCGGTCCGCCCGCTGGATCATGCTGCACCTGGTCGAGGAGTTCGGCCGCCACGCCGGCCACGCCGACTTCCTGCGCGAGGCCACCGACGGCGCCACCGCGTTCTCGCTGCTCAGCCCCGAGCAGCTGCGCCCCAACGACTGAGCTCCCGCGGCTAGCCTGGGCGGATGCAGCTGAGCATCCGCCCCTACCGCCCGGGCGACCGGGAGG
The DNA here is from genome assembly GCF_003258295.1 of Streptacidiphilus pinicola. Lineage (GTDB taxonomy): Bacteria > Actinomycetota > Actinomycetes > Streptomycetales > Streptomycetaceae > Streptacidiphilus > Streptacidiphilus pinicola. The sequence continues at coordinate 32,518 of NZ_QKYN01000090.1, read as the reverse complement.
ACCTGTACGACGTCTGCGTCCGCACCGGCGACAACGGTGCGGACGCGAGCGCGTTGTACCCGGACCCGCGCATCCTGCCCGACATCTTCGTCGGCCCCTACCTGGCCCAGGAGCCGGAACTCGCCTTCGTCGTGGCCGAGACCGGCGGCGCGCAGCGGGCGCGCGGGTACGTGCTCGGCACCGCCGACACCCGCCGGTTCGTCGCGCGCTACCTCGCCGAGTGGCTCCCCGGCGTCGTCGACCGCTACCCCGACGACGCGGACGGCCGCGGCCACGAGCTGCGGCACCCGGAGGCGATGCTCGGCCCCGGCGTCGACGACTACCCCGCGCACCTGCACATCGACCTGCTTCCCGAGGCCCAGGGGCAGGGCTTCGGGCGGGAGTTGATGCGCACCTACCTGGCCGCCCTGCGGGAGCGCGGCGTGCCGCGGGTCCACCTCGGCATGGGCGCCGCCAACCACGCCGCCCGTGCCTTCTACGACCGGCTCGGCTTCGAGGAGCTGGCCCGCCCGACGCCGCGCCTGGTCGTCCTCGGCCGCAGCACCGAGGCGGACGGCGACGGCCTCACGGCACGCGCGGGAAGCGGGACTTCAGCTCCCAGAAGGTGAGGTTGTGGTCCAGCCCCTCGTGCAGGTCGACCAGGTCGGCCAGCAGGTCCTGCAGGAAGTCCCGCGCCTCGCGCCGCAGTTCGGTGTGGTCCACGATCAGCGGCCGCTCGTCGCGGACCCAGTCCGCGCGCAGCTCGACCCAGTCGCCGCGCCGGGAGAAGCGCAGCCGGTCGGCGGACTCGGTGAAGTCCAGCTCGGCGCGGGGCGTCCGCAGGCCCGGCAGCACCTTGTCGAGCTCCTCGACGATGTCGCACAGGGCCCAGGCGAAGTCCAGCACCGGCACCCAGCCCCAGCGGGTGGACAGGTCCCGGCCGCCCTCGCCCTCGACGAACACGTCGCCGCAGAACAGGTCGTGCCGCAGCGCCCGGGCGGGCGCCGTCGCGTAGTCCGTCTGCGGCGGGTCGGGGAAACGGGGGGACAGGGAGTAGCCGAGCTCGATCACCCTTTGATTAAACCGCTCGCGCGTTCGCGGCGGACGGCAGGATCATGGGAGCCATGTCCACGAACCCTGTAGCCGTCAGCGTCCGGGGCGTCGTCGTACCCGACGCCGAGCTGCAGTGGCGCTTCTCCCGGTCCTCCGGACCGGGCGGCCAGCACGTCAACACCAGTGACAGCCAGGTCGAGCTCCGCTACCCGCTCGCCGCGAGCGCGGCGCTCCCGCCCGTCTGGCGCGAGCGCGCCCTGGAACGGCTGGCCGGTCGTCTCGTCGACGGCGCCGTCGTGGTCCGGGCCTCCGAGCACCGTTCCCAGTGGCGCAACCGGGAGTCGGCCGCGGTGCGCATGTCGGCGCTGCTGGCCGAGGCCGTCGCGCCGCCGCCGCGTGCCCGCAGGGCCACCAAGCCCAGCCGCGGCATGGTGGAACGTCGGCTGGAGAACAAGCGCCGCACCGCCGAGCGCAAGCGCACCCGCGGTACGGTCCGGGACTTCTGAAGGAGGCTGCCCCACGGTGAGCGGGTTACCCCAAGTGCCGGTACTGGCCCCGGAAGTACATCAGCGGGCCGCCTGTGGGCGCGCCGACGCGCGCCTCCAGGACGTGGCCGAGGATCAGGACGTGGTCCCCGGCGGGTATCCGCTCCACGGTGCGGCACTCGACCGTGGCCAGCGCGCCGGAGACCAGCGGGGCGCCGCTCGCCGCGCCGCGGGTGTGCGGGATCTCCGCGAAGAGCAGCCGGTCGCTGACCCGGCCCTTCATCGCGAAGCGGGCGGCGCTGGTGCGTTGGTCGGCGGCCAGCACGGAGACCGCCCAGCGGTCGACGCGGGTGAGGGCCTCCTCCATCCGGGAGTCCTCACGGACCGAGACCAGCACCATCGGCGGGTCGAGGGAGACGGAGAGGAACGCCGTCGCCGTCATGCCGATGTCCTCGCCGCGTGGCCCCTCCTCGGGGTCGTGGGCGGTCACCAGGACCACGCCGGAGGCCAACTGGCCCAGGGCGGCGCGGAACTCCTCCGGAGAGGCCTGAGGGCCGTCCAGCGCGTTCGCGGGGACGGCGGGCGGGGTGGTGGTGGCGGTGGTCGCGGCGTCGTACACGTAGGGCACGCTATCTGCGCTCGGCCTCGGCTCGCATCGGACCTTGGGCTTAGGACGGGCGTCTGATTGCTCACGTTGCGGATGGGGGCCGGAACGAACTCCGGTTCGATCAAGGATTACACACGTCAGGCGTGTGAGTTGGGTCACAAGTGGCAGGGATTTGCTGACCCAGAGTGTCTATCGGTGTGCACCCTGTGATTCAGTTTGTCTGGCAGTCAGACCATCTGCACGCTCGGACCATGCCAGTGTGTCGGCCGCACGCAGTCCCATGAGCACAGTCGTCGGGCACGGCGGTCGAGGAGGGGAGGCAAGGCGATGGATACCGAGCCGGAGCCCTACGTCCGTCTCGCGACGCTGCGCACCCTCCACCGCGTCATCGCGGACCTGAACGCCGCCCGCAGCCTCGCCGGCACGCTGCAGGCCGTGGTCGAGGGGGCGGTCACCGGGCTGGGCTTCGACAGCGCCGTGGTCAACATGGTCCGGCCGGACGGGGATCTGGTCGTCGCCGCCGTGTGGGAGCTCGGCATCGAGGGCGAGGCCGACGAGGGGATCAACAGCCTGCTCGGCCAGATCGGTTCACGCGAGTCGTGGAACCGGCTGCTGAACGCCGGCGACAGCTGGGGCAGCCTGGTCTTCGTGCCGCACGACCGCGGCTGGGCCCGGCCCGTGGACATACCGATCTGGGGTGGCGGCCAGGCCTTCGTGCCCGAGGGCGCCTGGCACCCGGACGACATGCTGCTCGCCCCGATGTACAGCTTCGGCGGCGAGCTGCTCGGCGTGCTGTCCGTGGACCGACCACGGAACGGGCGACGCCCGGGGCCGTGGACCCGCGAGGCGCTGGAGATGTTCGCGCAGCAGGCCGGCATCGCCATCGGCAACGCGCGGCTGCGGGCCGAGATGCAGCGCGCGCTGGTGCGGCTGGAGCGCGAGCAGCAGGCGCTCGGCGCGAGCGAGGAGAGCTACCGGCAGGCGTTCGAGTTCGCGCCGACCGGCATGGCCATCACCGAACTGCACGGGGAGGCCCACGGCCGGCTGACCCGCGTCAACGACTCGCTGTGCCGGCTGCTGGGGCGCTCGCGGTCCTCGCTGCACCGGCAGACCTTCGCCGAGCTGGTCCACCCCGAGGACGCCGGCCGGCTGCGCGGCATCGCCACGGAGAACGGCCGCGCCGAGGTCCGGCTCGCCCGCCGCGACGGCGGCTGGCTCTGGGTCAACCTGCGCAACTCGGTGATCTCCGACCCGATCGAGGGTGCCGTCTACCTGCTGACCCACGTCGAGGACATCGAGGACCGCAAGCGCCACGAGCTGCAGCTGGCCCACCGGGCCAGCCACGACGCGCTGACCGGGCTGCCCAACGCCGCCGAGCTCAAGGCCCGGCTGCGGATGCGCCTGTGCGACCACCCCGACTCCCTCCCGGCCTCCGGCCGGGGGCACCCCCATCCGGCCGCCGCCCACCGCCCCGGCGGTCTCGGCGGCTTCGGCGGCTACGACCCGTACGAGGTGCCGGGCGCCACCGCCGCCGCGCCCGAGCAGGGCTGGCCGGAGGGCCACGGCGGCTTCGCCGACCACGGCGGGCTCGGCTCCGGCGGGCTGGTCCCCGGCGGCCTGGGCGACGTCCTGGCGGGCGGCACGGCCGATCCCGGCCGCGGCCACGCCTACGGCCACCCGGCGGTCACCGAGGGCGGCTTCGAGCACGTCCACGCCATCCCGCCGGACGAGGGCGGCAGCACCCCGCCCGGGGGCAGGGCCCTGGCGGTGCTCTTCTGCGACCTGAACGGCTTCAAGGGCATCAACGACCGCCACGGCCACGCGGCGGGCGACGCGACGCTGATCGAGGTCGCCCGGCGGCTGCAGCACGCCGTGCGCGAAGGCGACACGGTGGCCCGCATGGGCGGCGACGAGTTCGTGGTCCTGGCCGACGGCGTGGACCGCGCCCGCGCCAAGGACCTTGCGGACCGGCTGCGCACCGCCATAGCCCCGCCGATCCGCTACGAGAACCGCACCCTTCGGGTCGGCGTGAGCATCGGCATCGGCTGGGCCGGTTGCGGGATGAGCATCGACGAGGTACTGCACACGGCCGACGAGCTCATGTACGTCGAGAAGCGGGCTCGTGCGAACGGGGGTCGATCCCACCGCCGGGCGGGTTGATCCAGGTCCCAAAAAGCCCGGCGGCCTGCACGGAAGTCCCTCGTCCCGGTAGCCTGCCGAGGCTAGTGGAACCGAGCCCTCCCGTGCTCCGTCCTTACCGTCGTGTCACCCGGTCGGGGTAGTGTGCGGTGGATACGCGTGCCTGTGGTGCGGTACTCCGGGCGCGAGAGCCGACCATGCATGCACGTATATCCACGGATCACGATTCGGGAGAGTTGAGAACTCGATGACAGCCGAGAACAACGGCGTGCCCGAGGACGACGACCCGTTCGCGTACCTGTACCGGGCCGAGAACGGTGCGGACGGCGGGGCCGAGGGCGGAGCCGCGGCCACGCAGCCGCTGCCGGGCGTCCCGCGCACCTCGTACCAGCAGGCCACCCAGGTCGGCCGTACCCAGTACGGCCAGAGCTACGGCGGCCAGCAGGGCGCCTACGGTCAGCAGGGCGGCTACGGCCAGCAGCAGCCGGGCGGCTACGCCGGCGTGCCGCACCAGTCCCAGCCCCCGTCCAGCGGCGGCCGCGCCGCGTCCCGCGCCGCGGGCGGCTCCGGCGGCGGCTCGCGCGGCGTGATGATCGGCGCGGTGGCGGTCGTGGCCGCGGTCGCGATCGGCATCGGCTTCGCGCTCTTCAGCGACAACGGCAGCAAGGCGAACGCCGGCTCGGGCAGCTCCACTTCGGCGAGCGCGGGCGCCACCTCCAGCGACTCGGCCTCCGCGTCGGCCTCGGCGGCGGGCACGCTGCCTGGCCCCACCGACGCCGCGACGATGTCGCTGGCGGGCACCCAGGCGGTCACGACGCCGGCGGGTGCGAAGGCCGCGGGCGGGCAGTCGGTGCCGATCACCAGCGCGAGCTCCAGCATCACCTGGACGGTCACCATCCCCACGACCGGCTCGTACAAGCTGTGGATCCGCTACGACAACCCCGGCGCCACCTCCAAGGTCGACATCCTGGTCAACGGCACCAAGGTCCGTGAGCGCGATCTCCCGAACTACGGCAGCAAGGACCCGGCCAATGCCTGGTTCCGCTCCTGGGCCCAGCCCGACCTGACGGCGGGCCAGGTGAAGATCACGATCCAGGGCGTGGCGGGCCAGCCTCCGGTCAACATCGACCAGTTGGCCATCACCACCCCGGACGGTCCCCAGCAGTGGTCCTGACGACCGGTTGACTACCGCACGACGCGGCCCGCGCTCCCCCCGAGCGCGGGCCTTCGTCGTTGCGGGGCGTCAGTTGGCCACCGGCACCCGGTCCTTGAGGCGGTCCTCGCCCACCGCCCAGCGGCCCTCGCGCATGACGGCGACGACGTCGTACTGCGCGTCCAGGACCACCAGGTCGGCCCGCTTGCCGACCTCGAGCGAGCCGAGCTTGTCCGAAAGGCCCAGCTGCTGTGCCGGGTTGAGGGAGAGCATCCGGCTGACGGTCTCCAGCGGGAGGCCGTTGACGCTCACCGCGCGCTTGAACGCGACGTCGAGGGTCAGCGTGGAGCCGGCGATCGAGCCGCCCTCGGCGAGGCGCGCGACGCCGTCGCGGACCTGCACGGCGAGTGGGCCGAGCATGTAGTCGCCGTCGCCGAAGCCGGCCGCGTCCATCGCGTCCGTCACCAGCGCGACGCGCGAGGCGCCCGCCCCGCGGAAGGCGAGGTCGACCACCGCCGGGTGCAGATGCACGCCGTCGCCGATCAGTTCGACGGTGACCCGCTCGTCCTCCAGCAGCGCCGCGATCGGGCCGGGGGCGCGGTGCGCCAGCCCCGGCATGGCGTTGAACAGGTGCGTGGCCACGGTCGCGCCGGCCTCGATCCCGGCCAGCGTCTTGTCGTAGGAGGCGTCGGTGTGGCCGATGGCGGCGATCACGCCGCGCTCGGTCAGCAGCCGGATCGACTCGATGCCGCCCTCCAACTCGGGGGCGAGGGTGACCATCCTGGCCGCCCCGCGCGAGGCGTCGATCAGCTTGCGGACCACCGCCGGGTCCGGGTCGCGCAGCAGGTCCGGCTTGTGGGCGCCGCAGCGGTTGATGCTGATGAACGGGCCCTCGAAGTGGATGCCCGCCAGCACCCCGTCCTCGACCAACTCGCTGAGCATGGAGGCCTGACGGCACAGCTCGTCGATCTCGCCGGTGACGGTGGAGGCGACGGTCGTGGTGGTGCCGTGCGCGAGGTGGGTGTGGGCGGCCTTGATGACCTGCTCGGCGCTGCCGGAGTGGTAGGACTCCCCGCCGCCGCCGTGGACGTGCATGTCCACGAAGCCGGGGACCACGGTGAATCCGGTGAGGTCCAGGGCGGGAACCGCGCCGTCCGGGGGAGCGACCGGCGCCGCGATCTCGGTGATGACGCCGTTCTCGACGGCGATCTTCCCGTTCTCGACGACGCCGGTGGGCAGGACGAGCCTGGCCCCGGCCAGCACAGTGCGCTCCGCGTTGCTCACGCGGTCACCTCCAGTGAGAGCAGGTCCCAGGCGAGGAGTCCCGCGCCCAGGCAAGCGGCGGTGTCTTTGAGCATCGCCGGTACGAGTGTGGGCGGCATCTGGAACGACAGACGTTCGGTGACCGCGACGCGCAGGGGTGCGAACAGGGTGTCGCCGGCCTCGGCCAGGCCGCCGCCGATGATGACGGTGCCGGTGTCGAGCAGAGTGTGGGCCATGACCAGTCCGTCCGCCAGGGCGGACAGGGCGTCGGTCCACACCCCGACTGCGCGGGGGTCGCCCGCGGTGACCGCGCGGGCGCAGTCGGCGGCGGTGGCGGCCGGGTCGCCGGAGGCGGTCGCCCAGGCGCGGCCGACGGCCGCGGCGGAGGCGATGGTCTCCAGGCAACCCCGGGATCCGCAACCGCAGGCCGGTCCGCCGGGGCGCACCATGACGTGGCCGATCTCGCCGCCGTTGCCATGGAATCCGGCCTCGATCCGGCCGTCGATGCCGATTCCGCCGGCGATGCCGGTGCCGAGCGCGACGAAGAGGAAGCGGGAGACCCCGCGTCCCGCGCCGAGCCGGCCCTCGGCCAGCGCCCCGGTGCGTACGTCGTGGCCGAGGGCCACCGGGACACCGAGCCGTTCGCCGAGCAGCTTGCGCATGGGCAGGTCGCGCCAGCCGAGGTTGGCGGAGAAGACCGCGACGCCTTCGGCCTCGTCGATGGTGCCGGGCACCACGACGCCGGCCGCGCGGGCGGTCTCCCCGTAGCGCCGGCGGCCCTCGTCGCGCAATTCTGCGGCGAAGTCCAGTATTCCGGCGACCACGGCGGACGGTCCGTTTTCGCGGCCGGTGGGGCGGCGGTCCTCGTACAGGAGCGTGCCGTCGGGGGCGACCAGGGCGGCCTTCATACCGGTCCCGCCGACATCGAGAGCGATGACGTGCTTCACGACGCAGCAGTCTCCCTCGAATGGGCGGCAGAGGTCTAGTCCAGTTTGCAGATTGGTCTGGTCCATGACCACATCTGGTGCCACTGACGGCGAGCTATGTCACAGAGTACCCGATTTGCCGTATTCGATTACGGAGAGTGGTCATGCTCGATCGGCCTCCACTGACCTGCGTCCCGGCAAAGGACTGGACCTCTGTGGTCTAGACCAAGTAGATACGCAGGTCGATGCCGCTTCGTTTAGGCAAGGGGGTTCGGGAAAACAATTCGAAGAAGTTGCTCCACAGCCGTTCCGGGGGGTCTGACGTGACGTCAAAGCGTAACGATCGGCGAAGTTTGGCGAGAGCTGTCCGAATTGTCGTTGCACATGGTGCAACGACAACCAGCTTTTCGGTAAATGGTGTAGACCTCTTGAGTGGACGCTGGCCAGACTGACCGACACACCGGGACGGCAACCACCTCCGTCCTCCACACCTTGCGAAGGCGGTAGGTTTTCTTGAAGCGTCGTGTGCTCGCCCTCACAGCAATCGGTGTCGCCGGAGTCATGTCGCTGACGGCGTGCGGCAGCAGCTCGTCCTCGACCGGCTCCTCCGGCGGCAACGTCACCATCAAGCTGCTGGCGGCCGACTACGGCACCGCCGGCACCTCGAACAGCACCCAGACCTACTGGCAGGGTCTTGCGGACACCTTCCACAAGAGCCACCCGAACATCACGGTGCAGGTGCAGACGATCGCCTGGACCAACTGGGCCCAGGTCGCCACGATGATCCAGGACAAGCAGTACCCGGACATCCTCGAGGGCGACGCGCCCCAGCAGTTCGCGGCCGACGGCCTGCTGTACAAGCTGAGCGACATCATGTCGTCCAGCACCGTCAGCAACCTGATCCCGGTGTTCGCCAAGCAGGAGGACGACACCGACGGCACCGCCTACGGCGCCCCGTTCACCACCAGCGCCCGCGGCCTGTTCTACAACAAGAAGCTGTTCGCGGCCGCCAAGATCGCCAACCCGCCGCAGACCTGGGCCGACATCCAGAACGACGCCGCCAAGATCAAGGCGCTGGGCGGCGGTGACATCGGCTACGGTCTCCCGCTCGGCCCCGAGGAGGCCCAGGGCGAGTCCTACCTGTGGATGCTCGGCAACGGTGGCGGCTACGTCGACTCCTCCGGCAAGTACGCGATCAACCAGGCCGCGAACGTGCAGACGTTCCAGTTCCTGAACCAGCTGGTCAAGGCCGGCGACACCGAGCCCGGCCCGGCGAGCACCAACCGCCAGCAGATGTGGGACGCCTTCGCGGCCGGCCAGGTCGGCATGGTCGGCGGCTCCGGTGCGATGATCCCCGACATCGTCAAGAACGGGAAGCTGACCAACTCCGACTACGGCGTGGTCCCGATGCCGGGCAAGAGCGCCCCGCTCACCCAGACACTGGGCGTCCACGACGACGTCGTCGGCTTCAAGCAGGGCGGCCACGCGGACCAGATCAAGCAGTTCCTGGACTTCGTCTACTCCGACCAGAACCAGATCGCGTTCGACAAGGAGTACGACCTGCTGCCCGCCACCACCTCGGCCTCCGCGACGCTGTCCGGCCAGGACCCGGTCGCGGCCGGCTTCCTGAAGAACGTGCCGAACTCCGTGGTCTACCCGTCCAACACCAACTGGAACACGGTGCTGGCCAAGCTCAAGCAGACCCTCGGCACCGCCGCGTCCGACAACGCGTCCCAGGTCCTGAACGGCCTGCAGACCTTCGCCACCAGCAACCAGTAACCGACCGGCATTTCGCAATCCGCACTGCCGGCGGCCGACCGGCGGGACACCCCGCCGGTCGGCCTCTCGGCGCGTTCGCGATGGAGCAGACCATGACGCAATCGACCCAGGCCGGCCTGCTGGAGCCGGCCCCCGGGAGCGACGGCACCCCACGCCCGACGGCCAGGCCCGTCGGCGGCGGCCGCCGCGTGCTACGCGCGCTCGCGCCCCTGCCGTGGCTCACGCCCGCCACCGCCCTGATCCTCTTCGTGGTGATCTGGCCGGTGGTCTCGATGTTCCTGACCTCGCGTCAGCACTTCGACTCGATGGGCTTCGACCAGGGCAGCGCCGGCTGGAACAACTTCACCAAGCTGTTCGACGAGCCGGACCTGCCCGGTGTGCTGGTGCGCACCGTCATCTGGGTGGTCGCCGTCGTCGGCCTGACCATCCTGATCTCGCTGGGCGTGGCCCAGTTGTTCAACAAGCAGTTCCCGGGCCGCAAGGTCGCCCGCTGGATGCTCATCGCGCCCTGGGCCGCCTCGGTCGTGATGACCTCCATCGTCTTCAAGTGGATGCTCAACCCGAGCAACGGCACGATCCTGGTGCTGATGCACGACGTGGGCCTGATGAAGAACTTCAACAGCGTCAACTGGCTCTCCCAGCAGACGCCGGCGTTCATCTGGGAGATCGTCGTCGCGATCTTCGTCTCGGTGCCGTTCACCACCTACGCACTGCTGGCCGGCCTGCAGGCGATCCCGGACGACGTCTACGAGGCCTGCCGCCTGGACGGCGCGGGAGCAGCCCGCACCTACTGGTCGATCACGCTGCCGCTGCTGCGTCCGGCCCTGCTCGTGGCGGCGCTGATCAACATCATGAACGTCTTCAACTCCTTCCCGATCATCTACGAGATGACCGGCGGCGGTCCGGGCAACCAGACCTCCACCACGACGCTGTTCATGTACAACACCCAGCAGACCAGCATCGGCGAGGCAGCGGCGATGTCCGTGGTCAACTTCGGCTTCATCATCGTGGTCGTCCTGCTCTTCCTGCGGGCGTCCCGGTGGAACTCCGCGGAGGACTGAGATGACCACCCTGACCGCGCCCGCGACCCGGGCCGCCTCCGCCTCCGGCCGGCAGCAGGCCCCACGCCGACTGCCCCGCCCCCGCACCGTGGCCCTGGTCGGCGGCGCCTACCTGATCGGCCTGATCTTCCTTCTCCCGTACCTGGAGATGGTGATCACCGCCCTGCGTCCGGGCAGCGAACTCCACGACCGCGACCTCTTCCCGAGCCACCCGACGCTGTCCAGCTTCACCGACATCTGGTCCACGGGCCTCGGCACCAACCTCGGCACCAGCCTGGAGATCGCCTTCGGCTCCACCGCGCTGGTGCTCCTGGTCGCGATCCCGGCCGCCTACTACACCGCGCGCCGCAACTTCCGCGGCAAGGGCCTGTTCCTGCTGCTGGTCCTGATCACCCAGATGTTCCAGCCGACGGCGATGATCGTCGGCATTTACCAGCAGTTCCTGCAGTTCAACCTGATCGACTCGATCTGGTCGCTGATCCTGGTCAACGCGGGCTTCAACATGGCCTTCGCGGTCTGGATCCTCAACGCCTACTTCTCCGCGATCCCCAAGGAGATCGAGGAGGCGGCGATCGTCGACGGCTGCAGCCGCATCGGCGCCATGTTCCGCGTCATCCTCCCGCTGGCCGCTCCGGGCATCGTCACCGCGCTGATCTTCACCTTCATCGCAGCCTGGAACGAGTTCATCGTCGCCCTGACGCTCACCACCCAGAGCGGCCCCCGCACCCTGACGGTCAAGATCTCCAACTTCGTCGGCGAGTACGCGACGGACTGGCAGCACCTCTTCGCCGCGTCCGTCATCGCCACGATCCCGGTGATCATTCTCTTCGCCCTCATCGAGGGCAAGGTCGCCTCCGGCCTGACGGCGGGGTCGGTGAAGTAGCGGGCTTTCACGTAGTGCAGCGCGCAACGCAAGGGCGGCCACCCCTCTGGGGATGGCCGCCCTTGCGTTCGCCCGGCTACGTCAGGGTGATGTGGTACGCCTTGCGGAGCGTCTCGTGGACGGTCCAGGTCGTCTCGTCGCCCTCGCGCAGGACGCAGGCGTCGCCGGGGCCTACGTCGAAGGTGGGTCCGCCCGCGACCGCGATGGTGGCGCGGCCTGAGATGACGACGAAGAGTTCGTTCGCCTCGGTGTCGGTGACCACACCGGGGGTGATCTGCCAGATGCCGCGGATCTGCTTGCCGTCCTCGGACTCCCACAGCACCTTGCCCGAGACCTCCGGGCTGCCGGAGACGATCTGGCTCGGGTCGAGCGGGTCCGGCTCGAGCTCGGCGTCGGGGATGTGCACGGCGAAACTGGTCATGGTGCCGACGGTAGTCCGTGCAGGTCACGGGTGGGGGCGACAGGTTGCGTCAGAGGGAGGCGGCAGAATGACAAGTCGTATGGTCGGCTGAGCCGTGAGAGGAGCGACGAGCGTGGACGAGCTGACGCGGCGCGATCGCGCCGTGCTGGCCTTCGAGGCGCGGCAGTGGCGGACCCGCGGCGCCAAGGACGCCGCGATCCGTGAGGAGCTCGACCTCTCGCCGACCCGCTACACCCAGCTGCTCAACGCCCTGCTCGACCGCGAGGCGGCCCTCGCCTTCGACCCGGTGCTGGTCAACCGGCTGCGCCGGATCAGGGACGAGAAGCGAGCACGGCGCTGAGCGCCTCCAGCAGCGCCACGACACCCGGCGGGCCGGGGACGACGAGATCTGCCCGCTCCGCGAGCGCGGCCAGCGGCGGCTCGCCCGTCGTCGGCGCGCTGTAGCCGAGGACGCCCGGCCGCCCCGCGGCCCGAAGGTCCTCGACCGCGTCGTAGGCGGCCACGTCGCCCAGGTCGTCACCGATGTAGAGGACGGCCGCGGCCTTGCGCTCCTCCAGGAACGCCGTCAGCGCCGCGCCCTTGTCCACACCCGGTGGACGCAGCTCCAGCACCATCCGCCCCGGTTCGACCGCGAGCCCGTGCCGGGCCGCCAGCTCCCGCAGCGGCGCGTCCAGCGCCGCGAGCGTGCCGTCCGGGTCCGCCGTGCGGCGGGTGTGCACGGCGAGGGCGCGGCCCTTGTCCTCGATCCAGGTGCCCTCCGCGGCGCCGGCGCGTTCCAGCGCGCGCGGCAGCTCCGCGCGCAGGGCGGCGACGCCCGGGTGGTCGGCGGGGGCGTGCACCTCGCCGGTCTGCGCGTCCCAGCGCTCCGCGCCGTAGTGGCCGAGGATCGTCAGGTGCTCCAGCCCCGGCACGCCCGTGAACCCGCCGTACTCGGCGGCGAGCCCCGCCGGACGGCCGGTCACCACGACCACCGCGTCGAGCAGCGGCGCGAGCCGCCGCAGCGCGGGCACCACGCCCGGGTGCGCCCGCGCGGAGTCCGGGTCGGCGACGATCGGCGCCAGCACGCCGTCGAAGTCCAGGGCGACGACCGCGCGCCCCGGTTCGGCGCGCAGCGCCGCGAGCCCGGTGAGGCCCGCTTCGGTCAGAGGTGTGGGGATTCCTTCGGGGGTGCCCATGGCTACGACCATAACCAACCCCGGGTCGCTCCCACCGGAGCGTCCTCGCTGACGGTGGGTGAATGGACGGAGCCGCTCCACCCGTATGCGGAGCATAAGAGTTGCGCTCCTAGGCGGTAACCGTGCTGTCACGGCCGCTGACTGAGGGCCCGTCCAGCGCTATTTTCGCGACATCAAGGGGGGCGGACATGGAGTGGATTGTTCCGGGTTATCGGCATACCCGGGAACTGGGCGCGGGCGGAAGCGGTCGGGTGGTGCTCGCGCTGCACCAGGAGACCGGCACGCCGGTCGCCATCAAGTACCTCGGCGAGGAACTCCGGGACGATCCGGACTTCCTGACCGAGTTCCGCGAGGAGGCCCGGCTGCTGGGCGACCTCGACAGCGCGTACGTGGTCCGGCTCTACGAGTACGTCGAGGGCCCGGAGGGCGCGGCGATCGTGATGGAGCTGGTCGACGGCATCGCCCTGCGCGCGCTGCTCCGGCAGGCCGGGGCGACCGGCCCGGAGGCGGCGCTGGTCGTGCTCAGGGGCTCGCTGCTGGGGCTCGCCGCGGCGCACGCGCTCGGCGTGGTCCACCGCGACTACAAGCCGGAGAACGTGCTGGTCGCGGCGGACGGCTCGTCCAAGCTCGTCGACTTCGGCATCGCGGTGAAGTCGGGTGACGAGGGCGGCATCGCGGGCACCCCGCCGTACATGGCCCCCGAGCAGTGGACGGGCGACCCCGCGTCGCCCGCGGCGGACGTCTACGCGGCGACGGCGACCTTCTTCGAGTGCCTGACGGGCTCACGCCCGTACCCCGGTACGACCTTCGCCGAGCTCGTCGTCCAGCACACCACCGCCCCCATCCCGGACGAGCTCGCCCCGGAGGCGGTCCGCCCGCTGATCCGTCGCGGCCTCGCCAAGCACGCGGCCGAACGGCCGGAGAGCGCGGCGGCGTTCGTCACCGAACTGGAGTCGATCGCGGGCGCGGCCTACGGCCCGCAGTGGGAGGAGCGCGGCCGCAGGCGCCTCGCCGCGATGGCGGCGCTGCTGCCCCTGCTCTTTCCCTCGGCCGGTGGCGGCGGTGCGACCAGCGGCACCACGGCTCTGGCGAGCACCGCGCTCAGCACCGGCCGCCCGGTCCGGAGACCGGTCGTCCGGGGTGGCCGTCCGGTCCGGCGCATCCCGCGGAAGATCCTGGTCGGCGTGGGCGGAGGCATCGTCCTCGTCGGCGTCGCGGGTGGCGTCGCCCTGGCCGGCGCCAACAACAACCCCCCGAAGGCCACCGGCGGCCCGACCCCGGTCGCGGTCACCTCGATCTCCCCGAGCGCGAGTGGGAGCGGGACCACGAGCGCCTCGGCCTCGCCGTCATCCAGCCCGACCTCCTCGCCCTCGCCCTCGGCGTCCGCGAGCGCGAGCGCATCGCCGAGCACCAGTCCGTCGGCGTCACCGACCACGGCTCAGCCCACCACCGCGCCCCCGACCACGGCTCCGCCGACCTCGCCGTCGCCCACGCCCACGCCGCTCCAGGTCTCCAAGCTCTCGGACGTCTGGGGCTACAACGGGAGCACCCTGGCCCAGGTCATCTACGGCTACGCGACCACCAACACCACCGGGTCGTTCACCATGTCGGCGACCTGGTTCTACTACACCGTCTCGGGTGGTGAGCAGGTCTTCTCCCAGTCGACGAGGCCGCTGTCCGGGAGCACGAGCTACGGGCGGGTGCGCTTCGACTCGGGAACGCCACCGCAGGGCAACTGCCTCACCTACGGCGTCCATCTGACGACGAACCCGGCGGCGGCCAACGGGACCGTCACCGAGACCTGGAAGGGAACGTGCATCGGATGAGCACCGTCGGCGAACCCCAGGACTCCGTGCCCGCCGACGGCGGCACGATGCAACTCCGCGCGCAGCCGGAGGACGCACCGCCCGCTCCGCAGGACGCTGTGCCCGCCGAGCCGGACGTCGTTCCCACGGTGCGGCTGCCCGCCGAGCCGGAGGCCGTTCCCACGGTGCGGCTGCCCGGTGGGTCGGAGGCGGTCCCGACGCCGACGCTGCAACTCCCCGTGGAGCCGCAGGCGGCGCCCGCGCCCGCGCCGACCCTGGTGGTGCCCGTCGGTCCCACCATGGTGGAGCTCCCCGCGCAGCCGGCGGCCGCGCCGCAAGCCGCACCGGAGGTCACCGCCCCCGTTTCGGAGCCCGGGCTGATCCGGTTCGGGCCAGGCGTGCCGGACCCCAAGACCGCGCGGACGATCGCCGTCTGGAAGGGCGAGATCGTGCCCGAGCCGGAGGAGGCCGGGAAGAAGCGGCGCGGATGGCTGTTCTGGGTGCCGGTCGCGCTCGTCTTCCTCGCGCTGCTGTTCTGGTGGCTCGACGGCCTCCTCGCCCCGCCGCCGCTGCGGATCACGGGGGTGTCCGTGCAGGCCGCCCCGGCGACCGTCGGCTGCGGAGGCAAGGGCACCGTCGTCGCGACCGTCACCACCGACGGCCGCGCCGGGAGCTTCCGCTACCGCTGGACCCGCAACGACGGGACCGACAGCGGACTGCTCACGGAGACCGTCGCGGCGGGGACCCGGCAGGTCCAACTGCCGCTGATCTGGACCCTTTCCGGCCCGGGCACCTTCGCGGCCCGGGCGACCCTCCGGATCGAGGGACACCCGGGCCTCACCGGGGCGGCGGGATTCTCCTACGCCTGCGCGGGCTGATCGCCCCTCAGGGCGTGCAGCTGCTGCAGGAACCAGGCCGTCGGGGGCAGCGCGGTGCTCGCCTCCGCCAGGCGCCTGGTGCGGCCCGAGCGTTCCTCGGACGGCATGGTCAGCGCCGTGTGCAGGGCCTCCGCGGTCTGGATCACGTCGAAGGGGTTGACCGTCAGGGCGCTCTCGCCGAGCTCCGCGTGTGCGCCCGCCTCACGGGAGAGCACCAGGGCGACGCCCGCGTCGGAGACGACCGGGACCTCCTTGGCGACGAGGTTCATGCCGTCGCGGATCGGGTTCACCAGCGCCACGTCGGCGAGCCGGTACGCGGCCAGCGACCGCGGGAAGTCGTCGTTGACGTGCAGGATGACGGGCTGCCAACGCGCGGTGCCGAACTCGTCGTTGATCTCCTTCGCGGTGCGCAGCACCGCCTCCGTGTAGGCGCGGTACTCCGGCACGTCGGTCCGCGAGGGGTAGGCGAAGGCGATGTGCACGACCCGGTCGAGCCACTCGCTCCGGGTCCGCAGCAGATGCCGGTAGGCCTCCAGGCCGCGCACGATGTTCTTGCTCAGCTCGGTGCGGTCGACGCGGACGATCGTGCGCCGGTCGCCGACGGCCTCCCGCAGCGCGGCCAACCGGGCGTCCACGTCCGGTTGGTGGGCGCGGTCGCGGAGGAACTCGGCGTCCGCGCCGAGCCCGTGGACGCCGAGCCGGGTCGTGTGTCCGGCGTGGGTCACTGCCAGGTCCTCGGAGACGGAGGCCCCGAGCACCTCCCGGCAGCAGTCGGCGAAGGCCCGCGCCCAGCGCTCCGTCAGGAACCCGGCCCGGTCCGCGCCGAGGATCCCCTCCAGCACGTCGCGCGCCACGTCGTCCGGCAGCAGGCGGTAGTAGTCCGGCGGCGCCCAGGGCGTGTGGGAGAAGTGCGCGATGCGCACGTCGGGGCGGAGTTCGCGCAGCAGCCGCGGTGTCAGTGACAGGTGGTAGTCCTGGACGAGTACTGCCGCACCGGGCTCGGCACTCTCCGCCAGCGCGGCCGCGAAGGCGCGGTTGTACTCCTCGTAGGAGGCCCACTCGCGGCGGAACCGCGCGTCGAAGAGGGGCTTGGTCGGTGTGTCGTACAGGAGGTGGTGGACGAACCAGAGGGTCGAGTTGGCGATGCCGTTGTACGCGCGGGCGAACGTTTCCGCGTCGATGTCCAGCATGCGCACGTCGGGCTCGGTCAGGCCCTGCCGGGCGGCCGCGCGGTCGCCGTCGGAGAGCGCCGCGCAGACCCAGACGCTGCGCTGCTCGCTGCCGATCGCGGAGAGTCCGGAGACCAGTCCGCCGCCGCCTCTGCGTGGTGTCAGCGTGCCGTCGTCCTCGATGGTGAACGAGACGGGACCTCGGTTGGACGCGAGGACGACGGGGGCGGTGGTCGAAGCCATATCTGTCACCCTTGCCTCTCAGGGATGCGGGCAAACCTCCAGCCCCGCGGCGCGCCGTTGCGCCTGCAGGGCCGCTCGGGCCTGGTACTCGGGGAGAGAGGCCATCGGCGGACGCTCCACCGTGGCCACCTCCGTGCTGCTCGGGGTGAAGCCGTTCGCCGTGCGGGTGAACTGCACCAGCTCCGGGCGCAACAAGGTGTCTACGTCGGCGGCCTTGAGTCGCTCCAGAGCGGTGCGGTAGATGGTGGCCGCCATCCGGCCCAGTGCCTGGGCGTCCTGGTGCCGGTGGTGCCGCACGCCCACGTCCACCTGGGCCAGCGCGTCCAGACCGACCAGGCCCAGCGCGTCGACGAGCAGGCCGAGCTCCACGCCGTAGCCGGTGGGGAAGGGCAGCCGCTCCAGCAGCGAGCGCCGTGCCGCGTACTCGCCGCCGAGCGGCTGGACGAAGCCGGCCAGCAGCGGCCAGTGCAGGTTGAGCAGCGGCCGCGCCACCAGCTCGGTGACCCGGCCGCCGCCGGCCGGGATGGAGCCGGTCTCGGTGTCGAAGGGCCGGTCGTACATCGCCTTGACGAAGGCCACGTCCGGCTCGGTCAGCAGCGGCCCGACGATGCCCGAGACGAAGGCGGCGTCGAAGGAGCGCAGATCGGAGTCGATGAAGCAGACCACGTCGCCGCAGGTGGCCAGCAGCGAGCGCCACAGCACCTCGCCCTTGCCGGGCTCCGAGGGCAGGCCGGGCAGGATCTCGTCGCGGTGCACGACCCGCGCGCCCGCCGCGGCGGCCTCGTGCGCGGTGCGGTCCACCGAGCCGGAGTCGACCACCACCAGCTCGTCCACCAGCGGCGCGGCATCGACCAGATCGCGACGGATGGTGGCGACGATCTCGCCGACCGTCTCCTCCTCGTCCAGCGCGGGCAGCACCACGCTGACGGTCAGGCCGCTGCGGCGCTTGGCCTCCAGCAGCGCGGGCAGGGGTCGGTCGGCGGCGCTCCAGGAACGGCGGCGCAGCCAGTCCTCCACCTGGTCCAGCACGGGGCTCCTTCGGGTCGCGTCGGGGGGCGCGCGGGGTCACGGCGCTCGTCACCGTGCGCCGTCTCGCGTCTCGGACGGTAGTCGGCGCACGGTGGGGCTTCGGTTACAGTCTTGAGGACGAGGTGTGGTCATCGCACATTGGGGTCCCGCCTCGGACAAACGCGACGCGTCGGACACGCGCCGCCATAGCGCTCATCCAGAGGGACTGAGGGAACGGCCCGTTGATGTCCCGGCAACCCCCCTGCCACGCGACCCGCGTCCGAAGACGCGCGGTCCGGCCGGGAAGGTGCCAATTCCGGCCCGTGGCGAGACGCGCCCCGGGGAAGATGAGGAGAGAGGTTCTCGCCATCATGGCTTCTGTCAGCCAGTCTGTCGCACCCGACGCCTTCGGCCCCGCCGTCGCCCTGTCCTGTCGCGAGTGCGGAGCACGCACCCCCCTCGCCCCGAACTTCGCCTGCGCCGAGTGCTTCGGTCCGCTCGAGGTCGCCTACGAGCTCCCGGCCGGCGACCCGGAGGGTCTGCGCAAGCAGATCGAGAACGGTCCGAACAACATCTGGCGCTACGCCCCGCTGCTGCCGGTCTCCCCGGACGTGGCCGAGCGCCCGAGCCTGAACCCCGGCCTCACCAAGCTGGTCAAGGCGAACAACCTCGCCCGTGAGCTGGGCGTCACCGGCTCCCTCTACGTCAAGGACGACTCCGGCAACCCGACCCACTCCTTCAAGGACCGGGTCGTGGCCATCGCCGTCGAGGCCGCCCGCACCTTCGGCTTCACCACGCTCTCCTGCTCCTCCACGGGCAACCTGGCCGGCGCCGTCACGGCCGCCGCCGCCCGCACCGGGCTGCGCGCCTGCGTCTTCATCCCGCACGACCTGGAGGCCGGCAAGGTCGTCATGGCCGCGATCTACGGCGGCGACGTCGTCGGCATCGAGGGCAACTACGACGACGTGAACCGCTTCTGCTCCGAGCTGATCGGCGACCCGACCGGCGAGGGCTGGGGCTTCGTCAACGTCAACCTGCGCCCCTACTACGGCGAAGGCTCCAAGACGCTGGCCTACGAGATCTGCGAGCAGCTCGACTGGCGGATCCCGGACCAGCTGGTCATCCCGATCGCCTCCGGCTCCCAGCTGACGAAGATCGACAAGGGCCTCAAGGAGCTGATCGCCCTCGGTCTGGTCGAGGACAAGCCCTACAAGATCTTCGGCGCGCAGGCCGAGGGCTGCTCCCCGGTCTCCGCCGCGTTCAAGGCCGGCCACGACGTGGTCCGCCCGCAGAAGCCGGACACCATCGCCAAGTCGCTCGCCATCGGCAACCCGGCCGACGGCATCTACGTGCTCGACATCGTCCGCCGCACCGGCGGCGCGGTCGAGGACGTCAACGACGAGCAGGTGGTCGACGCGATCCGGCTGCTGGCCCGTACCGAGGGCATCTTCGCCGAGACGGCCGGTGGCGTCACCGTCGGCGTGCTGCGCAAGCTGATCGAGAGCGGTGCGCTGGACCCGGCCGCCGAGACCGTCGTGCTGAACACCGGCGACGGCCTGAAGACCCTGGAGGCCGTGGCGGACGCCGCCCGCCCGACCGCCGTCATCCGCCCCACCCTTGACTCGTTCCGAGAGGCAGGCCTCGCATGAGCGTCACCGTCCGCATCCCCACCATCCTGCGCACCTACACGGGCGGCAATGCCGAGGTGAGCGCCGAAGGCACCACCCTGGCCGAGGTGATCAAGGATCTGGAGGCCAACCACACGGGCATCTCCGCCCGCCTCCTGGACGACAACGGCAAGCTGCGCCGCTTCGTCAACGTCTACGTCAACGACGACGACGTGCGCTTCGCCGACGGCCTGGAGACGGCCACGTCGGACGGCGCGGCCGTCTCGATCATCCCGGCGGTGGCCGGCGGCTGCTGACCGTCACCGACGAAGAGCGGGGACACCCCTTACGGGGGTGGCCCCGCTCGTGTCATTTCCGGACGTTTAAGAGGAGTAGAGTGCTCCTGTCCCGTCCTGCGAGACGGTTGACGTGCTCTTTTTCATCCGGCGAATTGTCGGGATCGTCCGATATGCCCGGCCCGAATCGTTCTTATTCGCTGCCGCTCGCCGCTTATGTCTCATTACTCCCCGTAAGAATTTGCCGTCGAATGCTCTGTTGCTGAGGGCATCGGAGTGGATACATTCAGCGTCGGCCGAGCACCGGCACTGCACCCCGCAGCGTCCAGTCCGGCCCGGTCCGCGGTGTGCGGACCGTGAAAGGGCCAGCAATAGGGGAGTTTGGAATGGCTCAGGGCACCGTCAAGTGGTTCAACGCGGAGAAGGGGTACGGCTTCATCGCGGTCGACGGTGGTGCGGACGTGTTCGTCCACTACAGCGCGATCCAGATGGACGGGTACCGGGCGCTCGAAGAGGGCCAGCGGGTGGAGTTCGAGATCTCGCAGGGCCAGAAGGGCCCGCAGGCCGACATGGTCAAGGTCATCGGCTGAAACACCACTGGCTGACGGGCAGCGCTCGCTGACTGAATCAGGACCCGCACGAGCTCGTTCCAGACGAAACGATGCATCCACGCAGGTCTTCCGAAGGACCCCTGCCCCACCTGTGGGCAGGGGTCCTTCGTCTTGCTCGAGCGCCGCCGGTGAGCTGTCCCCAGCTTCGACCACCTGCTTGCACTCGAGGGGGTCGAGTGCTAATCATTGGCGTTAGCACTCTGAGGTAGAGAGTGACAACGGGCCGGGTCGGTGAGGCCCCGGGCGAGGCGGGACGGAACCGCCGAAGGCCGGAGCCGTCCGTCGCGGGCGCAGGCGCGGTCCGAAGCAGCCAGTCTGTCCAGGAGGACCGCTTCCATGGCCAAGATCATTGCGTTCGACGAAGAGGCCCGTCGCGGCCTCGAGCGCGGTATGAACCAGCTCGCCGACGCCGTCAAGGTCACGCTCGGCCCCAAGGGCCGCAACGTCGTTCTGGAGAAGAAGTGGGGCGCCCCCACGATCACCAACGACGGTGTCTCCATCGCCAAGGAGATCGAGCTCGAGGACCCGTACGAGAAGATCGGCGCCGAGCTCGTCAAGGAGGTCGCCAAGAAGACCGACGACGTCGCGGGTGACGGCACCACCACCGCCACCGTGCTGGCCCAGGCTCTCGTCCGCGAGGGTCTGCGCAACGTCGCCGCCGGCGCCAACCCGATGGCTCTGAAGCGCGGCATCGAGAAGGCCGTCGAGGCCGTCTCCGCCCAGCTGCTCGAGCAGGCCAAGGACGTGGAGACCAAGGAGCAGATCGCCTCCACCGCCTCCATCTCCGCCGCCGACACCCAGATCGGCGAGCTCATCGCCGAAGCGATGGACAAGGTCGGCAAGGAAGGCGTCATCACCGTCGAGGAGTCCCAGACCTTCGGTCTGGAGCTGGAGCTCACCGAGGGTATGCGCTTCGACAAGGGCTTCATCTCGGCGTACTTCGCCACCGACCTGGAGCGCATGGAGACGGTCTTCGAGGACCCCTACATCCTCATCGCCAACTCCAAGATCGGCTCGATCAAGGACCTGCTCCCGCTGCTCGAGAAGGTCATGCAGTCCGGCAAGCCGCTGCTGATCATCGCCGAGGACGTCGAGGGCGAGGCGCTCTCCACCCTGGTCGTCAACAAGATCCGCGGCACCTTCAAGTCCGTCGCCGTCAAGGCCCCGGGCTTCGGTGACCGTCGCAAGGCCATGCTCGGCGACATCGCGATCCTCACCGGTGGCCAGGTCATCTCCGAGGAGGTCGGCCTCAAGCTGGAGAACGCCGGTCTGGAGCTGCTCGGCCGCGCCCGCAAGGTCGTCGTCACCAAGGACGAGACCACCATCGTGGACGGCGCCGGCGAGAGCGACCAGGTCGCGGGCCGCGTGGCGCAGATCCGTGCCGAGATCGAGAACAGCGACTCGGACTACGACCGCGAGAAGCTGCAGGAGCGCCTGGCCAAGCTGGCCGGTGGCGTCGCCGTCATCAAGGCGGGCGCGGCCACCGAGGTCGAGCTCAAGGAGCGCAAGCACCGCATCGAGGACGCCGTCCGCAACGCCAAGGCCGCCGTCGAGGAGGGCATCGTCGCCGGTGGTGGCGTGGCCCTGCTCCAGGCCAGTGTCGCGTTCGAGAAGCTCGAGCTGGACGGCGACGAGGCGACCGGTGCCAACATCGTGCGCGTCGCGCTCGAGGCCCCGATCAAGCAGATCGCGACCAACGCCGGCCTCGAGGGCGGCGTCGTGGTGGAGAAGGTGCGCAACCTCCCCGCCGGTCACGGCCTGAACGCCGCGTCCAACGAGTACGTCGACCTGATCGCCGCGGGCATCATCGACCCGGCCAAGGTGACGCGCTCCGCGCTGCAGAACGCGGCGTCCATCGCCGCGCTCTTCCTCACCACCGAGGCCGTCATCGCTGACAAGCCGGAGAAGGCCGCGGCCCCGGCCGGCGGCGGCATGCCGGGCGGTGACATGGACTTCTGATCCTGACGGATCACGAACTCCTCCGGGCGGCCGCCCACCCCTCACAGGGTGGGTGGCCGCCTGCTTTTCGTTGCACCTCCCCGCACCGGGTGGTTGCTCGCGCCCACGCTGAGGGCACCTCCCCGCCGGAGGCTGCGAGACTGGAGCGATGGAGAACGCACTGGAAGCCGCCCTGCACGGGGCGCGGAGCGCGCTGCTCAAGGATCTGACCGTCAGGGACGTCGCGGACGCGGCGATCGTCTCGGTGCTGGAGGACGCGATCGCGCAGCGGCGGTGGTGGGTCGAGCAGTGGCCGGACGGTGTGGACTACCTGCTGGGTCTGGTCGCCCAGGACGTGCAGGACGCCCTGCTGGAGGGCTGGGGCCGCTGGCCCCTGTGCCAGGACTGCGCCGCCGACGGCGATCCGCACGCGCTCGCCGTGGAGCCCGAGCTGGGACCGGATCCGCACTGGGTCTGCGGCAAGGAGGGACGGGTCGTCGCGGCCGTCGGCGAGCTCGCGCCGTGATCCTCATCGACCCCCCGACCTGGCCCGGCCACGGGCGGCTCTGGTCGCACCTGGTCTCGGACCTCTCGTACGACGAGCTGCACGCGTTCGCGCGGCTCCTGGGTGTGCCGGAGCGCGGCTTCGAGCGGGACCACTACGACGTGCCGGAACGGCTCTACACGCAGGCGGTGGAGCTCGGCGCGGTCCCGGTGCGCAGCCGCGAGATCGTCGCCCGGCTCAGCGCCGCGGGCCTGCGGCGGCCCAAGCACCGCTAGCTAGCGCATCAGCTTCTGCGCGGTGAGCCACTCGCGCAGTTCCTCCAGCTGCACCTCGCTCAGCGCGCGGGCCGGTACGACCCGGGTGCGAACGGTCTGCGTGCCCTCGACGACGAGCCAGCCGCGCCGCAGCAGCACCCGGCGCACCGCGGGCCAGCGGACCTGGGTCGACTGGAACTGGTCCCGCATCGACAGGCCGACGTCGGTGAACCTGAGGTTCGTCGTCGCGCCCGGTCGGGGCAGATTGCGCAGCGCGTAGCGGGTGCCGTACACGGTCCAGGCGAGCGCCAGGACGCCGACCAGCGCGAGCGTGATGCGGGCCGGGTGCGCCGCTCCGGGCAACACCGCGACGGCCACCGAGGTGAGTCCCACCAGCAGCCCGGCGACGGCGTAGAGCCCGTGGCTGCGAAGCCAGTAACGGCGCGCCTCGCCGTGCTGGTACTCGAACTCTGCCTCGATATCCATGCACCCCACCCGGCGGTCCTAGGGACTCACGTAACGGGCGGCACCTTATCGCGCAACTGCGCCAACTCGGAACGCAGGTTCACTTCCGCACGGGGGCCGAAGGTGGTCTGGGCGGGGTGGGTCCGGTAGAGCGAGGGCTTCTTGGTGAGCAGCTGCTCCAGGATCGCGGCGCGGCCCTTGCGGAAGTCCTCCTCCGGCACGAACGCGTACTCGGCCCGGACGGCCGCCGCGTAGCCGGCGTAGACGTGCGGCGGTGCGCCGAGGACGGCGAGGTCCGCGTCGCACAGCACCTCGCCGTTGCGGTCGCCTGCTGCCGGGTCGTGCTCGGCGGTCAGCCGGACCAGCCGGGCCACCTCGGCGATCGCCTCGTCCGCGACGCCCAGCTCCGGCAGGACCTTCTCGGCCAGACGGGCGCTGCGCTCCTCGTTCTCGCTGCGGTCGGGGGCGTAGACCGCGTCGTGGAACCAGGCGGCGAGCCGGACCAGGTCGGCGTCGTCGGCGTGGCCGGCCAACCGGTCGATGACCTGCAGGGTCGCGGCCAGATGCCGCACCGTGTGGTACTTGCGCTGCGGCTCCGACCAGCGGCGCAGCAGCTGCTCCCCGTACGGCTCGGCCTCGGGTGTCGCGAAGAGCGCCGTCCAGCGGGCGAGCAGGTTCTCCGCGAGGGGTTGGTCGGGATGCGACGACTCGGACATAGAGCCATTGTGGTACGGACGGTGCCCGGTTCGCTGTCACACGGGTGCAAGAGTGGCGTCGCTGTCGCTGCGTGGCCGCGCAGGCTAGGGTGTCTACATTGGACTAGACCTGTTGTGCCGTTTTCGGAGCGGAACAGAGAGGCTGTACATGAGCGATCGGGCGATCTTCGAGGTCATCGCGACGTCCGCGGAGGACGCCGTCGCGGCCGCGGCGGGCGGAGCCGACCGCCTGGAACTCGCCGGCGAGATGGCGGCCGACGGGCTCACGCCGGACCTCGCCGAGTTCGCCCGGATCCGGGCAGCGGTCCACGTGCCGCTCCGCGTGATGCTGCGCGACGGCAACGGCTTCGTGGTGCGGGACCTCGACGGGCTCTGCGCCAAGGCGCAGGCGTTGCGCGCCGAGGGCGCGGAGGAGTTCGTCCTCGGCTTCCTCACCCCCGAGGGCGAGGTCGACCTGGCGTCCGTGCGCACCCTGCTGGAGGCGATCCCCGGCTGCAGTTGGACCTTCCACCGGGCCCTGGACAACGCGACCTCCCGCGAGGAGGTCCGCGCCGCGATCGACGGCCTGCCCGGCCTGGACACCGTCCTCACCGCGGGCAGCGCGGCCGGGGTGGCCACCGGCATGGACGTCCTCGCCCACGAGGTCGCCCAGGCCGGCGCGCCCGGCTACCGTCCCCGCATCCTCGTGGGCGGCGGCCTCAAGACCCAGCACATCCCGCGTCTGCGCGCGGCCGGCATCGACGGCTTCCACGTCGGCACGATGGTCCGCACGGGCTCCGGCTGGCACACCCCCCTCGACACCGGCCTCGTCCAACAGTGGCGCCGCCTGCTCGACGCCGAGCCCGTAGCCGCGTAGCCCTTCCTCCGGGCGCCGGATCAGCCGCACCCTCCAAGGGCGGACGAGCTCACGCAGGAGGTTGCACCCCCCCAGGGGCGCGAGGCTCGTACCGATATGCGGCTCCGCCGCGCGGGCGCGAGCGGGGGCGGACCGCCCCTTCAGGGTTACCCGAGTGCCTCGGGCAAGGGGCGGCTGTGGAGGACGTCCAGGCCGGAGACGGCGCGGGTGAGGCAGACGTAGAGGCGGCGGAGCCCCGTGCGGAGATCTGCCTCGCCGTCGATGATGGCGGCGGGTTCGTCCAGGACGACGTAGTCGTACTCCAGGCCCTTGGCGAGTGAGGCGGGGACGAGGGTGAGCCGGGTCTCCGTCGTGGTCTCGGTGCCGGGCGCGAGATAGCCGAGGCCCGCCGCGGTCAGCGCGGCGCCCAGCAGGGGGACGCGGGCGTCGGCCGCGATCAGGCCGATACTGCCCTCGTTGGCCAGCGCGTCATGGACCGCCGCCACGACGGAGTCGGTGAGCGCGGGCGGCGTCGCGGGAGCCAGCGCGGAGGCCGCGTCCAGCGCGTCCGCGTCCTCGGGCGCGGCGGAGCCGTCGACGCGGCGGATGGCGAGGGTGCCGACCGCGGTACGGATCGAGGTCGCGGGCGCCAGGTCCGGCGCAATCTGCGGCAGGAGCCGGGACGCGTAGTCGATGACCTCGCCGGGGACGCGGAAGCCGGTGGTCAGCTCCTCCACCCGGGAGCCCGGCTTGCCCAGGTGGTGCAGGGCGGTGGCCCAGGAGTCCGTGGACCACGGCGTCGTGCCCTGGGCGATGTCGCCCAGCACCGTCGCGGAGCCGGTGCTGCAGCGTCGGCCCACCGCCCGGTACTGCATGGGGGAGAGGTCCTGGGCCTCGTCGAGGACGACATGGCCCAGCGAGGACGTCCGCTCGACCAGATCCCGGGCCTCGTCGACGAGGACCGCGTCCGCGGGCGTCCACGGCGCGGTCTTGACGCCCTTGCCGGGCTTGGGCCAGAGCACCGTGGCCTGCTCCTCCGGCGTCAGCACGCCCTCCGCGCACTCGGCGAGGAACTCCGCGTCGGAGAGCAGGCGCAGCACCAGCTTGGCCGCGTCGACCGGCGGCCACAGCGCCTTGGCCGTCGCCTTGACGGCGGGGTTCCGGGCCACCGCGTCCTGGACGCGGTCGTCGGGGGCCTCGCCCGACTGCTCCATCTTCACCAGGACGGCGTGCGCGATCCGCTGCGGGAGCGCGGCCTGGGCCGCGCCGTAACGGATGTCACGGTCCATCAGCTCGCGGACGATCTCCTCCAGTTCGTAGGAGGCGACGCGCCAGCGGCGTGAGCCGCGGACCACGACGCAGCCCTCGGTCGGCATGGTGATGCCGGACCGGACGGCGCGGCGCAGCACCTCCGCCATCCGCGCGTCGCCCTTGATCCGCGCCGACGGCGCGCTGTCCGTGGCGCGCAGCGGGACGTGGGCGACGAGCTCCTCGACGGTGGCCTGGGCGACGTCCAACTCGCCCAGCGCGGGCAGGACCTGCTCGATGTAGTGGAGGAAGGAGCGGTTCGGGCCGATGACGAGCGTGCCGGTGCGGGCGAGGCGCTCGCGGTGGGCGTAGAGCAGGTAGGCGACACGGTGCAGGCCGACGGCGGTCTTCCCGGTGCCGGGCGCCCCCTGGACGCAGACCGTGCCGTGCACGTCGGCGCGGACGATCTCGTCCTGCTCGGGCTGGATGGTCGCCACGATGTCGCGCATCGGGCCCACGCGCGGGCGCTCGATCTCCGCCGCGAGCAGCGCGCTGGCGCCCGTCACCTCTTCGGGGTCGGTCAGGTGCTCGTCCTCGTAGGCGGTCAACTCGCCGCCGGTGTAGCCGAAGCGGCGGCGCAGCCCGATGTCCATCGGGTCCTTCTTGCTGGCCCGGTAGAAGGACTGGGAGACGGGCGCGCGCCAGTCGATGACCATCGGGTCGCCGTCGGCGTCGTGCACGTGGCGGCGGCCGATGTAGAAGCGCTCGCCCTCGCCGCCCTCCGCCAGATCCGCGCCCGGCGCGTGCAGGAAGTCGAGCCGGCCGAAGAAGAGCGGGGTGTCGGCGAGATCGGCCAGGGCCCTGATCCGGTCGTCGATCTCGCGGGCGAGGATCGCGGCGTTGACCCAGTTTCCGGTGACGTCACGGATGTCGAGCGCCTCGACGTCCTCGCGCATCGCGCGCAGCGCGGAACGGGAGGAGGCCAGGTGGGAGCGTTCGCGGTCGAGCGGGTTGGTGGGGATGGGACTGTGCGCAGGCACGGAGAAGCCTTCCCGGCTGCGGAGCACCGGGGGTGTCCGGCGCGCAGCGGTCTCAAAAGTCTGCGATGGAATTTGAGAGCCGCCCGGTTACCGTCCGGGCGGCGCCTCCCCACGTGCGTCCCCGGGGAGGCGGCAGACCGGACACCCTATACCTACGAACGACCGGGGAGCGAATCCTTTATTCAGGGGATATCAGGGGTAACCCTGACGCGAGGACGAGGCCGGGTCACCCTGCGGGATGATGCCGAAGGTCCCGCGGATTCGGCCGTTGGGCTGACGATTTCGCGGGGCTCGAAATCTACCTTTGAGACATGGCTACCGCACACATCGACCCCCGTCCCCGGACCAACCGTCCTCACGTCGTCGCCCGTGGTGCCACCAAGGTGGAGCGCCGCCCGCGCAACCCGATCGCGGCCTGCGCGCGCAGCGTCGGCATCTTCGCCTCCACGGCCTTCTCCGTCGTCGTCCTCGGGCACGACGGCCTGCCGGACGATCTCCTGAAGCAGAGCTGAGCCTCCGCTCAGCGCAGCAGCGTCACAGCACGTCGTCCGCGTCCACGATCCGGTAGGCGTAGCCCTGTTCGGCCAGGAACCGCTGCCGGTGCGCGGCGAAGTCCTGGTCGATGGTGTCCCGGGCCACGACCGAGTAGAAGTGCGCCATGTGCCCGTCCGCCTTGGGACGCAGCACCCGGCCGAGCCGCTGGGCCTCCTCCTGGCGGGAGCCGAAGGTGCCGGAGACCTGGATCGCCACCGTCGCCTCGGGCAGGTCGATGGAGAAGTTGGCGACCTTGGAGACCACCAGCACGCTGATCTCGCCCTCGCGGAAGGCGTCGAACAGCTTCTCGCGCTGCGCGTTGGTCGTCTCGCCCTTGATCACCGGCGCGTCCAGCGCCTCGCCCAGCTCGTCGAGTTGGTCGATGTACTGGCCGATGACGAGGGTCGGCGTGCCCCGGTGCTTCTCGACGAGTGCCTGGGTGATCCGGCGCTTGGTGGCCGTCGTCGCACAGAACCGGTACCGCTCCTCCGGCTCGGCCGTCGCATAGGCGAGCCGCTCGGAGTCGGTGAGCGTGACCCGCACCTCGCAGCAGTCCGCGGGGGCGATGTAGCCCTGCGCCTCGATCTCCTTCCAGGGGGCGTCGAAGCGCTTGGGGCCGATCAGCGAGAACACGTCGCCCTCGCGGCCGTCCTCACGCACCAGCGTCGCCGTCAGCCCGAGCCGGCGGCGCGCCTGCAGGTCGGCGGTGAACTTGAAGACCGGCGCGGGCAGCAGGTGCACCTCGTCGTAGACGATCAGGCCCCAGTCGCGGGAGTCGAACAGCTCAAGGTGCGGGTAGACGCCCTTCCGCTTGGTCGTCATGACCTGGTAGGTCGCGATGGTGACCGGGCGGATCTCCTTGCGGGTGCCGCTGTACTCGCCGATCTCGTCCTCGGTCAGCGAGGTCCGCTTGACCAGCTCGTGCTTCCACTGGCGGGCCGAGACCGTGTTGGTGACCAGGATCAGCGTGGTGGCCTTGGCCCTGGCCATCGCGGCCGCGCCGACCAGCGTCTTGCCGGCGCCGCAGGGCAGCACCACGACGCCGGAGCCGCCGTGCCAGAAACCCTCGGCGGCCTGCTCCTGGTAGGCACGCAGCTGCCAGCCGTTCTGGTCCAGCTCGATCGGGTGCGCCTCCCCGTCCACGTACCCGGCGGTGTCCTCGGCCGGCCAGCCCAGCTTGAGCAGCATCTGCTTGATCTGTCCGCGCTCGGAGGGGTGCACCAGCACCGTGTCCGGGTCGAGCCGCTGGCCGACCAGCGGGGCGATCTTCTTGGACCGCAGCACCTCCTCCAGCACGGGGCGGTCGGTGGCGGTCAGCACCAGGCCGTGCACCGGGTCCTTGGCGAGCCGCAGCCGGCCGTAGCGGTCCATGGTGTCCGCGATGTCGACCAGCAGCGCGTTCGGCACGGGGTAGCGCGAGAAGCGCACCAGCGCGTCCACGACCTGCTCCGCGTCGTGCCCGGCGGCCCGCGCGTTCCACAGGCCGAGCGGCGTCACCCGGTACGTGTGCACGTGCTCCGGCGCCCGCTCCAGCTCCGCGAACGGAGCGATGGCGCGCCGGCACTCCCCGGCGAGGTCGTGCCCGGTCTCCAGCAGCAGGGTCTTGTCGGACTGAACGATCAGCGGCCCGTCGTGCACGTGCGTCTCCTCCGGTACCGGGCGATGGCCAAACCCCAAGTGTCCCGCATTGCGCGCCGGACCGGAAAGCGCGAGCTGACGAACGCTGTGATGCGCGTCACGGGGAACGTCGGGCCGATACGGCTCCTCCCTTCCCACGAGAGACCCGACGAGAGTCGAGTCACGAGTGGAGGGGGAGCAAATGCACGCCTGGAAAGATTGGAAGAAGCGGGTCGTCCCGGCCGCGCTGGTGGGTGCGCTGGCCGGTGCGCTGGTCCTGCCGGGCGCGGGCCCGGCCGCTGCCGCAGCGGCCAGGCCCGCGCGAGCGGCGGTGCACGAGGCGTACGTCTCGATGGCGGGCGCCCGCGCCGCCGGGCCGGCGGACGCCCAGCGGGTGCACGTGCTGGAGGTGGGCCGGCCGCAGGCGCGGCAGGTCGTGGTGCTGGTGCCGGGGCAGTTCGGCGCGGCCGACGACTTCCGGGCGCTGGCGGAGGAGCTGGTGGCGCGGCTGCCGGACACACAGGTGTGGGCGGTCGACCGACGCGAGCAGGATCTCGCCGACCTGAGCGGCTTCCGCTCCGGGCCCGACGCCGCGGCGGCGTACTACCTCGGCGGGCACTACCGCGTGCAGACCCCGCAGACGGCCGCGTACGTCGGGCAGTGGGGGCTCGCCGTGGAGCTCGACGACCTGCGGCAGATCGTACTGGCCGCGCGGGACCATGGGCGGCACCAGGTCGTGCTGGGCGGCCACTCCTGGGGCGCGACGACGGCCCTGGCCTACGCCGCCTGGGACTTCGACGGCCGCCCCGGCTACCGGGATCTGTCGGGCCTGGTGAACCTGGACGGCGGCGTGCACGACGCCTTCGCCGGGCAGGGGGACGTGTACCGGCTCACCGCCGCGCAGGCCGCCGCCTGGCAGCGGCAGATCGCCGGCGGTGCGGTCTTCGACGGGAGTCTGGCCGCCGTCGCCGGGCGGCCGGAGACGCTGCAGATCCTGCAGCAGCTCGCCGGCGCCTACGCCGTCGCCGCGCCGGACGCTCCCTCGACGCTCGCCCCGCGGCTTCCGGCGCCGCTGCGCCCCAACCATCCGGTCAGCAACGCGGGCCTGATCACGTGGATGCTGGCGAGCCACCCGCTCGCCGCGGAGATGAGCATCAACCCCGCGTACACCCGCTCCGCGACGGCCGCACGGGCCCTGGCCGGGCCCGTGCCCGCCGCGCTGGAGTGGTACTGGCCGAACCGGCTCACGCTCGACCTGGAGGCCGCGGACCCGTTCCGCCCGACGCCGGCCGGCCGGCTGCTGGGGCTGCGGCTCTGGCACGCGGCGCAGATCGACGTGCCGCTGTATTCCTTCGCGTCCGGGCTCACCCATGGCACGGTGAACGCGGCCGCCCGCTGGGTGGTGGACCACTCCAGGATCCCGGCCGCGACCTTCGCGGAGAACGACGCCATGACGCACCTCGACACGCTCTGGGCGGCTCCTGGCCGGAGCACGGTGCTGAGCACGCTCGCGCCCTTCCTCGCCCGCCTCGACGAACGGTGACCACCGTGTCCGCGCCGTCTCCCACGTCACCGTCCCCGCCTCCGTCCCGGTCCGATTCCTCGGGGGCGGCCGGGCGGCGGGACGACCTCGCGCCGCTGGTCCGAGCCGCGCAGCGGGGGGATCAGTTGGCGACCGATCAGCTTCTGGACCGGCTCACGCCCTACATCGGCCGGCTCTGCGGGCCGATCGCCCTGGCGGACGGCCCTGACGCGGCCCAGGAGGCGCTGATCGCCGTCTTCCGGAACCTGCGTCAGCTCAAGGAGCCCGCCGCGCTCTTCGGTTGGGCGCGGGCGATCGCCGTCCGCGAGGCGGTGCGGGTGGCCCGGGCCGCCTCCCGCGACCTGCCGGCCGAGCTGGCCGACGTCCCCGCCCCCGGCGACCCGCAGCTGGCCGCGGACGTCCACGACGTGCTGGAGCGGCTCTCGCCGCACCATCGGGCGGTCCTGGTCCTGCGGGATCTGGAGGGCCTCGACGAACACGCCGTCAGCGCGCTGCTCGGGGTCCCGGAGCCCACCGTGCGCACCCGTCTCTTCCGGGCCCGGCGCCGTTTCAGGAAGGAGTGGGAAGGATGAACGACGACCTCCGCAGTGACGATGCCCGCGGCAGCGGCTGGCCGGTCGCGGAACTCGATCCGGTGCGGCGCCTGCGCGTCCTCGCCACGGCCGCGCCCGGCACCAGCTACGGCGAGCTGGTCCTGGACGTCCCGGTGGAGCAGGTGTGGACCCTGGCCACCGATCTGGAGCGGCAGATGCCGCTGCTGATCAACGACATCCGCACCTTCACCATCACCTCCACGGATGCCGAGGGCAGGCCGTTGGAGGCCGTCGCCCGCAGCCCGCTGGGCATGCGGGCCCGCTTCGACATCGTCATGGGGCCGGGCTCCTGCCTGATGCAGAGCCGCTTCCTGATCGGCGGCCTGGCGGCCACCGCCGAGAGCCACGACACCACGCGCTTCGGCTTCTTCGGCGGCCTGCGGATCCCCGGAGTGCGCCTGGTCGACCGCCTGCTCCACCCGTTCCTGCACCAGGGAGCGGTCGAGCGCTTCGCCGCGCAGTTCCGTTCCTGACCCCGCCCCGTGGAGGCAGCCGTGTCCGAGACCGTCACCCCCCAGCTCCGTCCCCTCCGTCACCGCGAGATCGAGGCCAACGGCACCACGTTCCACCTCGCGGAGGCGGGCTCCGGCGAGCCGGTGCTGCTGCTCGCCGCGTTCCCGCTCCACGCGCACACCTGGCGCCGCGCGGGTCGAGTGCGAGGACGTGGTGGTCCTGCGCCAGCAGCGGGA
>NZ_QKYN01000011.1 GCF_003258295.1 Streptacidiphilus pinicola | reverse complement strand
GCCGCGGCGGCGTCGCGGACGTCGCCGAAGGCGTCGAGCCAGGCGAGGACGGAGGGGGCGAGGTGCCCGCCGTGCTCGGCGTCGTGGGCGAGGAGCGCGGTCAGGCGGGGGTCGCGGACGGTGGGCGCGGCGGCGAGGAGGCCGAGGGTCTCGGCCAGCAGGACCTGGGCGCGGACCTGGGCGAGGTCGGCGACCTGGGCGTCGACGTGGCCGGAGACCATCGCGTCGAGGATCCGGTCCGCCTCGCGGCGCGACGCGGCGGCGCCGGCGAGCGTGGGCGCCACGGTCCCGAGCGCCCCCCGGACCAGGATGCCTCCGGTGGCGTCGCCCTTCCTGCCCGTCGCTGACGCGGCGCCCGCAGCTCCGGCGGTGACCGCATCACCCGCCGTGCCGCCCGTGCCGCCCGCGCCGCCGGGGCCCCGCCGGGCGGGGCCCGAGCTCGCGCCCGCGGGGGAGAGGTGGCGGGTCGCGGCCTCCGCGAGCTCGCGGGCCCAGCCGAGCAGCGTCGCGGGGGCGACGCCGCGCGGGAGTTCGGGCAGCAGCACGTACGCGCGTTCGTCGACCGCGGCCGTCAGCGCGCTGCGGTGGCGGGCCGCGGCGTGGACCGCCATCAGGCTGAGCGTCTCGTCGCGATGCAGCTCGTCCGAGCCGGGGCCGGAGCCCGGCAGGGCGAAGCCCAGGACCGCCGCCGGACGCTTCGGGTCGAGGCCCAGGTGCCCGGCGAGGGACTGCGCGCCGGTGGTGCCCTGCAGCACGCCTGAGAGCAGGTTCTGGGTGAGCCGCAGCTCCGAGCTGACCGAGCGGCGGCGCCGCATCAGCTGCAGCGCGGCGACCCGGGCCGCGCCGAGCAGCGCCTGGTCGGCGCGCTCGGTCAGCGGGGTCGCCCCCTCCTGCACCCAGATCGTGCCCAACTGCCGCTCCCCGGAGCGGATCGCGACGACGAGGCGGCGGCGCAGCCCCAGTTCGGGGTGCTCCTCGATGGAGACGACGGAGTCGCCCGCGCGCAGCTGCTGGAAGACGCCCCACTCGCGCAGCTTCGACAGGTACGGTTCGGGGCCCTGCCAGCCGAGGATGGTGAGCCGGCGCAGATCGTCGATCTCGTCGGAGTCGGCGGACCGCGAGTAGGCGAGGATCCGGTTGGCGGTGTCCTCGATGCTGACGATGCCGCCGGTCAGCACGGCCGTGGTCTGCGCGAGGGCGAACAGGTCGCCCTCCTCCGCGCCGCCCTCGGCGGGCAGCGTCGGGCGCCCGCTGCCGAGCGCGGCGCGCGCCAGCGCGTCCAGGTGCTCCCAGCGGACCTCGCGGCGCACCGACAGCAGCGCGATCCCGGCCCGCTCGGCGAAGTCGCGCAGCGTGTCCCGCTGCGCGGGGGAGTCGATCCGCACCGCGACCGCCGCCGCGCCGGCCGCCGCGGCGGCCCGCAGCGCCGGGATCGCCGCGCGTCCGCGCACGCCGATGGCCAGCACCAGCTCGCCCGGCCGGGCGGCCGGCGGGTCCTCCGGGTCCAGCAGGCCGACGTCGACGGCCTCCACGTCCAGGCCCGCCGGGGCGCACTGGAGCTCGACGACCGGCTCGCCGAGCGACATCAGCAGCTGCCTCAGGGTGATCCCGACGGCGCCCGGCGCCGGCAGCGGGAGTTCCTCCCCAGGGTTGTCCGATCCGACATGCTCCATACCTGGATGCTATGCGACCGGACAAAGAGCGGCCCTGGCCTCCGGGCCTAGCGTGAGCATCGACGCGAGAACCGCGTCGTCCCGATCCGCTGGGCGGAGCGTCCACCGCATGCACCACGACTGCGTGCGGTGGCCCTCCTCCGGTCCGATCCTGAGGACAGTCGACACCTCCAGAACTCAGAGGAGCATGCGCGTGTTGGACGCTGTGACCCAGATTCCGACGCCGGTCAACGAGCCGGTGCACAGTTACGCTCCGGGCTCCGCCGAGCGGGCCCGTCTGGAGGCCGAGCTGAAGCGTCTGGGCGGCCAGGCGCCGGTCGAGCTCACCATGACCATCGGCGGGGTCAAGCGCCTCGGTGGCGGCGAGCCGATCGACGTGGTCCAGCCGCACCGTCACGCCGCCGTGCTCGGCACCATGCGCAACGCCACCGCGGACGACGCCCGCGACGCCGTCGAGGCCGCCCTCGCCGCCGCCCCGGCCTGGCGCGCGCTGCCCTTCGACGAGCGCGCCGCCGTCTTCCTGCGCGCCGCCGACCTGCTCTCCGGCCCGTGGCGCGAGACGCTGGCCGCCGCGACCATGCTGGGCCAGTCCAAGACCGCGCAGCAGGCCGAGATCGACACCCCGTGCGAGCTCGTCGACTTCTGGCGCTTCAACGTCCACTTCGCCCGCCAGATCCTGGCCGAGCAGCCGATCTCCTCGCCCGGCGTGTGGAACCGCACCGACCACCGCCCGCTCGAGGGCTTCGTCTACGCGATCACGCCGTTCAACTTCACCGCGATCGCCGGCAACCTGCCGACCGCCCCCGCGCTGATGGGCAACACGGTCGTCTGGAAGCCGTCCCCCACGCAGCAGTTCGCCGCGCACCTGCTGATGCAGCTGCTGGAAGAGGCGGGCCTGCCCAAGGGCGTCATCAACATGGTGACCGGAGACGGCCTGGCCGTCTCCGAGGTCGTGCTGCCGCACCGCGACCTGGCCGGCATCCACTTCACCGGCTCGACCCCGACCTTCCAGCACCTGTGGAAGACGGTCGGCGAGAACATCGCCTCGTACCGCACCTACCCGCGTCTGGTCGGCGAGACCGGCGGCAAGGACTTCCTGATCGCCCATCCGTCCGCCGACCCGGCCTCGCTCACCACGGCGCTGGTCCGCGGCGCGTTCGAGTTCCAGGGCCAGAAGTGCTCGGCGCTCTCCCGCGCCTACGTCCCGGCCTCCCTCTGGGCGCAGATCAAGGACGACGTCAGGGCCACGACCGAGTCCCTGACCATGGGTGACGTCGCGGACCTGTCGAACTTCATGGGCGCCGTCATCGACGCGCGCGCCTTCGCGAAGAACAAGGCCGCGCTGGAGCGTGCCGCCGCCGACCCACAGGTCGAGGTCCTCGCCGGTGGCACCTGCGACGACTCGGTCGGCTACTTCGTCCGCCCGACCGTCCTGGTCGCCGCCGACCCCGCCGCGGAGTACTTCCGCGACGAGTACTTCGGCCCGATCCTCGCCGTCCACGTCTACGAGGACGCGGAGTGGGACGCGACGCTCGCGCAGATGGAGTCGGTCTCCTCGTACGGTCTGACCGGCGCGGTCTTCGCCACCGACCGCGCGGCCGTTGCGCACGCGGCCTCGGTGCTGCGCTTCGCGGCGGGCAACTTCTACGTCAACGACAAGCCGACCGGCGCCGTCGTCGGCCAGCAGCCCTTCGGCGGCGGGCGTGCCTCCGGCACCAACGACAAGGCCGGTGCCGCGCAGAACCTGCTGCGCTGGACCTCGGCCCGCTCCATCAAGGAGACCTTCGTCCCGCCGACGGACCACCGCTACCCGCACATGGGCTGACGCCCCGTCGCGTCGCCCTTCCCTGAGCCGCCGCGCCCCCTCAACTCCCCCCGTGGAGGGGGCGCGGCACCCACCCCCACTTCTTCTGCTTCTCCTCCTCCGTGCCCTGGAGTTTTGACATGCTCCGTTCCACCCTGCTCGCGGCCTCCCGCTCCCCGCGCTCCCGCAAGCTCATCGAGCAGTTGCCCCCCACCCGCGCCATCGTCAACCGCTTCGTCGCGGGCGAGACCCTCGTCGACGGCGTCTCCGTGACCCGCGACCTGGTCGCGACCGGCCGCCGGATCACCCTCGACCACCTGGGCGAGGACACCTCCGACGCCACACAGGCCGCGGCCACGGCCGAGGCCTACGAGAAGCTGCTCGCCGCCCTCGCCGAGAGCGGTCTCGCCGACCGGGCCGAGGTCTCCGTCAAGCTCTCGGCGGTCGGCCAGTTCCTGCCCCAGGACGGCGAGAAGGTCGCCCTCGACAACGCCCGCCGCATCTGTGAGGCGGCCGGCGCCGTCGGGACCACGGTCACCCTGGACATGGAGGACCACACCACCACCGACTCCACCCTGGGCATCGCCCGCGAGCTGCGCGCGGACTTCCCCTGGCTCGGCGTCGTCCTCCAGGCCTACCTCCACCGCACCGAGGCCGACTGCGCCGAGTTCAGCGGCCCCGGCAGCCGCGTCCGCCTCTGCAAGGGCGCCTACCAGGAGCCGGCCTCGGTCGCGTTCCAGAAGAAGTCCGAGGTCGACCTCGCCTATGTCCGCTGCCTCAAGGTCCTGATGGCGGGCGAGGGTTACCCGATGGTCGCCTCCCACGACCCGCGCCTCATCCGCATCGCCGGCGAGCTGGCGGCCGCCAACGGCCGTGCGGCGGACTCCTTCGAGTACCAGATGCTCTACGGCATCCGGCCGGAGGAGCAGGAGCGCCTCATCGCCGAGGGCAACACCATGCGTGTCTACCTCCCCTACGGCAACGAGTGGTACGGCTACTTCATGCGCCGCCTGGCGGAGCGCCCGGCCAACCTCACCTTCTTCCTCCGCGCCCTCGCGACGAAGAGCTGAGAAGTACCTCGAGGCAAACTCTTCCGGGCCTCCGGCCTGCGGCGATACGATCAAGTCACTGGCTTGACCGGCCAGTTGGCCCCGGCGTGTTCCCCCCGTGCACGCCGGGGCCCCTTGCGTGCCCGCACGGCACGCCTTCCGCCGACAGCTCCACGCTCGTCGGCCCGGCCAGGTACGCGAAGAAGCTCACGGTGCCCTTGTCCATGAGCTTCCGCTTCAGCCCCGCGAACAGGCCCTTCGCGGGCGGCGCTGGTGCTACTGCGACTGCTTGGCCGGCTGGATCGACGTGAAGGTGCCGGTCGTGCACGAGGGCACGCCGTTGATGACCGCGGGCTGGTAGACGCCGTCCACGAAGAACGTGGTGCCGGAGGTGTTGGTGCTCACGCACACCCCGAGCGGGCCGAGGTTCGCGTCGCTGCCGGACTTGCCCGCCGGGCCCACCGCGCCGACCTGGCCGCGCGGCCCCGGGGCGCCGACCGCGCCCCGCGCTCCCCGGGCGCCTTGGTTGAGTTCGCCCGTGATGACGCCCGAGGCGGCGCCGGAGAGGATCGCGGCGGAGAGGCAGACGGCGAGTATGACCTTGGGGCTCATGGGGTCCTTCGTGTGGGCAGGGCAGACCCACGCTCGACCGTGGAGGGAGAGCGGGGGATCTGTGCAGGAAGTGTGTGCAAGCGGAACGTAGCATGGCCGGCTCACGGTCCGTCAGAGACGGTCGGGCGTCGAAACCGGATCGTGTCCGAGGCCGGTGAAGTGCTTGCGCGGCAGGCCAGTTGAGCCGAGCATCGCAGGAGCATAGGTGCCGAGCGGAATCGGCGAAACGGCCGGGGTCAGTTCTGGGTCGGCTGCGGGGACGTCGTGGGGGACCAGCCCAGGGTGACGGCCCAGTGGTCGGAGCTCGCGCCGCGGACGGAGACCCGGACCTGGGAGGAGGCGGAGTCCCTCTCCATCACGTCGTACTGCCCGGGGGAGTCGCCATCGCAGTCCACGCCGCTGTAGGAGGCGATCCCGCCGAGGTCGACGGTGATCGTGCCGGGCCCGCTGCAGGCGACGACGAGGGTGAGGGTGCCGGGCTGGATGCGCGGAACCGTGCCGAGCTCTGCCGACCCGTTGCGGCCCGCGGCCTGCAGCAGGACCTGGCCGGGGCCGTCGAGCGCGGGCGGGGTGCTCGTGTCACTGATCGGCCGGGCCGGGGCGGCGGAGCCGGCCGCAGCGTGCGTGGCGGGCGCCGACGGGTTGCCGGAGCAACCTGCCAACGCCGCCAGACCCACGGCGAGGATCGCCGGTCGAATCACCTGGCGCATGCTCGGCCGCATCTCGCTCCCCCATAATGGACGTGCGGAGGAACATGGACGCCCGCCGGCCCGGCCCGAAAGTTGACCGCCACCTCAGGCGTCGAGGGTCATGCGGGCGTACGGGGTGTTGTAGTCGAGCCCTCCGGTGCCGCTCCAGCCGCCGATCTGCGGCTGGATGACCCAGCGGCCGAGGCGGGCCGTGCGGCCGAAGGTGACGCGCAGGTAGACGTGCCCGACCGCGTTCGGCTTGAGGGGGATTCCACCGTCGACGTAGGGCCAGTCCACGCCGCTCGGGCCGAAGAAGCGCTTCGCCGGGGTGATCCACTTGTGCGTCGTCGGGTCGAGGAGCTGGATGGACAGGCCCTTGGACCACGGGTTCCGCGGGTCCGTCGTGTTCATCAAGCCGAGGTAGTAGTCGTCGACGCTGATCGTGTGACGCGAGGTCTGCTTGTACCAGAGGCTGAAGACGATCGTGCCCCCGCGCCTGAGGCTGTT
This sequence comes from Streptacidiphilus pinicola, assembly GCF_003258295.1. Lineage (GTDB taxonomy): Bacteria > Actinomycetota > Actinomycetes > Streptomycetales > Streptomycetaceae > Streptacidiphilus > Streptacidiphilus pinicola. Next base: position 24,693 of record NZ_QKYN01000011.1, on the reverse strand, counting down.
GGGTACCCCATGGACCCACTCGTACAGGGCGTTGGGCTTGACCGACTGCGCGGCGTGCGCGGTCCGGACCGCCGGCTTCGCGGCTGCCGCCGCCTCGCCGCTGATCGGGATGACGGCCATGCATGCCGCCGAGACCGTGAGCGCGGTGGCGCGCCTGATGTTGATCGCCATCGGTTCCCCCCTGCAGGTGATCGTCGGCGGGATCGTACACGGCTGCCGCCTCACCGCGGTGGCAATCGCCGTTCCTGCCGGGTGAGGACGGCACACCTCGCCGGCGTCACCCGTCCGCGTGAGGGCGCGTGGTTCGGGCCCGGTGGGCGTCATGTCCGGGCCATCATGGTGTTCGACCAGCACCGACCGCCCACGCGGACGAGCAGCACGCTGACGGGAGACCATGATGACGAACCCGCCGGACTGGAGGCGCTTCGTCGACCACGTCGAGTCGATCCCGGAGAAGATCTACGAGCACTGGGTGCCCGGCACCGGGTGGGACAACATCACGCAGTTCGGCGCCGAGTACGGGTGGAACGGCGTGCCGTGGTGCGCGATCTTCGAGTGGTGCATGTTCCACGACGTGGGCATGGACGCGATCGTCCCGAAGACCGCCGCCGTGGCCGAGTTGATGTCCTGGGCGCAGGCGCACGGGCAGTGGTCGGAGTACCCGTCGATCGGCGCGCTGACGATCTTCGGCGGGGACGTGCACACCGAGATCGTGACGGGCTTCGACGCCGACACGGTCTACACCAAGGGCGGCAACTCGATCCAGGCCGGGGCCACCGACAACGGGCAGGGCAACGGCGTCTGGTCGCACCAGCGCGCCCGTCGGGATCCGTACGTCACCGGGTATCTCGCGCCGCGCTTCCCGGACGGGGTCTGCCCGCCGACGGCGGACCCGGCCGATCCGCGCGGCGGGCGGGCCGTGGTGTCGTGGCGCTGGAGCCCGCTCCCGGTGCCGCCGCCCGCGGCGGCCTATGCGGAGGAGACGGTGCTCGCGTATCTGCCGCCGATCCCTGCGGGCGCCGACACGGACGTGCCGGTCGAGCCCGCGGGCACGACGGACGCGCCGGTCGGTGGGGCCCGCAACGGTCCGCTGTGGCTGTGCGTGATCCCGCAGGGCGGCGCGGACGGCAGCGTCGCCGTCTCGATGCGGACGGGCGGGGCGTGGGGCGCGCCGGTGGAGCACCCGGTGGCGGCCGCCGACGGGAAGCTGGTCCTCCCGCTCCCGGGCGACGGCTCCGTCGACGTGGTGCGGCTGCACCCGACGGTGCCACTGCAGGGCTACGTGACCGGCCGCCAGCTGGCGTGACCCGCGGCCCGCTCGTCGCTCAGCCGAGGGACGAGCCCGTGGCCACCACCACGCCGTACAGGTCTGCGACCGTGGCCAGCGCGGCGCGGTGCAGTTGCCGCGCGGGCACCTCGCCCGCCGGAGTGGCGAGCGCGCGGGTCGCGCACGCGTCCGCGACGACGGTGGCGTGGTGGCCGCGCAGGAACGCGCCCTGGGCGGTGAAGGCGACGCACATGTGGGTCATGAACCCGGCGACGACCAGCCTGCGCTGACCGGCGGCGTCGAGCAGCTCGCCCAGCTCGGTGTCGAGGAACGCGTCCGGCCTGGTCTTCACGACCGTGCGCTCGCCCTCGCGCGGCGCGACCGCGGGGTGGATCCGACCGATCTCGTCGCGGATGTCGTACGGGGTGCCCGGGCCGCCGTCGTTGACGACGTGGATCACGTGCGCTCCGGCGGCGCGGGCGCGGGCCAGCAGGTCGGTGCCCGCGTCGAGCGCCTCCTTCCAGCCCTCCAGCTCCATCACGCCTCGCGTGTAGGTGTTCTGGTAGTCGATCAGGATCAGCGTGGAGTCGGCCAGTCGGGCCGGCTCCTGGTCGAAGCCGTTGAGCTCGCGCAGGGTCGTCGTCGCCACGGGAGGCGCCCTCTCGTTCGGGGTTCACGGGGTCGTGCACGACTCACGCTACGATCGCGCCGGAGCCCGCGGCCATGTCGTCCGACCTGCAGATCCGGACACCGAAGGGCGCGCTCCGGCGTCATGGACGGGGGAGACGCGCAGGTGGGAGCGGTCGCACGACGCATCGTCATCATGCTGTTCGACGGAGTCGACCTGCTCGACGTCACCGGCCCGCCGGAGGTCTTCTCGCTGCTCCGGCGGGAGACCCCGGACGCCTCGGGATACCGGGTCGAGCTGGCGGCGCGCACGCCCGATGCGGTGCGCACCGCCGCCGGGGTGCGTGTCGTGCCGGACGTGACGTTCCGTCAGGCGGTGGAGCGGCGGATCGACACGCTCATCGTGCCGGGGTCCGTGCGGATGGACGAGGACCGGCGGGTGCACGCCGTCACCACCCCCGAGGTGGTCGCCGCCGTGCGGGAGTTGGCGGCTCGTTCGCGTCGCGTCGCCTCGGTGTGCGTCGGCGCGCACCTGCTGGCGGCGGCCGGCCTGCTGGACGGCAAGCGCGCCACCACGCACTGGTCCACGGCCGCGCAGCTCGCCGCCGACTTCCCCGCGGTGCGCGTGGACGCCGACCCGATCTTCGTCAAGGACGGCCGGGTGTGGACGGGAGCGGGGATCACCGCGTGCCTGGACCTGTCGCTCGCGCTGGTCGCGGAGGACTTCGGCGAGGCGATGGCGCTGCGGGTGGCCCGGCAGCTGGTGATGTACCTGAAGCGCCCGGGCGGGCAGAGCCAGTTCAGCGTGCCGACCGAGCCGGTGGCCGTCACACGCCGCGTCGACGAGTTGCGGCACCACATCCTGCGGAACCTGGACGCCCCGCTGACCATCGCGGACCTGGCCCGCCGGGCGAGCGTCAGCGAACGCCAGTTGACCCGGATCTTCAAGACGGAGCTCGGCGCGACGCCGGCGGCGTATGTGGAGTCCGTCCGGGTGGAGGCGGCCCGCGACCGGCTGGAGTCCGGCGACGACACCCTGGACCGGGTGGCCGCGGCCTGCGGGTTCGGCACGGCCGACACCCTGATCCGGGCGTTCCGGCGCCGGCTCGGCACGACCCCGACCGACTACCGGCGGCGCGTGCGGGGGTGAGCGGGCGCTATCCGGCGAGCTGTTCGGCCACGGCCGGCGCGGTGTGTGCGGCGTGTCCGGCGTGTCCGGCCTGGGCGGACTGCTGGTCGGCGGCGCCGAGCCAGATCCGGGCGGCCGTCTGGACGGGGAGCTGCAGGGCCTCGCAGAGGCCAACGATCGTGCCGAAGCCGGGGCTGGGCATCCGGCCGGCTTCGATCTTGCGCAGCGTCTCCGGCGAGATGCCCGCGGTACGGGCGATCAACTCCGGATCGCGACCGGCGCGGGCCTCGCGCAGCAGGGCGCCGAGCCGCCGGCCTGCTTCGACCTGCTCCGGTGTGAGGGGGATGCGGACCATGCCCCCATCGTAGTCGGTATTAAAGTACCGAGCTGTGCTACGCTCCGTCGCAGCACAGGTATTTAAATACCGGCGGCGTGCGAAGACCCGAAGAGGAGACCCGGTGATCGAGCTGAAGAGCGCCCAGGCGATCGACAAGATGGCGGTCACGGGCCGTTTCGTCGCCGAGACGCTGACGGAGCTGGCGGACCTGGCCCGGCCGGGCGTCAACCTGCTCGACCTGGAGCGCCGGGCGCGTCGGCGGGTCGAGGAACGCGGCGCGGTGTCCTGCTACTGGGACTACGCCCCCTCCTTCGGCCGCGGGCCGTTCCGCAACGTCATCTGCCTGTCGGTCAACGACGCGGTGCTGCACGGCCTTCCGCACGACTACGTGCTGCGCGACGGGGACGTGCTGAGTCTCGACTTCGCCGTGTCCGTCGACGGCTGGGTCGCCGACTCCGCGCGCACGGTCGTGGTGGGCACCGCCCGCGCGACGGACACGCGGCTCGTCGAGTCCACCCGGGCCGCGCTCGACGCCGGTATCGCCGCGGCCGTCCCGGGCGCGCGGATCGGGGACGTGTCGGCGGCGATCGGCGCCGTCGCCCGCGCCCACGGCTACCCGGTCAACGTGCAGTTCGGCGGCCACGGCCTGGGTCGCACCATGCACGAGGACCCGCACGTCCCCAACGCGGGCCGTCCGGGGCGGGGCATGATCCTCCGCCCCGGCATGACGCTCGCGCTCGAACCCTGGTGGTCGGCCAGCTCGGACGAACTGCGCGTCGACGACGACGGCTGGACGCTGCGCTTCGCCGACGGCTCGCGCGGCGCGCACTCCGAGCACACCATCGCCGTCACCGAGGACGGCCCCCGGGTGCTGACCCGGCTCGACTGAGACCGCTCCGCCGGACGCCGCGGGCGCTACCGCACAGACAGCAGGACGACGAAACAGGCGACGCTCAGCAGCCAGAGCGCCGGCAGCGCCCGCCACAGCCGGGGCCGACCTCCTGGCCCGGCCTCGCCGCCCGTCGCGGTCCCGCTCGGGCGCGGCCTGACGGAGGATCACCGGCGGTGTCCACGTGGCCGGCGTGGACACCGCCGGGCGGTCTGGCTCAGGAGCCGGCCGGCCAGGTGATCTGCGTGGAGTGGTAGTAGTTCACCCCCATGGCCTTCCAGCGTGGCCCCTGCGCGCCGAGGCGCGCGTCGAAGGCCGTCTGGTCGTGCGTGGACCACGGGGACCAGCCCAGCTCCGCAAGCGCGGGCAGGCGTGGGAACGCCATGTACTCGATGTCGGCGGAGGTGACGATCGTCTCCGTCCACAGCGGGCCCTCCACGCCCGCGACTTCGGAGCCGGTGACGCCGGTGAGGTAGTTGCCCGGGTCCCAGCCGTAGGCGGTGTTCACGTCGACGAGGCCGGCCCAGGTCTGGCCCAGCCTGGTCTTGCGGTTGTACTTCATGTCCAGGTAGGCGTGGTTGGCCGGGGACATCACCACCTTGGTGCCGTTCGCCGCCGCGGCGGCGACGGTGGGCGCGCTGGTCGTGGTGCCCCAGAACTGGGCCTGCGCGCCGGCGGGCGGCGTGCCCGCGTTGGTGATGTCGTGCCAGCCCATCACCGACTTGCCGTGGGCGGCGACGATCTGCTCGGCCTTGCCGATGAAGGTCGAGTAGTCCGAGGCCGGGGTGGAGCTGGCCTCGTCGCCGCCGATGTGCAGGTAGGGGCCGGGTGTCAGCGCGGCGATCTCGCCGAGCACCTGGTCGACGAAGGTGTACGTGAGCGGCAGCGACACGCACAGCGAGCTGAAGCCCACATTGGTGCCGGTGTAGAGGGCCGGGGCCGTGCCGCTGCAGTTGAGCTGGGCGTAGGAGGCCAGGGCCGCGTTGGTGTGGCCCGGCATGTCGATCTCCGGGACCACGGTCAGGTAGCGGGACGCCGCGTAGGCGACGACCGCCGAGTAGTCGGCCTGGGTCCAGTAGCCGCCCGCTCCGCCGCCGACCTCCGTGCTGCCGCCGTAGGTGGCCAGGTTGGGCCAGCTGTTGACGGCGATCCGCCAGCCCTGGTCGTCACTCAGGTGCAGATGCAGGTAGTTGACCTTGTACAGCGCCAACTCGTCGATGTAGCGCTCGACCTGGGCGACGCTGAAGAAGTGGCGGGCGATGTCGAGCATCGCGCCGCGGTAGCCGAAGCGCGGGTAGTCGAGGATCGTGCCGCCGGGCACCGTCCACGGGCCCGGCTGGACGCCGGGGCTCATCACCGCGCCGGGCAGCAGCTGCAGCAGCGTCTGCACCCCGTGGAAGAGCCCGGCCGCCTGCTGGGCCTGGATCAGCACACCGCTGGTGCTGACGGTGAGTTGGTAGCCCTCGGCGCCGACGGTCGCCGGAGCGCCGGTCAGTGAGAGGGCGATCGTGCCGGGGCTGGTCGCGCCCACGGTGAGCGGGAGCACGTAGCCGGTGGACGCCCGCAGGACGCCGGCCAGGTAGCCGCCGGTGTTCGCGTCGTCGGAGCTGAGGGTGGCGTTGGCGGGCAGCGTGAAGGTCGTGCCGTCGGCGGTCTCGCTGACCGGGGCGGGTACGACCACGTTGGGGAAGGTGCTCGCCGCGGCGGCCCGGCCCGCGCCGGCACTGAGGCCGGCGCAGACCAGACCGAGGGCGGTCAGCACCACGACGAGCAGTCGGCGCGGGCTGAGCCGCTTCATGCGGTGATCACCCCGCGACCGTGTCGGTCTTGGCCACGTTCGAGCCGGAGAGGCTGACGACCGGCGTGGCGCCCTGCAGGTCCGCGGAGTTGTAGCTCGCGGTGAGCGTCTCCGACTCGCCCGGCCACAGGGTGACGTCGTTGTCGCTCCAGATGGAGGACTGCAGCTCGTTGTCGCCCGGCAGCTCCGTGCCGCTCGCCGTGCCGCGCCGCAGGTCCGCGCGGAGGAAGAAGCCGACCGCGGGGGTCTCCGAGGTGTTCGTGACGGTGACGGTGACCAACTTGTCCGACCCGTTCGGGCCGGCCTGGCTGCTGGTGGTGGCGCTGACGGAGACCGTCGCGGGCGCGAGGCCGCGCAGCGCGGTCAGGTTGGCGTAGGAGTTCATGGACGCCTGCGGCTGACCGATGGTCTTGGTCCAGTTGACGGCGTCGGTCGTGGTGTTGTTCCAGTAGACGTTGCGGTCCACCAGGACTCCGTTCTGACGCAGCAGCAGTTCGACGAAGTACACGGTGCCGGCGGCCGTCGGGAGCTTCGGCGTGAGCACCTTGTTCTGCACCTGCTGCGAGGCGAGGGAGAGCGTGCCGCTGGTCTGGTCGTCCAGCACGTTCCCGGCCGTGTCGTAGACCTTCGCCTCGACGGTCAGTCCACTCTGCGCGCCGCCGCCGAGGTTGTCCACGGTGACGGTGTCGTTGTCGAGCGCGTAGAGGGCGTGCAGCGGCCGGTTGGCCTTCTGCGCGCCGAAGAAGGCCCCGGCCTGGTCGCCGTCGTTGTTCCACAGCGACCAGAGCAGCGTCGGCCAGCCCTTGTTGAGCTGCCAGTAGATCGTGCCGGTGGAGGGCTGGACGGCGTTGGTGGAGTGGTCGACGAAGGCCTCGAACTGGGCGCGGGTGTCCTCGTAGTTCTGGATCTGCGCCTCCTCGACGTACTGGGCGAGGCTGGTGGGCGCGCCGTAGCGGTCGGTGACGGCCGTGTCGAGGTTGTAGTTGGTGCCGAAGTGGTAGCCGGTGTGGCGGGTGCCCTCGTAGTTGTCGTGGTACTGGTTCGCGCTGGGGTTCTGCCAGAGCGCGCTCTGGTCGGAGGCGGAGAGGAAGCGGTTGATCGAGTCGAGCGTCGGGATGGTGTTGCCGCCGCTCTGCTCGCTGTCGTAGCCCCAACTGCCGCCCGCGTTGGTGAGGGTGGAGTCCCCGCTGGGGTAGTGGCTGGTGTCGTACCAGTAGTTCGGCGGCACCCAGTCGTACGGGCCCTCCTTCTCGCCGGAGACGCCCAGCTGCGGGCTGGAGTTGTACTCGGCGGAGGAGACGAACGGGCCGCCGTAGTCGGCGGCGGCGAAGCCGTTCAGGGCGAGCGTCTCCTGCGTCGCGGTGGGCGCGTTGTCGCTCCACTGGAAGCTGAAGACGGAGGGGTGGTTGCGCAGCACCTGGCCCAGCGACTGGGCGATGAGCTGGTAGTCGGCCTGTTGGGCGGCGGTGTAGCTGGTCGTCTCCCAGAAGTCGCAGCACTGGTAGCCGGCGTTGACGAGGATGCCGGCGGCGTCCATCTGCTGGTACCAGTCCGGGGGCATCAGGTGGCCCTCCAAGCGGATGGTGTTGACGCCCATCGCCTTGAACAGCCCGATCTGCTTGGCGGTGTCGGCCGGGTCGTAGCGCAGGAAGAGATCCGGATCCCAGCCGCCGCCGCGGATCACCAGCGGCACGTTGTTGATTTTGAACGCGCGCACGCCGCTCGGCGCCATGGTCCCGGCGCCGGTCAGGTAGGAGGTGACGGTGCGGATGCCGAAGGTCTCGCTGGTCGAGTTCAGCGTCGTGCTGCCTTGCGCGACGGAGGTCGCGAGCGTGTAGAGCGGCTGCCCGCCGAGCTGGTAGGGCCACCAGATCTGCGGCGAGGCGATGGCGAGCGAGGGGAACACGGTCGGTGCGAAGCTGACCGTCTGTGTGCTGCTCGCCGGAACGGTGACGCTCTGGCTGACCGTGATCGGCGTGCCGCCGGTGCCGGGCGGAGTGATCGTCGCACTGACCGTGCCGGTCTGCGCGGTGGCGCTGGTGTTGGTGACGACGGCCTTGACGGTGAGCGCGGAGCTGGAGAGGTTCGCCGCGGTGTTCTGGTCGACGTGCGCGTCCCCGACCACCAGCGGTCCGCCGGCCTGAAGTTGGACCGGGAACTGGATGCCGGTGTTGTTGTCCGGCGGGATCTGCGTCCAGTCGACGTTGTCGAGCGTCAGCATCGAGGTCGGGTTGTTCGGATGGACCTCGATGGCCACGGAGTTGGTGCCGCCTGCGTGGAGCAGGCCCGTCACGTCGAAGACGTTGCGGGCGTAGTCCCCGCTGATCGTCGAGGAGGTGGCGACCTCGGTGCCGTTGACCCACACGTCGGCCTGGCCGACGACACCGTTGAGGACCAGCTTGGCGTCCTGGCCGGCGGGCGGCGCGGCGAAGTCGGTCCGGTACCACCAGGGCACGGAGAACTGGGCGATGCCCTCCGCGCCGACCTTGGTCATCTGACCGAAGCAGGTCTTCATGTTGGTGGAGACGAAGACGTTCGGGCAGGAGCCGTTCTGCAGCAGGGCGTTGACCTCGGTCCCCGGCGCGCCCCCGCCGTCGTTGGCGACGGAGAGCCAGCCGGTGGTGCTGAAGCCGGGGGTGGAGATGGCGGCTCCGCCCTGTGTGGCCGTGGCGGAGGTGAGCACCTTCCAGCCGGCGGTGGCACCGAGGTTGCTGACGGCGCTGGACCCGGTCGGGGGATCGGCGAAAGTGCTGGCTGCGGCGGTGAGTTGGGGCGCCGCGGTGGGCGCGTCGGCGTGGGAGACGGTGGTGGGGGCGGTGAGGGAGACGGCGGCGAGGCAGGCCGCTGCGGCGATCAGGGCGGTGCGTGGGGCACGGGATGAGGCCATGGGGGCGCTTCTCCTCTCTTGTTAAGTTAAATAACTTAACTTTGGTGCGTGGAGAGGACAAGAGGCGCGAAGGCGGGAAGTGCGGGGGGAGACGGGGCTGGTCTCCCTCTGGGGGGCGCCGGGGCCGACGGCGACTGGTGAGGACGGTCAGGCCGCGGCGGCTATCTCCTGGGCGTGCGCCCGGCTCTCCGCGCTGCGCGCGGAGAGGTAGGCGTCGAGGAGCAGCGCGTAGCGCTCGCGCTCGGAGGGCGTGAGCGCGCGACCGCGGGCGCCCGAGACAAGGGCGCGGATACGGGAGTTGGCCAGCTCTGCGGGCGAGAGCGGCGTCAGGACGTGCGCGTTCAGCATGGGAGAAATCTATCGGGCCGGACTGACAACGCGCCTGCGAGTTAAACCTCCTAGGGGCAGCCCATGTGTTTGTCTCCGCTCGGCCCCTCGTGATCCGATCGGTGCGTGGAGACAGGACATGTGAGTGGTGGAACGGGCGACGCGCGGCGGGTGGGGCTGCCGGCGCCTGCGGGGTGGTACGTGGATGCGATGCTGCGTGCGGACGGCGCCCTCGTCTTCGAGGCGCAGATCCTGCGTCCCGGGCTGCCCGAGTACGAGTACGTGGTGACCCTCCCCGCCGACCAGGTCCCCGCCCTGCGGGACGCACTCGCGGTGCCCGCCGAGGGCGACCTGACGGCGGAGCTGGTGCGCCGCGGTGAGGAGATCACGCCACACCTGCACGCGTGGCTGCGGGAGCTGGGCCTGCGGCCCGAGCTCTGGACGCACCTCGGCGACTGACGTCCGCCGCCCGCGCTCGCTCCGTGCCGGGGACCCCTGGATCTCAGCCCGCACGCGGTGGGGGCTGACGTTCGTTCAGTTGGCGGCGGCACTCCGTCACGAGATGGGGGTAGGCCGTGCCGATGGCCTCGTAGACGCGGCGGCGCAGCAGCTGTTCCGCCTCGGCGCGGCCGGTGCTGCCGTGCAGGCCGTCGAGGACGGCGTCGTAGTCGGTGAGGGCGTGGCGCAGGTAGTTGACCTGCCAGCGGCGCAGCGCGCCGGGCTCGGCGGCGTCGACGCGGGCGGGGAGCGGGCGATGGTCGCCGCGGCGGCAGGCGCGTTGGGCGTCGCGCTGGTTGCGGTGGGCGACCGCGCGGCGGGTGAGGCACTCGGGTGCGAGCCGGGGCACCCGGATGCACAGGCCCTCGACCTCGGCCAGCACCGCGCGGCGTCGGCGTTCCGAGGCGGCTCGTGAGCAGGCGGCGCGCCGGGACGCCGCGCCCGCCAGCGCGGCGAAGGCGTCGGTGGCCTCGGCCGCCTCGACGCGCGCGGCGGAGTAGAGGCGGGACGGCGCGGCACCGCGGAAGCGCGGGTTGCGCACCGTCAGATCGGGCGCGCCCAGCAGCTTGGGGACCATGCTGGGCGACCACCCGCGGTGGCGCAGGTCCGCGAGCGAGAGATGCCGCGCGCAGGGTCGGGGGTTCGGGTGTGGGTGCGGGTGTGGGATCGGTGGCGGCTGCGGGGGAGTGTGGGCGTTCATGGCGACCCCGGGCGGTCGGTGCGGTCGGTGCGGTCGGGCGTGTGGTGGTGCGCGACGGAGCGTGGTGCTGCGTGATCCGGTCTAGCGGGGCCCACTGACAGCGTCCGTGCCGACGGATTAGAGTCGGGTCGGGATCGTGAGTCATGTGACATTGCATACGAGCGGCAGGAGACACGATCGTGGGTGCTGAGTCGGTGTGGAGTGTGGACCCTCGCACGGGTGAGCGGCGGGGGAACGAGCCGGTCGCGGTGGTCTCCGGGCCCGCCGCCGTGGACGCGGCGGTCCGGGCCGCGCACGCGGCGCTCCCGGCGCTCGCTGATCGCGCGCGCCGTGCCGCGCTGCTTCGCGCGGCCGCCGAGCGCCTGCACGCCGCCGGTCCCGAGCTGGTCGCCGCGGCCGACGCGGAGACCGCGCTCGGCGCGCCGCGGCTCACCGGTGAGCTGGCCCGGACCGTCTTCCAACTGCGCTACTTCGCCGGCCTGGTCGACGACGCGGCCGGGCCGGGCGGCTTCCTCGACGTGCGCCGCGACAGCGCGGACCCGGCGCTGGCGCCGCCGCGACCGGACCTGTACCGGGTCAAGGTGCCGCTCGGCGTGGTGGGGGTCTTCGCGGCGAGCAACTTCCCCTTCGCCTTCAGCGTCCCCGGCGGGGACACCGCGAGCGCGCTGGCCGCCGGCTGCCCGGTGGTGGTCAAGGCCCACCCCGACCACCCGGAGACCTCCGAGCGCGCGGTGGCGGCTCTGCGGGACGCCGCGCGCGAGGTGGGCCTGCCGGAGGGGACGATCGGGCTGGTGCACGGCTTCGAGGCGGGGCCGGAGCTGGTCCGGCACCCGTTGGTGGCCGGCGTCGGCTTCACCGGATCGCCGCGCGGCGGTCGCGCGCTCTTCGACCTGGCGGCCACCCGCCCCCGGCCGATCCCGTTCCACGGCGAGCTCGGCAGCGTCAACCCGGTCCTGGTCACCGGGGCCGGGCTCGCCGCGCCGGGGGCGGGCGAGGAGCTCGCGCGGGGGCTGGCCGGGTCGTTCACGCTGGGCATGGGCCAGTTCTGCACCAAGCCCGGCCTCGTCCTGGTGCCCGCCGGGGCGGCCGGGGACGCGTTCGAGAAGGCGCTGGCCGACGCCACCGCGCAGGCCCCGGCCGGGGTGCTGCTGGACGCGCGGATGCGCGACGCGTTCCTGACGGGCTTCGCCCGGCGGGCCGGGCTCGCGGACGTGCAGACCCTCGCCCCGGCCGGTCCGGCCGCGACGCCCGACGCCCCGCAGGCCGTCCGCGCCGGCGTGCTGAGCGTCCCGGCGCGCGCGGCCCTGCGCGGTTCCCACGAGGCCCTGCTGGAGGAGTGCTTCGGACCGGCCACGGTCCTGGTCCGCTACGCCGACGCGGCCGAGGCCGACGCGGTCCTGGCCCGCCTCGACGGCTGCCTCACCGCGACCCTGCACACACCTGCCACCGACCCGGACGCCACCGCCCGCCTGGCCGCCCTGGCCCGCTTCGCCGGACGCGTCCTCTTCGGCGGCTGGCCCACCGGCGTCGCCGTCGCCGACGCCATGCACCACGGTGGCCCCTACCCGGCCTCCACCTCCACGTCCACCTCCGTCGGCGCGACGGCCGTGGAGCGCTGGCTCCGCCCGGTCTCCTTCCAGACCGTCCCGGAGGAACTCCTGCCGCGCTGACCGGACGCGGAGGCTGACCGGGCGCGAAGGTGGCGCGGGCCCGCTCACGCCACGGACTCCGCCGCGCCCGCGTTCGCACAGGGCCGAGTGACGGGGCTGGTCATCGCGGGTGGTGCGCGGGGCGGCTCCCTGGGTCTGCGCGGTGCGCGGCTCGTGGCCGCCCCAGCGCTCCCCGCGTCGGCGTTCCTGCAGGTCAGCTTGTGTGTACGCCGAAGCCAACCCGATGTCGCGCACGCCTGATCCCTGTTCCGGCGTGGCCGGGAATAGCATGATCCCCATGTCTGCCCTCACTCGCGCCGAAGCGGAGGGACGTCGACGGCTGCTCGACGTCCGCGCCGTGTCCGTGGACGTCGACCTGACCGTCGGAGCCGAGGTGTTCCGGTCGGTCACGGTGATCGCTTTCAACTGCCGAACGCCCGGGGCGGAGACGTTCGTGGACGTCAAGCCCGCAGCGCTGCGGCGGGTGGTGCTGAACGGGCGGGAGCTGGACCCGGGAGCGCTGGCCGACGGGCGGTTCCCGCTGGAGGGGCTGGCGGCCGACAACGAGCTGCTGGTCGAGGCGGACATGGCCTACTCGCGCACCGGCGAGGGCATGCACCGCTACGTCGACCCGGCCGACGGCGAGGTCTACGTCTACACCCAGGCCTTCCTGGACGAGGGCCCGCGGATCTTCGCCTCCTTCGACCAACCGGACCTGAAGGCGGCCTACCAGGTCAGCGTGACCGCGCCGGCCGAGTGGACGGTGGTCGCGAACGCCGACGCGGTCGGCGAGCGCGAGCCGGTGCCCGGCCGTGAGGACGCGGCCGTGACGCGTTTCGCGCCCACCGCGCCCATCAGCAGCTACCTGGTCAGCGTCGTGGCCGGGCCGCTGCACTCGGTGCGGTCCGTGCACGACGGCATCCCGCTGGGCCTGCACTGCCGCCGCTCGCTCGCGCCCTACCTGGACGCCGACGCAGAGGAGCTGCTCGCCGTCACCCGGCAGTGCTTCGACGCCTACCACGCGCTGTTCCGGCAGCGGTACCCGTTCGCCGGCTACGACCAGTGCTTCGTGCCGGAGTTCAACGTCGGCGCGATGGAGAACCCCGGCTGCGTCACGTTGCGCGACACCTTCCTCTTCCGCTCCGCCGTGCCCGACACCGAGCGCGAGCACCGCGCGATCGTCGTCGCGCACGAGATGGCGCACATGTGGTTCGGCGACCTGGTCACCATGCGCTGGTGGGACGACCTGTGGCTGAACGAGTCCTTCGCCGAGTACCTGGGCTTCCGGGTGATCGCCGAGGCCACCCGCTTCCGCGGCGCCTGGACCGGCTTCGCCGCGACCAAGGCGTGGGGACGCGACGCCGACCAGCGCCCCTCCACGCACCCCGTCGCCCCGGAGGGGGTCGCCGACACCGCCGCGGCGCTGCAGAACTTCGACGGCATCTCCTACGCCAAGGGCGCGGCCGCGCTGCGGCAGCTGGTCGCCTGGCTCGGTGACGAGGCCTTCTTCGAGGGCGTCAACCGCCACTTCGAGGCGCACGCGTTCGGCAACGCGACGCTGGACGACCTGCTGCAGTCCCTGGCCGTCACCGGCGAGCGCGACGTCCACGCCTGGGCCGAACTCTGGCTGCGCACGACCGGCCTGGACACCCTGCGCGCCGTCGACGGCGTGCTGCGCCAGACCTCGGCGGACGGGGTGGTCCGGCCGCACCGGATCACGCTCGGCGGCTACGACCGGCTGCCCAACGGCACCTTGACGCTGCGTCAGCGAACGCCGGTGGAGCTGGCGGACGGCAAGGAGGTGCCGCTGCCGGAGCCACCCACGGAGCTGCTCGTGCCGGACGACACCGATCTGGCCTTCGCCAAGATCCGCCTGGACGAACGCTCCTGGTCCCTCGTCAGCGAGTCGCTGGGCCGGATCCCGGACGAGCTGACCCGGGTGGTGATCTGGAACAGCGCCCGCGACCTGGTCCGCGACGGTGAGCTGCCCGCCGACGAGTACGTCGAGCTGGTCGCCGCCCACCTGCCCGGCGAGTCCTCGGTCCATCTGGTGCAGGACGTGCTGGCGTTCGCACGCCGGGTCGTCGTGGACCAGTACCTGCCGCCGGAGGAGCGCCCGCGTGCGCTGGCCCGCATCGGCGAGGTCTGCCGGGCGCTGCTGCGCCGCACCGAGGGCGACGCGGAGGCGGCAGGTCTGCGGCTGGTGGCCGTCCGCGGCCTGATCGACGCCGCGTTCACGCCGGTGGAGCAGACCGAGCTGGGGGAGTGGCTGGCCGAGGGCGCGGTCCCCGGTGGCCCCGAGCTGGACCCGGCGCTGCGCTGGCAGCTGCTGCTGCGGCTGTGCGTGCTCGGTGCGGCCGGTGAGGCGGAGATCGCCGCGGAGGCGGAGCGCGACCCGAGCGCGACCAGTGCGGAGGGCGCCGCCCGCTGCCGTGCGGCGCGCCCGGACCGCGACGCCAAACGTGCCGCCTGGGGGGCCGTGTTCGGTGGCGAGTTGTCCAACTACCTGCTCGCGGCCACGATCGACGGCGTCTGGCAGCCGGAGCAGTACGAGCTGCTCGACGAACTCGGCCTGCCGGAACGCTTCTTCCCGGCGGCGAGCGCCGCGGCGGAGCAGCGTGGTGCGGCCGTCGCCCGCCAGCTGACCTCCGGCGGCGGATTCCCCGCCTACGCGGCCACGCCGGACGTGCTGGCCGCGGGAGAGCGCGAACTCGTCCGCGAGGACCTGAGCGTGGCGCTGCGACGCGGGCTGACGGACCGTCTGGACGACCTCCGCCGCGCGGTGCGCGGCCGCACGCTGGTGAGCTCGGTGGACGTGGAGCAGGAGGGGGAGCGATGAGCGAGGTGCTGCACGTGACCGGGCGGGTCCTGGTCGGACCCGAGGACGTCCGTGACGAACTGTGGGTGATCGACGGCCGGATCAGCTGGACCGCGCCCCTCGGCGGCGAGGTGCGGACCGTCCGCGGCTGGGTGCTGCCGGGGCTCACCGATGCGCACTGCCACGTCGGCCTCGACGCCCACGGCGCCGTCGACCAGGCCACCAGCGAGAAGCAGGCCCTGACCGAGCGGGACGCCGGCGTGCTGCTGCTGCGCGACGCCGGCTCCGCGGCCGACACCCGCTGGGTCGACGAGCGCGAGGACCTGCCGAAGATAGTCCGGGCGGGCCGCCACATCGCCCGCACCCGCCGCTACATCCGCAACTACGCCCACGAGATCGAGCCGGACGCGCTGGTCGAGTACGTCCGCCAGGAGGCGCGGCGCAGTGACGGGTGGGTCAAGCTCGTCGGCGACTGGATCGACCGCGACCTGGGCGATCTCGGCGCCTGCTGGCCGCGCGAGGCGCTGGAGGCCGCGATGGCGGCCGCGCACGAGGAGGGCGCGCGCGTCACCGCGCACGTCTTCGGCGAGGACTCGTTGCGCGACCTCGTCGAGGCGGGCATCGACTGCGTCGAGCACGCCACCGGTCTGACCGAGGACACCATCCCGCTCTTCGCCGAGCGCGGCGTCGCCATCGTCCCGACACTGGTCAACATCGCCGGCTTCCCCGAGCACGCGGCGGCCGGCGAGGCCAAGTTCCCCGCGTACGCGCGCCGCATGCGCGCGCTGCACGCGCGCCGCTACGAGACGGTCGCGGCGGCGTACGACGCGGGCATCCCGATCTACACCGGCACCGACGCGGGTGGTTCGCTCCCGCACGGGCTGATCGCCGAGGAGGTCGCCGAGCTGGTCCGGGCGGGCCTGCCGCCCGTCGCGGCGCTCTCGGCGACGACCTGGGGCGCCCGTTCCTGGCTGGGCCGCCCCGGCTTGGACGAGGGCGCGCAGGCGGACTTCGTCGTCTACGAGGCGGACCCGCGCGCGGACGTCAGGGTGCTCGCGGCCCCGCAGCAGATCGTCCTGAACGGACGGGTGCTGGCACTGTGAGGGCACGGGGCGGGCGTGGCACGGCCGGTCGTCGTGACGCGTCTTGGCTGGTACATGCCTGTCCACCGGCCGAGTTGCCCGCCGCGAGGTCTGGCAAGTTCGCGCCACCGCGCAGCCCACGGGTCTAGGCTCGAACGCGAAAGCTAGGAGGCCGGCGTGCAGGGTCTGCTCGAACGGGAACACGAACTCGACGCCGTGCGCGCCGCGGTCACGACGTTGCGCGAGGAGCGCGCGGGCGCGCTGGTCGTGGTGACCGGTGCGGCGGGGCTGGGCAAGACCAGCGTGCTCGCCGCCGCGCGGGACGCCGCGGCCGACGAGGAGCTGCTGGTGCTCTCCTCCCGAGGCGGCGAGCAGGAGCAGGGCTCCGCGTTCACCGTGGCGCGCGGGCTGCTGGGCCCGCTGCTGGAGAGCGTGGGCGAGGAGGAGCGGCAGGCGCTGCTCGGCGGTTGGAACGCCATCGTCGGCTCGGCGTTGGGCGTCGCGCCGAGCGCCGGCGCCGCGCCGGACCCGCAGGGTGTGCGGGACGGCCTGGACTGGGTCGTCACCAACCTCGCCTTCGCCCGCGGCCCGTTGGTGCTGGTGGTGGACGACGCGCACTGGGCCGACGCCGAGTCGCTCGCCTGGCTGGCGGGCTTCGCCGGCCGGGTCGCCGACCTGCCGGTCCTGCTCGTCGTCGCCTACCGGCCGGACGAACTGCCGGACTGGGCAGACGCGTTCCGCGGCATGGCCGGCGACAACGGGGTCACCCCGCTGGGTCTGTCCGCGCTGACACCCGAGGCCGTGGACGCGCTGGTGCGCGCGCTCTACCACGCCCCTGATGCCGAGTCGGCTGCTGCCCGTGCCGCCGACCTCGCGGCCGGCCTGGCGGCGGATCCCGCGACGGGGTCCGAGGCCGCCCGTGCGAGCGGGCTCACCGCGGAGGGCGCGGCCGCTGCCGCCCCCGCCCCCGGCGCTGACCGGCGTGCCGGCTCCTCCGCCGATCACGCGCGGGACGCGGAGGGCGCAGCGGGTGAGGAGGAGGCCTGGGACTTCGCCCAGGACGCCGACGCCATGGGTGCGTTCGCGCGTGAGGTCTGGGCGCTGACCGGCGGGAACCCGTTCGAGACGGTGCAGTTGGTGGCCCTGGCGCGTGAGCGCGGGATCATGCCGGG
Organism: Streptacidiphilus pinicola; assembly: GCF_003258295.1. GTDB lineage: Bacteria > Actinomycetota > Actinomycetes > Streptomycetales > Streptomycetaceae > Streptacidiphilus > Streptacidiphilus pinicola. The sequence continues at coordinate 7,513 of NZ_QKYN01000011.1, read as the reverse complement.
TGAGGACTCCTGGATCCGGCTGCGCGAGCTGGCCGCCGAGAACACGGGGAGCGGGCTCATCGCCCGGCTGCGGCGGCTCGGGTCGGGGCCGGTGCGGCTGGCCCGCGCGGTCGCCGTGCTCGGTATCGCGACACCGGTCGAGCAGGCGGCCCAGGTCGCCGGCCTGGGCCCGGCGGAGGCTGACGCCGCGGCGGAGCGGCTGCGCCACGAACGCGTGCTGACGGGCCGACAGATCCTGGAGTTCGTCCACCCGTTGATCGCCACCTCGGTCTACCGCAGCATCCCCGAGCAGGAGCGCACCGACCTGCACGCCCGCTCGGCGCACGCCGTGCTGGAGTCTGGGCGCAGCCCGATGGTCGCGGCGCGCCACTGGCTGGAGGTGCCGCCGGGCGGCAACCCCCGCGTCGTCGACCAACTGCGTGTGGCGGCCCAGTTGTTCATGCAGTCGGGCGCACCGGAGACCGCGCAGCGCTGTCTGGCCCGCGCGGTCGACGAGCCGCCGCCCGTGGCCGAGCGGGCGCAGGTCCTGTTCGAGCTCGGTTGCTCGACCCTGCTCTACGACCCGGCCGCCACCGCGGAACAGCTGCGCACGGCGCTCCGACAGCCGGTCATCCCGGCGTCCCTGCGCGAGGAGATCAGCGTCCGGCTCGCGCAGTCGCTCGCCCACAGCAACAACCTCGCCGAGGCCGCGGAGACCATGGCGGAGGAGGTGCTGCGCGCCGACGACGAGGGCGTGCGGCTCAAGATGCAGGTGTGGCAGTTCATGTGGGGTGCCTTCGACGCCTTCGAGCAGGGCTCCGAAGAGCGCTCCAAGCGCCTCGCGGACCTGGCCGAGCGCCTCGACGTCGAGGGCGACCGCTCCATCGCCGCCCGCTACGTCCTCGGCCTGCGCGCCTGGGACGCGACCGTGCGCGGCGAGCCGGTCGATCTCGCGCTGCACTACAGCGACCGCGCCCTGGAGGGGGAGCTGCGCTGGGCGCACCCCGAGTGGGGCTTCGAGGTGCCGGTGCTCGTCGCGCTCACGTACATGTACGGGGACCGGCCGGAGCGGGCGCTGGAGCTGTTCGCCCAGGGCATCGAGGAGTACGAGCGAGCCGGCTGGCGTGGCGCGCACCTCTCCTTCGGGCACACCATCCTCGGTTACGTCCACTACCGCACGGGCGATCTGGCGGAGGCGGAGAAGGAGGCCCGGTACGGGCTGGAGCTGGCCAACCGCGTCGGCGAGGGTACGCCCGTGCACTGGTACGCCGTCGGCACCCTGATCGCGGTGCTGGCCGCGCGAGGCGCGACCGAGGAGGCGCGGTCGCTGGCCGACCGCTACCGCTTCCGGGCGCCGTACTCCAACGCCGTGGTCTTCCCGGACGCGCAGACCGTCCGCGGCGTCCTCCTGCTCGAACTGGGCGAGTTCGTCGACGCGGAGGCGGAACTCACCCAGGCCGGCACCCGGTTGGACGCGCGCGGGATGCGCAACCCGGGCTGGTGCGGCTGGCAGCGCTCCCTCCTCGCGGCCTGCGCGGGCCTCGGCGACCTGGACCGGGCCCGGGAGTTGGCCGTGGACCAGCTGGAGCGGGCCGAGCGCTACGGCACCCTCTCCGCGATCGGGACGGCGCTGCGCGCGGCGGCGGACGTCGCCCCGGACCCGCAGGCCCGGCTGGACCGCCTCCGGCTCGCGGTCCAGTTGCTGGAGCGTGCCCACGCACCCTACGAACGCGCCCGTGCGTTGCACCAGTTGGCCCTTTCCCTCGCAGGCACGGGCGGCGACGCCACCCCCGCCTTCCGCGCGGCGGCCGAGGCAGCCGACTCCTGCTCGGCGGACGCCCTGGCCCGCACCGCGCGTTCACATCTCGACGCATAGGGGCGGTCATCGGCTGTCGGCGCGGGCGGCTACGCTTTCGGCGTGGCAGCACGTCCTTTGCAAGAGATCGTCGAATCCGGTTGGGCCGAGGCGCTCGCCCCCGTGGCGGGGCAGGTCGCCTCGATGGGGGACTTCCTCCGCGCCGAGAACACCGCCGGCCGTGGCTACCTGCCCGCGGGCGCGAACGTGCTGCGCGCGTTCCAGCAGCCGCTGGCGGACGTGCGCGTCCTGATCGTCGGCCAGGACCCGTACCCGACCCCGGGGCACGCCGTCGGGCTCTCCTTCTCGGTCGCGCCGGAGGTGCGGCCGCTGCCGGGCAGCCTGGTGAACATCTTCACCGAGTACCAGCGCGACCTGCAGCTCCCCGCGCCGACGAACGGCGACCTCACGCCGTGGACCCGCCAGGGCGTGCTGCTGCTGAACAGGGTGCTGACCACCTCCCCGCGCAAGCCCCGCGCCCACAGCGGCAAGGGCTGGGAGGCCGTCACCGACCAGGCCATCCGCGGCCTCGTCGCCCGCCGCACCCCGATGGTCGCCATCCTCTGGGGCAAGGACGCCCGCGGCCTCAAGCCGCTGCTGGGCGACGTCCCCTGCATCGAGTCCTCCCACCCCAGCCCGTACTCGGCCGACTACGGCTTCTTCGGCTCCCGCCCCTTCAGCCGCGCCAACGACCTGCTGACCAGGCAGGGCGCCGAGTCCGTCGACTGGCGCCTGCCGTAAGGCGGTGCGCTTCGCCTGCCCGAGCGGGCATCGGGTCACACCGTGGTGCCGATGCCGCCGTCGACGGGGATGACCGCGCCGGTGACGTAGGAGCCTGCCCGGCTGCAGAGGTAGACGGCGACGCCGGTCATGTCGTCGGGGCGGCCGATGCGGCGCAGTGGGGCGTGTGCGGCGATCTGGTCGCCGACCGCGGCGAGGGTGGCGGCCATCATCTTCGATTCGAACGGGCCCGGGGCGATCGCGTTGACGGTGATGTGCTGCGGGCCGAGCTCCTTGGCGAGGACGCGGGTGAGGTGGTGCAGGCCCGCCTTGCTCGCGGCGTAGGAGTAGGTCGGCAGGGGGCTGACGTGCAGGCCGTCGATGGAGCCGACGTTGAGGATCCGGGCCGGGGAGTCCGCGGTGCCCGCGGCGCGCAGCAGCGGCAGCAGGGCCTGGGTGAGCAGGAACGGGCTGCGCAGGTTGAGGTCCATCACCTTGTCCCAGCCGCTCGCCGGGAACTCGTCCAGCGGCGCGCCCCAGGTGGCGCCGGCGTTGTTGACCAGGATGTCGAGCCGCGGCTCGCGGCCCGCGAGCTCCTCGGCGACGCGGGCGATCTCCGACTCCTGGGAGACGTCCGCCGGCAGGGCCAGGGCCTCGCCGTACTGCTTCAGCTCGGCCGCGGCGGCCTCGCAGGCCTCCGCCTTGCGGGAGCTGACGTAGACCTTGGCGCCGGCCTGGACCAGGCCGCGGGCGATCATCAGGCCGATGCCCCTGGTTCCGCCGGTGACCAGGGCCGTCCGGCCGGCGACGGAGAAGAGATCACTCACAACTGCTCCTGGAAGTTCGCGTGATGCGTGATGGGAGCCCCACGCTAACGGCTGTGTCGGGTGGTAATCCTGGGCAACTATCACCCTTAAGAGTGAACTGACAGCGTGTGCTGACGTGGTGACGCACGGTTCGTAAGAATGAGCGGCGTCCGATTCCGTGCGTCGCCCGCTCGTTCCCAGTGTGCGCGTACGTTCCCAGGTGTTCCCAGGTGGGGGTTACTCCGTGCTGTCCCGTCGTCGTCGCTTCGCCATGCCCTTCGCGCTGTCCGGCGCGCTCGCCGCCGTCTCGTTGGTGGGGGTGGCCGAACCCGCGCACGCGACGACCGGGACGGGCACCGCGTCCGCCACCACCGCGGAGGTCGCCCTCGACGTCCGCCTGCTCAGCGCGGTCGACCTCCCGGTCGACGTCTCGCTCAACAAGATCTCCGCGCCCGCGTCCCGCAGCGGCGCCGCGCTGACCGCCGTCGTCGGCAGCGGGGTCGAGCACGACCGCCCCGTCAACCTGCTGTTCGCGCAGGTCGGTCAGACCGACGCCACGGTCGACGCGCGCGGTTCGCACGCCTCCGTCACCCTCGCTGACGCGCACCTGCACGTGCCCGGCCTGCCGCTGACGGAGCTGCTCGGCCTGCACGCCGTCACCGCCGAGGCCGACTGCCCGGTCGACGGCGCGCCGACGGCCACCGCGGCGGCGCTGGGCGAGGTCACCGTCCTCGGCCTGCATGTGCGTCTCAGCGCGGTCGGTGTGACCCGGGTGCCGGTCCCGGCGCTGGGCGAGGTCGACCTGAAGCTCTCCCAGCACTCCACGACCTCCGACTCGGCGGCGGCGACCGCGATCGAGCTGGACGTGGGTGTGAACCCGCTCGCGCTCAACGTCGCGACGGTGCACGGGAAGATCGTGCTGGCGGATGTCTCCTGCACCAAGGGTTCGGGCAGCGGAGGCGGTTCGACCGGCGGCGGCGACAACGGTGGTGGCTCCAACGGTGGGGCGACGGGTGGCGGTTCGCCGTCGGCCGGCCCGTCGCAGGGCCTGACCGGTGGCGGCTCGAACGGTGGTGTGACGGGCGGCGGCAACGGCGGTTCCGGCGGCTCGGGTGCGCACCCGAGCCCGGTCGCGGCCGTCTCCGGCCAGCCGGCCGTGCCGGACGGTTCGACGCACCTCGCCGAGACCGGCAGCAGCAGTTCCACTCCGCTCATCGCCGGCGCCGCCGTGGTCATCCTCGGCGCGGGCGGCGCCGTTCTCGCCCTGGCCCGCCGTCGCCGCCGCGGCTGACGCGCTGGCGCGCGGGCCTACAGGACGCGCGCCAGCGCCGCGCAGAAGGCGTCCGTGGTGGGGCGGTCACGGACCGCGAGGCGGAGCCAGTTGGGGCCGAGGCCCGGGAAGGTGTCGCCTCGGCGGACCGCGAAGCCGGCTTCGCGGAGGCGGAGGCGGACCTTGTCGGCGCCGGGGAGTTCGACGAGGACGAAGGAGCTCGCGGGCTCGCCGTGGACTCGGACGGAGGGGAACTCGGCGAGCCGGGCCAGCAGATGGGCGCGGTCCGCGGCGGTGGTCCGCGCCGCGGCCTCGGCCTCGGCCAGCGCGGCCGGCGCGGACGTCGCGATCGCGGCGGCGAGCGCGGGGGAGGAGACCGGCCACAGCGGTTGCGCCGCCTCCAGCCGCGCGATCAGTTCTGCCGGGGCCAGCACGTAGCCGACGCGCAGCCCGGCCAGGCCCCAGGTCTTGGTGAGGCTGCGCAGCACGACCAGCCCCGGCAGGTCGCGGCGACCGGCGAGGCTCTCGGTCTCGCCGGGCACGGTGTCCGCGAAGGCCTCGTCCACCACCAGGACGCGGTCCGCGCGGGTCAGCCCGGCCAGAGTTCCGGCCGGGTGCAGGACGGAGGTGGGGTTGGTGGGGTTTCCGACCACGACCAGATCGGCATCGGAGGGGAGCGCCGAAGGGTCGAGCCGGAACCCGGCCTCCGGGGGAAGCACCAGGCGGTCCACCGGGTGCCCGGCGTCGCGCAACGCGGCCTCGGGCTCGGTGAACTGCGGGTGCACCACGACGGCGTGGCGGGGGCGCAGAGCCCGTGCGAGCAGCACGAAGGCCTCCGCCGCGCCGGACGTGAGCAGCACTTCCTCGGGCGGGCGGCCGTGCCGTGCGGCGACCGCCGCCCGCGCGGCGGCGCCGTCGGGGTACGCGGCCAGGCCGCCGAGGCTCTCGGCGAGGACCGTGCGCAGCCATGCCGGGGGCGTGGCCGTGCGGACGTTGACCGCGAGGTCAACCAGGCCGCCGCCGACCTCGCTGTCGCCGTGGTGGCGCAGCAGGTCGTGACCGGCGTGCCGGTCGTGCCTGTCGTCAGTGGGCATGGCTGTGGTCGTGGTGGTGGTGACCGTGGTGGCCGTGCCCGTGGTCGTGGGCCGGGTCGTCCGGGTGGTGGTGCGGGCGCTGGGGCGCGCCGACCTTGGCTTCGAAGCCCGGCATGGCGATGCGGTAGACGCAGGTGTCGCAGTTCATCCGCAGGTCGCCCTGTTGGGTCTCGCGGTAGCGCTCCAGGACCAGCTCGGCCAGTTCCTCGGTCGCGCCCAGCACGCCCGCCTGCCGCACGTCCACGTCCGGGTGCGTCGCCGCCCACTCGCGCGCCTGCTCGGCGACGCGGTCCGGCAGGATGCCAGTGAACAGGAAGTACGGCAGCACCACGATCCGCTTGGCGCCCAGTAGCTGACAGCGCGTCAAGCCGTCCGGCACGTTGGGCGCGGCGAGCGAGACGAAGGCCGTCTCGACCCCCGCGAGCCCACGTCCCTCCCAGAACAGCCGGGCCACCTTGGCGACTTCGGCGTTGGCGTCGGGGTCGGTGGAGCCGCGGCCGACGAGCAGGACGGTGGTCTCCGCGCGCTCCTCCGCGGTCACGACCTCGTCGAGGCGGCGCTCCAGCACCGTGAGCAGGGAGGGGTGCGGGCCGAGCGGGCGACCGTAGGTGAAGCTGGTGCCCGCGTGGCGCTCGCGCTCGCGGACCAGCGCGGCGGGGATGTCGCCCTTGGCGTGCCCGGCGGAGACCAGCACCAGCGGCACCGCGGCGAAGCGCTGGGCGCCCTGCGCGACCAGCTCGGCGACGGCGTCGGCCAGCGGCGGCGGGGACAGCTCGATGAAGCCGCCGCCGACGGGGGTCTCCGGCAGCCGGGTCTTCAGGATCTCGACGAACTCGCGGAAGGCCTCCGCGCCGTCCTCGTCGCGGGTGCCGTGGCCGACGAGCAGCAGAGCGGGGGCTTGGGAGGTCACAGGTTCTCCTCGGAGTTCGCATGAAGGTTGTCGTACAGGTCCGGATAGAGCAGGGCGTTGAGAGCCGCCGCGGCGACGGCGGAGCCGCCCTTCTCGGAGATGTTGCTCACGCCGGGCAGGCCTGATGCGCGCAGCGCCGCCTTGGACTCGGCCGCGCCGACGAAGCCGACCGGCAGGCCGATCACCAGCGCCGGGCGGGCGTCGAGGACGAGCAGCTCCTCCAACGCGGTCGGCGCGCAGCCGATCACCCAGACCGCGCCGTGGCCGACCTCCTCCAGAGCCATCCGGATCGCGGCGGCGGAACGCGTCAGCCCGGCGGCGGGATCGGCCTTGGCCTGGCGCACCCGGCAGACGGACGCGCGCGCGGTGATCCCGGCGGCCACCATCTCCACGTCCGCGACGACCGGCGCGCCCGCGGCGAGGGCGCCGGCGGCGGTACGCAGCACCGCCTCGTCGGCGATCACCAGGTCGTCGAAGTACCCCAGGTCCGCGCTGGCGTGGACGATCCGCTCCGCCACCGCGCGGGTGAGCGGCAGGAGATGGGCGGTGTCGTGCCGGGCCCGCAGGCGGCGGTACGACTCCACCTCGATCGGGTGGATCTGACGGCGGCTCATGAGGCGTGCTCCTGGTGGAGATCGACGTGGGGATGATCGACGGACAGCAGGTCGATCGCGTCGACCGGGCAGACGTCCAGGCACTCGAGGCAGCCCGTGCAGCGGTCCGCGAGGACCAGCAGCGGGTCGCCGTGCGGGCGGATGGCGTGGGTGGGGCAGGTCAACAGGCAGGCCCCGCACCCCTGGCAGCGGGAACTGACGGCGACGGGGGCGGCGCTGGGACCGGTCTGGGCCGAGGCGGGCAGCCCCGCCGGGCGCGCCCCCG
>NZ_QKYN01000275.1:415-1026 GCF_003258295.1 Streptacidiphilus pinicola | reverse complement strand
CCCGGCGGCCGCGCCGGTCACGGCTCGGCGCGTCGCCGAGCAGCCGCTGGCCGTCCTGCTCCCACCGGACCATCCGCTCGCCCGCCGCCGCCGGGTCCGCATCGCCACGCTCGCCGACGCCGGCTGGCTCGACGCGCCGGACGCCGCCGTCCCCCTCCCCGACCTGCGCGCCGCCACCGGCTTGGACGCCTTCCCGGCCACCCTCTCCCTCACCGGCCCGGCCGCCCCGACCCTCACCGCCTGCGTCGCCGCCGGCCTGGGCCTCGCCCTCGTCCCGACCCCGCCCGAGCCGCTCCCCTCCGTCACCGCCGTCCCCCTGAGCGACCCGGGCCTGCTCCACCGCACCGAGGCACTCTGGTCCGGCGCGCTGACCGCTCCGGCGCGGGTCTTCGTGGACGCGCTGACTGACGGTTAGCGCGCGGCGCGCCAGGTCTGGAGGCGGTGCCAGGCCTCCAGGCCGTCGGGGACGACGTCCCAGGTGGGGAGGGCGGCCGCCAGTTCGGACTCCGTCAGGAAGGCGTGCCAGGCGACCTCCTCCGGCTGGGGGGAGACGGTGACCGGGGTGGTGGCGCGGTAGACGGCGGAGAACCACTCGTGGTCGGCGCTGGTGT
>NZ_QKYN01000275.1:0-325 GCF_003258295.1 Streptacidiphilus pinicola | reverse complement strand
CACTCGTGGTCGGCGCTGGTGTAGAGGAAGGTGAAGAGGTGCTCCGGGCTGATGCCGGTGACGCCCAGCTCCTCCTCCGCCTCCCGCTTGGCCGCCTCGTCGTAGGACTCGCCGGTGCCGACAACGCCGCCGACGAAGACGTCGTAGAGGGACGGAAAGACGATCTTCTGTGGCGTGCGGCGGTGCACGAAGATCCGTCCGTCGGCGTCCGTCGCGAGGACGCCGACGCCACCGGGCCGCGGTCCCTCGTCCACCCCCTCGTCCCGGGCGGCGGCCCCCCGCGCGCGCTCCGCCGCCCCGCCCGCGCCCGGACCCGCGCTGGCTC
>NZ_QKYN01000274.1 GCF_003258295.1 Streptacidiphilus pinicola | reverse complement strand
CGTCTCGCTCGCGGGCTCGGCCCAGCCCGCGAGTCAGGCCCAGTCCGCGAGTCAGGCCGAGCCCGCGAGCGAGACGGAGGCCGCGCCGCTGGAGACCCCCGCGCACCCCGAGGCGCCGCAGGCGCCCTCCGGGCCCGCGCATCCGGTCTCGCTGTCGCCCTCGCGCGCGTCGGACTTCATGACCTGCCCGCTGCTCTACCGGCTCCGGGTGATCGACCGGCTGCCCGAGCCGCCCAGTCCGGCGGCCACCCGCGGCACGCTGATCCATGCCGTGCTGGAGCGGCTCTTCGACTCGCCCGCCGGTGACCGCACGCCCGACACCGCGCGGGCGCTGCTGCGCCCGGAGTGGGAACGGCTGCTGGAGGAGCGACCGGAGGTCGCGGAGCTCTTCCCCGCCGAGACGGGGGCGGCGGAGCTGGCGGCCTGGCTCGCGGACGCGGAGAAGCTGCTGGAGTCCTACTTCCGGGTCGAGGACCCGAACCGGCTGCAGCCCGCCGAGCGGGAGCTGTTGGTGACCACCACGCTGGAGTCCGGCCTGACGCTGCGCGGCTACGTGGACCGCGTGGACGTCGCGCCCACCGGCGAGGTCCGCGTGGTGGACTACAAGACCGGCCGCGCGCCCTCGCGGGACTTCGAGGGCAAGGCCATGTTCCAGATGAAGTTCTACGCGCTGGTGATCTGGCGCGAGCGCGGCGTGGTGCCCAAGCGGCTGCAGCTGATGTACCTGGGCGGCGGCGGGCAGATCGTCACCTACGACCCGGACGAGACGGATCTGCTGGCCGTGGAGCGCAAGCTGCAGGCGCTCTGGCAGGCGATCCAGCGCGCCCTGGAGACGGGCGACTGGCCCGCCAGCCCCAACCGGCTGTGCGACTGGTGTGCGCACAAATCCCTGTGCCCTGCGTGGGGCGGCACTCCGCCTGCGTACCCTTTGGCTGACAGCCTCAACTGATCAACGATGGAGCGTTCCGTGACGATCCGCGTGCTGCTGGTCGACGACCAGCCGCTGCTGCGCACCGGTTTCCGCATGATTCTGGAGGCCGAGTCCGACATCGCCGTCGTCGGCGAGGCCGGGGA
>NZ_QKYN01000089.1 GCF_003258295.1 Streptacidiphilus pinicola | reverse complement strand
ACACGGCGTACGACGTGCTCAGGCGTCTCGTGGGCTCGGATATGTGTCTAAGCAACACCCCTTGGGCACGGTCAACTCCACTGCCCCGCCGTTCCCCCCGGTCCGCGACACAGAATCGATCCAAGGCGGTGAACGCTGGTGATCAGAACCCTCGTCGTCGACGACGACTTCCGGGTGTGCGCCATCCACGCCGCCTACGTCTCACGGGTCGACGGATTCGAGGTCCTGCGTCAGGCCTCCTCCATGGCACAGGCCCTGGCGGCCGTGCGGGAACTCCACCCCGACCTGATCCTGCTCGACCTCCACCTGCCCGACGGCAACGGCCTCGACATCCTACGCCGACTGACCGAGGAGACCGGCTGGGCCCGCCCAGACGCGATCGTCATCACCGCGGCCCGGGACATCGCCTCGGTCCAGGCCGCGATGAAGCTCGGCGCGGTCGGCTACCTGGTCAAACCCTTCGGCTTCCGCGAACTCGCGGAACGCCTGAACGCATACAAAGCGCTCAGGCGGCGCATCGACGCTGCCGACCCGGAAACCGACACCGACCAGGCCGGCGTGGACGCCCTCTTCAGCGCCCTCCACCCAGCAGGCCTCCCGCCCGTCCTCCCCAAGGGCCACTCCGCACCAACCCTGGCCCTGGTCCGCGCGGCCCTCGGCAAAACCGACCACAACGCGTCCGCGGCCGAGATCGCCGAAGCCACCGGCATCTCCCGGGCCACCGCCCAGCGCTACCTCACCTACCTGGTGCAGCAGGGAGCCGCCCGCCTGGAGCTGCGCTACGGCTCCACCGGCCGCCCAGAACACCGATACCGGACAGCCTGACGTCGTCCTCGATGTCTGCGACTGTTCCTGGATTTCGCAGGGTCGGCCGCACCAAGCCGCGCTGGCTGCACCGGCGTAGGCGCGGGAAACCGCCGCCACCACCGTTCCGACCTGACGCCTCGGCCGCAGGGGCCGGCGACGGTCCGCCGGATCGTCCCCGGTCGCGCATACGACCCTGTCTGGGGGACAGCACGATTCGACCGGGGTGCGATTCGTCGCCCCCAGCGCCGACAGCCCGGGTGTTAAGGACTGGATAAGATGGGTCCACGGTGTGCCGGGAAGTCTGGTCGGCCCGGGGATGGATCTGCCGCGCTGGTGCGGCAGGGACCCCGGTGACGATCCGGGGATCCCGAAATGCGCGCCGTCGGCACCGTTCTCGTTCTCGTGGTCCTGGCCACGGTCGTGGCTACAGGCGCCCGCCGCTGGCAAATCCCGGCACCGTCTCTGCTGGTGATCGCAGGCCTGGTGGCGGCACTGATACCGGGTACTCCGGAGCTGCACATCGCCCCGCAGACCATCGCGCTGGTCGTGCTGCCGCCGCTGCTGTACGCGTCGGCGCAGGAGATGTCGCTGCGCGATCTGAAGATCGTGTGGCGGCCGGTGACGGTCCTGGCGCTGGGCCTGGTGCTGGCCTCGGCCGCCGCGGTCGGGGTCATGGCGGTGACGCTGACGTCCCTGACCGCGCCGATGGCGCTGGTGCTGGGAGCCGTGCTGGCCAGTACCGACCCGGTCGCGGTCACCGCGTTGAGCAGGCGGCTGGCGCTGCCGGGGCGGGTGCAGACCATGGTGCAGGCCGAGAGTCTGTTCAACGACGCCACCTCCCTGGTGCTGTTCAAGGTCGCCGTCGGACTGGCACTGGCCGCCGGCGCGGTCAGCTGGCCGAAGGCCGGCGGCGAGTTCTTCCTCCTGGCCGGGGGCGGCAGCATCATCGGCGCGGCCGTCGCCGGCGTGGTGGCGCTGATCCGGGCCCGGACCACCGACCCGGTCCTGGAGACCGTGATCGCGCTTGTCACGCCCTACGGCGCGTACGTCCTGGCCGAGAGCGCGCACACCTCGGGAGTCACCGCCGTGGTCGTCGCCGGGGTGGTGCTGGGCCGCTCCGGCTACCGGCTCAGCGATGCGCGGATCCGGCTGCAGCTGCAGGCGGTGTACTCGGTGGTGGTGTTCCTGCTGGAGAGCGTGGTCTTCGCGATCATCGGCCTGGAACTGCCCACCATGGTCCGCGACCTGCCCGCCGGTTCCGGGGCGTGGCCGCTGCAGGCCCTCGCCCTGGCCGCGGTGCTGATCGGACTGCGGGTGCTGTGGGTGTGGCCGCTGTCCACGGTGGTCAAACCGGTCGAAGGCGCCGCCTCGTGGCGGGTGGCCGCCGTGGTGACCTGGGCCGGGACACGCGGCGTGATGCCACTGGCCGCCGCCCTGTCCATCCCGCTGACAGCCGACGACGGCAGCGCGCTCACGGGTCGGCCGCTGGTGCTGGTACTGACCACAGCGGTGGTGGTCTTCACCCTGGTCGTCCAGGGACTGAGCCTGGCACCCCTGGTGAATCGCTCCGGGCTGGCGCTGGAACCCGGCGACACCGCACGCGAACAGGAGCGTGCCCGCCAGCGCCTGGCCCGCGCGGGCCTGGACTACCTCGACCAGCTCGCCGACCTCGGCGCCGCCCCCGAAGCCGCCATCGAACGCATCCGCCTGGCACTGGACTCACGCCTGCGCCACAGCCTGGCCCAGGACCCGCAGGACCCTCGGGAGCCCGGCCCTGGAGAGGCGTCCCTCCTGCACGTGTACCAGCAGCTGCGGCGCGAGGTCATCGCCGTGCAGGGCACCGAGCTGCAGAGCATGTACGACACCCACCAGATCAGCGATGCCACCCGGCGCCAGCTGCAGTACGACCTCGACCTGGAGGAGACCGGCATCAACGGCAGCCGGTAGCCCGCACAACACCGGCCCGGTGTACCCCCGCCCCCCACCTGGCTCCCGCCCGGACCGGGCCCAGTGGAGCAAGCCCTTTATGCTCCGCCCTGCCCGCGGCGTGCCCCGCACCTGTGATTGGGGGTCCCGGCAACGCCACAGCCCGGTGGCGCTCAGGGGCGGCGCAGGAGTCGGGGCAGGGCGAACCACAGGGCCGCGAACATCAGGACCGTCGCGCAGGTGATCGCGATTGCCGCGATCCAGCCGAGGACGACGTCCAGGAGCAGCAGGACGGCGCCGTTGAGAGCCAGGGCGAGGAAGAGCAGCCCTATCTCGGCGAGTCTGGTCGACACCGACACGATGCGGCGTTTCGCCCCGCGATGGAACAGGCCCCGATGCAGGGCCACGGGCGTGGCGAAGAGCGCGGAGGCGATCACTGTCAGGAGCAGCGTACCGACGTAGAGATCCTGCTGGGCGTCGCCTAGCTGCGCGAAGCGAGGCGTGAAGGCCACACCGAGCAGGAAGGCGAAGACGATCTGGACACCTGTCTGCAGCACGCGCAGCTCCTGCAGCAACTCGACCAGATTCCGGTCGGCGCGCTCGTCGGGAGTCTCGTGCCGGTCAGGCTGCGGAGCCGGGGGCGGGTGCACGGCCATGGACCTCACTTTCACACCGCCGAGCGGCCCGCCGAAGATCACCCGACCGGGGTCAGCGCCGCTACCGGGCTCGCGGCCAACCCGCCGTTAGCCTGGGAAGGCCGCCCCGGCGACCTCAACCGTCGGGGCGGATCCAAAGGGAACGGGGACATTCCGAGCCTGCCGGGCTCGACCAGGCCTGCGTGCGGGGGATCGCTCCTGCGGGATGACGGTCTAGCTGATCAGTCCGTGGCGCCGGTTCCACGCGACTGCGTCGCTATAGCCCTGCACCATGCCCCACACCCAGAATCCGAAGACCCCCAGAAAGCCGACCAGGACGAGCGTCAGCACCCACGACGCCATGTAAAGGACCAGGATCAGCGCCCCGATGCCGCCGTTCCCGCTGATCATCGAGCCGAGGCCCGGAAGGAAGAACGAGGCGAGGACCGCGACGCCGGGCGACTTCGGAACGATCGTTCCCGGCGGAACCACGACCGGCTGTTGTTGAGGGCCAGGCGGGCCTGGGTGGTGGCAACGCGCCGGACGGCCAGCAAGTGTCTTGCGGCTCCGGCGCAACGCCTTTGGCCTGCTGCTCGACATCACCATCACGACCTTCCCACCTGACGGGGGCGACCGCAGCGGAAGGCATGAGGCCACACGGGCCCCGTCTCGCCGCTTCTCCGCCAGTTTAGATCCGCAGGTCATGCCCGGGGTCCGCAAACGGCCACCAGCACGGCGGGGCCCGGCTCCTCCCGCTCGACGACAGCCCCGGGCCTGAAACACTCCACGGGAGGCCGCGTCCTGGTTTGCGATCCATGCAGACATGACTCGCGTGCACAGTCGAGCGAAGCGGGCATGGGCCAGTGTCGGCGGTCCGGCGCCGACGTAAGCCGGACGGGCTTGACGTCTGCGGCGAACAGGACGTGCCGGACGTGGCGTCTTCTCCGTCCTGCGGTAGGTACGGGTGCACAGCGCGAGGGCATGGACGGCACCTTCCCGGCAGCCGCCAGATCACCTGTCGCGGCGCAGCCCGCGTCGGTCGCACCACGAGCGGACGCAAGCGCCGGCGGCGAACGCGCCCAGCCCGAGCGGCATGAGCATCAACGGGAAGCGGGCCGGTTGGCGCACCACCATCCACAGTGAGGCACCCGTGAGCAGCAAACCGGCGACACCGATGGGGACATGCGTGACGGGAGACCGGGGCACGGGGACTGGGAGCTGGCCTTGGGTGTGGGTGGGTTCATCGCGGTTCATGGCGGAACCCTCCACCTTGGATACCGTGTGTTCTGTGCGCATGCCGGCCGCGCCGGGTGAGAGGACCCTATTGCAGGAACGACATGCCGCCATCCGGTGCTCCCGACCGCGAAGGCCCCACGTCGTCACGGGGGGAGTCGACGTGGGGCCCGAGGACAACGTAGCGCGGTATTGATGAACTGTCAGGTCGTGGGTCCGGGGCCGCCGCATGCGAGCCGCCGAACGAGGCGGCCCCGGATCCCATGCCCCGGCTCCCAGGGCAGGTAAGGACGGCCCACAAGCCCCACCCGGCAGAACCGCCCCACCGGGGACGGTGTCCACCCTAGTGGGCCAAGCCGCGCGATTGCCAGTACACGGTCATAACTCGTGGTGAGGTGAACATCACCCAGCGGCATCGCAGCGACGTGGGGAGTCGAGCACCGGAAGTCGTCAGCCACACGGGTCAAGCGCACCTGAAGACCGGGTGACGGTGGATCAGTATGGACGCACAGGGCAAACGCAACGGCCGGGAGTGGTGTCGGTGGACCAGGTGTCGCGCAGGAGTGTGCTCGCTCAAGGGGCCGGAGGCCTCCTCGTGGCGGGCGCCGCGGCCCTGGGGCTCGCCGGGTGCGGCGCCACGGGCAAACCAAGCTCGCGTGGTCCGGCCGCGCCGGCGCGCGGGGCGGGGCCGGCGGGCGACCGCGCCGCCGCTCTGCGTCCGGCCGTGCTGATCGGTGACGGTTCGATGGCCGACACCGGCGCGCAGCCGTTCCAGCCGGTCCCTGAGCGGCTGGAGCCGGGCCGGCGTCCGCCACAGTTCGTGGTCTTCTCCTGGGACGGCGCGGGCGAGGACAGCAAGAAGCTGTTCTCCCACTTCCGCACGGTCGCCCAGGAGGTCAAGGCCACCATGTCGTTCTTCCTCTCCGGCATCTACGTGCTCCCGGAGGGCAAGAAGGACCTCTACCTCCCACCCGGCCACCGGCCCGGCGCCTCCGACATCGGCTACCTCGCCGACGGCCACGTGCGGGCGACGCTGGAACAGGTGCGCCTCGCCTGGCTGGAAGGCCACGAAATCGGCACCCACTTCAACGGCCACTTCTGCAGCCCCACCACCGGAGTGGGCACCTGGACCAGCGAGCAGTGGCGCAGCGAACTGGAGCAGGCAGTCGGCTTCGTCGAGAAGTGGAAGACGAACACCGGCCTACACGACATGGAGCCCCTGCCGTTCGACTACCGCCGTGAGCTGATCGGCGGCCGCACCCCCTGCCTGCTCGGCCAGGACCGGCTGCTCCCGACGGCCGCGGCCATGGGATGGAAGTACGACGCCAGCTCACCGGGCGGCAACCAGGTCTGGCCGGGCAAGAAGCTGGGCCTGTGGGACTTCCCGCTGCAGTCCATCCCCTTCCCCGGCCATCACTTCCAGGTCCTGTCGATGGACTACAACATGCTCGCCAACCAGACCGGCGGCACCCCCAACGGCGATCCCTCCCGGCGCCCCTACTGGCAGCAGCAGGCCTACGGCTCGTACATGGCCGGCTTCAACCGCGCCTACACCACCAACCGCGCGCCGTTCTTCATCGGCAACCACTTCGAATCCTGGAACGGCGGCATCTACATCAAGGCCGTCGAACAGGCACTGCGCGACATCGCCGCCCACCCCGACGTGCGTCTGGTCTCCTTCCGCCAGCTCGTGCACTGGCTCGAAGCCCAGAACCCGTCTGTGCTCGCCAAGCTGCGCACCCTGAACGTCGGTCAGACACCGACCAACTGGAGCGACTACACCGCTCCGGCCTGAGCGGCTGTCTGCGCGACGGACCTCGGGCAGTGGCGGTCATCGGGACGCGTCGGTGAACCAGCCGTCGGGGCCGACAGGTCTGCCGGTGGCGAGGCGCGGCCGGTACTGCTGTTGGAAGACGCGGCCGACCAGCTCGCGTCTGCTGCGCACGCCGACCTTTTCGAAGACGGTCTTCAGGTGCTGCTGGACTGTCGCGGGGGAGATGAAGAGTGAGGCGGCGATCTCCCTCGTCGACAGGCCCTGCAGGACCCGGGAGGCGACCTCCGACTCGCGCCCGGTCAGCGCGTAGGCGCGCACGATGAGCGGCGCGAGTTCGCCCGGTCCCGCCGGTTCCAGGATGACGGCCACCTGGCGTTCTCCGGACCCCGTGACCAGGCGGGACGCCTGGACGGAGAGCCAGCGGCCGTTCCCGGCGCGGACTCGGACCCTTGGAACCAGGTCGGCCGGGGTGGTGTTCTCGCGCTCCAGCTCCTTGAGGCAGCTGATCACCGAGTAGACCGCGTTGGGCAGCGGGCCCATCCAGTCCGCTTCCAGGCCGCGCAACTCGCCGAGCAGTTGCTGTCCGGCCGGGGAGACCGCCGTCGGCTGCAGGTCGTCCCCGACGATCAGCAGTCCGGGGCCGATCGTGGTGTCGTGCACCTCGACCGAATCGGAGACCAGCGCGGCGCGCAGCGCGAGCGCGAGCGGCTCAATGAGTCCGGCCAGGTACCGGGCGTCACGCGCGGTGAAGTCCCCGCGTGCGGCGCTGCGGCCCAGGTTCAGGCTGCCCCAGCAGGTCTCGTCCACGACCAGGGCCGCGCGCAGTTCGTCCCGCAGGCCCGAAGGGCGGCAGATCTCCCGCCAGTGCGGGCTGCTCTCGGGTGCGCCGCCGGTCGCGTCGACCAGACGGCCGACGGGCGGGCGGCGCCGGGCCAGCTCGGCGAACTTGTTGACGTCCGGCTCGCCGTACTCGATCTCTAGGAACCGGCCCGAGCCCTTCATCGGGTAGCCCTCGCCCACGCTGCTGGTGATCATCAGTGTGGCGGGGTCCAGGGTGCCGATGCACCAGGCGTCGCAGGGCACGGCCTGCCGGAGTGCGGCCGCGGCCTGGTCTTGCAGCGCCCGCAGCCCGAGACCCGCGCCGCACAGCCGCATGATCCGGTCCCGGATCCGCGCCCGGACGGCTTCGTCGCTGCTCACGCATTCATCGTAGGCACCCAGCGCTCAGCCGGAGGAACACCACAAATCTGGTATTCAGCCACGAGGCTCACTCGGTGACGATGGTCGCGAAGGAGGTGTTCACCATGACCACCCTGACCACCGATTCCGTTGTCCGTGACCCCGGCTCGCTGAGCTCCCGTTTCGTGGCGGACTGCAACAGGGGAGACCTCGACGGGCTCCTCGCTCTCTACGAGCCGCAGGCCGTCGTCGTCGAGCCCACCGGCTCACTGCGAGAGGGCACCGCGGCCGTCCGCGCGCACCTGGCCCGGTTGCTGTCGCTGCGGCCGGCCATGACGCTCCTCGCCACCCGCACGGTGGTGGCGGGCGAGCTCGCGCTCGGCACCTCGCACTGGCGATGCGACGCCACCGGGCCGGACGGGGCGGCGATCCGGATGGAGTCGCACTCCGCGGAACTGTCACGACGTCAGCCGGACGGCTCCTGGCTCATGCTCGTCGACAATCCGTGGGGCGCCGTTCTCCCATAGCTCCCATGCACGGCGTGCGGCGGTGGAACGGCGCCGCCCAGATATCTGGGTACCCAAGGAGTTCCCGACTGCGGGTCGGTTGAGTCGGCCTGAAGCGCGGTTCCGGTGTTGCCACCGGTCCGTTTCTCCAGGCCGCTCTCCGAACCCGGCGTACTCGTCTCCGAGTACCGGGCTCTCCACGGTTCCTCTCGTCGGGCTGGTTGTCAGGTTGTGGGCCAGGGGCTGGGGATCGTGTCGCCCCGGTAGCGGTACCGGGTGATCGCCGGTGTCCGCGCCAGGTTGATCAGTTCGATCCCATCCGCAGTGATCGGCAGCCACGTCCCGTGGGGACCGAGGAGCCAGTTGCGGACGTCCTTCCACGACCAGCGGTGCATCGTCTTGAGCCACATGATCACGCGATGCCAGAGGAAGGCCCCCAGCATCCGGAACGTGTGCTTCGCGACGGCGTGCCGGAAGTAGTTGGCCCAGCCGAGCGTGATCTGGTTGAGCCGGATCAGCACGTCCCTGGGGTCGGCCTGTGACGTCCTGCGGGTCAGGGCACGGATCTTGTCCTTCACCGAGCGGATGGGCCGCGCGGCGATGAACACATAGACGTACCACTTGCTGCTTCCTCTCTTGCGGCGCCGCCGGATGCGGAACCCGAGGAAGTCGAACCCGTCCTCGATGTGCACGATGCGGGTCTTGGCTGGTGACAGCCTCAACCCGAGGGGTTCGAGCACGGAGGCCACTTCGTCCTGGAGGGCCGCCGTGTCCTCGGCGGTGCCGTGCACCATGATCGCGAAATCGTCCGCGTAGCGGACGATTCGCCAGTTGGGCAGGCCGTGCCGACGGCGTTTGCGACGCGCGTATTGGCTGTCCATCTTCCCGCCGGGCCGCCAGTCGCGGTGCAGGTGCTCGTCGAGCGCCGACAGTGCGACGTTGAAGATCAGCGGGGAGAGGATGCCGCCCTGCGGGGTGCCGGTGTGGGTGTCCCGTCGCTGGCCGTCCTCGCTGAGGATGCCCGACTTGAGGAATGCCTTGACCAGCGCCAGGACACGCTTGTCCTTGACACGTTTCCGCACGGCGTCCATGACGGCGCGATGGGAGACGTTGTCGAAGGCCGCTTCGATGTCGGCGTCCAGCACCCAGTGGTATCCCTTGGAGCCGAAACGCTGGATCTCCGCGATCGCGTCCTGAGCCCGCCGTTTGGGCCGGAACCCGTAGGAGACCGGCAGGAAGTCGCCTCGAAAATGGGTTCCAGCACCAGCTTCAGCGCGGCCTGGACGGTCCGGTCCGCCACGGTGGCGATGCCGAGCCTGCGGACCTTTCCCGACCCGCCCGGCTTGGGGATCTTGCGCTCCCTCACCGGTAGGGGCCGGAACGCGCCGGACTTCAAGTCCGAGCGCAGACCGTCCAGGAACCCGGGAGCTCCGATGTCCCGCTCGACGTCGGTGACGGTCAGGCCGTCCACGCCGGCGGTTCGGGCTCCCTGGTTGCCCGCGACCCGGTCGAACGCCACGACGAGCGTCGCCGGGTCGTGAACGAAGTTGAACAGGTCGTCGAACCGGCGGCCAGGGTCGGCCACCGCCCAACGGTGAAGCTTGGCCTGCATCTCCAGTACCCGGCCGAAGGGCCCCACCAAGGGGCCTCCTTCCAGAGCGCCGCCGTTCGGCGGTGCGTCTTCCGGCATTGCAGTCTCCTTCCCTTCATGGAACTGCTGCCGCCCTTCCCCTTGTGCCGGGCTTTCCCCGGCTCCGAGTACTACGGCGGCTCCGCCCCCTCCCGCACCGGTCGACCGACGGTGGGCCCAGCCTCGAACTCCGTGCTGGCGGCGCGGACTCGGGGCAGATCCGGGAGGGTTCCCGTGTTCACTGCTGACCGTTCGTCGCAGGAGGTGCCCGACTCTGCCCCGGCGGCATCGCCACGGTTACGCCGCAGATCTTCACCGGGGCCTCCCGGGCCTGCACCAACAGACCTGCCCGAGAGTTCCCCGCTCCCCGTTGAGGGAGTGGGTGCGCGCCGCATCCGGCCCAGATCCGCCAGGTTCGAGCCGGTGACTCATTACGGGACGTAAACGCCGGTTCCTCGCGTACACCTCTGCGTCTCGCTCGCCGGACCCGACCCATCTGGCAGTGCTGGGCCGTCCCGGCTTTGTCACGGCTGCTCCCGCCCTCGCCGACACCTCTCGGTTCAGGCTGCCGTCAGCTACGCTCGCCCCGCTGCGACGGGGCTCGCGGCGCAGGTCTTTCACCTCCGCTCGGTCAAACAGCGCTTTCCACGGCGCACGAAGTTGTCAAGTCAACTGAGACGGTCTGATCTCAGGCGTTCTGTGGTTCTGGTTCCGTTGCGGTCTTGGGTTCGTTGATCCAGACCTGCTCGGGTATCCGGGGTGGTCGGGGGCGGCGGGCGAAGCGTTCGGGGTGGCGGGCGTAGGCCTCGGCCAGTGTTGCGGCGCGTTGTTCGCGGACCAGGTCGGCGGTGCCGAAGTGCACTGAGGCCGGGGTGTGCAGGCCGATGCCGGAATGGCGGTGCTCGTGGTTGTAGTACGAGATGAAGGCGTCGAACCACTCTCGGGCGTGAGCCAGGGAGTCGAACCGCTCGGGATAGTCGGACATGTACTTGGTGGTCTTGAACTGGGCCTCACTGTAGGGGTTGTCGTTTGAGACCTTGGGGCGCGAGTGGCTCCTGGTGACGCCGAGGTCGATCAGAAGCTGGGAGACCTTCTTGGACGTCATGGACGTGCCCCGGTCGGCGTGCACGGTCTCGGGGACGATGCCGTTGCGCGCGATGGTTTCGCGGATCAACTCCTCCGCCCGCTCGGCTGATTCGGCCAACTCGACGGTGTGGCCGACGATGTAGCGGCTGAAGATGTCGATGATGACGTAGGCGTGATACCAGATGCCCTTGCGCGGGCCGGCCGCCTTGGTGATGTCCCAGGTGAACACCTGGGAGGGGCCGTCGGCGACCAGTTCGGGCACCGTCTTTGCCGGGTGGGTGGCCTGGCGGCGGCGCTCACCGGACTGCCCCCGCTCACGCAGGATCCGGTACATCGTGGAGACCGAGCAGTGGTAGCGCCCGCTGTCCAGCTCGCGGGCCCAGATCTGCGCGGGCGGCAGTTCGGCGTACTGCGGGCTGTTCATCAACGCCAGTACCGCATCACGATCTTCGACCGTCAGAGCCGACGGCTGGACCTGCGGCGACCTGGGCTTACGCACCGGCGGCGGCTTCAGCCTGCGGTAGTGCGTGGCCCGGGAGCGGCCGGTCAGCCGACACGCGGCCGTAGTGCCCAGTTCGTGTTCGACGGCGGTGAACGCCTCGTCCACGACGGGATCGGCGGCGTGCGTCAGTCCGCGCTCTCGGAGATCATTTCCAAGAGCGCCGAAGCTTTTCCCAGGACTTCCAGGGCGGCCTTGTTCCGGGCGAGTTCCTTCTCCAGCTTCTCCACCTGCTGGCGCAGCTTCTCGTTCTCGACCTCGGCGGAGGACTTCTTCGGCCGGGCCGGGCTCGTGCGCCGGTCGACGAGGTTCTCCAGCGCTCCGGCATCGCGCGCCGCCCGCCACTCGGTGACGTGGGAGTGGTACAGGCGCTCGCGGCGCAGGACGGCACCCTTCTCGCCCTCGGGCGCGGCGTCGTACTCGGCGACGATCCGCAGCTTGTACTCGGGGCTGAACGTGCGGCGCTTTGGCCGGGGAGCCGGATCGGCGGCGGACGAATTGGTGCTGGTCATCAGGGGTGGAACTCCTACTCGGGCCCTCTCAGGCTAACCCGACAAAGCGGGACGTCTCACCCAAGGCTGACAGAGAGGGGGTGGCCGCCTCAACTCCCGAACTCGGAGGCCCTGGGACCACCAGGGGTTTGCCTAGGTCCGCGCTTGGCGGACCTAGGCAACGTGAGCTCAGCCCTCGTCTGTGAGCGAGTGCAGGATCCGGGTGAGCTGGGTGGTGATCTGCACGTGGAGCTGATCGAACTCCGCTTCCTCGCTCGGTCCGTTGGGTATGAGGCACGGCGAGCCTGCAAGCCGCTCGATGGCCTGGATGTGGCTGACGATGTCACGGTAGAGCCCGACTGCGGTCCTGGCCGCGCCTGAGCTCGGCTCCCTCTCGTGCGCTTCACCGATCTCTGCAGTCGACGCGCGGACATCCATCGCCACCGGGCTCCCAGCCTCCGCCCCGACTGGAGCGGTTCCCCGCCCGTCCACGGTCAGGGGCCCGGGCTGCCCTCCGTTAGGCAGAGCCGTTACCTCCCCGTAATGTCCTGCGAAATTTCGCAGGTCTGGTTCGGCGGCAGCCGCCCCCGGCCGGTCCCGGGGTACTGCTGATCGCGGTCGCTCCACTCGTGCCTCGGTCAGTGAGGGCTGGGCTGTGATCAACTGCCGAGCTGCTTGGGTGAACTCGATCCCCCCGGCTTCCTGGCCGGCACGCCTGAGGACCGCCTTGGCGATCTGGCCGGTGATCTGAGCGGTGAGGCGCACCCCGTCCTTCTGCGCGCGGGCTCGGAGCTGGTGGTAGAGCTCGACGGCGTCGTCCAAGCCGAAGCGGGTGGTGACCGGAAGGAGGGCGCGGATGTGGGAGGCAGTGACCGGTTTGCCGTAGGCCTGGTTGAGGCGTTCAGCGAGGGGCCACTCCTCGATCATCTGGTACGCGGTGCGCTCGCTGATGTCCCAGCGTTCGGTGATGTAGTCCTCGAAGCGGGTGTGGGTGTGGCGGTAGAGCTTGCCATCCCGGATTGCCTGGAGGGCCTTGCCCGCGAGCCAGGTGGCGGTGGCGAGGTTCTCCACGGCGCGCTCGCACACGCCGAGGTCGTGGAGCTCGACCTCGCTCAGCGGGCCGCTCCCCCGCCCGTCGACGGCGGCGGGGATCAGCTCGCTGGTGATCACCAGATCCGCCGGCCTGGCCGTGGGCGCCATGGGGAACGTCGCGTCGGAACGGATGGCCGCCGTGTCGGTGGTGCGGGCGCGCAGGGGCGCGCTGCGGTCGGTGGGGGTCACGACAGGTCCTTAAGAATGTTGGGCGGTCCGGGAGGACCGGGTGTGGCTTACGACTGGTTGCCCTCGATGGCTCTCGGAGACTGGCCGCCCGGTCCTTCGGGATGCTCTGACCACTGATACGAAAATCCCTCATCGGTGCTGGTTGCGGGGGTCATGTGGCCTCGACGGGGTGCAGGGAGACCTGGTAGCCGAGGTGGTTGAGCTGGCTGACCAGGCGGCGGGTGGCGCGGGTCTTGCCGGTGCGTTCTATGAAGTAGCCGCCTCCGAGATCGGCGTAGGGGACGTCGTGGGTGAACATGTGCCAGATCGCGATGAGGATCGAGTGCTGGAGTGCGACCAGGGCGCGCTTCTTGCCGCGGCGTCCGATCAGGCGGCGGTAGCGGGCGGCGAGGTAGGTGTCCTTGGTGCGGGAGGCGGACAGGGCGGCCTGTCCGAGGACGCCCTTGAGCCATGGGTCGCCGGCGCGGGTGCGGCCGGAGGTGTGCTTGCCCGCGGACTCGTGGTTGCCCGGACAGACGCCGGCCCACGAGGCGAGGTGACCGGCACTGGGGAAGCAGGTGATGTCGGCGCCGATCTCGGCGAGGATGACCTGGGCGGTGTGGGCGCTGACACCAGGGATGGTGGCCAGCAGCTCGATCTGCCGCAGGAACGGCTCCACATGCTCGCCGATCTGCGTGTTCAGGCGCTGTTCCATGGCGGTGGCCTGGTCGATGCGGTCCAGCATCGCCTGGGCGAGGAAGCCGTGGTGCGTGGTGAAGTAGCCGGTCGGCGCCTCCTCCAGAACCTCGCGCCGACCGCGAAGCCGGCCCACCGCGAGTTCGGCGAGGACCTTGGGGTCGCGTTCCCCGGCGATGAGCGCGGTGAGCATGCGGCGGCCGGAGACGCCGAGGAAGTCGCTGACCACGGAGGTGAGCTTGATGCCGCAGTCCTCCAGCAGGTTCTGCAGCCGCTGGGCCTCCCGGGCCCGCTCGCGCACCACGTCGGTGCGGTATCGGGTCAGGTCCCGTAGTTGCCGGATCGGCTGTGGCGGCACGAAGCTCGGGCGGACCAGGCCGTGCTCGACCAGCTGCGCGATCCACTCCGCGTCCTTCACGTCCGTCTTCCGCCCAGGCACGGCCTTCATGTGACGGGCGTTGAGCAACCAGCACTCCATGTCGTGCTCGAGGAGATAGAACACCGGCTTCCAGTACGAGCCGGTGGCCTCCATCCCCACCACGGTGACGCCCTCGGCGAGGAGCCAGTCCCGCATCGCCAGCAGGCCGGAGGTCAGCGCCGGGAACGTGCGCACCTCCACATGCCGCCGCTTGCCCTTGCCCGCGCCCGGGATACGGACGCACACCTTCACGTCCGCCTTGCTGATGTCGATCCCCGCGCAGCGCTCATAGACCACGTCCACGGCTCTTGCCCTCCCTCCGCGACCGAACGGGCGCGGGATCCGGCGGGGACCCGGCAGGCGAAAGACTCTGATACGCGTGCTCGAGGCAACACTTCCGGGTGCCTGTCGAGCGGGTCCCCGGCGTCCTGCTGATTGACGGGCTCGAAAGCGCCAAGTGGCCCCGACGTCAGCCGGACCCCGCACCCCGATTTTCCCGGCCTCGGGGCGACGCCGACAGGCGTCCGGCTTGCTGATTGAGAGCTGCGGCCATCGCTGGTTAAGGACCTGTCGGCGGAGCGTTCTTCGGACCATGAAGGTTCTGGTCATGGCTGAACGGAGCGATAGGCGTGAGCACGCCGCACAAGCGGATATGGGTCGGCATCGACGCCGGCAAGGGGCACCACTGGGCAGTGGCGGTCGATGCCGAAGGCCGGTCGTTGTTCTCGACGAAGGTGATCTCCTTGGACGCGCGAGCGATCGAAGCGCTCGGCGCTCTTTAATCACCCCAGGTCAAAGAGCCGCCGCGCCCATTCGCGCATGCGTAGCTAGGGAGAGTCATAGAGCACACGGACGAAGTGGACTGAACTGACAGGACACATGTCGTAGGTCCGGTGGCCAAGAGCCATGCGCCGAGGATCGCCCCCCGCGCAGGCGCGCTGACCATATCCACCGGGGCCGCCCACAGGCCGTGCATATCGATCTCGCAGACACGCACCGATGGCCCCTCCGACACGAGGGTGATCCGTAGCCAGATGATCACCACGCCGATATCGTGCTGATCGAACGCGCGTTCTGAGTCTCTTCACTGGCAGTCCAAGGACCCGGAAGATCACCCAAGTGGTACTGGCCAGACAGCACCCCGAGGCCCGGAACCGGGAGCAGCATGGCAACGGGAACCGTGAAGTGGTTCAGCGCGGAGAAGGGCTTGGGCTTCATCGAGGCGGCCGGGGCTGCACTATGGACCGCGAACTCGGCCGACAAGGATTCCGCGACGATCAAGGGCAAGAGGCCGTGGGTACGGCGGGGGTAGCGCTTCGAACTAGCGACCCGACGGCTCCATTTGTCCGCCATCCAAGAGCTCAACTCAGACGGACGATTACGAAAGCCCCGGCCGAACCGGCAGCTCCGCGCCCGCTACGCCCCGTGAGGCGGATGGTGGATGCCCTCCGTTGCATGGGCGACTTGCAGCCGCGCGCCCGGCGGGGGCTCCCCGGCCCCGCCCCCGCAATGGTGACTGCGAGACACTGCAGATCGTGGCTGCTCGGCGGAAGCGGAGGTCTCGCGTGAAGGACGGCATGTCAGCGTGTTGGGCGTCGGCCTGAGCGCTGGGACCAACGGATGCCGGCGTAGGCCATGTCGGCGACGAAGAGAACGATCGCGATGACAAGCAGGAAGAACCATCCGTTGGCGACGGAACCGATGATGCCCAGCACGATCGCGACGATAGCCAGGGCCAGGATCAGGACCACTGCACGCCTCCTTGGTCGCGTGTGGGCGTTCAGCGGCGGGCGAGTTGCCGCTCGCCACCGGCGCCCTTCTGGTAGGTCAGGCTGTAGTGCTGGAAGACGGCTTCCTCGTCCTCGGCGGGCAGGATGTCATCCATGCCGAGGGCTGGGCAGTCCCTCACGAGTGCCCTGTCGTAGGCGACCTTGAGATAGCCCGGTCCGACGGTCGCGTCGTTCAGGGGGACGAAGACCAGCCGGTGCTGGGTAGGCATGCCGATCTGGACGGTTGTCAACGGCCTTGTAGTCCGCCCCGCTGGCGGCCAAGAGGAATCCCCGCAGGTGGACGGCATGAGCGCCCCGCCTGCGGCCAGATATTCTCCCCACCTTCGGTCGGTGTGGATCAGCTGAAGGGCTTCACGCCCTTCCCAGTGGTGGCCTCGGTCAGCCTGAACGAATCACCCTGAGTGACGACGACGTGGGCATGGTGCAGGAGCCGGTCGACGGTGGCCGTGGCGAGCGTCTTGGGCATGATCTCGTCGAATCCCGAGGGGTGAAGGTTGCTCGAAACCGCGATCGAGCGCCGCTCGTAGGCGGCATCGACCAGCCGGTAGAAGCCTTCGGCGGCGTCCTCGGAGACGGGCAATAGGCCAATATCGTCAACGATGATCAAATCGGATCGGATGATCCTGGCCAGGGCCCGCGCGATGGAGTCGTCCGCGCGGTGCCGGCGGACCAGCGACCCGAGGTCCTCGATGGTGAACCAGGAGACGGCCAGCCCGGCCTCGACCGCGGTCTGACCGAGGGCTTCGGTGAAGTGGCTCTTTCCTGTGCCCGACGGGCCGCAGATGCAAAACGACTCCCGGCGGCCGACCCACTCCAGCGTCTTGAGGGCGTCCTGGGTGGCCCTGGGGATCGAGGACTTGCCCTCGTCCCAGTCGCCGAAGGTCTTCCCCGTCGGGAACCCGGCCCGCTTGCGGCGGGTGTGCAGGTTTGCCCGGTCCCGGCCGGCGGCCTCCTCGGCGAGCAGGACGCGGACGACCTCGGCCGGGTCCCATCGTTGGGCCTTCGCGGTGGGGATGATGTCGGTCAACGACCGTCGGATGTGCGGGAGTTTGAGCCTTCGGGTGAACTC
Organism: Streptacidiphilus pinicola; assembly: GCF_003258295.1. Lineage (GTDB taxonomy): Bacteria > Actinomycetota > Actinomycetes > Streptomycetales > Streptomycetaceae > Streptacidiphilus > Streptacidiphilus pinicola. Next base: position 49,201 of record NZ_QKYN01000089.1, on the reverse strand, counting down.
GATGGCCTCGGCGAGCGGGTCGCCGTTGGTGCCGGGAACGGTGCGGAGAGGGGCGGCCATCAGGTCAGATCGCTTTCGTCGAACTCGGGGATGTCGGTCGTGGTGCGGCCGAAGGAGGACCAGGCGCCGGTGCCGGGCTGCAGCGAGTGGTCCTCGCTGCGGCGGGTCGGCTCGGTGTGCTCGTGACTGGCCTGGTAGTCGAGGATGGACAGCAGGTCCGCGTCGGCGAACCGGCCCGTGACCGCGGCGGTGCCAAGAGCCCGGTCGACGTCCGGGGCGGAGTGGAGCTTGGCCAGGGCGACGGCCTCGGCCATCTTCGCCTTGATCCTGCGGACGCCGGCCGCTGCGGCTTCGACCAGCCAGGAGGCGGCCCCGGGCCCGAGTGCGAGGAACGCTGCCTCGTCGGCGCTGGTCGCGCGCGGGACGCGGTCGCCGGTCTTGTCCTGGCGGGGCGGGTAGTGGGTGTCGTCCAGGACCGGGGAACCGGGCTGTCCGCGCTGGTGGCGGGCGACCTCGCGAGCCGGTCCGTGTTCGTCGACGGCGGTGACGATCAGCTCGTCGCCGTGGAAGCGGGCCCAGACCCGGGTGTCGATCAGCTGGTGCGGGACCGAGTAGCGGACCGCCTCGACGGAGATCGTCGAGTCCCAGGCGACCCTTCGGGTGGTGCCGAACGCCGCGGTGAACGGGCTCTTGGGCAGCGGGTGCAGCCGCTGCTGTTCCTCGGCGAGCCGCTCGACGGGCTTGCGCCGGGTCGCGGTGTGGACGCGGGAGTTGACCTCCTCGCCGAACTGGCGGCAGGCCGCTTCCAGCTCGCCGAAGGTCTGGTAGTGCTCGCGCAGGTTGACGTCTTTCGGCACGAGATCGCCTTTCGCGATCTTCACCGTGGACTCCGAGCCGCCCTTCGTCTCCGGATCCGCCGGGACGCAGGTGCGGATGGTCGTGCCGTAGTGGCGGGCGACCTCCACGACGTCCGGGTTGCGGACCGCGATCCCGGCGATGTGGTCGGTGGTGACCGTCTTCTCGTTGTCGGTCAGCACGTAGGCCGGGACGCCGCCGATCCGGCGGAACGTGGTGTCCAGGCAGGCGGTCACCGTCGGGAGCGTCTTGTCCCAGATCGGGATGACGACGCGGAAGCGGGACCAGGCCAGCCATGCGCAGAACAGCGTCGTCTTGCGGCCCTTGATCACCGGCCCGTCGCCGAAGTCGTATTGGAGCCAGAGCCCCGGCTCGGTCACCCACGGCCGGTAGACCCTCCGCCTCCCGGCGAGATCGAACACGTTCAGCACCACCGATGCCAGGCGGTACCCCACTGCGGCCGTAGTGCCGCTGTCAGGGCACTGCCCCGGCGAAGGGGCACCAGACGGTACTGAAGTCGGCGTTGATCCCACGGTGGCGCCTCCTTATGTGCGCTGCCGACGGCCCGAGAGATGAGGGGTGGGCACTGGCAAGAAGCAGTGCCGGGCGTGCCCGTCGCCGGGCACTGGCTGTGGCGACTTTGGCCCACTCGCTTCAGGCGGGATGGCCGCCTATCGGTGGGCGGGGCGGTGCCCGAACAGGTGCAGCCCGCGATGGGTTCCGTCTGTTGGCACAGCTTCGGTGCCGGGCGTCTCGGTGTCTTGTGGCACCGGGGTGGTGAGGGGCTTTTGCCCGGTGATCAGGTCGTCGCGCTGTTCCGCGAGGTCGTCCCGCTGCTGGGCAAGGTCGTCGCGTTCCCGGCCGGCGGAGGCGCTCTCGGCGCGGGCCGAGTCGCGTTGCTCGATCAGATCGTCCCGGTCCTTGCCGGCGGCGACAGTCTCACGGCGGGAATGCCGCAGCGCGTGACGCGCCTCGATGCCCCGGCGCGAGGTGCGGCGTGCGCCGACGAGGAGCAGGCCCAGGCCCAGCATGGCGGCCGCGCCGACGATGATGCCGAAGAGGAAGAGCGTGCCCGTCGAGCCGGTCATGTGGTGGCCGAACACCGAGAACGCTCCGTTGACGGCGTGGGCGCTGCCGGTGTTGGTGAAAATTCCGGCCACGGCCACGACGGCCGCGGCGATCAGGATGATGAGTCCGAGAATAATGATCATGACGTGCTCCAAGAAATGGACATACGTCGTATAGCTTCAGTAAACGCCTGGTCCAGGCGCTACGCCGTATCTACGGAGCTTGCCGGGTTCCGTCCTCGCGGTCCTCGGCCTTGGACTGGTCAGCAGGATCCTGGATACAGCCTGCAGCGCATAGGCCTCGGGCCGTGTCCGCGGTCGGCGCCTACTTCGTGCCAGCGGGGCCAGCCCAGTCAGCGGCGTGTCCATGAATCCAGCGCGTTCGCCGGGACCCGCCGAAGTCAGCGGACCTGCAGGACCTGTGGATCTACCTCACCGCACCCATTGCCGGTCGGTTCGCCGCCGTCGCTGCTGCCTGCGTTCTGCGCGGACGGTGGCGGACCGGCGCATACCCCGAGCTGCCCAGGGCACCCTGCAACCGCCCGCCCAAAATCATCGCTGAGCCTCTCAGTGTTCCCGGAGTCCACGGTCAGGACTGCAGCGAGAGGCGCACAGGATCCCGGTGCAGCTGGCGCAGGAAGTCGGCGGACGCGCGTCCGGCGGTCCGCCGCTTCCCGCGCGGCGGGCAGGAGAAGGTGCTGGCTGCGCGCGGAAGGGCCGGTCACGGCTGGAGCGGGCGTTCGGCCTGCCCCGGGCGGAGCACGCCAAGGGGAGGACCGGAGACCGGTCCGGCACCCTGATGGTTGTGCTGCTCCCAGAATGGCTAGCACCGTCAGTGGTGGAAACCGGACTGGGGCTTGATGCCGATATTGCTCGTGGGGGCCGGCTGGGCCTGGAGGTGCTGCGCTCGGGCTCGCGCTCTCCGCCGTGTTCGATCTCGCAGTCCGAGCCGGGGAAAGCCTCCCCGCGGTGACCGTCCTCGAACTCCACCAGGTAGGGCGGTCCCCCGTCCGAGCCGAGCACCTCCACAACGCGGCCCACGCGGTCGTGGTCGCCCACCTTGTGTCCGAGGAACCGCAACCTGTCTCCTACTACGGCATTCATGTCCACTCCTTCTGCTCTTGGCGGCCCCGGCGCCCGCTGCGGCCGCTCGGGAGATGCGCTCACTTCTCGGCCGCGCCGTCCGTCAGCACCGGTGTGCCGGTCACGGGTACGCGGCCCTGGAGTTTTGCCCCGGAACACCGGTTCACGACGATCCCGGCGCCCTGACCACCGCCACCGGGCACAGCGCTGTGTCGAGCACGGTGCGGGCCGGCCGCCTTGGTGATGTCCCAGGTGAGCACCTGAGAGGAGCCGTCGGCGACCAGTTCGGGCACCGTCTTGGCCGGGTGGGTGCCCTGGCGACGGCGCTCACCGGACTGCCCCCGCTCACGCAGGATCCGGTACATCATGGAGTGAACCGCACCGGTTCGGCCCCAGCGGGCAGGCATCGGCGTCAGGCGCCGATTGCCGCGAAGCCACCGACGAGGGCACCGTAGGCGATGTGGGCGGCGAGGGTGACCACTGGCGTGGCGGGGCCGTAGTTGCGCATCAGGAAACCGGGGGGTTCGACGAGCGCGACGTCGGGCGCCGCGGTGAGTGGTGTGCCCATACGGGGGTGGATGATCGGCAGCAGGATGTTCACCAGGGCAGTGGTGGCGAAGACGCCCTGGGCCAGGCCGAACAGGGCGCCGAGCCACCAGCCGAAGTGATGGATGGCGACGAAGACGGCGAAGTAGACGAACGCGAAGACCTGGCCGTTGACGAAGTGCAGGAGGTAGCCGAGGGCCTTGGCGCGGGCGCGGTCGGTGGTGAGGGCGGTGCCGAGCAGGAAAGGGAGGTCCATGCGTGTGAGTCCGAGCTCGCTTGCGGCCCTCAGCGTGGTGGTGAGCACGAGGGTGCCGAGGAAGCCGCCGGCAGCGACGGCTGCCGGATTCACGGGCTCGCCTCCGGCGTGGCGGTGGAGATGGCCAGGGCGGCCCTGATCAGTGCGAGGTGGCTCAGGGCCTGTGGCAGGTTACCCAGGAATGCCCCCGTCGCCGGGTCGGTCTCCTCACTGTAGAGGCCCACGTCGTTGGCCAGGTCCACGAGTTCGTTCATCAACTCGGTCGCCTCCTCTACCCGGCCGGTGCGGGCGACGGCCTCGGCAAGCCAGAACGAGCAGGCCAGGAAGGCACCCTCGGGCCCGGCGAGCCCGTCCTCACCGGAGTACCTGGCGACGTACGGGCCGTGGCGCAGCCCGGCACTGATGGCGTCGACGGTGCCGCGCAGCCGCGGGTTATCGGGTCCGCCGTAGTCGTACAGGACGCCGAGCAGGACGGCGGCGTCAAGGTCCTCGCTGCCGGCGGCGCGGGTGTAGCTGCCGAGGCGGGCGGAGAAGCAGCGGGTTTCGATGAACGTCCGTGCGGCGGCGCGTTCCTGCCGCCATCGAGCGGCGTGGCGGGCGGGGATGATGCCGTGTTCGGCGAGGTCGAGCGCGCGGTCCAGGGCGAGCCAGCACATCATCTTGGACTGGGTGAAATGCGCGGGTGCGCTGCGGACTTCCCAGATGCCCGAGTCTGGCCGCCGCCAGGCGGCGCAGACGAAGTCGGCGATCTCGGCCAGACGGCGGGCCAGGTCGCGGTCGAGGGTGGCTGCGTCCTTCGCGTAGAGCCAGGCGGTCTGGAGCAGTTCGCCGTAGGTGTCGAGCTGGACCTGGTCGACGGCGGCGTTGCCGACGCGGACTGGCCGCGAGTCCAGGTAGCCGCTCAGGGGCAGTACCCGCTCGCGGGCGTGTGGCCCGCCGTCAAGCCGGTACAGCACTCGCAATCGCGGGTGGGTGAGCTGGGAGGCCTGCATCAGCCACCAGAAGTACGCGTGTGCCTCCGCCAGGCAGTCCAGGTGCAGGAACACCTGGAGTGTGAACGCGGAGTCGCGCACCCACGAGTAGCGGTAGTCCCAGTTGCGCTCCCCGCCGGGCCACTCCGGCAGGGAGGTGGTCGCCGCGGCGGCGATCGCCCCGGACGGCGCGAACACGAGCAGCTTGAGCACAAGGGCGCTGCGCTGCACGGCCTCCCGCCAGCGCCCTTCGTAGGTACGGGCCCCGGCCCAGGAGCGCCACCGGTCGCGGGTGCGGACCAGTCGCTGCTCGCAGTCGGAGCGGGCGGGCAGTACGAGGGGTTCCTGGTGGGCGAACGGCACGGCGATGAGCGCGCTCTCGCCCGAGCTGAGGGTGACGTCGGCGCTGACCGCGTCATCGGACACGATCGGCGGGCCCGCACCCCAGCTGCTGACTGCCAGTGCGTTCCGGCCGTGTGCCGCGACGGGTACGCCCGCGCGGAGGCTGAACCGGGCCGGATGCCGGCCGTAGTCGAAGCGCGGACGCACGCTCCAGTGCATCGGGACCGAACCGGCGAGACCTTCCAAGCGGCGCACGAGTTCACCGCCGGGGGCGAGAGGCGGACTGTCTGGCAGGGTGAGCGCGTCGGTGAGCCGCACGGCGCCGTGCGCGGTGCGGTACGTGGTCTCCAGCAGGTTCGTTCCGGGGAGGTAGCGGCGTTCCACGGTGTAGGAAAGGGTGGGTTCCAGTTGGAAGCAGCCGCCGTCGCGTGGATCCAGCACTGCGGCGAACACGCTGGGAGAGTCCAGGTACGGGATGGTGAGCCAGTCCACCGACCCGTCGGCTGCCACGAGCGCCGCGGTGCGGCCGTCGCCGATCACGGCGTAGTCACGCAGCGGCACGTGGCCGCCGGTCCTGCCGGCCCTGCGCCGGTCGGCGGCAATGTCGCGGGTGGAGGCGGTCACGGGGCTGTGTGGAGGCGGCGGATGAGTTCCTGCAGGTACTCGTCGCCGTAGTGGGCCTCGAGGTCGTCGAGGTCGATCATCGGCGGGATGTCGATCACAGGCTGGCGCTCGGCCAGGAACGCCGCGGTCTCGGCGACGATCCGTCTCTCGTCGGTTCCTGGGACACCGATGTGGTCCACGGTGTCCGGTGTCGCCCGCATCAGTGACTCGACTGTTTCGCTGCCCGAGGGGAAGCGGACCAGGTATTCGTGATCGCCCAGGGACTCGATCCGGATGTCAGCTGCCATGTGGCGCGTCTTCCTTCCTGCGGCTGTCCCGCCCGGCCGGGTGGTCGCGGCGTACCGTTCCGCTCAGGTCACTTCGGTGAGCCGCCCGGTGATCACGTCATAGATGAATCCGCGCACCGCGTCGCGGTGGGTGAGGAACCGGCTCTCCCTGACCTTGTAGATCGACCAGTGGACGTCGACAGCCAGGTCGCGGAAGGACTCCACGGGCCAGTACGGCTTTATGCCGGCCTCGGCCTGGAGTTGCTTCTTGAAGGCGTCGTCGACGATGTCGAGCAGCGGGCAGTCGGTGTGGTGGATCAGGATGATCTCGCGGGTGCCGAGCTGCCGCTGGCTGATCGCGAGCGAGCGGATCACGTCGTCGGTGATGACGCCGCCCGCGTTGCGGATCACGTTGGCCTCGCCGGGGTGGAGGCCGAGGAGGGCGTACATGTCCATCCGGGAGTCCATACAGGCCACGACCGCGACCTTCATGGACGGCTGCCCCGGCAGTGCCTCGGGCGGCTGGGCCGCGTACTCTTCGTTGTTCTTCAGCAGCGCGTCGGTGACGGACATCTGAACCTTCTCCGCAGTCGGCCGGCACCTCCCCGCGTGCAGTTCACCGAGTGCAGTCCCGGGCGCTGGACGAAGGTGGAGGTTCTCCCAGCGTCTCTCCCCTCGCCGGTCCCGCAACAGGACGGCCCCTTCCGGATGCCCTCGAGCAGTGTGCCTTCGAGCGCCGTGGCTCAGGCATGAGCCGATCACGGGGGCGGTCGCCTGACCAGGTGCTGGGCGTTCCACCTGCGTGGAAGCCGGTCAAGGGTGAGCCTGGAAGGAGCACCCCTGCCCGGGGCGATGTTCACCGTCAGAGGAGGACCGCATGGGGAGCGATGCTCTCGCCCGGCTTTCCGAGGCCGGGGTGTCGATCTGGCTGGACGACCTGAGCCGCGAGCGCCTGGCCAACGGCAGCCTCGCCCAGCTGGTGAGCAAGCGGCACGTCGTAGGCGTGACCACCAACCCGACGATCTTCGCGCGTGCGATCGAGGGCGGTGACCTGTACGCCCTGCAGATCGAGGACCTGGCGCTGCGAGAAGTCGGCGTAGCCGAGGCGCTGCGGACACTGACCACCTATGACGTGCGCTGGGCCTGCGACGTCCTGCGGCCGGTCCACGACGCGACCGACGGGGTGGACGGGCGGGTGTCGATCGAGGTCGACCCGCGGCTCGCCTACGACACCGCCCGAACGGTCGCCGAGGCCCGGGCGCTGTGGTGGCTGGTCGATCAGCCCAACCTGTTCGTGAAGATCCCCGCCGCCCGGCAGAGCCTGGACGCGATCAGTGCCTGCCTCGCGGAGGGCATCAGCATCAACGTCACGCTGCTGTTCTCCCTCGACCGCTACGACGAGGTCGTGGAGGCGTTCCTGGGCGGCATGGAACGCGCCCGCGATGCGGGGCTGGACCTGTCCCGGATCGCGTCGGTCGCGTCGTTCTTCGTCTCCCGGGTGGACACCGAGATCGACCGCCGCCTGGACGCGCTGGGCAGCGAACGCGCGGCGGCGCTGCGCGGCTGGGCCGGCATCGCCAACGCCCGGATCGCCTACGAGCACTACGAGCGCACGTTCACGAGCGACCGGTGGCAGCGGCTGGCCGACGCGGGAGCGCGGCCACAGCGGCTGCTGTGGGCCTCCACCGGAGTCAAGGACCCGGCCTACGACGACACCCGCTACGTGACCGGCCTGGTGGCCCCGAACGTGGTCAACACCATGCCGCAGGCCACCCTGGACGCGGTCGCCGACCACGGCGTCGTCCCCGTCACCGACCTGCGCGGCGGTTACCGCAAGGCGCACAGGGTGCTGAAGGACCTCGCCGAACTCGGCATCGACTACGCGGACGTCGTCCAGCGTCTGGAGGACGCGGGAGTCGCCGCGTTCGAGGGCAGCTGGAACGACCTCGGCGAGAAGCTCGCGACCCGGCTGGACGCCAGCGACCGACCGGCATCCGGACAACGGGAGGAGGACGCGAAGCCATGACGACAGGCACCTTCGTGACCGTCGGGCGACGTCCGGTGTGGAGACGTGGAGCACCCGTAGGAGACATGTGATGGACACCGTCGAGCGACCGGCCCCGCGCATCGTCGTGGGCGTCGACACCTCCGACGCGTCGAAGGCGGCACTACGGTGGGCGATCCGTCAGGCCGAGGCGACCGGCGCAACCGTGGAGGCCGTGATGGCCTGGGAACGACCGACTGGCTGGTACGGGTGGGCTCCCGCCGGTGTCGGCGTGTACGACTTCGAGGGCCTCGCACGCAAGAGCCTCGACCGTGCCGTCACCCACGCGCTGGAGGGCGTCCCACCGCAGGTCAGGATTGACGCCAGGACCATCGAGGGGCATCCGGCCGCCGTGCTGCTCGACCAGGCGCAGGACGCGGCTCTTCTGGTCGTCGGCGACCGGGGGCTCGGCACCTTCACCCGGGCCCTCCTCGGCTCGGTCTGCCAGCACTGCGTCCACCACGCCGCCTGCCCGGTCGTCGTCGTGCGCGCCCCTCGGGAGTGAAGTGAACGCGGCCGTACGCGCCGCAATCAGGCCCTGAGCCGGACTACCACCGCGACACTCTCCGGCCCATCGGCGCCGATGTCGTCAGTGCCGCGCTGATGGCATCCGGCATCGGGCCGGGACGCTGCCGCGCGGGTTGTTGGGCGCCGTACGCCGAGGCGTCCAACCCCGCAGCCGCCGTGAGCGTGCCGGGTGCGCCTGTGTCCAGGGCGGCCAGCGCGTCGAGTGCCGCGATGCCCTGGCTGACGCGGCCGTCCGGGCCGACGAGCGTCGGCAGTTCCCGTGTCGGCAGTTGTCGCCACTCTTCGCGCCAGGCGCGGATGCGCCGCCAGGCGATGGTGGTCAGCGGCCCGCCGCCGGGGATGACAGTCCCGCCGGAGCGGCGCATGGCCCGCGTCAGATCTGTTTCCCGGGCCAGCGGGGTGGGCAGGTCGCACAGGCGGTACAGCATCGACGGCACGGGCGGCCACATCAGATCGGCGATGAGCCGGCGCACCTCGTAGGCATCGCTCAGATGGCGTCCGTGTACCCAGATGGCGTCGAAGATGCTGCGGCGCATCTCGTTCTGCAGCCCGTCGCTGACCGCTTCGGCGTAGCCGGCGACCGCGGCCCTGGTGTTGCTGACCTGGTCCGGGGCTGTAACCGGGAGCCAATCTCCCGGCATCAGCAGCAGCCTGGCGGCGTCCAGGTTCTCTGCGGCGTGGAGCGCGGCCGACGGCGTTCCCATCATGGACAACCGTCGATCGTGTTCGACCGCGCGCCACTGCACATCCAGACCGCGAGCCAGCAGGCGGTCGACGCGCTGACTGGCAAGACAGCACATGGGGCGGTTGAAATCCGCGTAGACGATCAGGTTCACGGCCGCCTCCCGGCGCTTGTCGAGGGATTGTGTGGTTCCTAGTTCTCCCGGGTCAGTCACGTGGGACGACCGCGACAGGGCAGCGTGCGTAGTGAATGACCGCGTGCGCGACCGCGCCGAGACGGCCGATGCCGCCGTGCCGGCGGTCGTGCCGGCCGACCACCACGAGCGAGGCCCGCCTGGCCTCCTCGGTCAGGATCTCCGCGGCGCTACCGACACGGGTGGCCGGGATCAACTCGACGCCCGGGTGAGCGCTCCGCCACGGCTCAAGGATCTCCTCGAGCCGGTCCACCTCCGCGTGCTGCGCCTGTGCGTGCTCGGCGTCGGCGTCCGCGGTACCGCCGCCGAACCAGTGCGGTGGCGGGCTCCAGGCGTGCACGACCCGGACGCCGGTCTTCATCCGCGCCGCCGCCTCGATCGCGAACTCCAGCAGCACCGCACTGCTGTCCTTCGAATCGACCCCCACCACGACCTCCGGGACCGACACCGCGCTGCCGAAGGGCTGGTCGGCGCGCACTAGGACGACGGGGCAGCGGCTGCGAGCCGCGACGGCCAGCGCGGTCGAGCCGACCAGCAGCCCTTGGAAGGCCCCCTGCCCGCGCGACCCGAGGACCAGCAGCTCGACCTGGGTCCCTGCCTCGACCAGGCACACGATCGGGTCGCCCGCGGTGGTCGCGGTGCGGACCGCGAGACCCGGGTGGTCCCTTCCGGCCTCGGCGGCGGCGGAGCGCAGAAGGTCACGGATCCGACCCTGGTGCACCTCGAAGGTGGCACCGTGGGCGACGTGCACGGGCCAGTCGCCCACGTGCAGGAGCAGCAGGTCGGTCCGCAGCCTTGCGGCCGCGCCGGCCGCCCAGCGGGCCGCGGCGACGCTCTCGGGCGAGCCGTCGACCCCGGCGATCACTGATCGTGTCATCGGGTCCACCTCCGAAACCGCAGGGCAGCGGATGGCTGCCGCCGCCTCAATCGTCCCGGCGGACGTCCGGGACGCCCTGGGCCACAAGGGACACGGGCGGGGGCTGATCGGCGCAGCCCTCCGCGTGATGGCGGGTACCGTTCGGCCCCGTCGAACGCCCCGGCCTGGGGCGCGGTCGCGGCGGTGCACCGCGCCAGGGTGATCGGCGGCCGGTGCTCAATGGCGTGGTTCGGTCTCGCCCATGGCGTGCAGCGCGAGGGTGGAATGCGCGTGGGCGCCGTCGGCGCGCATCTCCGCGGCGACCCAGGTCGCCTCCGTGATCTCCTCGGGGCTGTTGCCCTTGCGCCGGGCGAGGCGAGTGTGGCCCTGGAAGCAGTAGGGGCACTGGGTGACGTGGGCAAGGGCCACGGCGATGAGCTGTTCGGTCACCTCCGGCAAGGCGCCGTCGGCGGAGGCGGCACGGCTGAGGTTCTCCAAGGCCTCGTTGACGGCCGGGGTCAGCTGGGCCCGGCGGGCGCCGATCTACGGGGGCGCCGGGTGGTAGACCGGGTCTTGAATGGTGGCCTCTCGCGGGTGTCGCGGTCGGCGGGATGCTGTGCGTGGCGCCGAGGTGAGCAGGGCGCGGGCTGCGGCGGTGATGTGCGGTGCGGGGATTTCGGCGGCGCCCATGACCTCTTCGAGCGTGCCCGAACCGGGGAGGCGCCGTACAGCGAGATGCGCGACGCGAGGCGGCTGGGGCTGGTCGGCCAGGGCTTCCAGCACTGCTGCGCCGAGACCGCCTGGGGATGGTGGTCTTCCACGACCACGAACCGTCCGGTCGTGGCGTGCACTGCGGAGATCAGAGTCGCGGTGTCGATCGGCTTGATCAAGTACAGGTCAAGGACTCGGGTGTAGATGCCTTCGGCCGCGAGGTCGTCGGCGGCCTGCAGGCAGAGATGGACGGTCACCCCGGCCCCGAGGAGGGCGACCTGCTCGGTGTCGGTGACGCGCGGCTTCTTCGCCCCGCCGATGGCGTACATCAGCGGTGAGGCGTGGCCCTTGGAGAAGACCAGGTGGTCGTTGGTCGGGGCTTCGGGATTTTCCCAGTTGCAGCGCAGGTGGCGGGACCGCAGGGCGGCAGCCGACATCGCTGAGGTGGGGTGGCCCGAGGCGGCGGCGGTGCTGCAGCGGATGCTGTCGACGCGCAGCTGCGCGGCCAGGTCTCGCAGCCGGGTGAGTTCGCCGATGTCCAGTGGCGGGGCGGCGGTCGCCTGGGTCATGGGATGCGTCTCCTACACGACGATGCGCAGGGGTTGTTCGAGCAGGCTTTTGAGGTCGGCCAGGAACACGGCGCCGGTCGCGCCGTCGAGGACGCGGTGGTCGATGGACAAGGTCAGCGCCATGACCGTCCCGGCGACGACTTGGCCGTCGCGGACGACGGGTTCGGGGTGCGCGGCACCGACCGCGAGGATGGCCGCCTGCGGGGGGTTGATGACGGCGGTGAAGTGGTCGATCCCGTAGGGCCCGAGGTTGCTGACGGTGAAGGTGCCGCCGGTGATCTCGTCGATGCTCAGGTGTCCGGTGCCGGCCTTCTCGGCGAGGGAGTGGGCTTCCCGGGCGATCTCGGTGAGGGGTTTGCGGTCGGCGTCGTGGATCACGGGCACGGTCAGGCCGTCGTCCAGGGCAACGGCGATCCCGATGTGGATCCGCCGGTAGCGCTGGATGCTGGTGCAGCCCCAGGAGGCGTTCAGCTCCGGATGAGACCGCAGCACGGTGGCGCACGCCTTGACGATCAGGTCGTTGACGCTGATGTGGTCTGCGTGTTCGCCGAGGTACGCGTTGGTCTCGGCACGGAAGGCGAGCAGCGGTTCGGCGTCGACGACCGAGGTCAGGTAGAAGTGCGGGGCTTGCCGGACGCTGTGGATCAGCCGCTCGGCGGTCAGGAGGCGGATCCTGCTGATCGGGATCTCGTCGACCTCTTCGCCTACCGCCGGGGTCGGTGCGGGCGGGCGCCTCCGCAGCGGTGCGGAGGGCGACAGGGCGGCCGGCCCCGGGGCGGCGGGCCATGGCGCTGCGGCGGGTGGAGCGCCGCGGTCGGCGATGGCCTGTTCGACGTCGGCGTGCACGACGCGGCCGCCGGGGCCGCTGCCGGGAATGGCTTCGATGTCGAGGCCGTGCTCGCGGGCGAGGCGTCGAGCCAGTGGGGAGGCCCGTACCTCGCCTTGTGAGTCGGCCTGTGGGGCGGTGGCTTCGTACGGGGGTTCGGGTATGGGTGGGGCTGGAGGTGCTGCCGGTGCGGCGGCCTCTGCCAGGGACGCGGTTCCGGCTGCCGTCACGTTCGGGGTTGGGGTCGATTCTGTGGCGACGTCTTCGCCGATGAGGGCGACCGGGGTACCGATTGGGACGGTGGTGCCTTCGGTCACGAGGGTGCGGGTCAGTTGGCCCTCGTCGTAGGCCTCCAGTTCCATGACGGCTTTGTCGGTCTCGATCTCGGCGATGGCGTCGCCTTTGTGGATCTGGTCGCCTTCGTGCTTGAGCCACCGGCTGAGGGTGCCTTGCTCCATGGTGTCGGACAGGCGGGGCATGAGGATCTGTGGCATCACGGGTCTCCTAACCGTGTCCGGCCCGGAGTGGGCCGGGGTGTGAAGCCGGTGGCGTCGAGGACTTCGCGGATCACGCGGGTCAGCGCGGCGGCGTTCGGCAGCGCGGCCGTCTCCAGCGGTTTGGCGTACGGGAGGGGGACTTCGGCGGCTGCGACACGCCGCACGGGGGCGTCGAGGTAGTCGAACGCGCCTTCTTGGATGGTGGCGGCGATCTCGGCGCCGATGCCGTAGCTGAGCCAGTCGTCCTCCAGGACGACCGCGCGGTGGGTCCTGCGGACCGACGCGCACACGGTGGGTCGGTCCAGGGGGCGCAGGCTGCGCAGGTCGACGACCTCGGCGCTGATGCCCTCCTCCTCGAGGCGGTGGGCGACCTCGAGGGCGATGACGGCGGCGCGGGAGTAGGCGACGATAGTCAGGTCGCGCCCGGGTTTGGTGACAGCGGCGGTGCCGATGGGCACGGTGTGGTCGTCGTCGGGCACCTCGCCGCGGGTGTTGTACAGCGCCAGGTTCTCCAGGAAGATCACCGGGTCGTCGTCGCGCACGGCCGTGGCGAGCAGGCCCTTGGCATCGGCTGGGGTCGAGGGGGCGACGACCTTGAGGCCGGGGATGTGGGCGTAGAAGACCTCGAGGTTCTGCGAGTGGGTGGCGGCGAGCTGCTGTCCGCCGCCGCCCGGGGTGCGGATCACCAGGGGCACGCGGACCTGGCCGCCGAACATCGCGTGCATCTTGGCGGCGTGGTTGATGATCTGGTCGATGGCCAGCAGGCTGAAGTTGATGGTCATGATCTCCACGACCGGGCGTAGGCCGAGCATGGCGGCGCCGATCGCGGCGCCGGTGAAGCCCTCCTCGCAGATCGGTGTGTCGCGCACGCGGCGCGGGCCGAACTCGTCCAGCAGCCCGGCGGTGATCTTGTAGGAGCCCTCGAAGGCGCCGATCTCCTCGCCGATGAGCAGCACGTTTTCGTCCCGCAGCAGTTCGGCGCGGAGCGTGTCGTGCAGGGCCTGACGGTAGGTGATGTTCTCGGCCACGGTTCACCGCCCGCCCGGAGCAGGAGGTGCGGGCTGATCGCAGGGCAGCGGATCACCCGGGAGACCATAGGGGGTGTTGGCCGTCTGCGTGGCGTAGACGTGGTCGAAGAGGATCTCGAGGGCCGGGGGTGGACTGGCATCGGCGAACTCCACCGCGGCGATGACCTCCTGCTCGGTCTCCGCGTCGATGCGGGCTGCCTGCTCCTCGGTGAGGACGCCGTCGTCGATCAGGCGGGCGCGGAAGCGCGGCAGTGGGTCCTTCTCGCGCAGCCGCTGGGTCTCCTCCGCGGAGCGGTAGCGGGCCGGGTCGACCACGGAGTGGCCGCGGAGCCGGTAGCTGACCGTTTCCAGCAGCACGGGCCGGTGTCTACCCCGGGCGTGCTCCAGCGCGGCTCGTGCGGCGCCACGGACCGCGAGCACGTCGCCGCCGTCCACGCGCGTTCCGGGGATGCGGTAGGAGCAGCCGCGCTTGAACAGGTCCGGTTCTCCGGCTGCTGCTTCCACCGGGGTGGCCATGCCGAGCTGGTTGTTGACGATGACGTAGACGATGGGCAGGTGCCAGACGGCGGCGAGGTTGAGGGCTTCGTGGAAGGCGCCGATGTTGGTCGTGGCGTCTCCGAGCAGGCACATCACCGCTTCGCTGTCCGGGCCCGGCGCCGTGCGGTAGGAGATGGCCAGGGCTGCTCCGGTGGCAGGGGGCAGTTGGCCGCCGACGATGCCGTAGCCGCCGAGCAGCCGCAGGCGCGTGTCGAACAGGTGCATGGAGCCGCCTCGCCCTTTGGACAGGCCGGTGGTGCGGCCGAACAGCTCCGCCATCACCCGACCTGGCTCGGCGCCGCGGGCGAGCGCGTAGCCGTGCTCTCGGTAGGTGGTGAACAGGTAGTCGGTGGGGCGCAGCGCGGCCATGAGCCCGACGCAGGTGGCTTCCTCGCCGAGGTTGAGGTGGCAGTAGCCGCCGACTTTGGCCCGGGTGTACATCTCCGCGGCGCGCAGCTCGAAGGCCCTGATCAAGGTCATCTGGCGGAAGTAGTCGCGCAGTGCCTCCGCCTCCGGGCCGGAGGTGTCGTCGGCGGCCGGGATCCGGTCCGCGTGCTCGCGGTCCGGACCGGTCTGGCTTCCTGAGGTCGTCGAGGTCATCGCCTGGTGTCTCCTGCGTTGGTGCGGGGGCGGGGGCTCAGCTGCCGGGCGGCGCCTCCTGGGCGGTGAAGCGATCAGCGTCGGCGTGGCAGGTGGGGCACCGCGCCGGAGGGTGCTCGCCGCGCGCACTCTGGCCGCACACTCCGCAGACCCACTCACTCGTCAGCAGCGCCACCACATCGGAGCGGCTGACGATCCCCACCAGGGCCCCCGCTGCCAGGACCGGAACGCGTCGGATGCGCCGCTCGATCAGCAGATGGCGCACTTCCTCCACGTCGGTGTCCTCGGTGACACTGATCACCGCCCGGGTCATCACCTCGGCCGCGGTTTCACCCGCCCTGGCGAGCAGGTCGTACTCGCTGACCAGTCCCACCACGGCACCCGCGGCGTCGAGCACGGGTACGGCGCTGATCCGGCGGCCGCGCAGGAGGGCTGCGACCTCCGGCACTGGCGTGTCCTCGGTGACCGTGACCACGGGCGACGTCATGATCTCCTTGGCCTTCATCCTGGCTCCCGTGGCCGGCGCGGACAGGGACAGGGCGTCTCAGAGCACACGGCGCACGCCCAGCATCGAAAGGGCTTCGCGGATCATCTGGTGGGTGAAGCCCCATTCGTTGTCGTACCAGCTCATGACCTTGACCAGAGTGCCGTCCACCACGCGGGTCATCGCGGCGTCGATGACCGACGCCCTCGGATCGCCGATGATGTCGGTGGAGACCAGCGGCTGTTCGGCGAGGCCGAGGACGCCGCGGTAACGGTCCGTCGCCGCCTCTTCGCGGAAGACGGCGTTGACCTCGTCGGCGCTGGTCGGTTGGCTGGTGACGGCGACGATGTCCGCGATCGACCCGACGGGAACCGGGACCCTGATCGCGACCCCGTCGAAGCGCCCGGCGAGCGCGGGAAGCGCCCTGGCGGTCGCGAGCGCCGCTCCCGTGGTCGCGGGGACCATGTTGACCGCTGCGGCGCGGCCGCGCCGGAAGTCCCGGCTCGGGCCGTCGATCAGCTGCTGGCTGGCGGTGTAGGCGTGGACGGTGGTCATGACCGCCCGCTGGACCCCGATCCGCCGTTCCAGTACCTCCACCACCGGGGTGATGCAGTTGGTGGTGCAGCTGGCGCAGGAGATCACCTGCGGGCCGTCCGGGGTGCGGTTGACGCCGTGCACCACTGTGGCCACCGTCTCCGTGCGGGCCGGCGCGGAGAGGATCACGAACCGGGCGCCGGCTTGGAGGTGGCGCTGCAACTCCCCCTCGCGCCGGAACACCCCGGTGCACTCCAGGACCAGGTCGATGCCCAGCTCCCGCCACGGCAGTCCGGCCGGGTCGCGCACCGCATGGACCGGCACCGACCGCCCGTCGATGACCAGGGCGCCATCAGCTGTGCTGACGTTCTTCGGGTAGCGGCCGTAGACGCTGTCGTGGGCCAGCAGATAGGCGAGGTTGTCCGCTGCGATGAGGTCGTTGACCGCGGCGACCTCGACGCCCTCCACATCCCACAGGATCTTCAGCGCGGCACGTCCGATACGTCCGAGCCCGTTGATGGCGACCTTCGGCATCAAAGACGTCCCTTCCAAGCGCGCACAGGACCCCCTCCTCCCGTCCTATCACCGCGACGGCATCCCGGCAGGTGGACGTGGCTGGGCGAGGTGCCTGCAGACGCGTGGCAAAGGCCAGAAGGTGCGCCGAAGGATGCGGTTGCCCGCTACGCCGGCTCTTCGCGGACTTCGCCACGGAACTTCGACGCAAGAGAAGTGATCTCGGCGAGCTCGTCCCACACCGACTGCTCTTGAAGTCGCCGTCGAAAGGGGGCGAACGTCGTAGCGGTCGACCGGCGCGCGCAGAACGCTGCGGACGGGTGATTCGGGGCTCCCGGGCCGAGAGCCCCGGTGTGTCACGGCAAGGGTCTGCCGGTTCGCGGCGAATCATGGCACGGTGGCTACCGACTCTTCCGTGCGCACCAGGAATCCGACAGTCGCGCGCTCCACGGTGGCGCTGAAGGCGGCCATGGCGGTGACCGGCCTGATCATGGTGCTGTTCCTGCTGGTCCACATGTACGGCAACCTCAAGCTCTTCTACGGCCAGGCCGAGTTCGACGACTACGCATACCATCTGCGCACCATGGGCCAGCCGTACCTGCCCTACTCCGGAGGGCTGTGGATCATCCGGGTGGTGCTGCTGGTCAGCGTGCTCACCCACATCGCTTCGGCGTTCACGTTGTGGGCTCGCTCGCGCCGGGCGACCGGAGGCCGGGGCGGTGGACGGTACCAGAGCACCCGCGCGCGGCGTGGCGTGCAGCGCAGCTACTCCTCGTTCACGATGCGCTGGGGCGGTGTGACGATCGCGCTGTTCGTGGTCTACCACCTGCTGCACCTGACGACCGACACCATCCACCCCGGCGGGGTCTCGTCCAGCGCGTACGTGCGGACGGTGAACGGGTTCGAGATCTGGTGGGTCGTGCTGAGCTACACCGTGGCGCTGATCGCGATCGGCTTCCATCTGCGGCACGGCTTCTGGGCGGCGTTGGCGTCGCTGGGGGCCAATACCTCGCGGCGGCGGCGTCGCCATCTGAACGCCTTGGCGGTGGCCGTCGCGGTGGTGATCACGGTCGGGTTCCTGGTCCCGCCCTACACGGTGCTGTTCGGAGGGATCACAGCGTGAGCGAGACCGCGATGCCCCCGGAGTCGGGACTGTTCTCGGTGGGTGCCCCGATCGCCGACACCAAGGCGCCCCCGGGCCCGATCGGCGAGCGGTGGGACGTCCGCCGCTTCAACGCCCGGCTGGTCAACCCTGCGAACCGGCGCCGCCTGTCGGTGATCGTCATCGGCACCGGGCTGGCTGGCGGCTCGGCGGCCGCCACCCTCGGGGAGGGCGGCTACCGGGTCGAGGTGTTCTGCTTCCAGGACACCCCGCGGCGCGCGCACAGCATCGCGGCGCAGGGCGGCATCAACGCGGCCAAGAACTACCGCAACGACGGCGACAGCGTGATGCGGCTGTTCTACGACACGGTCAAGGGCGGCGACTTCCGCGCCCGCGAGTCGAACGTCCACCGGCTGGCGCAGGTCAGCGTCGACATCATTGACCAGTGCGTGGCCCAGGGTGTCCCGTTCGCGCGCGAGTATGGCGGGCTGCTCGACAACCGCTCCTTCGGCGGCGTGCAGGTCTCGCGGACCTTCTACGCCCGGGGCCAGACCGGGCAACAGCTGCTGCTGGGTGCCTACCAGGCGTTGGAGCGTCAGGTCGCGGCCGGCACGGTGCGGGTGCACGCGCGGCACGAGATGCTCGACCTGATCGTGGTGGACGGCCGGGCGCGGGGGGTGGTTGTGCGGAACCTGGTCACCGGGGAGGTCTCTGCGCAGTTCGCGGACGCGGTGGTGCTGGCCACCGGCGGCTACGGCAACGCCTTCTACCTGTCCACCAACGCGGTGGGCTGCAACGCCACGGCGATCTGGCGTGCGCACCGCCGCGGCGCGCTGTTCGCGAACCCGTGCTTCACCCAGATCCACCCCACCTGCATCCCGGTCAGCGGCGAGCACCAGTCCAAGCTGACGCTGATGAGCGAGTCGCTGCGCAACGACGGCCGGATCTGGGTGCCCAAGCTGGCCGGTGACGGGCGTGCGCCCGCAGACATCCCCGAACGGGAGCGGGACTACTTCCTCGAGCGCCGCTACCCGGCCTTCGGGAACCTCGTCCCGCGCGACGTGGCCTCGCGCGCGGCCAAGAACGTCTGCGACGAGGGACGCGGGGTCGGCCCCGGCGGGCTCGGGGTCTACCTGGACTTCGCCGACGCCATCGCCCGCCTGGGGCGGCCGGTCATCGCCGAGCGTTACGGCAACCTGTTCGACATGTACCGGCAGATCACCAGCGAGGACCCCTACCGGGCGCCGATGCGGATCTACCCGGCCGTGCACTACACGATGGGCGGCCTGTGGGTCGACTACGACCTGCAGAGCACCATCCCCGGCCTGTTCGTCATCGGCGAGGCCAACTTCTCAGACCACGGCGCCAACCGCCTCGGCGCGAGTGCCCTGATGCAGGGGCTCGCCGACGGCTACTTCGTCCTGCCCAGCACCCTGGCCCACTACCTCGCGGCCGGCCCCTACCCCTCCGTCGACGAGACCCACCCCGCCACCCGCGAGACGCTCGCAGCGGTCCGTGAGCGCATCACCCGGCTGCTGGCGGTCGGCGGCCGCCGCACCGTCGACTCCTTCCACAAGGAACTCGGCACGATCCTGTGGGACCACTGCGGCATGGAACGCACCCGCGAGGGCCTGACACAAGCCATCGCGGCCGTGCGCGCTCTGCGGGAGGAGTTCTGGCGCGACGTCACCGTCCCAGGCAGCGGCGAGGAACTCAACCAGTCACTGGAACGCGCCGGCCGCGTCGCCGACTTCCTCGAACTCGGGGAACTGATGTGCATCGACGCCCTGCACCGCGACGAATCCTGCGGCTGCCACTTCCGCGCCGAACACCAGACCCCCGACGGCGAGGCACTGCGCGACGACGAGCACTTCGCCTACGTCGCAGCCTGGGAGCACACCGGCGGACCCCCGGTCCTGCACAAGGAGCAACTCGCCTACGAGTACGTCGAACTCAAAGCGCGGAGCTACAAGTGAACATCACCCTCCGCATCTGGCGGCAGCCCGGGCCCGGCCGGCCCGGACACATGGTCACCCACCGCGTCGACGACATCTCCCCCGACATGTCGTTCCTGGAGGTGCTGGACGTCCTGAACCAGCGGCTCACCGCCGCGGGCGAGGACCCGGTCGCGTTCGACAGCGACTGCCGCGAGGGCATCTGCGGCATGTGCGGCCTGGTGATCAACGGCATCGCGCACGGGCCGCAGGCCAGCGTCACCACCTGTCAGCTCCACATGCGCAGCTTCGCCGACGGCGACGTGATCGACGTCGAACCCTGGCGCGCTGGCCCGTTCCCGGTGCTGAAAGACCTCGTCGTCGACCGGAGCGCACTCGACCGGATCATCCAGGCCGGCGGCTACATCAGCATCCCCACCGGCTCCGCCCCCGAGGCCCACAGCATCCTGGTCCCCAAGGACGACGCCGAGGACGCCTTCGACGCCGCGACCTGCATCGGCTGCGGTGCCTGTGTCGCGGCGTGCCCCAACGGATCGGCGGCGCTGTTCCTCGGCGCGAAGATCACCCACCTCGGCCTGCTGCCGCAGGGGCAGCCGGAACGCGACAGTCGTGCCCTCGCCATGATCGCCCGGCACGACGCCGAGGGCTTCGGCGGCTGCAGCCAGATCGGTGAGTGCACGGCGGTGTGCCCCAAAGACATCCAGCTGGAGGTCATCTCGCGGTGCCACCGCGATGTCGTCACCGCGCTGTTCCACCATGGCGAGCAGCAGGAAGGACCGCCGGAGGACCAGACCGGCGGCAACTTGGCCTCGGGGCCGGCCGGCGACTGATCCCGAAGCATCCACGAGGAGGGCGCAGGCGATGCGCGTCGACTACCGCACCACCTTGCCCGGCGGCGTCAAAGCGCTCCAGGAATTGGAACAGGCAGTACGGCGAAGCACGCTGGGGCCGGAACTGCTGGAACTCGTCCGGATCCGGGCCTCCCAGATCAACGGCTGCGCCTACTGCCTGGCCATGCACAACCGCGACGCCCGAGCCCACGGCGAGCACCAGACACGCCTGGACGTCGTCGCGGCCTGGCGCGAGGCGCCGCTGTTCACCGACCGTGAACGCGCCGCGCTCACGTGGTGCGAGGCACTCACCGACCTGCCCTCGAGCGGCGCCCCGGACGCCGACTACGCCGCGGTTGCCGCCGCCTTCACCCCCGAAGAGGTCGCCGCACTCACCTTCGGCATCGTGGCGATCAACGGCTGGAACCGGCTCGCCGTTGGCCTGCGCACCCCGCTCACCTCTCTTGACGGCCTCGACCTGCCTGCGAACCCACCCGCCCCCGCCGACCCACCACAAGGATGAGGAGCATGCCCGCCGTGCCGATCGACAGCTTCGCCGCCAAGGGGCGCCTGGACGCCGCCGGATCCACCTTCGCCATCTACCGGCTCGACGCGCTCGACCGCGCCGCCCGCCTCCCGTACAGCCTGAAGGTGCTGTTGGAGAACCTGCTGCGCAACGAGGACGGTCGCACGGTCACCGCCGACCAGATCAACGCGCTGGCGGCCTGGGACCCGGGAGCCGAGCCGGCCACCGAGATCCAGTTCACCCCGGCTCGGGTGCTGATGCAGGACTTCACCGGCGTGCCGTGCATCGTCGACCTCGTCGCCATGCGCGAGGCGATGGCCGCCCTCGGTGGCGACGTACGGCGCATCGACCCGCTGCGCCCGGTCGACCTGATCATCGACCATTCCGTGATCGCCGACTACTACGGCACCCCCCAGGCGTTCGACCGCAACGTCGAGCTGGAGTTCCACCGCAACGCCGAGCGCTACCAGTTCCTGCGCTGGGGACAGACCGCCTTCGACAGCCTTCGGGTCGTCCCGCCCGGAACCGGCATCTGCCACCAGGTCAACCTCGAACACCTCGCCCGCGTCGTGTTCGCGGAAGACGGCACGGCGTTTCCCGACACCCTGGTCGGCACCGACTCGCACACCCCCATGGTCAACGGGCTCGGCGTCCTGGGCTGGGGCGTCGGCGGCATCGAAGCCGAAGCGGCCATGCTCGGCCTGCCGCTCAGCATGCTCATCCCGCGCGTGGTCGGCGTGAAGCTCACCGGGGCCCTGCCCGAGGGCAGCACCGCCACCGACCTGGTCCTCACCATCGCCGAGAAGCTCCGCGCACGCGGTGTGGTCGGCTCTTTCGTGGAGTTCTACGGACCCGGCGTCGCCAACGTGCCTCTCGCCAACCGGGCCACGATCGGCAACATGAGCCCCGAATACGGCGCCACCTGCGCGATCTTCCCCGTCGACGACGAGACCCTGTCCTACTTGCGGCTCACGGGCCGAGACCGGGACCACATCGCTTTGGTGGAGGCGTACGCCAAGGAGCAGGGGCTGTGGCACGACCCCGACCACGAGCCCGCCTACTCCGCGACTCTGGAGATCGACCTCTCGGCCATCGTGCCCTCGATCGCGGGTCCCAAGCGCCCCCAGGACCGCATCGTCCTGTCCGACGCACCGCGCGCCTTCCGCGCCGTGCTCGGAGGCTACGTCTCCTGCGACCCGGCCCCGGTCGGGCTCGACGAGAGCAGCGCGGAATCCTTTCCCGCCTCCGATCCTGTCTCTGTCACCGGCAACCACGCGGGCGACGCGCCCACGAACTTCGACACCAGCCGGGCCGTGGAGGCCCGGCCGCTGAACGCCACCCCGGTGACCTTCAGCGACGGCAGCACGGCCGAGATCGGCCACGGCGCGGTGGTGATCGCCGCCATCACCTCCTGCACCAACACCTCCAACCCCGAGGTCATGGTCGGCGCCGCACTGCTGGCCAAGAAGGCCTGCGAGCGGGGTCTGAAGCCCAAGCCGTGGGTGAAGACCACCCTCGCCCCCGGCTCGAAGGTCGTCATGGACTACTTCGAACGCGCCGGCCTGGTCCCGTACCTGGACGCACTCGGCTTCGACCTGGTCGGCTTCGGCTGCACCACCTGCATCGGCAACTCCGGCCCCCTGATCGAGGAAGTCGGCCGCGCCGTGGCCGACCAGGATCTGACGGTGGCGTCGGTGCTCTCCGGCAACCGGAACTTCGAGGGCCGCATCCACCCTCAGACGAAACTGAACTACCTCGCCTCCCCGCCCCTGGTCATCGCCTACGCCCTGGCCGGGTCGATGACCGTCGACCTCACCCGCGACCCGCTCGGCACCGGAAACGACGGCAGGCCGGTCTACCTGCGCGACATCTGGCCCAGCCAGCGCGAGATCCGCGACGTCATCGCCGCCAGCCTGAACCCGCAGATGTTCACCCGCGACTACGCCGACGTCTTCACCGGCGACCAGCGCTGGAGCGACCTGCCCACCCCGCACCAGGAGCTGTTCGCTTGGGACCCCGACTCCACCTACGTGCGCCGGCCCCCGTACTTCGAGGACCTCACCCGCACCCCGCAGCCGCTCCGCGACATCGAGAACGCCCGGGTGCTCGTCCTGCTCGGCGACTCGGTGACCACCGACCACATCTCCCCCGCGGGCGCCATCAAACACGACTCACCGGCCGGGCAGTACCTCGCCGCCCACGGCGTCGAGCGGCGCGACTTCAACTCCTACGGCTCCCGCCGCGGGAACCACGAGGTGATGATCCGCGGCACCTTCGCCAACATCCGCCTGCGCAACCTCCTCGCCCCCGGCACCGAAGGCGGCGTCACCCGCCACCTGCCCGACGGCGACCAGACCACCATCTTCGACGCCGCCACGCGCTATGCCGACGAGGGCACCCCTCTGCTCGTCATCGCCGGCAAGGAGTACGGCTCCGGCTCCTCGCGCGACTGGGCCGCCAAAGGCACCGCTCTGCTGGGCGTGAAGGCCGTGCTCGCCGAGTCGTTCGAACGCATCCACCGCTCCAACCTCATCGGCTTGGGCGTCCTGCCCCTGCAGTTCGCCCCAGGCCAGAGCAGGGAGTCCCTCGGCCTGAGCGGCGAGGAGACATACGCCATCCACGGCCTGGCAGGCACGGACGGACCACTGCCCCGCGAAGTCACCGTCACCGTGAACCGTCCAGGCACGGCCCCACTCGAGTTCACAGCCCAGGTGCGGATCGACACTCCCACCGAGGCCGACTACTACCGGCACGGCGGCATCCTGCCCTACGCCCTGCGCACCCTGCTCCCAGCATGAGCAACCGCCTCACGGATCGTTGTGAGTCACGCCTGGGTCCATTCCGACACATCCCGGGCGCCCGCCCCCGGGGCTTGCGGAAGGACGTGTCAGTGCGCCGGGGTCCCGGGGGGCGCGCAACTCCCCGCGACCGCGGGGTCTGTGAACCCGGTTGGCCCGGTCGGCTCGCCGTCGCCCCGGCGTGGTGCGATCGTGAGCAAGCGGCCGGGGCAGTGACGAGCACCCGCCGCGGTGAGGAGTGACCATGATGCTGCAGCAATTGGTCCAGCGGATCGAAGGCCTGCACCAGCTGGACAGCGCCTGCCACGCGACGGCCGCCTGGGTGGCCCGGGCCACCCGTCCCCGCGCGGTCAAGAACGCGTTGTCGGGCAACTGGCTGGGCCATCCGCTGCACCCAGCGCTGACGGACCTGCCCATCGGCGCCTGGGCCATGGCCACCCTGGTCGACGTGACCTGCGGCCCGGCCGGGGCCGCCGCGTCGCGTCGCCTCGTCGGCGCGGGTCTGATCGCGGCGCTGCCGACCGCCGCCGCAGGAGCGTCCGACTGGTCCGACAGCTACGGTCCGGAGCAGCGGGCCGGGTTCGTGCACGCCGTGAGCAACGCGACTGCGACCGTGCTGCAGGCGGGATCCTGGGCGGCCCGCCGACGCGGACAGCACGCGACGGGGATGGCGCTGAGCGGCGCGGGGCTGGGTCTGACCTTGGCAGCCGCCTATCTGGGCGGGCACCTGTCCTTCGTCAGGGGGGTCGGGGTCAACCACGCCGCGTTCCAGGACACGGTCGGCGACTGGACCGACGTCGCGGCCGTGACCGATCTTGGCGACGGCACGCCCTTGCGCGTCACCGCAGGCGGTGTGCCGGTGGTACTCGTCCGCGAAAACGATTCGCTGTACGCGCTCTCGGCGACCTGCACCCACGCCGGCGGCCCGCTCGACGAGGGCACACTTGAAGGCGAAGGCTGTCTGCGCTGCCCTTGGCACGGCAGCGTCTTCCGGCTCGCCGACGGCTCCGTGGTGCGGGGACCCGCGTCGGTGGCCGCACCACGCTGGGAGGTCAGGGCCGACGACGGCCGCCTGTTCGTGCGGTCCGTGCCGGCCTGACGGGCAACCGGGTCGGCGCGGGCGCGAGAGGAGGCGACGGACGGTGACGCGGTTCTCGGTGGGTGACCATGTCCGGTGGAACTCCGAGGCTGGCTTCGTCGAAGGCGTCGTTGTGAAGAAGCACACCCGCGACCTGGACTGGAAGGGCCACGTGCACCACTGCACCGAGGAGGACCCGCAGTACGAGATCAAGAGCGACAAGAGTGACCACATCGCCCTGCACAAGGGCGGGGCGCTGACGAAGATCCCGAAGAGTGGCTAGCCACCGGCTAGCCACTCCCGCCCGGCGACCTCGGGCGAGCCGGGCACCGCGGGATGAGGCAGGCATGGGCGAGCGCATCTTCACGGTGGGGCACTCGACGCGCGACTTCAACGACGTGCTGGCCCTGCTGCGCGCGAACGAGGTCACGCACCTGGTCGACGTCCGCTCGTTCCCGTCGTCGAGGAAGTTTCCGCAGTGGAACCAGCAGGCCGTCATCGACGCGCTCCCCGCGGACATCTCCTACCGGTGGATCGCGAAGCTGGGCGGACGCCGCCACACTTCCAAGGACGTGTCGAGCGTGAACGGGGCCTGGCGGGTCAAGGCGTTCCGTGACTACGCCGACTACATGGCCACCCCCGACTTCGCCGCCGGACTAGCCGAACTCCTGGCGCTCGCCGACAACGGGCGGCCCGCGATCATGTGCAGCGAGGCGGTGCCGTGGCGGTGCCACCGTAGGCTGATCACCGACGCTCTGCTCGTTGCCGGCCGACAGGTCTGGCACATCATCTCGGCCGCCAAGGTGACGCCCGCAGTCCTGAACGAGCACGCCGAGGTCCGGGACGGTCACCTGGTCTACCCGGCTCAGCCCGAAGTGACGGGCGGGAGCCTGGTCGAGGAGGTCCGCGAACAGGTCCTGGCCATCCCGGCCGGCCACGTCGCCTCCTACGGCGAGATCGGCGAGCGGATTGCGGCGGGACCACGACAGGTGGGACAGGCGATGAGCCAGCTCGAGGAGGGGGTGCCCTGGTGGCGTGTGGTGCATGCCGACGGAACGCCCGCCTCCTGCCACGGCGGGCGGGCGACCGAACTTCTGCGAGCCGAGGGGACACCGATGCGGGACGGTCGGGTGGACATGCGGCGCGCGCGGCACCTCGGGAACTGAGCGGACGACCGACCCGCGTCGCCGGCCCCGCCGGGAGCACACGAACGCGTGACCGCGCCCGCTTCACCCACGCCGGCGATTCGGAGTGCGCAGGGCGAGCACGGCGACGTCGTCGTCACGTGCCGGGCCGGGCCCCGCGACAAGCTCCGAGCAGACCTCCCGCAGTGGGGCCCTGGCGAGGCGACCGGCGTGGCCCGCCAGGGCAGTCAGGCCCACGTCGATGTCCTCGCCGCGGCGCTCCACCAGCCCGTCGGTGAACAGCAACAGCGTGCTTCCTGCGGGGAGTGGGTGGGCGTGGTCGTAGCGGGGGACGGCGGGGTCGATCCCCACCGGGATCCCGTGGTGGGACGGGGCGAGGTAGCGCGTGCTTCCGTCCGCGCCGACCAGCAGCGGCGGGGGGTGTCCGGCGTTGCTCCAATGAAGGGTGTACGCGCCGTCGGCCTCTTCGATGCGGCCGAGCACCAGGGTGGCGGTGGGCGGCTCGGGGAACATCGTCAGAGCGTGGTCCAACTTGGAGAGGACCAGGCTGGTCGGTCCGCCGTGGTCGTAGACCAGGGCGCGCAGCATGTTGCGGATCTGCCCCATGAGCGGCGCGGCCTCCACGTCGTGGCCGGTGACGTCCCCGACCACCACGCAGGTCGCGCCGTCGGGCAGGGTCAGGGCGTCGTACCAGTCCCCGCCGAGCCGCGTCACCTCGGAGGCGGGCTCGTAGCGGACGTCGATCTCCAGGGGGCCGAGATCCGGCAGGGTGGGGAGCATGCGCAGTTGGAACTGCTCGGCCGCGTGCTTGAGGCCCTGGTAGAGGCGGGCGTTCTCGATGCTGACGCTCGCACCGCTGGCCAGCGCGGTCAGCAGGGTCTCGTCGCCGTCGGTGAACGGCGTGCCGTCCCTCTTGTCGGCGAGGTAGAGGTAGCCGTACATGGTGCCGCGCACCATCAGGGGAACAGCGAGCAGTGTGGTCATGACCGGGTGGCCGGGCGGGAAGCCGGAGGCACCGGGATGGGAGGCCAGGTCGGCGACGCGCAGTGGTCTGGGGTCGGTCGCCAGGGTGTCCAGCAGGCCGTGGCGCTCGGGGATCCCGAACGCTTGTCGCAGGTGCTGCTCGTCGACGCCGGCGGTGATCAGGTCGGCCTTGCCGCCGGTGGGACCGAGCACTTCGATGGCGCCGTAGCGGGCGTCGACCAGGTCGCAGGCCGCGTCCACGATGCGTTTGAGCACGACGCGGCCGTCCAGGTCCGTGCTGATGGTCACGACGGCGTCGAGCAGGCGGCGCAGCCGCCGGTAGCCGAGGGCGACCTCGCGTACCTGCTCGTCCAGTGCGTCAAGGGTGTCGCTCTTCCGCAGGCGGCGAAGCTGCTCGGCCGCGTACGGATCGGGGGCGCCGTGGCTGTGCCGGGCTGAAGCGTGCTCCTCGGCCATGTCCTGCCTCCTCCCCCGGTCTCCTCGCAGGCCGATCCGGGTGGTTCGGTCGCCGTTTCTCCAGTGTGCGCTGGGTGCCGGTGGGACCGCAGGCAGAGCCGGCGGCACCATCCCCCGGATCGGGCTTCAACGTCTCAGGGCACGACGACCACGGGGCAGTGTGCGTGCCGGGCCAGCCGCGTGGACACCGAGCCGAACAACTGGTGCACCTTGTGCTCGGGCGCGCCGAGGACCAGCGCCTCCGCGTGGTGCTCATCCGCCAGGCGGGCCAGCTCGTATCCGGTGTCGCCGGTCCGACAGATGACGTGCATGTCGACCCCCGGCCAGTACGGTGACGGGCAGGGCCTCGGCCATTTCCTTGCGCACCCAATCGAGCAAGGCAGCCTCCTGGCCGACCGGGTCGACCATTGCGGCAACGTAGGGAGTCGGGGCCGCACTGATGTAGGCGACGAGCAGCGGCTGGTGGATCCGTCGCGCCAGCCCTGCGGCCCAGGCCAGAGCGCGTCCGCTGGAGGTGGAACCGTCATAGCCGACCAGCACCGGCTGCCACGGCACCGCGCGCGCCTGCTGGGAGTGGGCTTGGGACACGGCTCGCTGGCCCTTTCGACGGTGGTGGTCGGCGCCCGTCCAAGAGGAAGGCTTGGGAACCAGTGTGACCGGACATCAGGTCGCTCACGCGCTCCGCATCGCACGGTCGCCGGTTGCGGGCCGAGGGCGCGTCGCGGCCACTACGGGAGTGAACCGCGGGGACATCTCCGCGCACACCTCGGGAGGCCCGCGGAGTCAGCGTGTGGGGTGTCGGTGCCTTCTGGCGTTCGCAGGTGATGGTGTCGGAGATGACGTTCCGTCTGGGACCGGGCAGCGTCCGGTGGCGCGTCGTCCGATGGGTTGAGTTGAGTGCCAAGTTACTGTTGGGTGCTGGTGGATGGTCAAGTGCTCGGAGGTTGCGGAACCGCTCACCGGTGATGCGTGGGCTGGATCTTGGCCCTGGGCTTGAGCGCGACTGCCGAGGTGTGAGCGTGAGGCGAGCAGAGCGGGATGTCGGCGGACACGGCGGCGAGGACGCGCCAGGCGGAAGCCTGGCGCCGCTTGTGCCGGGCGGGGAGCCGGTGGAGTCGCTGCTGCGCGCGGCGCAGTTCTTCACTCCAGGCGATCCCACTGCCGACTATCGCGAGGTGCACCGGCGCGGTGGGCGAGGGGCGGAGGAGTTCTACCGGGAGCGCTGGCGGCACGACAAGGAAGTGCGGTCGACCCATGGGGTGAACTGCACCGGGTCGTGCTCGTGGAAGGTGTACGTCAAGGACGGGATCATCACGTGGGAGACCCAGCAGACCGATTATCCCTCGGTCGGGCCCGATTCCCCGGAGTACGAGCCACGTGGCTGCCCGCGCGGGGCGTCGTTCTCCTGGTACACCTACTCGCCCTCCCGGGTGCGCTACCCGTACGTTCGCGGTCCGCTGCTCCAGATGTGGCGCGAGGCGCGCTCACGGCTCGGTGACGCGGTCGCGGCCTGGGCGGAGATCACCCGGGATCCGGAGCGCACCGCACGATACAAGGGCGCCCGGGGCAAGGGCGGGTTCGTGCGGGCGGGCTGGGACGAGGTCAGTGAGCTGATCGCCGCGGCGCACGTGCACACGGTCAAGCGGTACGGTCCGGACCGGGTGGTGGGTTTCTCGCCGATCCCGGCGATGTCGCAGGTCTCCTACAGTGCGGGCACCCGGTTCCTGTCGATGATCGGCGGGACGATCCTGTCGTTCTACGACTGGTACGCCGACATGCCGATCGCCTCGCCGCAGGTGTTCGGGGACCAGACCGACGTGCCGGAGTCGGGTGACTGGTGGAACTCGTCCTACCTGATGATCTGGGGCACGAACCTGCCGATCACCCGGACCCCGGACGCGCACTTCATGACGGAGGCGCGATACAAGGGGCAGAAGGTGGTGGTAGTCAGCCCGGACTATTCGGATCACACGAAGTTCGCCGACGACTGGCTGGCGTGCGCCCCTGGCAAGGACGCCGCGCTGGCGATGTCGATGGGCCACGTGGTGCTGACCGAATTCTTCCGGGACCGGCAGGTCCCGTACTTCACCGACTACGTCAAGACCTACACGGACCTGCCGTTCCTGGTCACCCTGCGTGAGCGCGGCGACGGCTTCGTGCCGGACCGGTTCCTGACGGCCGCGGACCTCGGCGCGAGCCGGGAGGCCGCGGCGCATCAGACGGTGCTGCTGGATGCCGTGAGTGGCGAGCCGGTGTTCCCGAACGGCACCCTTGCCAGCCGCTTCTCCGCCTCCGGGGCGGGCCGGTGGAACCTGGATCTCGGCGGCGTGGATCCGCTGCTGAGCCTCTATACGGCGGACGCGGAGTCGGTGGCGGTGGATCTGCCGCGTTTCGACGTGGGGCAGACGGAGGGCGGCGGGGTCATCCGGCGCGGCGTGCCGGTGCGCCGGCTCGGCGATCGCCTGGTGACCACGGTGTTCGATCTGCTGATGGCGCAGTACGGGGTGGGGCGTGAGGGTCTGCCGGGCACCTGGCCGACGGGTTACGAGGATGCGTCGAGCCCGTACACCCCGGCGTGGCAGGAGGCGATCACCTCGGTGCCGGCGGCCGCGGCGGCGCGGGTGGCGCGTGAGTTCGCGCGCAACGCGGAGCTCTCCCGCGGCCGGTCGATGATCGCGATGGGCGCGGGGACGAACCACTGGTTCCACTCGGACCAGATCTACCGGTCGTTTTTCACCCTCACGATGCTGTGCGGGTGTCAGGGGGTGAACGGCGGCGGGTGGGCGCACTATGTCGGGCAGGAGAAAGTGCGTCCGCTCACCGGGTTCCAGCAGGTGGCTTTCGGCCTGGACTGGCAGCGCCCGACCCGGCACATGACCGGGACGTCGTTCTTCTATCTGCACACTGACCAGTGGCGTTACGAGCACTTCGACGCCGCGCAGTTCTCCAGTCCGCTCGGGCGGGGGCTGTTCACCAAGCGGGCGTTCGTCGATGCGCTCGCTCAGGCCTCGCGGATGGGCTGGACCCCGTCGCATCCGGCGTTCGACCGCAACCCGCTGGATTTGGCGGATGCGGCGGCCGCGGCCGGCAAGGACGTGAACGCGTACGTGGTCGAGGAACTGCAGGCTGGCCGGCTGCGTTTCGCGGGCGAGGATCCGGACGATCCGGCGAACTTCCCGCGGGTGATGACGGTGTGGCGAGCGAACCTGCTCGGCTCCTCCGGCAAAGGCATGGAGTACTTCATGCGCCACCTGCTCGGGGTCGAGGACGCGGTGCGCGCCGCCGAGTCCCCGGAGCATCTGCGGCCCGCGGAGGTGGCCTGGCGTGAGGAGGCGCCGCGGGGCAAGCTCGACCTCGTCACGACCATCGACTTCCGGATGACCAGTACGTGTACGTACTCGGACATCGTGCTGCCGGCGGCCACCTGGTACGAGAAGCACGACATCTCCACCACCGACATGCACCCGTTCGTGCACTCGTTCAACCCGGCCATCGCCCCGCCGTGGGAGACGCGCACCGACTTCGAGGTGTTCAAGACGATCGGGGAGGCGTTCTCGAAGCTGGCCGCGCAGCATCTGGGCACGCGCACCGACGTCCTGACCGTCCCGCTGATGCACGACAGCCCGGACGAGCTCGCGCAGCCCGGTGGTGTGGCGCGTGACTGGCGGCGCGGTGAGTGCGAACCGGTCCCCGGGGTGACGATGCCGAAGCTGGTCACCGTCGAGCGCGACTACGCGGCGGTGGCGGCGAAGATGGCCGCGCTCGGCCCGCTCGTGGAGAGCGCGGGCACTGCCGTCAAGGGCATCTCCTGGAAACCGGTGGCGGCGGTCGACCTGCTCGGGCGGGTCAACGGGCGGGTGCGCGGCGGCGTGGCGGACGGGCGGCCGAAGCTGGTGCGGGACGTGCACATGGCCGAGGCGATCCTCGCGCTGTCCGGCACCACCAACGGTGAGGTCGCACTCCAGGGGTGGCACGCGCTGGAGGAGCGCACCGGGGTGAAGCTGGCGGATCTGGCTGAGGAGCGCGCCGGTGAGCGGATCTCGTTCGCCGACACGCAGGTCCAGCCGCGAGCAGTGATCACCTCGCCGGAGTGGTCGGGCAGCGAGACCGGGGGGCGACGTTATTCGGCGTTCGTGGTCAACGTCGAGCGGAAGAAGCCCTGGCACACCCTGACCGGTCGGATGCACTTCTTCCTGGACCACGAGTGGATGGCCGAGTACGGCGAACAGTTGCCGGCCTACCGTCCGCCGCTGGACTATCCGCGGCACTACGGTGACCAGGGCCTGGGCGAGGCGGGCCGTCCGGAGATCATGGTCCGCTACCTGACCCCGCATTCGAAGTGGTCGATCCATTCGGAATACCAGGACAACCTGCACATGCTCCGGCTGTTCCGCGGCGGACCGGTGATCTGGATGAGCCCGCAAGACGCGGCGAAGATCAAGGTGGCGGACAACGACTGGATCGAGGCGTTCAACCGCAACGGTGTGGTCACCGCGCGGGCCGTGGTCACCCACCGGATGCCGCAGGGCACGGTGTACATGTACCACGCGCAGGACCGGCACCTGATGACCCCGAAGTCCGAGGTCTCCGGCTGGCACGGCGGTGGAGACAACTCCCTGACCCGCCTGGTGGTCAAACCCACCCACATGATCGGCGGCTACGGCCAGTTCTCGTACGGGTTCAACTACTACGGCCCGACCGGTAACCAGCGCGACGAGGTCACGGTCATCCGCCGCCGCGCCCAGGAGGTGGAGTTCTGACATGCGCGTCATGGCGAACGTGGCGATGGTGATGAACCTGGACAAGTGCATCGGCTGTCACACGTGTTCGGTCACCTGCAAGCAGGTGTGGACCAACCGGCCGGGCACCGAGTACGTGTACTTCAACAACGTCGAGACCAAGCCCGGCGTCGGCTATCCGAAGCGGTACGAGGACCAGGAGCAATGGCACGGCGGCTGGGCCCTGGACAAGAAGGGCCGACTCCAGCTCAAGGCCGGCGGGCGGCTGCGCAAACTCCTGACGATCTTCTACAACCCGGACCTGCCCACGATCGACGACTACGGCGACCCGTGGACCTACGACTACCAGACCCTCATCGAGGCGCCGCTGGGCACCCGCAACCCGAGCGCCCACTCGATCTCCGCCCTGACGGGTAAGGACATGAAGGTCACCTGGGGCAGCAACTTCGAGGACGACCTGGCCGGCGCGCCCGAGCACGCCGCGGGCGATCCGAACCTCGCCGGGCTGCAGGAGCGCGTGCGGATGGAGTTCGAGCAGGTTTTCATGTTCTACCTGCCGCGCATCTGCGAGCACTGCCTCAACCCCTCGTGTGTCGCCTCGTGTCCCTCCGGGGCGATGTACAAGCGCGCCGAGGACGGCATCGTCCTGGTCGACCAGGACCGCTGTCGCGGCTGGCGCATGTGCGTCTCGGGCTGTCCGTACAAGAAGGTGTATTTCAACCACCGCACGGGCAAGGCGGAGAAGTGCACGTTCTGCTTCCCGCGGATCGAGGCCGGGCAGCCGACCGTGTGCTCGGAGACCTGCGTCGGGCGGCTTCGCTACCTGGGCCTGTTCCTCTACGACGCCGACAAGGTGCTCGACGCCGCAGCCACCCCCGACGCGCAGGGTCTTTACGAGGCGCAGCTTTCGGTGTTCCTCGACCCGCACGATCCGGCCGTGCAGGCCGCGGCCGCTCAGGCGGGGATCCCGCACGACTGGATCGAGGCCGCCAAGCGTTCCCCGGTCTATGAGCTCGCGGTCCGCCACAAGGTCGCGCTGCCGCTGCATCCGGAATACCGCACACTGCCGATGGTCTGGTACATCCCGCCGCTCTCCCCGGTCTCCGACGTCGTCGACGCCGCCGGCTACGACCCGGACAGGCCGGACGCCGTGTTTGCCACCATCGACGCGCTGCGCATCCCGGTCGAGTACCTGGCGAACCTGTTCACCGCAGGGGACCCGGCGCCGATCCGGCGGGTGCTGCGCAAGCTTGCCGCTGTCCGGGCGATCCAGCGGGCCGGACAGCTCGGCCTGGACCTGGACGAGGATCTGCCCGCCTCCGTCGGTGCCTCCGCGGACGAGCTCGACGACCTGTTCCGGCTGCTGGCCATCGCGAAGTACGAGGACCGCTACGTCATCCCCCCGGCCCACGCCGAGGAGGCCGGTCGGCTGATGGGCCAGCACGAGCAACTGTTCTGCAGTCTCGATACGGAAGGCGGCCCGGGAATGGGAGGAGAGGGTCCCGGTGGGCACGGCATCCGCTCCTACCGGCCCACCGGCACCCCGGGTGCCGGGCAGACCTTCGCGGCCGAGGACGGGCGCACCCGCTTCAACCTGCTCGGCTGGGACGGTCGCAGTCCCGCACCGGGCCTGTTCCCCGAAGGGGAGGCCTCGTGACCGGCCGCGAGTTCAAACTCGCCTCGGTGCTGCTGCAGTACCCCACGACGGCACTGTTCACAGGCCTCGACGAACTCCAGGCGTACGCCGCCGGCACCGGCCCGAAACCCTCCCGAGAGGCGTTCGCACGGTTCCTTGCCTGGCTGCGGGACACCGACCCGACCACCGTCGCGCAGCACTACGTGGAGACCTTCGACCTGCGCCGCCGCTGTGCCCTGTACCTGACCTACTACCGGTACGGCGACACCCGCAAGCGCGGCATGGCCATGCTCGAGTTCAAGACCGCCTATCGTGCCGCCGGCTTCACCCCCAGCGACCGGGAACTGCCCGACTATGTGCCGATGGTCTTGGAGTTCGCGTCCTTGAGTGACCGTGGCCTCAGGTTGATCCGGGGTCATCGAGCCGACCTGGAGCTGCTCAGGCGCGCCCTGGACAAGGCCGGTTCGCCGTACACGGATGTCGTCGGGGCCGTGTGCGCGCACCTGCCGAGGCTTTCCCGCCGCGATATCGGGCTCGTGTCCAAGGCGTGGGATGACGGGCCGCCGCGGGAGCAGGTCGGGGTCGAGCCGTTCGCACCTCCCGAGTACCTCACCGGATACGGCACACCCGGGATCGGGCGCGTGCCCGTGCACGTCGCCGCTCCCGCCGTGCTCACATCCGACGGTCACGCGAGGAGCGGAGGACGATGACGAACGCGACTACCGCGCAGATCTTCTGGTGGGTGGCCCTGCCCTACCTCACACTCGGCGTCTTCGTGGTCGGGCACGTCTGGCGCTGGCGCTACGACCAGTTCGGCTGGACCAGCCGCTCC
This sequence comes from Streptacidiphilus pinicola, assembly GCF_003258295.1. Classification (GTDB taxonomy): domain Bacteria; phylum Actinomycetota; class Actinomycetes; order Streptomycetales; family Streptomycetaceae; genus Streptacidiphilus; species Streptacidiphilus pinicola. Next base: position 14,508 of record NZ_QKYN01000089.1, on the reverse strand, counting down.
ACCCAGCTCCAGGAACGCAGGCTGTTGAAATGGGGCGCGCCGATCTTCCACTACGGCACGTTCGCCGCGATCGCCGGGCACGTGATCGGGGTGTTGATCCCCGAACGCTGGACGCACGCTGTCGGCATCCCCGAACCGGTCTACCGCTGGTTCTCCGCCGGCGCGGGCACCCTCGCCGCGGTCCTGGTGATCGGCGGGATCACCGTGCTCGCCACTCGCCGCCTGTTCGTCCCCCGGGTGCGCGCGACCACCGCCGGCATCGACTACGTCGCACTCGTCCTGCTGCTGATTGTCGTGCTCACCGGCATCGCGCCCACCATCGGGGTCAATCTGCTCGGCCACGGTTACGACTACCGCGCGACCGTCGCCCCCTGGTTCCGCGGCCTTTTCTCGGGCTCCCCCGATATCCAGGCGATCGCGCACGCCCCACTGATCTACCAGATCCACGCCACCGCCGCGTGGATGGTCTGGGGCGTCTGGCCCTTCAGCCGGCTCGTGCACGCGTGGAGTTACCCGCTTTGGTATCTGTGGCGACCCTACATCGTCTTCCGCAGCCGCAAGGCCACCCACCCGAACGAGCCGGGAACCGGCGGACGCAAGTGGCGCAAGATCGGTGTCCCCTACTGAGCCCGGCGGGTGCGAGGAACCGCCGCCCGGCGGCTCCGACGCCGACCGCGAACCCGACGGCATGACGCGCGCCGCCCTGGTACGTGAAGGCGTGCGCACACTGCACCCCGGCTACTTCGCACTGGTGATGGCCACGGGCATCGTCTCGATCGCGATGCGCAACCAGCACGCGTACCCCCTATCCGTGGCGCTGCTATGGCTCGCCGGCATCGAATACGCCGTGCTCGCGCTGCTCACCGTGTGGCGCCTGGCCCGCTACCGGCCCGCACTGGCGAAGGACCTGACCGACCCTCGCCGCGCCTTCGGCACCTTCACCCTCGTCGCCGGCACCGACGTCCTGGGCACCCGCCTTGCCGTCGACGGCCACCACACAGCCGGCTTCGCACTGCTCGCGCTCGGCTGGGCCGCCTGGCTGGTGCTCGGCTACGTCGTGCCGTGGACCGCGGTACTGCGCCACGTGCGCAGGCCAGTACTCTCCGAAGCCAACGGCACCTGGTTCATCTGGGTGGTCGCCAGCCAGTCCGTCGCCGTGCTCGCCGCCGCCCTCGAACCCGCCATCAGCCAGGGACGGCGGGAACTGGCACTGCTCGCCGTCTTCTCCTGGTCCGTCGGAGTCTTCCTCTACGCCGGCAACGGCGTGCTCGTGACCGCCCGCATGCTGCTGTACAGCTTCGGGCCCGAAGATCTCACCCCGCCCTACTGGGTCGCCATGGGAGCGACCGCGATCACGGTCGTCGCCGGAGCTCGCATCATCGAGATGGCCGACGCTCCGATGATCGCCGCCACCCGCGGTCTGATCGCCGGATCCTCCGTACTGTTCTGGGCCTTCGGCAGTTGGCTGATCCCGCCCCTGATCGCCGCCGGGATCTGGCGACACCTCGTGCACCGCGTGCCGTTGCGCTACGACCCGACCCTATGGAGCATCGTCTTCCCCCTCGGCATGTATGCCGTGGCGGGAAGCTACCTCGGCCAAGCCGACCACCTGCCGATCGTCAAAGCCCTCGGCGACGCCGAGAGTTGGGCGGCCCTCGCAGCCTGGTTCGTCACCTTCGCCGCGATGGCACGCCACCTGCTGCGCGCCGCGCATACGGCCACCGGCACACACAGCGGGGCGACCGGGTGAGCGCTGAAACGGCCAGATCCGCCCACCGGGAGCAAGGCGCCACACGACCGACCGCGTGCGTCTGGACAAGGTCCAAGCCGTGCAGAGCACGGTCCACAGCCACGCCGAGCAAGAACCTGAACGACGCTTCCACGGTCGGCACGGCCACATCCACCCCATGGACGCTTACGGCGGGCGGCCGGTCGTACGTGCGAGCGGCACGTGCCCGGGGCGGACGGCGTGACCGTCGACGCGGCGGACGCCGCCGGGACTGATAGCTCTGGCGCCGCACCAGCGTCCGTTACTGACACAGAAAGGCAGGACAACCTCCATGCAGAAGCTCTCCCTCGACGCCCGGGTACGCGAGAACTTGGCACGCGCGACGACTTCCTCCACCGGCCGCAGCGCCGAGACCGTCTATGGCGGCCACGAACACACCCTGCGGCAGACCCTCATCGCATTGCGCGCCGGCTCGTCGCTGGCCGAGCACGAAAGCCCCGGTGAGGCAACAGTGCTGGTGCTGCACGGGCGGGTACGCCTGCACAGCGGCGACACCACCTGGGAGGGCATGACCGGCGACCTCCTCATCGTGCCCGCAGCCCGGCACAGCCTGGAAGCGATCGAGGACGCTGCCGCGCTGCTGACGGTCGCGAAGCCGGTCTGACGACGCTTCCCGAGATCGGAAGCCTCGTCAAAGTTGTGGCAGAGGCGCCACTCGCCGGGCACCAGCCGTAATCGGTTCCGGCTCCCGTGCCAGGTTCCGGGATCGCGTGGCAGCGTGACGATGCCACGCGACCGGCGGGCTTGGCGCGGGCGGCTCAAGGCTCGGGCGGTTCCATCTGGTCGGCGGCGCGGGCGAGGTCGTCGTGGGTGTGCTCCATGGAGGCGAGGGAGACGATCTCGCGTGGGAAGAACTCAAGTACCCCCAAGAACTGCGTGAGCGCGCCGTGCGCGAGGTCCGCTCGACCGGCCGCCCGGTCGCTCACGTGACCCGCGACCGCGGCATCCAGAAACTCGTGGCGGGATACCCACGCTCTCATGTCCGATATGCCAGACTCATCCCTAGTTGCCGGTTGACGTCGGCGAACCGATCCTCCGGGGAGCGCGGCGTGGACGTCCACTTCCGGCCACTCATCGATCCGGCCCACCCGCAGCCTCGGGTCGCTGCGCAGTTGGGCGTCGACGGGTCGCCCGGCGGCGGCCCACCCAGGGAGGCCCACGTGGGATCCGAGACGACTCCGGCAGCTTCCGGTGGACGACCGCCGCGACCCAGCGCCGACGGCGCCATTCCGGAGGAAAGCGGGAACGGCATGCGGCTGGCGTCGGTCGTGTTGAACGTCTTCGACCTCCAGGAGGCGGTGAGTTTCTACCGCGAACTCCTGGGCCTGGAGGTATCCGCCGACACCAGTACCGCCGCGTTGCTGGTCAGTGCCGACGGCTCGCAGCTCTACCTGCGGTCGCTCAGCGGCCACGCCAGCCATGAAACGGGCGGAATCGGCGTCCATTGCGTGCTCTGGACGGCCCCGAGCCCCGCGGAACTGCGGCACTGCGAGCAGGTGCTCAAGGATCGGCACGCGCACACCGACACCCAAGAGGAGGCCGACGGGTTCGTCTGGGTCCAGGGCCGCGACCCGAGCGGTGTGACGGTGGTTGTGACCCATCCCGGACCGGATCAGGTCGCGCGCACCCGGATCATCTCCCGGATCTACGCGTTGTGACCGCCTTCCGGCGCCCTGGACCGACACGCCGGAGCCGCGTGCCGCGTCCCTGCTGGAACCGGCCGTGCCCTGACGCTCACCACGAACGCCACGGTGACGGCGACGACCCCTCGGAGCCGCCCGCCGCCTGACCGGCGCCCCGGCGCATGCTCAAGGCGGGCAGCCGTAGTGATGACCAGTGCTGCCCGTGCCCGGTTCCGAGCGCGTGACAATGCGCCTGTGCGTGGTGCCGGGAGCCTGGCGCGGCCGGCTCAGGGTTCCGGCGGTCTCGCCTGGTCGGCGGCGCTGGCGAAGTCGTCGTGGGTGTGCTCCAGGGAGGCGAGGGAGACGATCTCGCGTGGGAAGAACAGGGCGAGCGTCCAGTCCGCGACCACCCGTAGGCGCCGGTTGGCGGAGGGCAGTTGGGACAGGTGGTAACTGCGGTGCGCGAACCAGGCGGGGAAGCCTCGCAGACGCACACCGCGGATCTCGGCGGCTCCCTGGTACAGGCCGAGGCTGGCGACGGTGCCGACCGACGCGTGTCGGTAGGCCACGGGTTCGCCGCTGCGCAGTGACGCCACCACGTTGCGGGCCGTGACGCGGGCCTGCCGGACCGCGTGCTGCGCGCTCGGCGGGCACAGCTCCCCCTGCCCCGCCGCCAGATCCGGGACAGCGGCGCAGTCACCCACGGCCCAGGCGTCCTCGGTGTCCACCACGGATAGGAACGCGGTAGTGCGGACGCGTCCGCGTTCGTCGAGCGGCAGGTCGGTGCGGCGGTTCAGCGGGCTGGGTGCCACTCCGGCGGTCCACACCAGGGTGTCGGCGTCGAACTCGGTGCCGTCGTCCAGACGGATGCGAACGCCTTCCGCGGACAGCAGCCGGGTGCCGAGGCGGACGTCGATCCCGCGGCGGCGCAGCAGGTCGGCGGTGTAGCGGCTCAGTTGCTGGCCGACCTCGGGCAGGATCCGGTCGGCGGCCTCGACCAGGATCCAGCGCTGCGCGCGGGGATCGAGTTCCGGGTAGCGGGCGCACGCGTCGTGAGCCATGTCCTGCAGTTCGGCGAGCGCCTCGACGCCCGCGAAGCCGCCGCCGACGAACACGAACGTCAGGGCCGCCGCCCTGCGTTCAGCGGAGGAGGTGGCCGCGGCGGCGTCGAGCCGGCCGAGCACCTGGTTGCGCAGGTGGATGGCCTCGGCGACGGTCTTGAAGCCGTTCCCGTGCTCGGCCAGACCGGGGACGGGCAGCAGTCGGGAGACCGAGCCCGGGGCCCAGACCAGCCGGTCGTAGCGCAGCGGAGAGGGGCTTCCCTCGGTCGAGCGCAGGTAGACGGTGCGCTGCGCGTGGTCGAGCGAGAGGACCTGCCGGGTGATGATCTGTGCCCAGGGCAGGGCCTGGCGCAGCGGCACCACGACGTGGCGCGGTTCCAGGCTGCCGGCCGCCGCCTCGGCGAGGAGTGGCTGGTAGGTCATGTAGGCGTGGGCGTCGACGACCGTGACCGTTGCTTCCCCCGGCCGCAGCAGGCGCTTGAGCCGTAGCGCGACGTGCATCCCGCCGTGCCAGACGCCCACGATCACGATCCTGGGTGCGCAGGCCATGGCTGCCCGGCCCGGCTCAGTGCGTGCCGTTGAGCCACTGCGCGAGCACCGCGGCCTGGCTGTGATCGAGGTCCTTGGTGGCGGTAAGCAGCGTCAGCTTCTGGTGGGCGGCGAGGTCACGCAGGTGCTCCGCCGCCTGGCGGTGTGCCGGGTCGTCGAGTTCGGACAGGTAGCGGCGCCGGAACTCCGGGAAGCGGTCCGGCTCATGGCCGTACCAGTGGCGCAGCTCGGTGGAGGGGGCCACGTCACGCAGCCACTCGTCCATGTGTGCGTCCTGCTTGCGCATGCCGCGAGGCCAGACCCGGTCGACGAGGACCCGCGTGCCGTCCTTCGGCGAGGTCTCCTCGTAGACTCGGCGGCAGGTGACCTGGTTGACCATGGCCGTCTCCTTCCGGACCGTACGGCACGACACGTGCTGTTCGAGGGCCCGCGCGGCCTGGCCGGGACCGCCTTCGCCCGGGACGATGCCGAGCCTGCCCGCGGACCTGCTCATTGTATCGAGGGCGGCGCTCCCGGGCCGGTGCACGGCGGTCGACCGCGGGGGCTGCACGAGAGGAGCCGGGCATGGACGAGATCCGACCAGTCCGCAGGCGAGCGCGGCCCGCGACCGACGCCGCGGGCTTCCCCGCGGTGACCGCACCCGGCGCGCGGGACGTACCGGAACTGGACGCCGCACTGGTCACCTGCCGGGCCTGCCCGCGCCTGGTCGCGTGGCGGGAGGAGGTCGCCCGGGTCAAACGGCGCGCGTTCCGGGACTGGGAGTACTGGGCCCGGCCGGTGCCCGGGTTCGGTCCGCTGGACGCGCCGCTGGCGATCGTCGGTCTGGCTCCGGCCGCACACGGCGGCAACCGCACCGGCCGGATCTTCACCGGCGACCCGTCCGGCGACGCTCTCTACTCCGCCCTGTACGACGTCGGCCTGGCCTCCCAGCCGGTCGCCACACACCGAGGCGACGGACTTGAGCTGTACGGGGTGCGCATCACCGTGCCCGTGCACTGCGCCCCGCCCGACAACAAACCCACCACCGGCGAGCGCGACACCTGTCGCCCCTGGCTCGCCCGCGAACTGGAGCTGCTGCGCCCCACGCTGCGTGCCGTCGTCGTCCTCGGCGGCTTCGCCTGGCAGGCGCTGCTGCCGGTCCTGGCTCAGGCCGGTTGGGAACGGCCCCGTCCGCGCCCCTCGTTCGGGCACGGCGCCGAGGCGTCGATCGCGGACCCGGCCACCGGCCACGCCCTCCACCTCGTCGGCGGCTACCACCCCAGTCAGCGCAACATGTCCACCCGCACGCTCACCCCCGCCATGCTCCGCGACGTTCTGCGCCGCGGAGCCGACCTCGCCGGCCTCCGGGACCGGCCGGGCCCACAGTGAACCTGCAGGGCCGTTTCAGTGCGTCAGCAGGCTGATCCCGAGAGCCACCAGGGCGATCACCTTGATGAGCTCCAGTGCCACGTAGGCGAGATGACCCCGGGACCGCGGCAACTGCGCACCCGCGAGGACCCGGTCGGAACGCCGGTTCAGCCGCGGACGCACCAGTCCGAGCTGCACGGCGAGAACCGCGACGACGAGTGCGGCGAGCCCCGTCGCAGCGGGCCGAGGACCACCGGGGACCGCGAGCGCGACAACCGTGACGGCGAGCGCGACCTCGACGAGGTTCAGGGCCCGGAACACCAGGCGCCCGATGCCGAGCCCGATCGGGATCGTCACGCCGGGCGCTCGGAACTTCAGCGGCGCCTCCAGGAAGGAGATCGCCAGCACCATGCCGAGCCAGAGGAAGACCAGCGCGCCGGCGGCATCGGCGGTCACGAGACGGCCGGCCAGGAGGCCAGGCGGTCGGCGAACGCGGCCGGGCTCGCCACCACGACCACGGACGCGGGCTCGGTGCCGGGATTGGCCAGACGCACGCGCTCGCCGACTCCGACGTGGGCGGTCATACCGGGAGACAGGGTCGTGGCCCGACCGTCGTGGTGAACCTCGACCAGGCCCGCGAGCGGGACCAGGACGATCTGCGAGGGGCCGTGGTCGTGTTCGGGCATGGCCCCGCCGGGCGGGATCTCCAGGTGGAAGACGGCCACCTGGTCGGACGTCCCGGACGGGATGAGCAGGGCGGCGGTGGGGCCGCCCTGGATCGGAGCCTGGCGGCGAGCCGTGGCGCCGATGTCGGCGATGTGCATGAGAGGCCTCCTACAGGTAGGGCGTGAACGGCTCGTTGCCGGTGGCCTGGCGTCGCATCGGGGTCAGGCCGCGACGGGTGACAGATGGGCCAGACAGGCGCCCGGCTCGGCGAACGGCACCAGGCCGGCTGCGGTGACCGGTGCCCGCAGTTGGTGCAACGCGCCCTGCATCAGGCCCAGGTGGGACTGGCACACAAGGGGCCCGTACTCCTCGGCAAGCTCCAGGAACGGGCAGTGGCGCAGCCGGATCACACCCGGCACGGTGGGACCGGGTGCGCCCGGATCGGGGTCGAACCCGAGATCGCCCAGGAGCGCGATCAGCCGGGCTGCCGCCTCCTCGGCGGTCGCCACGCGGTGCGGCGGCGGGGGCTCGACCAGGTAGCGGCCCCAGTCCTGCCCTGCCTGACGGACTGCTTCGCCCGCGTCCGGCCCGGACGACGCCAATTGGCTGAGGAGGATCTGCGCCAGCAGCCGGTAGCTGCGCACCCCGCCCCGGTCCATGCCTTGGCGGGGGGAGTACACGGTGCGCGGACGTCCCGGACCGGACCGGTCCTCCGAGCCACGCTCGACCACGCCCTGCGACACCAGGGCGTCGAGATGGAAGCGGGCGGTGTTGGCGTGGACGCCCAGCCGCTCGGCCACCTCCGCCGCTCCCAGCGGTTCGGCCACCGCCCGGAGCAGGTCCAGGATCTGCTGTCGGCGCGAACGCTCCACCGCGATCACACGCCCTCCTGCGCGGCCTCGTTCACGGCCGAGGACAGCTCCGCGACCAGCGGGTGGTCGTGGTCGATCCGTCCCAGCTTCGCCGCTCCGCCGGGAGAGCCCAGGTCGTCGAAGAACTCCGCGTTGGCCGGGGTGTACGCCTGCCACTCGGCAGGCACGTCGTCCTCGTAGAAGATCGCCTCCACCGGGCAGACAGGCTCGCACGCGCCGCAGTCCACGCACTCGTCCGGGTGGATGTACAGCGAGCGCCGCCCCTCGTAGATGCAGTCGACCGGGCATTCCTCGATGCACGCCTTGTCCTTCACGTCCACGCACGGCTGCGCGATCACGTAGGTCACAACGGCCTCCTCAACATCTGCCACCGCGAGTGTTTTTACAAATCCTACATGGAGAAATAGGTTATACCTGGAGGGGCTGCCCGAGAGGAGCGAGGTCATGACACCGTCCACGGAGATCGACATCCAAGTGACAGGGGCCGCCCCGGCCGTCAAGGCCGGGGAAGCGATCGAGGAAGCCGGCCGCCGACTCCTGTCGACCCTCAGAGCCAAGGTCGCCTTGTCGACCGAACTCGACCTTGCCCACGATGCCCTGGAAGAGGCGTGGGCGGCGCTCGTGGCGTTCTGCGTCGGAGACCTGCGCCGCCATCTCGCCGCCTCCGACCAGGTCCTGTACGCGCCTGCCGCAGGTGCGGCCGAGACCCGCCTGCTGGTCAGAGCCCTTCGACTGCAGGTGAGATCACTCGACGAGCGCATCGAGGCGCTCTCCCGCACCGACGATGCGGACACGGTCGACGCTCTGGCCCACGGCATCGAAGCCCTGACGGCCGCCCATCTCGAGGCGGAGCAGACGGTCCTGCTGCCGGCGCTCGCCGCCCTCCCAGGCGGCGCCGACATGGAGTCCTTGACCGCAGCCTGGAGCACCATGCAGGCCGGCGGCCACCTCGATCGGCCCGATGTCGTCGACGTCGCCCGGATCCCGCACGACCAGCGCCACCCACGCATCTTCGCCCGCTACGCACGACTCGCCCCAGGCGAGGCCTTCACCCTGGTCAACAACCACGACCCCAAGCCGCTGCGCCGCGAATTCGAGGCCGCCCACCCAGACGGGTTCACCTGGGATTACCTCGAATCGGGCCCCGAGCGGTGGCGCGTGCGCATCGGCCGGGTGGCAACCCATGTCCGATGAGGCATCAGCCATGGCCTTCGCGTCCGACGGGCCGCTGGCCCGGCTCCTGTGCAACACCCAAGACCTTGTCGAGAGCGGAGCCGAGGCGACCGGGGCTGTCTGGAAGCTCGCCGAACGCGGACGCCAGCTCGATGCCAACCTCATCCGCCTGACGCCCGGACGGCACGTGGACGCGCACGCGGAGCCGGACCTGGACGTCCTCCTCCTCGTCATGGCGGGCGACGGGACCCTCACCAGCCCGGACCGCGACCAGGCGATGACAGTGGGAGCTTTGTTCTGGCTCCCACGAGGCTCGAGGCGTGCCCTTGCCGCAGGTCCGGACGGCTTGTCCTACCTCACCATCCACCGCCGCCGTCCGGGTCTGTCCATCCGGGCCCGTCCGGACGGCGCCCCCGCGCCGCAACAGCAGGACGCGAACTCATCCGGCACCAACCCTCGGCTGCGATGACGCGGGTAGGGTTCAGACGGCCGGTGAGGAACCGGCTCGGGGCGCCGCCGTGACCGTGAGAACTCGACCGGCCGGAACTCGACAACACCCAGCGCGAACAGGAAGGCGAACCGAACGCGCAGTCCACGACGGGCACGGCCACGACGCCGTTCTCACCCCGAGTTTCGACAAGGCGCCGGGACGCCGATCGGCCTGCCGAAACCAGCCTGCCAGGGCCACGTGTCCGTCGGCGAGGCCGGCCGACGCCGTCGGGCACCGTCCGGGCTAACGACGCGGGGTCGGCGGGAGCGACCCTGCGGCGGGCCGCCCCAAGGACCGTCGCCGCTGCGACTGCGGCCCAGACCGCCGCGGCCACCCATGCCCCGCCCATGCCGTAGGAGGTCAGCCATGACGTGCCCCACACCCCGGGGCAGAGTGTCCGGTGAGGTCATCGCGGGGCTGCCGACCTGGGAGCTGTGCGGGCTCGGGCGGTACGTCCTATGCACCGCCCGAGCAGCGGCGCGGTGACTATTCAGGCAGGGGGAGGTGCCCGATCACCTTCTGGCCGACGAACGCGGACATCCGTAGGGCGTGGTAGGCGTAGTCACGCATGGTGTCCTCGTAGGCGCTGATGCCGTCGAGGAGTGGCTTGTCGCCGTGGTGGACGGCGAGCAGTTCGTCGCCCAGGGTGTGTGCGTCACGCAGCGCGGTGTTGGCGCCGATGCCCAGGGCGGGGCTCATGGCGTGGATCGCGTCGCCCATGACGGTGACGTTGGAGGGTTCCCAGGCGTCGACGGGCACGCAGCTGCGGAGCTTGAGGGCCTGGATGGTGGAGGTGTCCCACAGTCGGACCGTGTCGACCAGGGAGGGGTGCCAGGTGGCGACGCGCTGCAGGGCATACGCCTTGAGCTTGTCGGGGCCGGCAGTGAACAGTTCGGCGTCGGGGAGCATGTGGTCGGCGAGCGAGTTGAAGATGCTCAGCGCGTAGTCGGCGGTGGCCTCATGCTGGAAGTTGGGCTCCTGTTCGGCGATCAGCGGCGAGGTGGGGTCGGTGCGCTCCAGTGGGCCCAGGGTCAGCCCGGTGAAGTCGGCGTCGTAGGCCAGCGAGAAGGCGTTGAACATCTGCGCCGGCAGCTTGGCCTTGGTCTCGCCGGTGAGGTGGATCTTCGCGGCGATGTGTCGCGCGCCGAGATCGGCGACCTGGACCTGGGGCAGGCGCTGGGCGCGGACTGAGGAGTTGATGCCGTCCGCGGCGATGAGCACGTCGGCCTCGGCCGTGGCTCCGCCCTCCAGCAGCACGGTGATGGTCGAGTCGGGGTGGGTGCGGTAGCCGGTGACTCGGGAGCCGAAGTGCACGACGTCTTCCAGGCCGAGGTAGAGGATGCGACGCAGGGTCGAGCGGCACACCACCAGGTGCTCGGGGATGTCGGTGGGCACACCGGTGCCCTCGGTGGCCGACTTGTCCCGGCCGGGACGGAGATTGAACTGCTCGTCGAACAGCAGCATGTCCTCGCTCGGCATGCCGCAGGTCGCCAGGAACAGCTCCCACAGGCGCGGCTCCAGGGCGGCGTGCAGCGCGGAGGTGCCGGTGGAGTTGATGTGGATTCGGTACCCGGCCTCGCGTGCCGCCACGTCGGCGTCGCGCTCGTAGACGGCCACGTCCAGGCCGTTCCGGTTCAGGTAGTGGGCCACCGTCAACCCGGCGAGCCCGCCGCCGGCGATGACGATACGCATTCCAGACACAGTACTCCCAGTGAAGAGTTCTTCTCGTACTCGGAGCACACCAGGACTCCCCTGAAGGGGAGGGCATTGACGCAGATCGAAAAACCGGCGAGCTGCGGTCCGGACTACCAACCGGGAGGCAATTTCGTGTGCCCTGAAAGGATACACCGCCCCGCCACTGGGCAGCAGGCCAGCCCCCTGATGTGCTGTTCTCCACCAATCTCGCACTTCCTGCCACGATTGCCGAGATAAATCGCGAATCCTTCCTTGACGAATCGATGGAAGTCTGGTCAGGGAGAAGAAATTTGACCACCCCGGAAAATTCTGCTCGGCATTCACTTAACTGTTGTCTCCGGCTCGGCAGGCGCCTCCGGCGACTTCACCTCCCCACCGCCCCGCGACGACTGAACGCCAGGGCGCACTGCAGAGTTGGTCGCGGGTCCAGCACGCTTGGCCGCGGCGGAGGCGACTTCCACTTCCTGGGCACCGACACCTCTGCACCTCGCCCCCGGCGCCACGCACTACGCCCCGATCTCCTGGGACGACGCGCTCGCGCTCGTCGCCGACCGGCTACTGGAGATGCCCGACCCGAACCGCGCCGTCTTCGACACCAGCGGCCGGACCAGCAACGAGGCGGCCTTCGTCTACCAGCTGCTGGCGCGCCGCCTGGGCACCAACAACCTGCCTGACTGCTCCAACATGTGCCACGAGTCCAGCGGCGCCGCCCTGTCCGAGACGATCGGCGTCGGCAAGGGCATGGTCACCCTTGAAGACAACGCCGACCACGCCGACCTGATCATGATCGTCGGCCAGAACCCCGACACCTGCCACCCGCGCATGCTCACCGCCCTGGAGCAGGCCAAACGCCGCGGCGCGAAGATCATCGCCGTCAACCCGCTGCCCGAGGCCGGCTTCGGACGCTTCCACAACCCGCAGAACGTCTGCGGTCTGGCCGGACCCGGGACCCAGCTGACCGACCGCCACCTGCCCACCCGGATCAACGGCGACCTCGCGTGCCACGGCGCCGAGGCGCTACTGCTCCCGCGCCCGGGCCGCACCGAACGGGACGTCAAGGACGGCGTCGACCGGTTCGTCACCGTCGAGCACTCCATCGCGATGGTCCACGCCGCACGCGGCAAGCTGCCTCTCGTGGGCCGTGATCGGGCCCATCCCCGGCAGCGCCCGCAGCAGGGCGCCGAGCGTCATACCCGCGGCGACAGCGTCGCGACCGAGTCGAAGAAGACCGGAGCATGCGAACCGCCTCCCGCATCGTCCTTGCTTAAGACAAGTCTGCCTCTCAGCAACTCTTGATGCATGCAATACTTCTGCTATGGCGATTCCAACGGCTCGAATTCCGCAGACCACCCCGAGTGCGGACGAGATCCAGGCCTTCCAGCGCGCGACCCGCGATCTGATCGGCGTCGCACTCCGGAGCCTGGAGGCTGCCGGAGGCGGCATATCACTGCCGCAGATGCGGATGGTCCTCGCGCTCGACGACCTCGGGCGCTGCCCCTCCTCGGCCGTGGCCCGAACCCTCGGACTCGGCGCGTCGTCGGTCACCCGACTGGCGGACCGCCTGGTCGGCTCCGGCCATGTGCTGCGCGGCTCGGACCCGCAGCACCGCAGCGTCGTCACCCTTGAACTCAGCCCGCTCGGGCAGACCCTGGTCGACCAGGTGCTGCGGTGGCGGGAGGAGGAGCTCGCCCGGATCCTGTCGCGGATCCCGGCAGAGCTCCGCGCCGCCACCGCCGACGGCCTGGACGCCTTCCACCACGTCGTGGGCGAGGACTACGCGGCCGACCTGCACGGCCCCGTCCCGCTTTGACCCGCCCGACCCCCAGTCGGCCGGGCCCACGACGTCGACCACCGCACGACGTTGCCCAGCTCACCCCTGCCCCTGAAAAGAACCGGAGCAACATGCGTACCGCGCACGCCTCCAAGCCCGTCCATCTCGGTGACTTCACCGCCCGCCCCCGGATGCTGCTGATCACCGCCCTCGCGCTCGTCGTCGGCGGCTTCGGCTCACTCGCCGCACTCGCCCTGCTGCGCCTGATCGGCCTGGTCACCAACCTCGTCTTCTACCAGCGCTTCAACAGTGCCCTGATCGCCCCCGGCGCGGTGCACCACCCCTGGTGGCTGGTGCTGGGGGCGCCCGTCCTCGGTGGCCTGGTGGTCGGCGTCATGGCCCGCTACGGGTCGGAGAAGATACGCGGGCACGGCATGCCCGAGGCCATCGAGGCGATCCTGACCGGCGGCAGCAGGGTCCAGCCCAAGGTCGCGGTGCTCAAGCCCGTCTCCGCCGCGATCAGCATCGGCACCGGCGGACCGTTCGGCGCCGAGGGGCCGATCATCATGACCGGCGGCGCGATCGGCTCGATCCTGGCCCAGCTGCTGCACCTGACCGCGAACGAGCGCAAGACGCTGCTCGTCTCCGGCGCCGCCGCCGGCATGGCCGCCACCTTCAACTCACCCCTGGCCGCGATCCTGCTCGCGGTCGAGCTGCTGCTCTTCGAGTGGCGCCCGCGCAGCTTCGTCCCCGTCGTCGCGGCCGTCGCCGTGGCCACCGTCTGCCGCGGCTACCTGCTCGGCACCACGCCCGTCTTCCCGGTCAGCGCCGCCGGCCTGCACCTGACCCCGACCCTGGACGTGCTGGCCGCGGTCGTCGGCCTCACCGGCGGCGCGCTCGCCGTGACCGCAACCTGGCTGGTCTACCGCGCCGAGGACGCCTTCGGGAAGCTGCCGTTCCACTGGATGTGGTGGCCCGCCATCGGCGGCCTGATCATCGGCCTCGGCGGCCTGATAGAGCCGCGCGCCCTCGGCGTCGGCTATGACGTCATCGACCAACTGCTGACCGGCCGCGCCACACTCGGCCTGATCATCGGCATCCTCACCGTCAAGACGCTCATCTGGGCGCTCTCGCTCGGCTCCGGAACTTCCGGCGGCGTGCTCGCACCCGTCTTCATGATCGGCGGCGCACTCGGCGCCTGGGAGGGCATGCTCTTCCCCCACGCGATCCCCGGCTTCTGGGCCATCCTCGGCCTCGCCGCCGTCGTCGGCGGCGTCATGCGCTCCCCGCTCACCGGCGTCATCTTCACCCTCGAACTCACCCACGCCTGGGGGGCTCTGCTCCCCCTCGTGGTCTCCGCCACCGCCGCCTACGCCCTGTCCGCCCTGGTGCTCAAGCGGTCCGTGCTCACCGAGAAGATCGCCCGCCGCGGCCTGCACCTCACCCGCGAATACTCCACCGACCCGCTGGAGA
>NZ_QKYN01000088.1 GCF_003258295.1 Streptacidiphilus pinicola | reverse complement strand
CGCCGCGCAGCGCGGCGACGAGGCCGCCTGCGCGGCCGCGCTGCGCGCGGCGGAGGCCGAGGCCCAGGGCGGCGCGCCCGCGCTGTCCGGCGCGCCCTGGCGCCGGTGGGCCACCGGCCTGCTCGACCTCGGCCACGGCCGCGCCGAGGAGGCCTTCACCGCGCTGGACACGCTGCTGCGCACGCCCGACCTCGGCGAGGTCTCCGCGCTGCGCGCCGTGCCCGACGCGCTGGAGGCGGCGGTGCGCCTGCGCCGGGGCGAGGAGCTGGCCGAGCCGCTGGCCCGGTTCGAGCGCTGGGCGGAGCGCGCCGAGCGGGACTGGGCCCGCGCGCTGGTGCTGCGCTGCCACGCGCTGCTCGCGCCGGAGGAACTGGCCGAGCGGTTCTACCGCGAGGCCCTCGCCCTGCACGCGGGCGGCGGGCGCCCGTGGGACGAGGCCCGCACGGCGCTGCTCTACGGCGAGTGGCTGCGCCGCGCCCGCCGCAAGTCCGAGGCCCGCGCCCCGCTGCGCGCGGCGGCGCGCGCCTTCGACCTGCTGGACGCCACCCCCTGGGCGGCCCGTGCCCGCGCCGAGCTCGACGCCTCCGGCGCGGCCCCCGCCGAACCCCGCGCCCGGGGCCCCCTGGCAGGCCTCACCCCGCAGGAGAACCAGATCGTCCGCCTGGCCGCCCAGGGCCTCTCCAACCGCGACATCGCCGCCCAGCTCTTCCTGAGCTCCCGGACGGTCGGCTACCACCTCTACAAGGCCTACCCGAAGCTGGGCGTCGCCTCCCGAGGGGAGCTCGCCGCGCTGGTCTGAGCAGGCTGCGGCCCGTGTCGCGGAGGCGGCGGGCGGGGTGCCCGGGTGATGATCGAAGGGTGGACGAGCAAGCGCAGCCGACTCTCGACGGGAACGTCGTGTCCGTGGACGCCGCGCATCAGGCGGTGGTCTTTTTCCGGAGGTTCCCGCATCCCGTCGCCGAGGTGTGGCCGTACCTGTCGCGGCCGCCGCTGCTGCGGCGGTGGCTCGCGGCGGCAGACCGGTTGGATCCGGCGGAGGGCGGCGGCGTCGTGCTGCGCTGGCTGAACACCGACCCCGAGGGCCGTACCGTGATCGCCACCGGCACCGTCAGCGCCTACGACCCGCCCACACTGCTGCAGTTGGACCTCGACCCGCACGGCCGCGTCCGCTTCGAGCTCAGCGACGACGGCGGCGGATCCGCCCTCGCCTTCAGCGCCGCCGTGCCCGCGCCGATCGAGCAGCCGGCGCTGCTGCTCGCCGGCTGGCACCTCCACCTCGACTACCTGGCCCAGGCCCTGGACGGCGCCGAGGTCGACTGGCCCACCTGGGACCCGGCGCGCGACTGGCAGCCCCTCCATGACGCCTACGCCGCGCGCGGCTCGGGTTAGGCGCTCAGTTCGCGTTCCAGCGGGGTGCGGAAGCGAGGGGTGACCCGGGCGTCGCCGAGGAAGGCCGTGAGGCGCTCGGCCTCGGCGCGGACGGCGGAATCGGCTTCGTCGCCCACGTCCTCCAGCAGCCGCCAGGCGACGGAGCCGTCGGCGGGCTGGGCCCAGCCGCCCACGACGTGACCGTTCCACCAGACCGTGGGGCCGATGTTGCCGGTGCGGTCGAAGAGCTGGGCCGCGTGGGCGGGGTCGGTGTACCAGGCGCGGGAGCGCCAGCCCATCGCGGTCGGGTCGAGGGCGGGCAGCAGCGCCGCGCGGGGCGCGGCCGGTGGCGTGGGGCCGTTGTCGCCGGGCAGTACGTAGCCGTCCCCGGCGGACGGGTCGCCGTCCGGCAGGGTCACGCGTTCGGCGCCGACGGTCTTCAGCGCCTTGCGGACCGCGCCGAGCGGCCAGCCGGTCCACCACTTCAGGTCGTCCTCGGTGCCCGGTCCGTAGCTCGCGAGCCAGCGCCGGACCAGCTCGGCGCGCGCCTCCTCGACGGGCGGCTCCGGCCAGGGCGCGCTCTCGACCCAGCGGTAGGCGCTGGAGGTCCAGCTGCCGCGCGGCCGGTCCCGACGGATCCGGTTCTCCGCGGCGAGGACCCGCAGCACCCGCGAGGCGACGGTCTGCACGGCCTCGTACGGTTTGCCCGCCGCGACCGTCACCCGCTCCCGCAGGGCCGGCACCGCCGCGCCCAACTCCTGGCCGGAGGAGGGTCCGAGACGGTGCAGCGCCGCCAGCGTCGCCTGCTCCGCCGCCGCCAGCCACGCGGCGTCCCAGCCGCCCCCCTCGTCGAGGAAGACCAGCAGCTTCTCCCGCTCCTTCGCGGCGATCGCCCGCGACGCGGCGGCATCGACGACGGGTGCGAGGTCGACCGGCACGACGAAGAGCGTCCGCCGCATCGCCAGCAGCCGCACCAGCGACACCTCGGCGTAGAGTGCCCGGTCGACCAGCTCCACGCCGGGGTCGGTCAACCGGGCCGCGAGGGAGAGGTAGACGGTCGCCGCGTCGGTGGCGTGCAGGGCGACCAGGTCGTCCGCGACGGCCAGCGGCTCGTCCCGCCGGAGCAGCAGGCGCGCGGTGATCCGCGCGCGGCGTTCGGCGGTGTCGATGCTCGGGAGCGCCATGACCAGCAGGCTAGCGCCCGCCGGGCCCCGAGCGTGTGTTAGCGTCGAATACGAGGCCGGGTCCTTACCCGGCGTCCCGGACGAGCGCGTCGTACCCGGTCGGACAAGACGACGCAGCAAGAGCGGTGGCCCGCAGGGCCCCGTCCCCTACTGCGAGAGGTCCGTCGTCATGGCCTGGGTCGTGCTCCTTCTCTCCGGCATGCTGGAGACCGTCTGGGCGGTCGCACTGCAGGCGTCCAAGGGCCTGTCCCGCCCGCTGCCCGCCGTCGTCTTCTTCGTCACCGTCGTGCTCAGCATGGGCGGACTCTCCTACGCGCTGCGCAGCGTCCCCCTCGGTACCGGCTACGCGGTCTGGGTCGCCGTCGGGACCCTGGGCACCGCGCTGTACGGCATGTTCGCCCTCGGCGAGCCGGTGACGGTGGCTCGCGCGTTCTTCCTCGCGATGATCATCGGCGGCGTGGTGGGCTTGAAGCTCGCCCACTGACCGCCCGTCACCCCGGCTGCCCGGCACGCCGGTCAGTGGTCCCGGAAGGCCTGCGCACCGGTGTGCAGCAGCGGCAGGAACGCGGCCAGCGCGGCGCTCGGTGCGACGCCGCGCGGGGTCGCGGCCCAGATCGCGCGGATCGGGACGTCGTCCGGGTGCACACCGGCGCGTGCGAGGTCCGGCCGCAGCGCGTCGGCGGCGAGTGCCGGGACCAGGGTGACCCCGAAGCCCGCGGCGACCAGGCCCTGCTTCGCGATCCAGTCGCCCACGACACTGCCGATCCGCGGCCGGAAGCCGGCGCGTACGGCCGAGCGCATCAGCGTGTCCTCGGGGCGCGCGCTGCCCGCGATCCACTCCTCGTCGGCGAGTTCGGCCAGCCGCACGTCGGCGCGTCCGGCGAGCGGGTGGCCGGGCGGCAGCGCGACCAGCATCGGCTCGTCCAGCAGGTGTTCCAGCCGCACGCCCGCGGTCGCGGCCGCTTCCTGCATCGCGTCCGGGTCCGCGTCCCCGGCGACGACGGCCAGGTCCAGGCGGTCCTCGGCCAGCCCGTGCAGCAGCCGGGCGGTCAGCTCGACGGCCAGCGTGACGGCGACCTCCGGATGTGCGGCGCGGAACTCCCGGAGCACCTCCGGCACCAGGTCGGCCGCGGCGGTGGCGAAGGCGCCCACCCGCAGCCGTCCGGCCTCCAGCCGGCCGAGGGCGTCCAGCTCCGTCCGGGCCCGGTCCAGCTGGGCCAGCGCGGCCTCGGCGTGCGGCAGCAACCCGCGTCCGGCCTCGGTCAGCCGGACGCCGCGCGGCAGCCGGTCGAACAGCGGCGCGCCGAACTCCGCCTCCAGGGAAGCGATCTGGCGCGAGACCGCCGACTGGGTGTAGTCGAGGGCGGTCGCGGCGGAGGTGAACGACCCCGTCCGGGCGACCTCCGCGAAGACGCGGAGCCAGGCCGTGGTGAAGTCATGCGAGCTGGGCATGGCACTCATGCTAGACATTCGCTGGTCGCATGGAGAGCGGAGCTCTAGCGTCGAGGCCATGGACACGAACACGCGCATCGCCTGGCTGGGGCTGGGCCGTATGGGCCTGCCGATGGCCCGTCGTCTGGTCGACGCCGGCCAGGCCGTCACCGTCTGGAACCGCACCGCCGCCAAGGCCGATCCCCTGGTCGCCGCGGGAGCGAAGGCCGCGCAGAGCGCGGCCGAGGCCGTCGCCGATGCGGCGGTCGTCGTCACGATGCTCGCCGACCCGGCGGCGCTCGCCGAGGTCGCCGAGGCCGTCCTGCCGGCGTTGCGCCCGGGCACCGTCTGGGTGGAGATGTCGAGCGTCGGCCCCGAGGCCGTCCGCGCCCTCGTCGCCCGGCTCCCCGAGGGGGTCCGGCTGATCGACGCGCCGGTGCTGGGCAGTGTGGACCGCGCGGCGACGGGCGAGCTGCTGATCCTGGCGGGCGGCGAGGTGGCTCCGGTCGCCGACCTGCTGGCGCTGCTCGGCACGGTCCGGGAGGTGGGCCCGGTCGGCGACGGCGCCGCCCTCAAGCTGGTGCTGATCGGCGCGATCGTCGCGGGCGTCGCCGTCGTCCACGAGGCACTGAGCCTGGCCGACGCGCTGGGCCTGCCCGCCGGTGTCGCCGAGTCCGCCCTCGCCGGCGGGCCGTTGCGCGACCTCCTCGGCCGGGCCCGCGCCACCACGGCGGACTTCGCCGTCTCGCTCGCCGCCAAGGACGTCGCCCTTGGCGCGGCCGCGGCGGACCTGCCCGTGGCCGACGCGGTGGTGAGCGCCCTGCGGAGCTTCCCGGAGATCGCGGACCGCGACCTCTCGGCGCTGACGGACCTGCGGCGCTAATTCGCTGGCACGTCCCGCGCGGCGTCGGCGATGATCCACTCGATGGTGGATCACATACTGCGGCCCGCGCTCCTGCGCGCCGCCGCGCGCAACAACGCCGACTGGTGCGAGGCGATGTGCCGTGCCCACGGGCTCCGCGGGGAGTTCCGCGCCGACGCGTGGACGAGTGCCGACCGGTCCCCGCCCTACTACCCCGACGCCGTCACCCTCTCCGAGCACGCCGACGCGGCCCAGGTCCTCGCCCGCATCGACGTGCGGGGCCCCGGTGCGACGGTCAAGGACAGCTACGCCCGGCTCGACCTGGAACCGCACGGCTTCGCGCCGCTGTTCGACGCCGAGTGGATCGCCCGCGACCCGCAGCCGGCCGGCGCGCGGCCGGTCTGGCGGCGGGTCAGGGACGAGACCGGGCTGGCGCGGTGGGAGCAGGCCTGGGACGGGGGAGCGGCCGGGCTGTTCCTGGCACCGCTGTTGGAGGATCCGTCCGTGCTGGTCCTGGCCGCGCCGGAGTTCGTGGCCGGTGCGGTGCTGAGCCTGGGCGCCGGTGTGGTCGGGGTGTCCAACTTGTTCTGCGGCGAGCAGGAGCCGGACCGGGTGTGGCGGGACTGCCTGATCGCGGCCTCCGCCTACTGCCCCGGTCTGCCCGTCGTCGGCTACGAGGACGGCGCGGACCTCGCCGCCGCCGAGCGGGCCGGCTTCACGCGGCTGGGGCCGCTGCGGGTGTGGCTCGCCGCCGGCTGACCAGCCAGGCGGCGGTGAGCAGCGACCCCGCGCCCGCCACGCCCATCGCCCCGCCCGCCTACCGGCCCGTGCCCGCCCGGTGCGCTCGGTGACGCGCTGGTCGGATGCGGCCCGAGCGAAACTGACGGCTCATCAGATAGTGCTGATCCGATTATTGATGGTACGTCAGATAGCGACTAGCCTCCGCTGAGAGCCCCACCCGGCGTGCTCGGTTCGACAGCCCGAGGAGGAACGGCCATGCCCGAGGTATCCGTCAGCGCCACCATCTCCGCCCCGGCGGACAAGATCTGGGCGGTCATCACCGACTTCGAACGCTTCGGGGAGTGGAACACCATCCACGTCGCCTTTCCCAACGGCGGCCCGGCCGAGCTCGCCTCCGGCGCGGTCTACGGCGAGAAGATGACCCTGATGGGCATGCCGGCCGAGGTCAGCTGGACCGTCGCCGAGGTCGCCGCCGCCTCCACCCTCGCCATGGACGGCAAGGGCCCGATGGGCATCACCCTGCGCCAGCAGTACACCCTCACCGCGGACGGTGACGGCACCAAGGTCACCGTCGACAGCGAGTTCAAGGGCGCCGCGGTCAACATGCTCGCTGCCCGCGTCAAGGAGGCCACGTCCAAGGCCCTGGTCGAGTCCCTGGAGAAGCTGTCCGGCCTGGTGGCCTGAGTCCGGCGAACTCGGGCCGGCGCGGCAGGCGTTGGACGGGCTCGTCGCGGAGGTCGAGGGGGCCTGACTGTTCAGTGTCACCGGAGCCGCTAGCGTGGGCGTCATGCGGACTGCACTCATCACCGGCGCCAGCGCCGGCATCGGCGCGGCGTTCGCGCGCCGGCTCGCCAAGGACGGACACGCCCTCGTCCTCGTCGCCCGCGACGAGAGCCGACTCGCGGCGTTCGCCGACGAACTCACCAAGGAGTACGGCGTCCCGGCCGAGGTGCTCACGGCCGACCTCGCCACCGACGCGGGCATCGACCGCGTCGAGGCGCGGCTCACGGACGCCGAGCGCCCGGTCGACCTGCTGGTCAACAACGCCGGGTTCGGCTTCCGCAAGGGGTTCCTCGACGTGCCCGTCGAGGACGAACTGACGATGGTGAAGGTCCACATCGAGGCCGTCCTCCGGCTCACCCGCGCGGCCGTCCCCGGCATGCGCGAGCGCGGCAAGGGCTATGTCGTCAACGTCGCCTCCGTGGCCGCGTTCGTGCCGCGTGGCTCCTACGGGGCGAGCAAGTCCTGGGTGGTCCAGTTCACCGCGGGCGTCAACCGCGACCTCGCGGGCAGCGGCGTGACGCTCCAGGCGCTGTGCCCGGGGTTCACCCACACGGAGTTCCACCAGCGCGCGGAGATGGACATGTCCCGCGTGGGCGAGTGGATGTGGCTGGACGCCGACTTCGTCGTCGACCAGTCGCTCCGCGACCTCGCGCGCGGCAAGTCCGTCTGCGTCCCCTCCCGCCGCTACCAGGCGCTGGTAGCCCTCTCCCGTAAGGCGCCGTTGGCGCTGCTCGCGGGCATGTCCAGCGGGTTCGGGCGCAGGCCCACGGAGAAGTGAACCCACCGCCGCCCTGCCCCAACTGCGGGCTGCTCGACCAGGTGGCACACGTGCCGGCGGTCCATCGGGCGGGCCTGAGGCAGGTCCAGGTCCATGTGCCGGACTCCGGACCGGGGTACTACGAGCTCCGTACGGTCGCCACGCCGCTCGCCGCCGCGCTCTCGCCCGCGCCCGCGCCCGTCGGGGCGGACGACGTGCTGGGTCTGGCGCTCCTGACGTTCTTGCTGTGCCTCGGCGGCCTGGTGATCGTGGTGTCCGGGATCGTCGCGCACTCGGTCAAGACGTGGGCGTGCGGGTTGTCGGCGTTCGGGGCGGCGATCGCCGTCCTGGTCCTCGCCGTGAGAAGCCGTCGTCGTATCGCGCGGGACCACGAGGAGCGGCGTGCGTGCTCGGAGCGGGTCTGGCAACAGGGGTGGTACTGCGCCCGCTGTGGGACCGTGCACACGGCCGGGCCCTCGCGGGCCATGGCGTTGGAGGAGTTCCGGCAACTCGTCTGGGGCGCGGGCAGTTTCGCTCTCCCTGGGGTCTTCCATCCCCAGGGCCGGCCGCCCGTCCGGATGAACCGCCCGTAGCCGCGGTGAACCGGCGTCCTCCTGTCGAGCGTCGTATCGGCCACGAGTTCGGCGAAACGGGGGACGATGAGCGAGATCCACGATGTGGGCCTACCCAGCTGCCCAGGGTGCGGGCAGCTGGACCGTGTGGCGGCGGTGCCCGCCGTCTATCTGAGTGGCAAGGACGCGATACAGGTCGCCGTGCCCGCGCAGGGGGACATGCCTGCGCGCACCGAGACACGGCAGGTGACCACCGCGCTGGCCGAGGCGCTCGCGCCGGTGCCGGCCGGTCCGCGCGGTCAGGGTTGTCTCGGGGGAGCGGGCGCTCTGGCGTTGTTCGTGGCGGTCGCCGCCGCAGGCGTCGCGGCGATCGCGCCCTCGCCCAGTGACGGAGCGAGCCCCGTCGGGTTTCCGGACGTCGATGGTGGGAGCGTGTTTCCCGACCTGTCGTGGCTCTGGTGGGTCGTCGGCTCCGCCGGGCTCGTCGGCCTGGCGCTCTTCGGCGCACTGGCGGCCCAGTCGCTGGCCCGGCGGGGCCGGATCGCGGGCCGCGCCCAGGCGGAGGCGCTCTGGTCGCGCGGCTGGTACTGCGCCCGCTGCGCCACCGTCCACTTCCGGGCGGCGGCCGACGTTCCCCAGGGGCCGCTGCCACTCGGCGAGTTCCGTCGCCTCGTCTGGGGCGCCGGCGGCTACGCCGACCTCGCAGGGCGCTACCCACGGGGGTGAGGCGCAGAAAACGGCGGGTTCCCCCCTCGGGAGGAACCCGCCGCAACGTTTCTGCAGAGCGGCGTGGGCCGCTCGGGTCAGACCGAGTCGTCCTCGCGGACCGCGCGGCGCGCGTCCGGGTCGAGGACGCCCCAGCTGATCAGCTGGTCGACGAGCAGCGAGGCGGGCTGGTCGTAGATGACGGCGAGGGTGCGCAGATCGTCCTGGCGGATCGAGAGCACCTTGCCGTTGTAGTCGCCGCGCTGGCTCTGGATGGTCGCGGCGTAGCGCTGCAGCGGGCCGGCCTTCTCGGACGGCACCTGGGCCAGGCGCTCCAGGTCGAGCACCAGGCGCGGCGGCGGCTCGGCCGCGCCGCCCGGGGTGCTGCCGGGCAGCAGCTCCTGGACCGGGACGCCGTAGAACTCGGCCAGCTCGGCGAGGCGCTGGACGGTGACCGCTCGGTCGCCGCGCTCGTAGGAGCCGACGACGACGGCCTTCCAGCGGCCCTGGGATTTCTCCTCGACGCCGTGCAGGGAGAGCCCCTGCTGGGTGCGGATCGCGCGCAGCTTGCCGCCAAGCTGTTTCGCGTAGTCGCTGGACAATGTGTCTCCCCGGACTTAAGTGGCCTGTGACGGCCCAGGGACGGCGCTAACCCCGATACGACACAGGGCGCTTCGTCGCGTGGCCGTAACTGAGTGTGAGGTTACGCAGAGTGATAAGCGTTCGTCAAGCCGAACGGGGCAGCAGGGGTACCGATCGGTAACGACCGAACGCGCCGCAGGTCGGTAGGGGTGCCGCCGGGCCGCTCGTGATCGCCCTGGTAGGGTTGACGGCGGCTCCCCGACGTGCCTCCGAACCGGAGGCGCGCCAGGTGGCCCCATCCCGTAGACATCCTTTAAGGCCCGTCCAGTGAGGCGGGGAAGGAGGTCGGCTTCGGCATGACCACTGCTGCCCAACGACAGGTGCTGGACCAGGGCGACATCGCCCGTTCCCTCACCCGGATCGCCCACGAGATCGTCGAACGCGCCAAGGGCGCCGACGACGTGGTCCTCCTCGGCATCCCCACCCGCGGCGCCCATCTGGCCCGCCGTCTGCACCGCAAGCTGGCCGAGATCACCGGCCGCGAGCTCCCCGTCGGCACGCTCGACATCACCATGTACCGGGACGACCTGCGGCTGAAGCCCGCCCGCGCCCTGGAGCACACCGAGATCCCCGTCGACGGCATCGACGGCAAGCTCGTCGTCCTCGTCGACGACGTGCTCTTCTCCGGCCGGACCATCCGGGCCGCCCTCGACGCGCTGGCCGACCACGGCCGCCCGCGCGCCGTCCAGCTCGCCGTCCTGGTCGACCGCGGCCACCGCGAGCTGCCCATCCGCGCGGACTACGTGGGCAAGAACCTGCCCACCTCGCTGCGCGAGTCCGTGAAGGTCAAGCTGGACGAGACGGACGGCGTGGACGCCGTTCTCCTCGGTGAGTCGGAAGGCAGTGCCCAGTGAAGCGCCACCTCATCTCCACCGCGGACCTGACCCGCGAGGACGCGCTGCTGATCCTGGACACCACGGAGCAGATGGCCCAGGTCTCCGCCCGCTCGGTCAAGAAGCTCCCCACGCTCCGTGGCCGCACCGTGGTCAACCTCTTCTTCGAGGACTCCACCCGCACCCGCACCTCCTTCGAGGTCGCCGAGAAGCGCCTGTCCGCGGACGTCATCAACTTCTCCGCCAAGGGCTCCTCGGTCTCCAAGGGCGAGAGCCTGAAGGACACCGCGCTCACCCTGCAGGCCATGGGCGCCGACGCGGTGGTCATCCGGCACAGCGCCTCCGGCGCGCCCAAGCTGCTGGCCGACTCCGACTGGCTGCACGGCAGCGTCGTCAACGCCGGTGACGGCACCCACGAGCACCCCACCCAGGCGCTGCTCGACGCCTTCACCATGCGTCGCCACCTCAACCCGGGCGTCGGCCACGACCTGGCCGGCCGCCGCGTGACGATCGTCGGCGACGTGCTGCACAGCCGGGTCGCCCGCTCCAACGTGCACCTGCTGCACACCCTGGGCGCCGAGGTCACCCTGGTGGCCCCGCCGACGCTGATGCCCTTCGGCGTCGAGACCTGGCCCTGCCAGACCAGCTACGACCTGGACGCGGCGCTCACCAAGGCCGACGCGGTGATGATGCTGCGCGTCCAGCGCGAGCGCATGAACGCCGCCTTCTTCCCCACTCAGCGCGAGTACACCCGCCGCTACGGCCTGGACGCCCGCCGGCTGGCCCTGATGCCGGAGCACGCGCTCGTCATGCACCCCGGCCCGATGGTGCGCGGCATGGAGATCGAGTCGACCATCGCCGACTCCGACCGCGCGGTCATCGTCGAGCAGGTCGCCAACGGCGTCAGCGTCCGCATGGCCGTCCTCTACCTGCTGCTCGGCGGCTCCGAGCCGGCGATCACGACTTCTTCTGCGAACACGTCCGAGGAGACCGGCAAGTGAGCACCACGAACTACCTGATCCGCAACGCCCGCATCCTCGGCGGGGAGCCGCAGGACATCCGCGTCACCGACGGGGTGATCGCCGAGATCGGCGCTGAGCTGGCGGCCGACGGCGAGCAGGAGATCGCGGCCGACGGCCTGATCGCCCTGCCCGGCCTGGTCGACCTGCACACCCACCTGCGCGAGCCCGGCCGCGAGGACGCCGAGACCGTCCTGTCCGGCACGAAGGCCGCCGCCAAGGGCGGCTTCACCGCCGTCCACGCGATGGCCAACACCTTCCCGGTCGCCGACACCGCCGGTGTCGTCGAGCAGGTCTGGCGGCTGGGCCGCGAGTCCGGCTACTGCGACGTGCAGCCGATCGGCGCCGTCACCGTGGGCCTGGAGGGCAAGCAGCTGGCCGAGCTCGGCGCGATGGCCGACTCCGCCGCGCAGGTCCGCGTCTTCTCCGACGACGGCAAGTGCGTCGACGACGCGGTGATCATGCGTCGTGCGCTGGAGTACGTGAAGGCCTTCGGCGGCGTCGTCGCCCAGCACGCGCAGGAGCCGCGGCTGACCGAGGGCGCGCAGATGAACGAGGGCGTCGTCTCCGGCGAGCTGGGCCTGGCCGGCTGGCCGGCCGTCGCCGAGGAGTCGATCATCGCCCGCGACGTGCTGCTCGCCGCGCACGTCGGCTCGCGCCTGCACGTCTGCCACCTCTCCACGGCCGGCTCGGTCGAGATCGTCCGCTGGGCCAAGAGCAAGGGCTGGGACGTCACCGCCGAGGTGACGCCGCACCACCTGCTGCTCACCGACGAGCTGGTCCGCTCCTACGACGCCGTCTACAAGGTCAACCCGCCGCTGCGCACCGAGGCCGACGTGCTGGCCCTGCGCGAGGCGCTGGCCGACGGCACCATCGACATCGTCGCCACCGACCACGCACCGCACCCCGCCGAGGACAAGCAGTGCGAGTGGTCCGCCGCGGCCATGGGCATGGTCGGCCTGGAGACGGCGCTCTCCGTCGTCCAGTCCGCGATGGTCGACACCGGCCTGATGGACTGGGCCGAGGTCGCCGAGCGGATGTCCGCCAAGCCCGCCGCGATCAGCGGCATCCCCGGCCACGGACGGCCCGTCTCGGTGGGCGAGCCGGCCAACCTGGTGCTGTTCGATGCTCAGTACCGTGGCGCCGTGAACCCCGACGCCTTCGCCACCCGCAGCCGCAACACCCCCTACCGGGGCATGGACCTGCCCGGCCGCGTCGTCGCCACCTTCCTGCGCGGCGACGCCAAGGTGCTCGACGGTGAGCTCGTATGAACCTCCTTGGTGAAGCCCCCCACTCCGCGGCGGTCACCCACGTGGGCGACCTGGTCGGCTGGGTCATCGGCATCCTGCTGGTCATCGCGCTCGTCTACTGGCTGATGCGCCAGGGCTGGAACTGGCGCAAGACGGTCCAGTCCGGTCTGCCCGAGCCCGCCGCCGTGCCGACGCGCACGACGGAGAAGATCCTGGAGACCGAGGGCCGCTACGTCGGTACGACCACGGCCGGTGACTGGCTCAACCGGGTTGCCGCCCACCGCCTCGGCGAGCGCAGCCTCGTCGAACTGACGCTCAGCGCCGAGGGCCTGAAGGTGGTCCGCCCCGCCTCGCAGAGCTTCTTCGTCCCGGTCGCCGACCTGCGCGGCGCCCGCCTGGACAAGGGCATCGCCGGCAAGGTCTTCCCCGAGGGCGGCCTGCTGGTGATCACCTGGCAGCTCGGCGACCAGCAGCTCGACTCCGGCTTCCGGGCCGACCGTTCGAGCGACCACGACAACTGGGTCACCGCGGTAGAGGTGCTGATCAAGGCACACGACAAGGTGACCGATACCGACAAGAACACTGAGCCCAATGTGAACGACAGGAACGTGGAAGGCGCATGATGACCGCACCGGCATCCACTACGACCAGCCGACGTGGCCGCATCGCTGCCGCCTATGTCCTCGAGGACGGGCGCATCTTCCGCGGCCAGGCCTACGGCGCCGTCGGTGAGACCTTCGGCGAGGCCGTGTTCAACACCGGCATGACGGGCTACCAGGAGACCCTGACCGACCCGTCCTACCACCGCCAGATCGTGGCCATGACGGCCCCGCAGATCGGCAACACCGGCGTCAACGACGAGGACCCGGAGAGCTCCCGGATCTGGGTCGCCGGCTACGTCGTGCGTGACCCCAGCCGGATCGCCTCCAACTGGCGGGCCACGCGCTCGCTGGACGAGGAGCTGCAGGCGCAGGGCATCGTCGGCATCAGCGGCATCGACACCCGCGCGCTGACCCGCCACCTGCGCGAGGCGGGCGCCATGCGCGCCGGCATCTTCTCCGGCGAGGCGCTGGCCGACGACGCGACGATGCTGGAGCGCGTCCGCCGGGCCCCGCAGATGGAGGGCGCGGACCTGTGCGGCGAGGTCGCCACCGACGCCGTCTACGTCGTCCCGGCCATAGGTGAGAAGAAGTTCACCGTGGCCGCCCTGGACCTGGGCATCAAGGGGATGACGCCGCACCGGATGGCCGAGCGCGGCATCGAGGTCCACGTGCTGCCGGCCAACGCCACCGCCGAGGACGTCTACGCCGTCAACCCCGACGGCGTCTTCTTCTCCAACGGCCCCGGCGACCCGGCCACCGCCGACGGCCAGGTGGCCGTGCTGCGCGAGGTGCTGGGCCGCAGGACGCCGTTCTTCGGCATCTGCTTCGGCAGCCAGCTGCTCGGCCGCGCGCTCGGCTTCGGCACCTACAAGCTCAAGTACGGCCACCGCGGCATCAACCAGCCGGTGCAGGACCGCACCACCGGCAAGGTCGAGGTCACCGCGCACAACCACGGCTTCGCCGTGGACGCGCCGCTCGACAAGGTCTCCGAGACGCCGTTCGGCCGCGTCGAGGTCTCCCACGTCTGCCTGAACGACGACGTGGTCGAGGGCCTGCAGTGCCTGGACCAGCCCGCGTTCAGCGTCCAGTACCACCCCGAGGCGGCGGCCGGTCCGCACGACGCCGCCTATCTGTTCGACCGCTTCTTCGCTCTGATGGAGGGCCAGCGTGCCTAAGCGCACCGACATCCAGTCCGTTCTGGTCATCGGTTCCGGCCCGATCGTCATCGGCCAGGCGGCCGAGTTCGACTACTCCGGTACCCAGGCCTGCCGCGTCCTCAAGGCCGAGGGCCTGCGGGTGATCCTGGTCAACTCGAACCCGGCCACGATCATGACCGACCCGGAGATCGCCGACGCGACCTACGTCGAGCCGATCACCCCCGAGTTCGTCGAGAAGATCATCGCCAAGGAGCGCCCCGACGCGCTGCTGCCGACCCTGGGCGGCCAGACCGCGCTCAACACCGCGATCTCGCTGGCCGAGGCCGGGACGCTGGAGAAGTACAACGTCGAGCTGATCGGCGCCAACGTCGAGGCGATCAACAAGGGCGAGGACCGCGAGCTGTTCAAGCAGGTCGTCGAGGCCGTCAAGGCCAAGATCGGCCACGGCGAGTCGGCCCGCTCGGTCATCTGCCACTCGATGGAGGACGTCCTCGCGGGCGTCGAGACGCTCGGCGGCTACCCGGTCGTGGTCCGCCCCTCGTTCACCATGGGTGGCGCCGGCTCCGGCTTCGCGCACGACGAGGAGGACCTGCGCCGCATCGCCGGCCAGGGCCTGACGCTCTCGCCGACCACCGAGGTGCTCCTGGAGGAGTCCATCCTCGGGTGGAAGGAGTACGAGCTGGAGCTGATGCGCGACAAGCACGACAACGTCGTGGTCGTCTGCTCCATCGAGAACTTCGACCCGATGGGCGTGCACACCGGTGACTCGATCACCGTCGCCCCGTCGATGACGCTGACGGACCGTGAGTACCAGATCCTGCGTGACATCGGCATCGCGGTCATCCGCGAGGTCGGCGTCGACACCGGCGGCTGCAACATCCAGTTCGCGGTCAACCCCGACGACGGCCGGGTCATCGTCATCGAGATGAACCCGCGCGTCTCCCGCTCCTCCGCGCTGGCTTCCAAGGCGACCGGCTTCCCGATCGCCAAGATCGCGGCCAAGCTCGCGGTGGGCTACACGCTCGACGAGATCCCGAACGACATCACCGAGGAGACCCCGGCCTCCTTCGAGCCGAGCCTCGACTACGTCGTGGTCAAGGTCCCGCGCTTCGCGTTCGAGAAGTTCCCGTCCGCCGACGCCACGCTGACCACGACCATGAAGTCGGTCGGCGAGGCCATGGCGCTGGGCCGCAACTTCCCCGAGGCGCTGAACAAGGCGCTGCGCTCGCTGGAGAAGAAGGGCTCGCAGTTCGACTTCGTCTCCGAGGTCGGCGACAAGGCCGCGCTGCTGGCCAAGGCCCAGATCCCGACCGACGGCCGGATCAACACGGTCATGGACGCGATCCGGGCCGGCGCCACCCCGGAGGAGGTCTTCGAGTCCACGAAGATCGACCCGTGGTTCGTCGACCAGCTCTTCCTGATCCACGAGATCGCCGAGGAGCTCGCCGAGGCCGAGAAGCTCGACCCGGAGCTGCTGCGCCACGCCAAGCGGCACGGCTTCTCCGACCAGCAGATCGGTGAGATCCGCGGCCTGCGCCCCGACGTGGTCCGCGAGGTCCGGCACGCGCTGGGGATCCGCCCGGTCTACAAGACGGTCGACACCTGCGCCGCCGAGTTCGCCGCGAGGACCCCGTACTTCTACTCGTCCTACGACGAGGAGACCGAGGTCGCCTCGCGCACCAAGCCGGCCGTGATCATCCTGGGCTCCGGCCCGAACCGCATCGGCCAGGGCATCGAGTTCGACTACTCCTGCGTCCACGCCTCCTTCGCGCTGAGCGACGCGGGCTACGAGACCGTGATGGTCAACTGCAACCCGGAGACCGTCTCGACGGACTACGACACCTCCGACCGGCTCTACTTCGAGCCGCTGACGCTCGAGGACGTGCTGGAGATCGTCCACGCCGAGGAGCAGGCCGGTCCGGTCGCGGGTGTGCTGGTGCAGCTCGGCGGCCAGACGCCGCTGGGTCTGGCCCAGGCGCTCAAGGACAACGGCGTCACCATCGTCGGCACCTCGCCCGAGGCGATCCACCTCGCCGAGGAGCGCGGCGCGTTCGGCCGGGTGCTGGTCGAGGCCGGCCTGCCGGCGCCGAAGCACGGCACCGCCTTCTCCTTCGAGGAGGCCAAGACCATCGCCGACGAGATCGGCTACCCGGTCCTGGCCCGCCCGTCCTACGTGCTGGGCGGCCGCGGCATGGAGATCGTCTACGACGAGCCTTCGCTGGCCGACTACCTCAAGCGCCACGCGGGCCTGATCTCCGAGCACCCGGTGCTGATCGACCGCTTCCTCGACGACGCGATCGAGATCGACGTCGACGCCCTGTTCGACGGCGAGGAGCTCTACCTCGGCGGCGTGATGGAGCACATCGAGGAGGCCGGCATCCACTCCGGCGACAGCGCGTGTGCGCTGCCGCCGATCACCCTGGGCGGCTACGACATCAAGCGCCTGCGCGCGGCCACCGAGGCCATCGCGCGCGGCGTGGGTGTCCGCGGCCTGATCAACATCCAGTTCGCCATGGCCGGGGACATCCTCTACGTGCTGGAGGCCAACCCGCGTGCCTCGCGCACCGTCCCGTTCACCTCCAAGGCGACGGCGGTGCCGCTGGCCAAGGCGGCGGCCCGGATCTCGCTGGGCGCGAGCATCGCGGACCTGCGCGGCGAGGGCCTGCTGCCCAAGGAGGGCGATGGCGGCACGCTGCCGCTGGACGCGCCGGTCGCCGTCAAGGAGGCCGTGATGCCGTGGTCGCGGTTCCGCGACATCCACGGTCGCGGCGTCGACACGGTGTTGGGCCCGGAGATGCGCTCGACCGGTGAGGTCATGGGCATCGACTCCGTCTTCGGCACCGCCTACGCCAAGTCGCAGGCGGGTGCGTACGGCGCGCTGCCGAACTCGGGCCGGGTCTTCGTCTCGGTGGCCAACCGCGACAAGCGCAACCTGGTCTTCCCGGCCCGCGCCCTGGTCGGTCTCGGCTTCGAGATCCTCGCCACCAGCGGCACGGCCGAGGTGCTGCACCGCAACGGCATCGAGGCGACGATCGTCCGCAAGCACAGTGAGGGTGAGGGCCCTCAGGGTGAGAAGACGATCGTCCAGATGATCCACGACGGGGAGATCGACCTGATCATCAACACCCCGTTCGGCACCGGCTCCCGCCTCGACGGCTACGAGATCCGCACGGCGGCTGTCGCGCGGTCCGTTCCGTGCCTCACCACCGTCCAGGCGATGGGCGCGGCCGTGCAGGGCATCGACGCGCTGCGCAACGGTGACGTCGGCGTGCGGTCGCTGCAGGAGCACGCGGCTGCGCTGAACGCATCGCGGTAAGGGGTTGGGGCGCGGGGAGCGCGTGCGGGTCCGTAGTGGGCTGGTCGCGCACACGCGGCGGAGCCGCATACTCGGCTCCGCCCCGCGCCCCTGGGCGGTTGCAACCTAAGGTCAGGTTTCTTTGTACAAGCTCTTCTTCAACCTCGTCTTCAAGCGGCTTGACCCCGAGAAGGCGCACCACCTCGCGTTCTTCTGGATCCGGCTGGCCGCCTCCGTCCCCGGGCTGCGCGACCTCGTCGTGGCCGTGCTCGCCCCGCGGGATCCCAAGCTCCGCACCAAGGCGCTGGGCCTGGATCTGCCCGGGCCCTTCGGGCTCGCGGCCGGGTTCGACAAGAACGCCGTCGGGATCGACGGGCTGACGATGCTCGGGTTCGACTCCGTCGAGATCGGCACGGTCACCGCCCAGGCGCAGCCGGGGAATCCGACGCCTCGCCTGTTCCGGCTGATCGAGGACCGGGCGCTGATCAACCGGATGGGCTTCAACAACGAGGGCTCCGCCGCGGTCGCGGCGCGGCTCGCGGCCCGGCCGAAGTCCTCGAAGGCCGTCGTCGGCGTCAACATCGGCAAGACGAAGGTCGTCCCGGAGGCTGAGGCCGTCGCCGACTACGTCACCTCGACCGAGCGACTCGCGCGGCACGCCGACTACTTCGTCGTCAACGTCAGCTCGCCGAACACCCCCGGCCTGCGGAACCTGCAGGCCGTGGACCAACTGCGCCCGCTGCTCAGCGCGGTCAGGGAGACGCTCGACGCCAAGGCGGACGGTCACGTCCCGCTGCTGGTGAAGATCGCGCCGGACCTGGCCGACGACGACGTGGACGCCGTGGCCGACCTCGCGCTGGAGCTCCGGCTCGACGGCATCATCGCCACCAACACCACCATCGGGCGGGGCGGCCTGCGGACCGACGCCGCCAAGGTGGAGGCGATCGGCGCCGGCGGTCTCTCCGGGGCACCGCTGAAGGCGCGTGCCGACGAGGTCCTGAAGCGGCTGTACGCCCGCACCGAGGGGCGGATCACGCTGGTCGCCGTCGGCGGCATCGAGACCGCCGAGGACGCGTGGCAGCGGATCCTCGCCGGGGCATCGCTCGTCCAGGGATACTCCGCGTTCATCTACGAGGGTCCGTTCTGGTGCCGTCGCATCCACAAGGGACTTTCGGCGCTGTTGGCCGCGAGCCCGTATGCGACCCTGGGGGACGCGGTCGGGGCTTCGGCCCGCCGCTGACCGATCCCACGGGCTCCGACTGAGAGGCGAGCAGGCACGATGGCGCACCCGGTGCAACGGCAGGCCGAGATCGTGGAGCTCTCGCCGGTGGGTGCCTACCACCGGCTCGTGCTGCGCGCGGAGGGCATCGCGGGGCGTGTGCTCCCCGGCCACTTCGCCGCCCTCGCCGTGGACCGCGCCGACGGCTCGCTGCTGCTGCGCCGGCCGTTCTTCGTGCACCGCGCCGACCCGGCGGAGGACACCATCGAGGTGGTCTTCGCCGAGGTCGGTGCCGGCACGCGGGCACTGGCACGGCAGCGGGTCGGGGACCTCGTGGACGTGGTCGCGCCGCTCGGCACCGCGTTCCCGGTCCCGACCGGTCCGGCGTCCGCGCTGATGGTGGCCGGCGGCTACGGCAGCGTCCCGCTCTTCGGCCTCGCCGACCGGATCACCGAGCAGGGCGGCTCGGTCGGCTTCATCCTCGGCGCCGCCTCGGCCGACCGTCTTTTCGGTGTCGAGCAGGCCCGGGCGCTCACCCCCGACGTGCTGGTGACCACCGAGGACGGCGGCTACGGGATACGCGGTCAGGTCACCCTGCCGCTCACCGAGGCGATGCGGGCCATCGAGGCCCGCGTCGTCTACGCCTCCGGGCCGACCGCCATGCTGCGGGCCGTGGCCGAGGTCTGCGCGAACGAGGAGGTCCGCTGCTTCACGGCCGTGGAACAGACGATGGCCTGCGGCGTCGGCGTCTGCATGTCCTGCGTGCTGCCGGTCGTCGGCGAGGACGGCGTCAGCCGGCTGGTGCGCTCCTGTGTGGACGGGCCGTGTTTCGACGGCTCCCGGGTGCGCTGGAAGGACTTCGGGACGGTTCCGCCCGATCTCGAGGGCGCCGCGGCGATGGGAGGCCACTGAGATGAGCGCCGCCGACCCGACCGTCTTCGTGCAGACCGGCTCGATCGAGGAGCCCCCGGACGCCGAGGCCGTCGACCTCACCGCGCCGTTCGGCGGCGGCACGCTGCCGAACCCGGTGACCACCGCCGCCGGCTGCGCCGGCTACGGGCGGGAGCTGGCCAAGTTCCTGCCGTTGGCGGAGCTGGGCTCGATCACCACCAAGACGATCACCGCGCAGCCGCGGGCCGGCCGCGCCACGCCCCGGGTGGCGGAGACGCCGAGCGGCCTGCTCAGCGGTGTCGGCCTGCAGGGCTCCGGCATCGAGCACTTCGTCGAGGCGGAGCTGCCGTGGCTGGCCGAGCGCGGCGCGCGGGTGCTGGTGTCACTGGCGGGGGAGAGCGTCGAGGAGTTCGCGGCGTGCGCCCGGGCGCTGAACGGGCAGCCCGGTGTGGTCGGCCTGGAGCTCAACCTCTCCTACCCGAACGCCGACAACCAGGGCCTGGTCTTCGCGTCCAACCCGGCCACCTCCCACGACGTGGTCCAGGCGGTCCGCGAGGTGGCCGATCCCGAGCTGCCCGTCTACGCCAAGCTGGCGCCGGACGTCACCTCGGTCACCGACGTCGCCAAGGCCTGCGTGCGCGCGGGGGCGGACGGGCTTTCGATGATCAACACCCTGCCGGGCGTCGTCATCGACACCGACACGCTCCGCCCGCGCCTCGCCCCGAGCGGTGGCACGGTCGTCGGCGGGCTCTCCGGCCCGGCGATCAAGCCGGTCGCGGTCCGCTGCGTCTACGAGGTGCACGCCGCGATGCGGGCGGGGGAGTGCGCCACCGTGCCGATCCTCGGCATGGGCGGCATCCGCACCGGCCTGGACGCCCTGGAGTTCGTCCTCGCGGGCGCCTCCGGTGTCGCTGTGGGAACCGCGATCTTCAACGACCCCACGGCGCCGCTGCGCGTCCTGGACGAGTTGCGCGAGGCCCTCGCCGCGCGCGGCTTCGCCAGGCTGACGGACGCCGTCGGCCTGGCCCATCACCAGAACTGAGAAGAGGAACAAGAACATGACCGCGCCCTTCGGTGCACGCCTGCGTCAGGCCATGGACGACCGCGGCCAGCTCTGTGTCGGCATCGACCCGCACGCCGCGCTGCTCGGCGCTTGGGGTCTCGGCGACGACGTGGCCGGTCTGGAGCGCTTCTCGCGGACGGTGGTGGAGGCGCTGGCGGACCGGGTCGCGGTGCTGAAGCCGCAGGCGGCGTTCTTCGAGCGGTTCGGCAGCCGCGGCGTGGCCGTGCTGGAGCAGTCGGTCGCCGAGGCACGCGCGGCCGGGGCGCTGGTGGTCATGGACGCCAAGCGTGGCGACATCGGCTCCACCATGGCGGCCTACTCCGAGGCGTTCCTCAGCGAGTCCAGCCCGCTCTTCTCCGACGCGCTGACCGTCTCGCCCTACCTCGGCTTCGGCTCTCTGCGGCCCGCCGTGGACCTGGCTCGCAAGAGCGGCTCCGGTCTGTTCGCGCTCGCGCTGACCTCCAACCCCGAGGGGGCTTCCGTGCAGCGCGCGGTCGGCGCGGAGGGCCGCACCGTCGCGCAGTCGATCCTGGCCCAGCTGGCCGCCGAGAACGCCGGCGCTGAGCCGCTGGGCTCCTTCGGCGCGGTCGTCGGCGCCACGCTGAGCGACGTGGACGAGGCGGACCTGGCGATCAACGGCCCCCTGCTGGCCCCGGGGGTCGGCGCCCAGGGCGCGACGATGGCGGA
This sequence comes from Streptacidiphilus pinicola, assembly GCF_003258295.1. Classification (GTDB taxonomy): domain Bacteria; phylum Actinomycetota; class Actinomycetes; order Streptomycetales; family Streptomycetaceae; genus Streptacidiphilus; species Streptacidiphilus pinicola. The sequence goes on along the minus strand of NZ_QKYN01000088.1, from coordinate 19,410 downwards.
CATCCCGCGGGTCTTCGGCGCGTCGGCGCGCAACGTGGTGCCGAGCGTCTCGCGGGACGTGCTGAAGCACGGCCCCTCCCTCTCTGGCCTGCGGGATGCCGCGCAGCGCTTCGTGGACGAGATCCGCGTGGCGGTGGGCTGATCCCCGCTCGTGAAGAGCTTGTGAACGGCCGGTGTGCGCGCTGAACTGCGCGTTCGCCGGCTGTTCCGTTTTGTGCCGAAAAATCCGCACGGATCGATCCCGAGACAGCCCTGAGCAGGACTTTTCTGCTCTTTTCCCTGACTATCGGCCCCAACAGCGGTAGGGTCCGGCCATAGGTAGTGAGGGAAGGGCCCTTCCCCCACCGACCTGCGCAAAGTCCTGTTCCATTCATTCGAAGTACTGAGGTGAACGGCGTGGCACTTCCGCCCCTTACCCCTGAGCAGCGCACGGCTGCGCTCGCCAAGGCAGCTGAGGCTCGCCGGGAGCGCGCCGAGATCAAGAACCGGCTCAAGCACAGCGGCGCCTCCCTGCACGAGGTCATCAAGGCGGGCCAGGAGAACGACGTCATCGGCAAGATGAAGGTCTCCGCCCTGCTGGAGTCCCTCCCGGGTGTCGGCAAGGTCCGGGCCAAGCAGATCATGGAGCGTCTGGGCATCTCCGAGTCGCGCCGCGTGCGCGGCCTCGGTACGAACCAGATCGCCTCGCTGGAGCGCGAGTTCGGCGGCGCTGTCTCCTGAACCCCACCGCTCGTGCCGCCCGATGGTTCGAGAACCCTCGCGGTTACTGGATAATCGGGGCATGAGTGAACGTCCGCGGCTGACCGTGCTCTCCGGCCCCTCCGGGGTCGGCAAGAGCACGGTCGTCGCTCATATGCGCAAGGCCCACCCGGAGGTCTGGCTCTCCGTCTCCTGCACCACCCGCAAGCCGCGGCCAGGGGAGCGGAACGGCGTCCAGTACCACTTCGTCGACGACGACCAGTTCGACAAGCTGGTGGCCAACGGCGAGCTGCTCGAGTGGGCCACCTTCGCCGGCAACCGCTACGGCACGCCGCGCCAGGAGGTGCTGCGGCGCCTCGAGGCCGGCGAGCCGGTGCTGCTGGAGATCGACCTGCAGGGCGCGCGCCAGGTGCGCGAGTCCATGCCGGAGGCGCAGCTGGTCTTCCTCGCGCCTCCCTCCTGGGAGGAGCTGGTCCGTCGCCTCACCGGCCGCGGCACCGAGTCCGCCGAGGTCATCGCCGAGCGGCTGACCACGGCCAAGGTGGAGCTCGCGGCCGAGAGCGAGTTCGACACGACCCTTGTCAACACCTCCGTCGAGGATGTAGCAGCCGAGCTGCTAGCCTTGATGCGCGTAGTCTGATTTTTTTCGGACTCTCCTTATCTTTTCGTTCGGAAGGTTCCCGCGTGTCCTCTTCGATGACAGCGCCCGAAGGCATCATCAACCCGCCGATCGATGAGCTGCTCGAGGCCACCGACTCCAAGTACAGCCTGGTGATCTACGCGGCCAAGCGCGCGCGTCAGATCAACGCCTACTACTCGCAGCTGGGCGAGGGCCTGCTGGAGTACGTCGGCCCGCTCGTCGACACCCACGTGCACGAGAAGCCGCTGTCGATCGCGCTGCGCGAGATCAACGCCGGTATGCTCACCGCCGAGGCCGTCGAGGCGCCGCAGTAGTCGGAGCCTGGCTCATGGGCTTGGACGCCGCGGAACGTCGGATCATCCCGACGCTCCGCGGCGTTCTTTTTTGAGTCGTCGCAGTCGTGTCGAGTGTGGGTCGGGAGTGGGTCGGGGTGTCCGGTAAGAACGTGGTCCTCGGGGTCAGCGGTGGGATCGCCGCCTACAAGGCGTGCGAGCTGCTGCGGCGTTTCACGGAGTCCGGCCACGCGGTGCGGGTGGTGCCCACCGAGTCGGCGCTGCACTTCGTCGGGGCGGCCACCTGGTCCGCGCTCTCCGGCCGGCCGGTGTCGACCGAGGTGTGGGAGAGCGTCCACGAGGTGCCGCACGTGCGGATCGGCCAGAACGCCGACCTGCTGGTCGTCGCCCCCGCCACCGCCGACATCCTGGCCAAGGCCGCCCACGGGCTGGCCGACGACCTGCTCACCAACACGCTGCTCACCGCGCGCTGTCCGGTCGTCTTCGCCCCCGCGATGCACACCGAGATGTGGGAGCACGCGGCCACCCAGGAGAACGTCGCCACGCTGCGCCGTCGCGGCGCGATCGTCATCGAGCCGTCCGTCGGGCGGCTGACGGGCGTCGACACCGGCAAGGGCCGCTTCCCCGAGCCCGAGGCGATCTTCGAGCTCTGTCGCCGCGTGCTGGACCGCGGCCCCGCGGCGGCGACCACCGATCTGGCCGGGCGGCACGTCGTCGTCTCCGCCGGCGGCACGCGTGAGCCGCTGGACCCGGTGCGCTTCCTGGGCAACATCTCCTCCGGCCGGCAGGGCTACGCCATCGCCGCGGTGGCCGCCGCGCGGGGCGCCAAGGTGACGCTGGTGGCCGCCAACACCGAGCTGCCCGACCCGGCCGGGGTGGACGTGGTGCGTGTCGGCACCGCGCTGGAGCTGCGGCAGGCCGTGCTCGGCGCCGCGGCGACCGCCGACGCGGTCGTCATGTCCGCCGCCGTGGCCGACTTCCGGCCGGCCGCCTTCGCGGCACAGAAGATCAAGAAGGTGGACGGCGTCGAGCCCGCCCCGGTCGAGCTGGTCCGCAACCCCGACGTGCTGGCCGAGATCTCGGCGGAGCGGGCCCGTCCCGGGCAGATCGTGGTCGGCTTCGCCGCGGAGACCAACGACGCGCTCGTCAACGGCCGGGCCAAGCTCGCCCGGAAGAAGTGCGACCTCCTGGTCGTCAACGAGGTGGGCGAGGACCGCGCGTTCGGCAGCGCCAACAACGAGGCCGTGGTGCTGGGCGCCGACGGCTCCGAGACCCCCGTTCCCTACGGGCCCAAGGCGGCTCTGGCCGACCTGCTGTGGGACCTGGTCGCCGCCCGATTTGCCTGACCGTTGCCGGTCGTGTCGGAATCGTGCCTCCGGCAGGGTGATCCAGAACATGAGATCCGGTGGACGCAACTCGCTGTCTGTTCGTTACACTCCGGACAGTAGTTCTCCAAGTCTTTCCGGATCGCCGGGCAATCCCGCCCGACCGGTTCAGTCAGCAGCCGCTGCAACCCAGGGAGCGCTGTGTCTCGCCGCCTGTTCACCTCCGAGTCCGTGACCGAAGGTCACCCGGACAAGATCGCTGACCAGATCAGTGACACCATTCTCGACGCCCTGCTGAAGGACGACCCGTCCTCGCGCGTCGCCGTGGAGACGTTGATCACCACGGGCCAGGTCCACGTCGCCGGTGAGGTGACCACCGCCGCCTACGCGCCCATCGCGCAGCTGGTGCGCGACAAGATCCTGGAGATCGGTTACGACTCCAGCAAGAAGGGCTTCGACGGCGCCTCCTGCGGCGTCTCGGTCTCCATCGGCGCGCAGTCCCCGGACATCGCCCAGGGCGTCGACTCCGCCTACGAGAACCGCGTCGAGGGCGACGAGGACGAGCTGGACAAGCAGGGCGCCGGCGACCAGGGCCTGATGTTCGGCTACGCGTGCGACGACACGCCGGAGCTCATGCCGCTCCCGATCTACCTGGCCCACCGCCTGTCGGCCCGCCTGTCCGAGGTCCGCAAGAACGGGACCATCCCGTACCTGCGTCCCGACGGCAAGACCCAGGTCACCATCGAGTACGACGGCGACAAGGCCGTCCGTCTCGACACCGTGGTCGTCTCCTCGCAGCACGCCTCGGACATCGACCTCGACTCGCTGCTGACCCCGGACATCCGCGAGTTCGTGGTGGAGCCGGAGCTCAAGGCGCTGGCCGAGCGCGGCATCGAGCTGACCGTCGAGGGCTACCGCCTGCTGGTCAACCCGACCGGTCGCTTCGAGATCGGCGGCCCGATGGGCGACGCCGGCCTGACCGGTCGCAAGATCATCATCGACACCTATGGCGGCATGGCCCGCCACGGTGGCGGCGCCTTCTCCGGCAAGGACCCGTCCAAGGTCGACCGCTCCGCCGCGTACGCGATGCGCTGGGTCGCCAAGAACATCGTCGCGGCCGGCCTGGCCAAGCGCGCCGAGGTCCAGGTCGCCTACGCGATCGGCAAGGCCGAGCCGGTCGGTCTGTTCGTCGAGACCTTCGGCACGGAGACCGTCCCGGTCGGCAAGATCCAGGAGGCGGTGACCAAGGTCTTCGACCTGCGTCCGGCCGCCATCATCCGGGATCTGGACCTGCTGCGTCCGATCTACTCCCAGACCGCCGCGTACGGCCACTTCGGCCGTGAGCTGCCGGACTTCACCTGGGAGCGCACCGACCGCGTCGAGGCCCTGAAGAAGGCCGTCGCCGAGTAGTCGCACCCCACGGAAGGGCGCGGAGCGAAAGCTCCGCGCCCTTCTTTTTTGTCCACTCGGTGGGGTTCGTCCGTCACGCTGAGCGAGATCGGCGGTGACCTGCGCCACGTGCAGATCGGGTCTACTAGCGGGAATAGGAGTCACGCCCCGTCGGGCTAAGCGTCAACATGCCGATAAGTCCGAATTGTCCACTATGGGGCATCGTATTTGGGCCTCTTGCACCATTTGGGCCAGTTCCTGCACGGTGGTTGTCGTCAGGCCGCGCCGCTCGATCGGCCGCCTGGTGACCTGCCCCCTAGCTCAGAGGTTCTGCTCCGTATGGCTTTCCGCATTCGTTCGCTGCGTACCCTGTCCGCCTCGATCGCCGGCGCCGGCATTCTCGCCTCCGCCGCCGTGGTCGGTATCGGCGGTGCCGCCCACGCCGACACGGCCATGGCGCCGAACGAGGCGCAGTCGCTCGCCGCGTCGATCGTGCCGGCCGACCAGCTCGCCTCCTTCGACCAGATCATCTCCCACGAGAGCGGTTGGAGCGTCACCGCGACCAACGCCTCCTCCGGCGCCTACGGCCTGGGTCAGGCCCTGCCGGGCTCCAAGATGGCCTCCGCCGGCGCCGACTGGCAGACCAACCCGGCCACCCAGATCAAGTGGGCGCTGAACTACATGGACTCCACCTATGGCAGCCCGAACGCCGCCTGGTCCTTCTGGCAGGCCCACAACTGGTACTGACCGAGCCGCGCACGCGCCGCCACGAGGCAGGGCCCCGTCCGACCGGACGGGGCCCTGCCTCGTTCTGTGTGGGGCTACTCGTCCTCGGCGCAGATCGCCGAAACGAACTCCGCGACGCGCGCCTGCGGCATGTGGCGGGCCAGGTCGGCCTCGCTGATCATGCCGATCAGTCGGTGCTCGGGGTGGTTGATCACCGGCAGTCGCCGGACTCGGTGCTGTTCCATCACCCGCAGCACCTGCTCGATGTCGTCCTCGCCCTCGATGGTGAGCGGACGCCCCTCGGCCAGCTCGCCGGCCGTGGTGGCCGACGGGTCCAGGCCCGCGGCGATGCACTTCACCACGATGTCGCGGTCGGTGAGGATGCCGAGCAGCTTGTCGTCCTCGCCGCAGATGGGCAGCGCGCCCACGCCGCGGTCCCGCATGAGCTTGGCCGCCGTGGCAAGCGACTCGTGCTCGGTGACGCACTGGGCGCCGGGGTGCATGATCTCCTGGGCTGTGGTCATGATGCGGCCTCCTGGGATACACGGCCAGCAGCAGTCACGACCATCGTAGGCTTCCTCGGGTGAGCTCACGTCCTCCGGTGCTGCGCACCGCACGTCTGCAACTGCTCCGGCTGGTGCCGGAGGACCTCGAAGCGGTCCACGCCATCCACGGGGACCCGCGCACCAACCGCTACAACCCCGACGGCGCGGCCTCGTTCGAGAGCTGCCGGCGCTGGCTCGGGACGTGGATCGCCGACTGGGAGCGCGAGGGCTTCGGCTACTTCGGCGTCGTCGAGCACGGCGCGCCGGACGAGGTGATCGCGATCGCCGGGCTCAAGGCCGCCGAGCTCCGGCTCGCCGAGGACCGGAGCGTGCGGGTGCTCAACCTCTACTACCGCTTCCGTCCCACCGCCTGGGGTCGCGGCCTGGCCCACGAGGCCGTCGGTGCCGCGCTGGACCACGTCCGCCCGCTCCGTCCGGAGCTGCCGGTCTGCGCGGTGATCCGGGACAACAACCTGCCTTCGCGGCGGCTGGCCGGGCGCCTGGGGCTGCGCGAAACGGCGGAGGTGGACGCGGCGGGACGCCGCGTCCACCTCCTGGGGGACGCCGATCTGCTACTGGCGCACTACTCCTGAGTGGGCGTCAGGAGGTGGTGACGTCGTCGTAGTAGGTGTAGGTCGGGTCGCCCGGGTAGTTGTCGTCCTTGTTGGTCAGGGTCAGCGTGTAGCTGTGGCCGGCCGTGATCGTGGTGGAGACCTGGGTCCAGGCGGAGCTGGCGGCGCAGGTCTTGGCCAGGACGGTCTTCGTGGTGCCGGTGGTGTTGTCCTTCAGCGTCGCCGTGGCCCAGTCGTAGGTGACCGTGTCCGGGCAGGTGTTGCTGTAGTAGAAGGACAGGTGGGTCGAGCCGGTCGGCGCGGTGAAGGTCTGCGCCGCGGTCGAGGTGTTGCTCGGGGTGGTCAGGCCCAGCATGGCCCCGTAGCTGCCCGAGTGCGCCGCCGAGGCGGTCACCGCGGCGTTGCCCGTGGTGGTCCAGCTGGAGAAGCTGCCCGTCTCGAAGCCGCCGTTGGCGACGCCGTTGCCGCCGCCACCGCCGGAGCTCTCGGTCCAGCTGAAGGAGGTGCTGCCGGATGCGCCGGTGGTGTCCTTCGCGGTGACCGTGACCGAGGAGGTGCCGGCCGTGGTCGGGGTGCCGGAGATCAGGCCGGAGGAGGAGATGCTCAGGCCCGCCGGGAGACCCGTGGCGGAGTAGGTCAGCGTCTGGCCGCTGGCCGAGTCGGAGCCGCTGATCTGCAGCGAGGCCGCGGTGCCGACGGTGCCGGTCTGGCTGCCCGGGTTGTTCACGGTGACGGTGTTACCGGTGCCGCCGTGGTTCAGGATGGCGTGCGACAGGTCGCACTCGTTGGTGTCGTTGGACCAGCTGGCCTGCTCGGCGAAGGTGCCGGTGCCCATGGTGACCATGCCGGCGCCGCCCGCGGTGCCCGGAGAGAGCCAGGCGCACTCGTCGGAGTTCTCCTGGCCGTTGTAGGAGCTGCCGGAGACGTGGTTGGTCCAGCCGCCCGCCGGGAACTGGTCGGACATTGTCTCGTGCCACTCGTGGCCGAGGGTCATCGTCCAACCGTCGAGCGTTCCGGGCGAGTTGATGAAGCCGACGCCGCAGCCCGAGCCGGAGTCCATGTTGTAGGGCTGGTTGGAGAACGCCAGGTCGCCGTAGGGGCTGTTGACCGCACCGCCGGTCAGCGAGGAGTCGCCGGTGTAGTCGTGCCAGGCGCAGTACTGGCCCTGGTAGTTGTCCGGGTTGGTGCCCGTCGGCGACAGGATCACGTAGTACGCGTCACGGTTGGACGCGGCCGTGGTGTTGCCGAAGTGGCCGGCCGCGTTGACGGCCTCCGTGCCCAGCTGGTTGCCGGACGCCGCGGACGGGGAGGCACCCGAGTTGTCGTACCAGACGCCGGAGAGCACGCCGCCGCTCTGGTACGGCACGAAGCTGGCGTTGGACGGGCAGCTGACCGCGCCGCTCGCGACGTTGGGACCGTCGCACCACTGGGTCAGGTCCGCGGACCAGGTCTCGCCGCCGGTGCCGATGTCCTTGAACATCTCCTGCGCGACCGGGGCGGCGCCGTCGGCGTCGCCGGAGAAGGTCGCGTCACCGCTGCTGTTGGTGGACTGCGAGCCCCACTGGTTGCCGTAGAAGACCAGGTAGACCTTGGCGTGGCCGTCGAGCACGCCCACGCCGTTGGTCCCGCCGCCGTAGCTCAGCGTCTCCGGGCCGGTGGCCGTCGTCGCCTGGTGCGAGGCGTGCCCGTCGGCCCACTGCTTCATCTTGGCGTCCTGACCCAGGGTCGGGAGCACGCCGTGACGGTAGGAGTGACCGTAGGCCGGGTCGTAGGGGTTGCTCACGGAAGAGCCGTGGTCAGCCGCCGGGGCGGCCGTGGCGGGGGTGGTGGCCACGGCCAGTGCCGCGGCGGAAGCGAGGGAGAGCGAGGCGAGGCCGGTCACGGCCAGGCGGCGCCATTCTCGCCGAGGGGGGTTGCCCATCTTGGGGGTGGTCCTCTCTGCACTCTGCCGGCCGCCCGGCCTGGTCGGCACGGGCGGTGGTGCCTTGCACGCAGAACGCCCGTCCTGGCCCGGATCCGGGAGACGGGGAGAAGAGCTGGAGGAGCAGCCAGCGCTTACACCACTGGCCGGGGTGTAGCAAAGCAGAGTTGTTGACCGGCGGTCAACAGTGCGTACCGGACTGGCTGTTCAGGCCCGTCCGCGGCGGCGGCGCCGACCCCGGCCGAGCAGGGCCGCGCCGGAGAGCGGCAGCAGCACGAGCGTCGCGAGCGCGATCGGCTCGGCCACCCCGTCCCCGGGTCGGGGCAGGCCCGCCTGGTGGAAGGTGTCGGGCTCCGGCAGCGTCGCCCAGCGGCCGACCGGCCACACCACCACGTCCGCGCGCCCCACCACGTCCGCGACCGGCACGAAGCCACCGTCCCGGCCGGCCCGGCGCTGGGTGCGCGAGTCGGCCGAATCGTTGCGGTGGTCGCCCATCACCCACAAGTCGCCCTTGGGCACCACGACGGTGCCGACCGCGTCGTTGTCGCAGGGCGTCGCGCCCGGGTAGAGGTACGGCTCGTGCAGCACGACGCCGTCCACGCGCAGCGGTCGGCCGGCCTGGCAGCTCACCGTGTCCCCGCCGACCGCGATCACCCGCTTGATCAGGTAGCTGTCGTCGGCCGAGGGCATCAGCCCGACGTCGCTGAGCACGGACTGCACGTCGTGGCCGAGGCCGGGGTGGGGCTGCGGCGCCTCCGGGGTGCCGTCGAGCCAGTGGTCGGGGTCCTTGAACACCACCACGTCGCCCCGGGCGGGCGTGGCGCCGAACCACGGGCTGAACTTGTCGACGAGCACCCGGTCGCCCTTGAGCAGCGTGTTGTTCATCGAGCCGGAGGGGATCGAGAACGCCTGGAAGAAGAACGTCTTCACCAGCACCGCGATGACGAGCGCGGCCCCGACGACCACGATCGTCTCGCGCAGCAGTGACCGACCGCCGCGTCCGGATTCAGCCATGGATCCCCCCACCGTCGCCCGTTCCTCGACCGTTCAACGCGGGCGAGTTCCCGGGGGCGGGCCGGCCCGCCGGACACCGCGGCGCGGCGGTTCCGCAAAGGTCTGAATCGTGGTTCACTTCTTGCATGGCCTATCGCGAGACCCCCGCCGTGCGGATGCGTCTTGACGCGGCGCGGGAGCGGCTCGTCGAGGAGGCGACCGCCGTCGTCGCCGAGGTGGGCTGGGCCGGCGCGTCCGTCGGCGCGGTGGCGGCGGCCGCCGGGATGTCGGCGGGCTCCGTGTACCAGCACTTCGCGTCCAAGACCGCGCTCGCCGTCGAGGTCTTCCGGCGGGCGGCCGGGCGGGAGGTCGAGGTGCTCGGCGCGGTGCTTCGCGACGGCAGCGGCGACGCCGTGGCACGGCTGGCCTGCGGGGTCGAGGTGTTCGCCCGCCGCGCCTTCGAGCGGCGCGGGCTCGCCTACGCCTTGCTCGCCGCCCCGGCCGACGAGTCCGTCGGCGCCGAGCGGCTGGAGTTCCGGCGGCGCTACCGCGCCCTGTTCGCGGCGGTGGTCCAGGAGGGCATCGCGGCCGGGCTGCTGCCGCCGCAGGACCCGGAGATCACCGCGGCCGCGCTCACCGGAGCCGTCGGCGAGGTCCTCGTCGACCCGCTCGCCGTCCCCGGCAGCGACGCGGCCGCCGAGGCGCTGCTCGCCGGACTCACCGCGATGGCGCTGCGCTGCGCCGGCGCACGAACCCTGCCAGGAGGCAACGATGACGCATGACCTGCCCCGCAGTGAACCGCTCGCCCGCACCCACGAGGTGACCAACCAGCCCTCGCCGCTGGTCGGGCACGACGTCGCCGCCGACCCGGTGCTGCTGGAGGGTCTGCACCGCGAGGGCGCCGGCTGGTACGAGGAGGACCTGCACCGGGTCGGCCGGCTGGCCGGCAGTGAGCAGGTGCAGCACTGGGCCGACCAGGCCAACCGCAACGAGCCGGAGCTGCGCACCCACGACCGCTACGGCCACAGGATCGACGAGGTCGAGTTCCACCCGGCGTACCACCAGCTGATGGACGTCGCCGTGCGCGAGGGACTCGCGGGCGCGCCGTGGGCCGACACCCGGCCCGGAGCCCATGTCGCCCGCGCGGCGGGCTTCATGGTGTGGAGCACGCCCGAGTCGGGCCACGGCTGTCCGGTCTCGATGACCTACGCCGTCGTCCCTGCGCTCCGCACCCAGCCCGAACTCGTGGCCCAGTACGAGCCGTTGCTCACCAGCCGGGTCTACGAGCCGGGCCTTTCGGCCCCGCTGGGCAAGCGCGGCCTGCTGGCCGGGATGGGCATGACCGAGAAGCAGGGCGGCACCGACGTGCGCGCCAACACCACCACGGCCGTCGAGAGCGCGGACGGCAGCTGGCGGCTGCGCGGCCACAAGTGGTTCACCAGCGCCCCGATGAACGACCTCTTCCTGGTGCTGGCCCAGGCCCCCGGCGGGCTCTCCTGCTTCCTGGTGCCGCGGGTGCTGCCGGACGGCAGCCGGAACACCTTCCGGATCCAGCGGCTCAAGGACAAGCTCGGCAACCGGTCGAACGCCAGCAGCGAGCCGGAGTTCGACGACACGGTGGCCTGGCTGGTCGGCCCGCAGGGGCAGGGCGTGCGCACCATCATCGGCATGGTCGCCGCCACCCGGCTCGACTGCGTCCTCGGCTCCGCCTCCGGCATCCGCGCCGCCCTCGCCCAGGCCGACCACCATGTGTGCCACCGCGCGGTGTTCGGCGTGACGCTGATCGACCAGCCGCTGATGCGCAACGTCGTCGCCGACCTCGCGCTGGAGTCCGAGGCGGCGACCACGCTGGCGCTGCGCCTCGCCGGCGCGACCGACCGCGCGCAGCGCGGGGACGCGCAGGAGCGCGCGTTCCTGCGGCTGGCCACGGCGGTCGGCAAGTACTGGGTCTGCAAGCGGCAGCCGGCGGCCGTCGCGGAGGCGCTGGAATGCCTGGGCGGCAACGGCTATGACGAGGCGTCAGGCCTGCCGCGGCTCTACCGCGACGCCCCGCTGAACGGCATCTGGGAGGGCTCGGGCAACGTCCAGGCCCTGGACGTGCTGCGGGTGCTGGCCCGCGAACCGGAGGCGGTGCACGCCTTCGCCGCCGAGATCGAGGCCGCCAAGGGCGTCGACGCCCGCCTCGACGCGGCGTGGGAGCAGGCACGTGCGCAGCTGACGGCCGCCGCCGCGGCCGCGCCGGGCGAGGTCCAGCGCGGCGCCCGCCGCCTGGTCGAGTCCCTCGCCCTCGTGCTTCAGGGCTCCCTGCTGGTCCGCCACGCCCCCCACGACGTCGCCGACGCCTTCTGCGCCTCCCGCCTGGGCGCGGACCGCGGCCTCGCCTTCGGTACCCTCCCCGACGGCGTGGCGCTGGAGAAACTGCTCGCCCGCACCCCTGCGGGGCTGCGAGACTGACGCAAGATCAACCGGCTTATGGAGGTGGCTGCGGCATGACGGTTCCTGGGCGGCTCGCGCCGCTGCTCGACCAGTACGACTTCGGGTGCACCCGCCTGGTGCAGCGCCTCGGCGGACCGCTGCTCGACAGCGGCAACGGCCTGGAGGTCCCGGTGCCGACGCTGACCGACGCCGAGTACCGGTGGGAGCCGGCCGCGGGCATGTGGAGTGTCCGGCGGCGCGCCGACGGCGTGCTGGGCGAGGGCGCCACGGTGCTGGTCGGCGCGGGGGAGTGGGGGCGCGACGCCGCGCCCGTCCATCCGGTACCGCCGCCCTTCACCACCCTCGCCTGGCGGCTCAGCCACCTCGCCGAGATGCTGGCGCTGCGCGCCGACCACACCGTCGGCGCGCACCGCCTCACCCGCGACGACCACGTCACCCCTGGCGACGCGGTCGGTGCGCTCGCCGCGTTCGAGGCCGCCGCCCAAGCCTGGCGCGAGGCGCTGCTGGCGGTTCCGGACGAGGCGACGCTCGACCGGATCGGCCACAGCCAGTACCCCAACGGCAGCGACCCGGAGGACCGGTTCCTGGACACCGTCTGGTGGGTCAACCAGGAGATCCTCCACCACGGCGCCGAGATCGCCCTGCTGCGCGACCTGTACCGCGAGCGGGGCCGGTGGTCGGCTGTGCCAGGCTGATCACCCGTGAGCCCTCTCCGTCCTCCCGCCCGCTGGTCCCGCACGCTCGACGCCGCGGGCGTCACCGACCCAGCCCTGCGGGCCGCGTACAGCGCGCAGCGCGCGGTGGTCCGGCGCTTCAAGCCCGAGGGCTACCTCGCCGTCCGTCTGTTGGTCCCGCCGGAGTTGGTGCCGCACGTCGTCGTGGCGACGGCGTTCATGCACCGGACGGACGACTTGCTGGACTCCGGCCCGGTGGAGCAGCGACGGGACGCCTTCGGCGCGTGGGAGCGCGACGTCCGGGCGGGGTTGCGCGGTGAGCGCACGGCGCAGGACCCGCTCGTCCGGGCCTTGGCCTCCTCGTGCGGGCTGGTGCCGCCCCTGGGGGAGCGGGTCTCGGCGTTCCTCGACACCGCGCTCACGGATCTCGACTTCTCGGGCTTCGCGACCGAGGCGGACTACCAGGACTACCTCGACGCGTACTCGCTGCCCGCGGTGCTGGTGGCGAGCGTGCTCACCCCGCTGACACCGGAGATGCGCGTCGCCTGCCGCGCCTGGATCGACGGCGGCCAACGGCTCGACTCCGTCACCGACCTCGCCGAGGACCTGGCCGCCGGCCGCCTGACGGTTCCGCAGGAGACGCTCGCCGCCTTCTCCGTCACCCGCGACGACCTGGCCGCCGCCCGCGACACCCCTGCGGTGCGGGCTCTGCTGACGCACCTGCTGGACCTCGCTGACGACTCCCTCGCCAAGGGGGCGGTCCTGGCCGAACTCACCCGGCCCGCGAGCCGCCCCATGGTCCGCGCCCTGCTCGGCCTCGACGACCTCACCGCCCGCGCGGCGCGCGCCAAGGGCGCCGCCCTGCTACGGGACGGCGCCCGGCCTTCCGTTCCCGGCGCGCTGCGCTTGCTGCTCCGGGAAGTGGCCGCCCGCTAGGGGCGCGTGGTTCAGCCCCGGACGAGCTGGGCCTTGTGGATCTCGACCGGGAGGGTCGGGAAGCCGTCGCCCGGGCCGTTCTGGTCGTCCTCGCCGGCGGCGGCGATCTTGGCCAGGACGTCCATGCCCGCGGTGACGCGCCCGAACGGCGTGTAGGCGGGGGAGAGCTTGGTGTCCTTCCAGACGAAGAAGAACTGGCTGCCGTTGGTGTTCGGGCCCGCGTTGGCCATCGCGACCGTGCCTGCGGGGTAGGTCGCGCCGGCGAGGTTCTCGTCGTTGAACGAGTAGCCGGGCGCGCCGCTGCCGGTGCCGGTGGGGTCGCCGCACTGCAGCACGTAGATGCGCTGGGTCGTCAGGCGGTGGCAGTGGGTGTGGTCGTAGAAGCCGTGCTGGGTCAGGAAGCGGAACGAGAAGGTCGTGCACGGCGCCGCGGCCGTCAGCGCCTGGACGGTGATCGCGCCCTGGCTGGTGTGCAGCTTGACCGAGAACGGCTTGGCGGCCTGCTGCGCGTCGAAGACGGGGATGCCCTTGAACCGGTCCGCCGGGACCGAGGCCACGAAGCCGCAGGGGTTCGCGGCCGTCGCCGCGTGCAGGTGCGCGGCGGCCGCGTGCGGGGCCGGGGCGAGGCTCTCGCTGCCCGTGCCGCCCGAGGCGTCCGCCGCGGCAGTGGTGCCGAGGCCCAGCACGAGCGCGGAGGCGGCGGCGAGCGGGAGCCAGCGGCGGCGGGGCGTGGCGGTGCGGCGGTTCCGGCGGGGGAACGAGGGCATCGGGGGGTCCTTCCGGGGACAACGGTGTCCGTGCTCTGACATGACCCGAATGGACTTCCCCGCGGTGTGCTGGACTACGCGCCTCCGCTTGCCCGCGCGTACCGTGGAGGTGTCCGGCGGGACGTTCACACAGCTCAGCCGGGGTCGTGACCACGGAGGTGGACACACGATGAAACTGCTCCAACGACACAAGAAGCCCACCCAGCCCATGGGGACCACACCCGGTGGCCGCACCGACGACGTGGTCGACAGTGAGGGCGGCAGCTTCCACCACGCGGACCAGCAGCCGCTGGTCGACGTCGCGCCGTACGGGTCCGACAGCCGCTACCGCCTGGTCCGGATGGGCGGTGGGCAGCCCGAACCGCTGGCCCGGGAGGAGTTCGTGCCGCGGGTGCACCAGGTCTTCCCGCAGCTCGATCTCGACGACGCGGAGCTGGTCCACTGGGCCGACCGGCCGTGGGAGTGGCCGCCCTGGCACCCGGGCCAGGCCTGAGCCGGCATGCCCCGTGACCTGGGAAGGTCGCGGGGCATGCGGTTGCCCTCCGGCGCCCGTCCGCCGACCGGCCGCGCCCCGAACGGGGGGCCCTGGACGCGCGGCGGTAGGCACTCACGGGAAGAATGGGGAGGAAGTTCCCACACGGTGCGGGCTGCACGGCGCAGCCGGCGCACCCGACACGCGGGTGCGCGGTCGGCTGTCTTCTGGGCGGTTACCTGGCGATGCGATCCGAGGAGCAGGGCAGCGCGCAGCCGGGCGGCGGCGGGCTCGGCCCCGGTCGCGCGGCCGGGGCGGAGACGCGCCCGCCGGGTCTGCTGACGATACCGATCGCGACGGCGCTGATCCTGGACGACGGCACCATCCTGCACTGGAGCAAGGACGCCGAGTCGCTGCTGGGCTACAGCCCGGCCGAAGCGATCGGTCGCCGGGCCGCGGACCTGCTCACCACGCCGCAGAACCGCGAACTCGTGCTCGGTCTCTTCGCCTCGATCCTGGCCGGGCGGGACTGGTCCGGGGTCTTCCCGGTGCGGCACCGCGACGGACACCTGGTGAACCTGGAATTCCGCACGCATCCGCTGAAGGGCCCCAACGACCACCCGCTGGTGCTGGCCGTCGCCTCCGACGTGCGTTCGCTGCGTCAGCTGGAGTCCGACCTGGCGGTGCTGGACAGCTTCTTCACCCAGGCTCCCGTCGGGATGGCCGTCTACGACGAGCAGCTGCGCTTCGTCCGGCTCAACGACGCCCTCGCCGACATGAACGGGGTGTCGATCACCGAACACCTCGGCCGCAGGGTCACCGAGGTGCTGCCGGGGCTGAACGGCGAGGAGATCGAAGCGGTCATGCAGCAGGTGCTGACCAGCGGCGACCCGGTGGTCGACGCCCGGTCGCACGGCATCACCCCGGGCGATCCCGACCACGAGCGCGCCTGGTCCGCGTCCTACTTCCGGCTGGAGGAGCCCACCGGCCGGGTGCTCGGCGTCAGCTCGACCATCGTCGACGTGACGGCCCGGTTCCGGGCGGAGCAGCGCGCGGCGGCCGCCCGGCAGCGCCTGGAGGTGCTCTCCGACGCGAGCGCCCGCATCGGCACCACGCTGGAGCTGGTCCGCACCGCCCGCGAGCTGGTCGAGGCCATGGTGCCGCGGGTCGCCGACGTGGCCGGCGTCTTCGTGATGGACCACCTCGTGACGGCCTCCCAGGGTGACGGCCACCCCGAGCAGCACGCGGATCCCGCACCGTCCGCCCGCCCCGAAGGGCGTTCCGATCAGGACGGCGAGGGGCAGCCCGCCGCGGTCCGCCCGGCGAGCGGCCTGCCGCGGACCGTCCGGCGGCTCGCCGTCGCGGGCTTGGAGGAGCGCGCCGACGACCGGTCGGGCTCCGACCGGGACAACGACCCGAGGCGCGTCGCGGGCCTCGCCGTTCCGCCGCGCTCCGGCTACGCCGTCGCCATGGCCACCGGCCGCACCGTCACCCTGCCGCCCGAGCAGGCGGACCACCTGCTGACCACGCTGCTCGGCGCCTCATCCGGGGACGCCGAGGGCCTGGCCGGTCCGGTGCGGATCACGCCGCTGGTGGCGCGCGGGACCGTCCTCGGCATGGTGGTCTACCTGCGGCGGCGGGATCGGGCGGCGTTCGAGGACGAGGACGTGACCCTCGGCGACGAGCTCGCCTCCCGCGCCGCCGTCGCCGTCGACAACGCCCGGCTCTACCTGCGCGAGCACCAGACGCTGCTGGCCCGCCAGCTGGCGCTGGAGGAGGCCAACGCGGCCCGCAAGCGCCTGGCGCTGGTCAACGAGGCCTCCGCCCGCATCGGCACCACGCTGGACCTGCAGCGCACCGCGCAGGAGCTGGCCGAGGTGGCGTCACCGGGGCTCGCCGACAGTGTCGTCGTGGAGATCCTGGAGGACATCGCCCACGACGACCACGGCTCGATCGAGCCGCGCGGGCCCGCCGACCGGTCCGCGCTGCTGCGCCGGCTCGGCTACCACAGCTCCCCGGGCGCCGGCATCAGGCCGATCTCTCCCGTCGGCAGCGTGCAGCGCTTCCACCCGGCCACGCCCTACGCCTGGTGCCTGGCCCACCGGCGGCCCGTGCTGGTGCCGGAGCTGGACGAGCAGGCGCTGCACTGGTTCGACGCCGACCCGGCCCGGGCCAAGGCCGTGCGGGAGGACGGGGTGCGGTCGTTCATGATCGTGCCGCTGATCGCGCGCGGCGCGGCTCTCGGCGTCGCCTGCTTCTACCGGGTCGTCACCGACCGCCCCTACGACCAGGAGGACCTCGCCCTGGCCGGCGAGCTCGCCTCCCGGGCGGCCGTCGCGATCGACAACGCCCGCCTGTTCACCCGCGAGCGCGACGCCTCCAACGCCCGCGAGCAGGCGCTGGTCGACGCCCAGGCCGCGCAGGGGCGGCTGGCGCTGCTCAACGACGCCAGCAACCAGATCGGCACCACGCTCGACCTGCAGCGCACCGCCGAGGAGCTGGTCGAGCTGGTGGTGCCGCGGTTCGCCGACTTCGTCACCGTGGACCTGCTGGACGCCGTGGTGCAGGACGGGTTCACCGAGGAGGACCAGCCGCTGATGCCCGAGAACGGGCGGGTGCTGCTGCGGGCCGTCGCCGTCGGGGAGGTCACCGGGCACGCCCTGGGCAGCGCCGCGGACCAGGTCGGGCAGGTCTCCCGCTCGGCCGCGATCTACGCCGAGAGCCTGCGCACCGGCCGCTCGATCCTGATCGGCGAGGTCGACCAGGCGTCGATGAACCGGATCACCGCGCACCCGGACCGCGTCGACCCCGCCATCCAGGCGGGCGTCCACTCGTATCTGATGGTCCCGCTGCTGGCCCGCGGTCAGGTGCTGGGCGGCGCCGAGTTCATCCGGATGCGCCACAACCCCAAGCCCTTCGACGAAGCCGACGTCGCGCTCGCCGAGGAGCTCGCCTCCCGGGCGGCCGTCGCCATCGACAACGCCCGCCTGTACCGGCGCGAGCGGACCACCGCGCTGATGCTCCAGCACAGCCTGCTGCCGCAGGAGATCCGCACCACCCCCGGCCTGGAGATCGCCTACCGCTACCTGCCCGCCAGCGTCATCAGCGAGGTCGGCGGCGACTGGTTCGACGTCATCCCGCTCTCCTGCGGCCGGGTCGCCCTCGTCGTCGGTGACGTCATGGGCCACGGCATGCGCGCCGCCGCCAGCATGGGCCAACTGCGCACCGCCGCACGGACGCTGATCGGCATGGACCTCGCCCCCGACCGGGTGCTGCGCCGTCTCGACGAGACCGCGGCGGCGATGGGCGAGGCCCAGTTCGCCACCTGCGTCTGCGCCGTCTTCGACCCGCTCGACGGCCGCGTCGTGCTCGCCTCGGCCGGCCACCTGCCGCCGGTCCTGGTCGAGCCCGACGGCGCCGCGCAGCTGCTGATCCTGCCGACCGGCGCACCGCTCGGCGTCGGCGGCGTGCCGTTCGAGGCCGTCACCTTCACCCTGCCCGGCGAGGCGCTGCTCTGCCTCTACACCGACGGCCTGGTCGAACGCCGCGGCCGCGACCTGGATGTGGGCCTGGAGCTGCTGCGCGACACCGTCGCCGAGCACCGCACCTCGCTCGAACAGCGCTGCGACGCCGTGCTGGAGGCCCTGGCGGCCGGCAACAGCGAGGACGACATCGCCGTCATCCTCGCCCGCGTGCTGCCGCGCCGTCCCGACTGGATCGCCGTGCTGGAGCTCTCCGAGGACCCCGAGGTGGTCGGGGTGGCCCGCCGCTTCGTTCGCGAGACGCTCGCGGCCTGGCAGCTCACCAGCCTGACGGACGTGGCCCAGCTGCTGGTCAGCGAGCTCGTGAGCAACGCCCTGCTGCACGCAGGCCACCCGACGCAGCTGCGCCTGATCCGCGACCGGGTGCTGAGCATCGCGGTCGCGGACACCGACGCCCGCGCGCCCCGCGTCCGCCACGCCGAGGCCGACGACGAGGGCGGCCGCGGCATGCACCTCATCAACGAGCTCGCCTACCGCTGGGGCAGCCGCGCGACGGTGGACGGCAAGCTGGTCTGGCTGGAGCTGGAGATCCCGCTGGGCGCGAACGCGGCGATGAGCGGGACCGGCGCGCCCTGAGGTGGTGCAACCGCCCGTCAGGAAGCAGGGCTGATCACGGCCGCCGTGCCGTAGGCGCAGACCTCCGTGCCCATGCCGGCCGCGTCGGAGACGTCGAAGCGCATCATCAGGATCGCGTTGGCGCCGCGGGCGCGGGCCTGTTCGACCAGGCGGTCCATCGCCTGGTTGCGGCTGGCCACCAGGGTCTTGGTGAGGCCGCGCAGCTCGCCGCCCGCGAGGGACTTGAGGCCCGCGCCGATCTGGCTGCCGATGTTGCGCGAACGCACCGTCAGGCCGAAGACCTCGCCGATGATCCGGTCCACCCGGAAGCCGGGGACGTCGTTGGTCGTCACGACCAGGACGTCCTCCGTGTGCTGACCGCCGCCGTAGTCGCTGATGTCCGTCATGGTGTCATTCTGCGGCTCAGCGGTAGTCGGTGTAGTGGTCGACACGCACGCCGCTCGGGTCGTAGAGGTCGATGACGGAGATCACCTGACCGGGTGCCACCGGCAGCACGGCGCCCAGCGTGGTCGAGCCGGGGAGACGGACGGCGTCGGCCTTCCGGCTGGTGCCGTCCATGAAGGTGACCACCACCCGGGCCAGCCTGTCCGAGCCGAACGCCGTGATCAGGCGCAGCGGGCCGCCGCGTGCGACGTGCACGCCGACCGACTCGCCCGGCGTGATCATGGTCAGGGGCAGGCAGTTGTTCCAGTAGCCCGCGGGCGCGTCCACCACGGCGCTGCCGATCGTCAGGTGCAGGCAGAAGTTCGGGCTCGTCAAGTGCGCCTGAGCGTGCCAGTCGACCCCGTCCAGGGTGCCCGCCGCGAGGTTGAACGTGATCGGGCCGGTCGGGGTGGGGATGGAGGGTGAGGGCGACGGGGGAGGGGACGCGGGCGCCGAGGCCGTGGGCCGGGGCGCCGCGGCC
>NZ_QKYN01000087.1:53886-54165 GCF_003258295.1 Streptacidiphilus pinicola | reverse complement strand
CGCGGACGATCAGCACGACCGCCAGCAGCAGCACCACCCAGAACAGCACCATCGTGATCCCGCCGAAGACCCAGAACCAGCCGTGGGTCCCGCCGCCGCGGAATCGAAGAGGTCCATACGGTCCCATGGTCCTCGCCTGCCCTGCTCGGTCGAACTACCTGGACACCCGGCTGATACCCGCTGCCCGCCCCCGCCGAATGAAGACCGGATGAGAATCAGCCGCGCAGGTGTGCGAGCACGGCCGCGAGCGCGTGCCGCACGGCCGCGCGGGTCTCCTCC
>NZ_QKYN01000087.1:0-53727 GCF_003258295.1 Streptacidiphilus pinicola | reverse complement strand
GTCCGCGTCGACGCGCGGATCGGCGCGCAGCACCTCCAGCGCCTCGGCGACGTCCGCCGCGGCCACCGGGTAGTCGGACGGCGCGTGGAGCCGGTGCGCAACGACCGCGCCGACCACGCCCTCGCTCGCCGCGAGGCGGGCGTAGCCGACGTAGAGCGGCCAGTCGCGGGGCGCGGGCACCAGGTCCCTGGGGAGCGGACCGCCGTGGACGAAGAGGATCGCGGGACGCGGATCCTGCGGCGTCGCGGCGTCCGGCAGGTGCAGGTCGACGCGGCCGACCCGTTCCCGCGCCGCCTCGGGCACGTCGAGCAGGAACGGGCGCCCCTGGAAGGGTCGGCTGCTGTCTGCCGGGGCCAGCCGGTGGCCGTCGCCGGCGGCGGCGCGCAGCAGGGTCGCCGCCAGTTCGTCCGGGCAGGAGAGCATCGGCCAGTGGCCCGTCTCCAGCTCGAAGAAGCCGACCTGCGGGTCGGCCAGGACCTGGAACTGCGGCATGCCCGAGGTCACCATCTGCTGCACGAGCCGGATGGTGAGCCCGGCCGCCGTGCACAGGATCCCGCTGGTCGGCACGCCCCTCAGCGCGCCGGTCAGCCGCAGCGGCCGGGTCAGCGTGCGGCCGGGCTGCGGAGCGGCGAGCGCCGAGAGCCGCTCCAGATCCGCGCCGGACAGACCGGTCGTGTCGCCCCACCTCCGCCACTCCGCGGGCTGCGGCACGGGCACGCTCGCGTCCGGCGTCTCCCGCAGCAGCGCCTGCACGTCCGTGTCGGGCACCAGCGCGAGCGGCAGGTCCCCGTCCTGCGGCAGCCCGCAGTCGAGGTAGACGATCCGGGCCACCCGCTCCACCCGCTCCTGCGCGGCCCCCAGCACGGGATGGATGGCGTAGTCGTGCCCGACCAGCACCACCTCCGGCGCGTCCACCCGGTCGATCAACCGGACCAGATCGGCGATATGGGTCTCCAGCTCCACCTCGCCCCCGTCCTCGTCCTCGGCCGGCGCCCCGTTGCCGCCCGCCCCCGTCAGCGTCGCGGCGTGCACCTCGGCGCCCGCCTCCCGCAGCTTCCCGCCCACCCGCTCCCACAGCAGCCCGCCCGTGAACGGGCCGGAGGCCAGGATGAACGCCGTCGTGATGTCGTGATCGTTTCGCATGCGGCAACAGTAGGAACTCCCCTAACGGGAGATTCAAGCGCTGAGCCTGCCGCTGCACCTAGGCCCCTTGCCGTGCATCCGTCGCGTCATGGCGGCCAGGCTTTCCAGGTCGGAGCACGTGCGCGGATCGGCTCCCGGCTAGGCTCGGAGGTGTCCAACACCCCTGACGGGAGGTTCAGTCTTGCTGCCGGACGACCTGCTGAGCATCGGCGAGCTGGCCGGACGGGCCGGGGTGAGTGTGAAGGCGGTGCGCTTCTACTCCGACCAGGGGCTGCTGCACGAGGCTGACCGGAGTGGTGGCGGGCATCGCCGGTACGCGCCGGAGGCGTTGGAGCGGTTGCGGCTGATCCGGTCGCTGCGCGCGCTGGACGTGCCGCTGCCGCAGATCGCCCGGGTCGTCGCGGAGGAGGCGGGTGGTGACGGCCTCGGGGACGTCGTGGCGCGGCAGTTGGACAGCCTCGGGGCGGAGCTGGCCGCGCTGCGGTGGCGGGAGGCGGCGCTGCGGCTGCTGCACGAGGCCGCGCCGGGGGAGCGGGCCGAGCTGCTGCGGCTGGTCGGCGCACTCGGGACGCCTCCCAGGACGGACACGATGGTCCGGTACTGGCGCCGGCTGCTGCCGCTGCGGCTCCCCGCACGGCTGGTCGCCGCGATCGTCGAGGCGGCCGTGCCGCCGCTGCCGGAGCAGCCGGCGCCCGCGCAGGTGCTGGCCTTCGCGCGGCTGCACGAGCTGACCGGCGTCGCGAACGACGCCTGCCTGGTCGACCACCGTCCCTCGCCGCCCAAGCCGGACCTGCTCTACGACGGCCTGCGCGAGGCCTACGACCTGGCCGCGCCCGCCCTCCTCGCCGGGCGCGGCCCTGCCGCGGGCGAGGCGCTCGACTGTTTCGTCGCCGCCCACGCCCGCGCCCACGACCGCCGCGACACCCCCGATTTCCGCCGCGAACTCGGCCGTGACCTCTCGGCCGGGGACCATCCCGCCATGCAGCGCTACTGGGCGCTGGCCGGTGAACTGACCCCGGTCCCGACTCTCGGCACAGTCAACTCCTGGCTCAGCGACGCGCTCACCGCGCAGCTGGCCGGGAGTTGAGGCGCTGTCAGGGGCCGAGCACGCCTGTCGTCCATCGGGACGGATCCGCGCCCAGCAGGGTGATGTGGAGCCTCGTGAAGGCCGCCGGATCGCCGTAGTTCGTCGGGTCGTTCCAGAGCGGCCCGGTGGGAGCCCTGCCCGCGGGCTCGGGGTAGAGGTCCGCGTAGGACATGCTGCCGGACACCGGCTGGTCCGAGAGCGTGGCTCTCGGCCACGTCCACCGGATCCGACGGCGCGTCGCCGCCCGGGGGCGGGGTGGTCCGGGGGCACCATGGCGGGAGGGACCGAGCGCAGGAGACCAACCGTGCCCGTCGACGTGCTGACCGAGACCGAGATCGCCCGTCCCCGCGACGAGGTGGCCGCGTATGCCGGGAACCCGGACAACGCGCCCGAGTGGTACGAGAACATCACGTCGGTGCGGTGGCGCAGCGAGCCGCCGCTCGGGGTCGGCTCCAGGCTCGACTTCGTGGCGAACTTCCTCGGCCGGACCCTCAGCTACACCTACGTGGTCGTCGAGTACGGGCCCGAGCGCATGGTGATGCGCACCGAGCAGGGCCCGTTCCCGATGGAGACCACCTACACCTGGGACCCGGTCGACGCCACCCACACCCGCATGACGCTGCGCAACCGCGGCGAGCCGTCCGGCTTCGCCAAGGTCGCCGCGCCGATGATGGCCGCGGCGATGCGGCGGGCCAACACCAAGGATCTGGCGCGCCTCAGGCAGCTGTTGGAGGCGGGCCGCACACGAGATGAGGAACCGCGTTGAAGGTGATCGGCAACCTCCCGGGCGCCCCCTGTTGGGCGCAGCTGAGCGCACGCGACTCGGAGGCGGCGCAGAAGTTCTACGGTCAGCTCTTCGGCTGGACCGCCGAGACCGACCCGGACCCCCAGTACGGCGGCTACACGACCTTCTCGCTCGGCGGGAGGCCCGCCGCGGCCGTGGCCCCGCTGATGAACCCGCAGCAGCCGGTCATGTGGCTGCTCTCCTTCGCCACGCCCGGCGTCGACGCGGCGGCCGAGTCCGCCAAGGGCGCCGGCGCCCAGGTGTGGATGGGCCCGATGGACGTGGGCGACCTGGGCCGCTGGGCGCTGCTGAGCGACCCGACGGGCGCGCCCTTCGCGTTGTGGGAGGCCAAGAAGTTCAGCGGCTTCGGCGTCGCGGACGAGCCGAACTCCCTCGGCTGGGTCGACCTGTCGACGCGGGACGTCGCGGCCGCGGTGGGCTTCTACCGGGAGGCGCTCGGCTGGCAGGTCTGGCCGAACGAGCAGTACCCCATGGTCGGTCTGTCGGACACCATGTTCGGCGGCGTGATGGAGATGGGCGAGATGTTCCCGCCGGAGGTGCCCTCGCACTGGAACCCGTTCTTCCTGGTGAGCGACGTGGACGCGACCGCGGCCAAGGCCGGGCAGCTCGGCGGCGAGGTGCTGCACGGCCCGGTGGACGTCGAGATGGAGAACGGCCCGCGCCTCGCCGTCATCCGCGACCCGCAGGGTGCGACCTTCGGCGTCTTCGCCCCACGCGAGAGCTGACGACACGCACCCGCCCCGGGGCCGGAACGCAGAGCCGGAGCGCCGAGCCGGAGCGCCGAGGAGGCACACCGCTCGGCGCCCGGCTCCGGGGCGGACTCCGCGTCGTCATGGTCGACCTCGACGAAGAGGAGCTGAACCGCCGTGAGCCGCGCGACACCGGCCGGCCCCGCAGGCGCCGCCCCCTCGGCGGAGCTGCGCCGCGCGCTGGAGCAGCTGGCCACCGAGGCCCACCGGCCCGAACTGGCCGAGCTCGACCGGCTCGACACGCTCGCCATCGCCGCGTTGATGAACGCCGAGGACCGCGGCGTCCCGGAGGCCGTCGCCGCGCAGTTGCCCGTGATCGCCGCCGTCGTGGACAGTGTGGCGGAGCGGATGGCGCGCGGCGGGCGGCTGGTCTACGCGGGCGCCGGGACGGCCGGGCGGATGGGCGTGCTCGACGCCGCCGAGTGTCCGCCGACGTTCGGCACCGCGCCCGGCCGGGTCGTCGGCCTGATCGCGGGCGGCCCGCGGGCGGTGGTCGGCGCGGTCGAGGGCGCCGAGGACAGCCGGGCCCTCGCCGTCGCCGATCTGGACGCACTCGGTCTCACCGCTGACGACAGCGTCGTCGGCGTCAGCGCCTCCGGCCGCACCCCCTACGCCGTGGCCGCCGTCGAACACGCCCGCTCGCTCGGCGCGCTGACGGTCGGCTTGTCCTGCAACACGGGCTCGCCGCTCGCGGCCGCCGCCGAACACGGCATCGAGGTCGTCGTCGGACCGGAGCTGCTCGCCGGCTCGACCCGGCTCAAGGCGGGCACGGCGCAGAAGCTGGTCCTCAACATGATCTCGACCATCACCATGATCCGCCTCGGCCGGACCTACGGAAACCTGATGGTCGACGTCCGCGCGAGCAACGAGAAGCTGCGCGCCCGCTGCCGCCGCATCGTCTCCCTCGCCACCGGCGCCGACGACGCGGTCGTCGAGAAGGCGCTCGCGGCGACGGGCGGCGAGGCCAAGAACGCGATCCTGGTCGTCCTGGGCCAGGTCGACGCCCCCGCCGCCGCCCGGCTGCTCGCCGAGCACCACGGCAGGCTCCGTGAGGCGCTGCTCGCGGCAACCGGGTCGTGCGCTTCTCGGCAACCACCCCTCTCGGAGAGGCCAGGACCATGCCCGACGACGGGCACCTCGTCACAGCCGCCGCGATCCTCCCGCTCGTGGGCGGCGCCGACAACGTCGGCACGGTCGCCCACTGCATGACCCGGCTGCGGCTCGGCCTGCGCGACCGCTCGCTCGTCGACGAGGCCGCACTCCGGGCGGTCCCCGGCGTGTTGGGCGTGGTCGGGGACGGCGACACCTGCCAGATCGTGCTCACCCCCGGCACGGTGGCCCGGGTGGCGCCGGAGTTCGAGCAACGGGTGGCCGAGGAGGGGCACGCGGTGACCGCGGCCGGGCTGGCTGCCCGGGGCGAGGCGATGCGCGCCGCGCGCGGGGCGAAGAACGCCACCCCGGCCAAGCTGCTCCTGCGCCGGATCGCGAACATCTTCGTGCCGCTGATCCCGGCCCTGATCGGCGCCGGCGTCGTCGCGGGCGCGAACGGACTGCTCGTCACCCTGCACCGGCTGCCCGCGATCAGCCACGCGCTGACCGCGATCTCCTCCGGCTTCATGTCCCTGATCGCCGTCTTCGTCGGCTACCACACCGCCAAGGAGTTCGGCGGCACGCCGATCCTCGGCGGCGCGGCGGCGGCCGTCGTCGTCTACCCGGGGGTGGCCGACGTCTCCGTCCTCGGCGAGAAGCTGGTGCCCGGCCAGGGCGGGGTGCTGGGCGCGCTGGCCGCGGCGGCGCTGGCCGTCGTCGTGGAGCGGTGGTGCCGCGGGTGGGTGCCGCAGGCGCTCGACGTGCTCGTCACCCCGACGCTGACCTTGCTGATCACGGGGCTGGTCACGCTCTTCGGCCTGATGTTCGTCGCCGGGGAGGTCTCCACGGCGATCGGCACCGGCGCCACCTGGCTGCTCGCGCACGGCGGCGCGTTCGCCGGGCTGGTCCTCGGCGGGCTGTTCCTGCCGTTGGTCATGCTCGGGCTGCACCAGGCCCTGATCCCCATCCACACCACCTTGATCGAGCAGCAGGGCTCCACCGTGCTGCTGCCGATCCTGGCGATGGCGGGCGCGGGCCAGGTGGGCTGCGCCCTCGCGGTCCACGTCCGGCTGCGCCGCAACGCCTCGATCCGCGCCACCATCAGGTCCGCGCTGCCGGCCGGGTTCCTGGGCGTCGGCGAGCCGCTGATCTACGGCGTCTCGCTGCCGCTGGGCCGGCCCTTCGTCACCGCCTGCGTCGGCGGCGCCGCCGGTGGCGCGTTCGTCGGCCTGTTCGACATGCTCGGCACCACCGTGGGCTCGACGGCGATCGGCCCCTCCGGCTGGGCCCTCCTCCCGCTCCTCCGCAGTTCCCACGGCCTCGGCGCGGCCGTCCTGATCTACGCGGGCGGACTGCTGGTCGGCTACGCGGTGGGGTTCCTGGCGACGTACTTCTTCGGTTTCACCCGGCAGATGCTCGCGGAGCTCGACACGGAGGCGGAGCCCGCCGGCCAGCCGACGAACCGCCTCGCGCCCGCCGGCCCTTAGGGCGTCAGCACGATCGGGTTGGTCAGCGCGGCCATCCGGCCGTCCGGGTGGCGGATCTCCGCGCGGACGAACAGGGACTCCTCCGCCGTGGTGGTCCACCGGGTCGCGGGGCCCCCGTGGTGGACCTTGCCGCGGTCGGTGTGCAGACGCACCGTCGCCTCCGGCACGCCCGTCACCGCCACTCGGACCGTCGCCGTCGCGCCGCGCGTCACCAGGGTCTCGCCGACGCCCGCGCTGCGGCCGTCCGCCTCCGCCGTGAACTCCAGCCCCACCGCCGCCGATTCGGCGATCCAGCTGCGGCCCGAGCGCAGCGCCGCCAGCAGGTCCGGCGTGCGCGGCGACGGCGCGAACACCACCGTCTGCGGGGTGCCGAGCTGGCCGGGGAGGTGGGCGTCGCTGTTGCCGATCGCCGGCTGGAAGCCGCCGGTCGCCTGCACGTCGACGGCCAGCCGACGGCCCCACTCGGCGACGGCGGCCTCGTTGTCGGCGTTCCAGGGACGGTCCGAACGCCACAGGCCGTTCCACACCTCGACCAGGTCGAAGTACTCCAGCGGGAACATGAAGTCGCCCGAGGGGTAGGGCGCGTGGGGATGCGCGGCGACGCAGACGCCGCCCGCCCGACGCGCCTCGGCCAGGTGCCGCCCGATGACGTCCTCCCGGACGCCGTACTGCCAGTCGACGACCTGCCCCGGCTCGATGCCGAGCGCCAGCCAGTGCCCCGTCCACGTCGTCACCTCCTCGCCGACGACGACGTGCAGGCCCGCCTTCCGCGCGCAGTCCCACGCGCCGTGCGCGGCAGCGGTGTTGTGCTCGGTGGTGGCCAGGAAGTCCAGTCCGGCCGCGAGGGCCTCCGCCGTCAGCTGCTCCGGCGTCAGCTCGCCGTCGGAGTGCACGGAGTGGACGTGGCAGTCGCCCCGGTACCAGTCGGGTCCTCGGTCCATCGGTCCTCCCCGCGTCGGCGCTGCTGCCAACAGGCCAACGCCGGAGGGGCGCTCCGCGGTTCCAGCGGTGCGGGTGCGGGCGGCCCCCCGGCCGTCCGCACCCGCCGCCCGCGGCCCGAGGCCTGCCTCAGGAGAACCAGGCCGGGCTCTCCGCGAAGGCGGCCAGCTCGGCCCGGTCCAGCGGCGGGTTCGCCCAGCCCGGCCCGAAGTTCGTGGGCCGCAGTCCGTGCGTCTCCGCCAGCGCGTCGACGCTGACGACCCGCCCGTCGGGGTAGGCGACCGAGACGTTACCGACGGTGCCGGCGTGCTCGCCCCAGTTGCCCGGCGGCTCCGTCGTCTGCACCAGTTGGACGCCGTCCGGCAGCACGCTCTCCTTGCAGTCCCAGGAGGCCGGGATCTCGTTGCACACGTTGGCGGGCGAGGCGGTCATCCGCCACTGCGCCGGGACGGCCTTGGGGTCGTAGGTCTGCACGATCAGCGCGGCGACCTTGCCGTCCTTGGTGACCAGGTAGGTGCCGTCCAGCCGCGACTTCGGGAAGACCGTCGTCCGCGGTGCGCCCGGGGGCGGGGAGGTGGGCGGCAGGTCCTTGATCTTCGTGACCGTGCCCGTCCCCGGCGGCAGCAGGCTCTGCACGAGCGCGGCCGGATCCCGCAGCGGCTTCGGCGCCGCCGCGTGCGTGGTGGCGCTCACCGGCCCCGGCTTCTTCGCGGCGCCGGCGGCGCCGTTCGCGGTGTGCGGCAGTGCCACGACGAGCCCGGCCACCAGCGCCAGTCCCGCGCTCGTCGCCAGCAGCGCGCCCGCGCGGCGCCGGTTCTGCCGGCGTGACGCCTGCGCCAGCACCGCCTCGGTGATGTCCTCACTCGGTGGCCGAAGCCCGTCCAGGGCCTTGTCCATGAGTTCCCTCACTGTGTAGTCCGTCATCGGTTGACCCCGTGCATGTGCGTCAGTTCCTCGTCCACGACCTCGCCCACCGCGTCACCCACGACGTCCCGCAGGTGCGCGCGCAGCACCTCCAGACCGCGTGCGGTCTGGCTCTTCACGGTTCCCTCGGCCACTCCGAGCAGTTCGGCGGTCGCCTGGACGCTCTGGTCCTCGAAGAAGCGCAGCACCAGCACCGCCCGCTGACGCGGCGCCAGTCGCTGCAGCGCGGCGCGCACCGCCAGCCCCAGATCCGCGTCCGCGCCCGTCACGGGCGCGTCCGGCAGCTCGCCGTGCGGCCGTTCCCGATGCCAGAACCGCCGCTGCGACGCGATGAAGGTGTTCACCAGGGTGCGCCGCGCGTACGCGTCGAGATGATCGATCCGCCGCCGCCCGCGCCGCGCCATCACGACCTTGATCAGCGTCGTCTGCACCAGGTCCTCGGCGGCGTGCGTGTCCCCGCACATCAGGTAGGCGCTGCGCAGCAGCGCGTGCCGCCGATGGCTGAGGAACTCCCTCAGCTCCGGATCGTCCCTGTGCACCCTTGCAACCCCCATCGTTCGCCCTGCTCCGTTCCATCTCTATCGATGAGGTGGGGTGGCGTGCGGGTTGGGGGTGGGTCGAAGGTTTTTTGCGGTCAGTCGCCCAAGTCGTCCAGCTCGGTGAAGAGGGTCAGCTGCAGCGCGCCCGGGGCCTCCAGGCGGGAGTTCAGCGAGTTCCAGGGCGTCCTGGTCGGCTCGGCCAGCACCTGCGCCCCGGCGGCGGCCAGGGTGGCGGTGACGGCGGGGGAGTCGTCCACCTGGAACGCCACCCGGATCCGCCCGGCCACCCGCTCGCCCACCTCGACCTCGTCGATGAACGCGGCGTGCCCGGGGTCGGTGATCTCGAGTGTCGCCCGCCCGGCCTCCAGAATCGTCACCCGTCCGTCAGGCGACGCGAACGCCGCGCGCTCCGGCAGGCCGAGAACATCGCGGTAGAACCTCAACGCGGAGTCGTAGTCCTCGGCGGTCACGACCAGTCGCATCTCCCGCACCACGGGCCGCTCCTCGGACACGCTCGCCTCCTCCTGGCTCCAGTCGTACGCGTTCGGACACGATCATTCCACGAGGCGACCGCTGTCAGGGTCTTTCCCGGACAGTCTGGCTCTCGGCCAACCAGCGTTCCACCGCCGCGACGTGAACTGCGGCGGCCGCGCCGGCGAGTTGGGCGTCGCGGGCGGCCAGGGCGGCGAGGATGGTCTCGTGTTCGCGGTGGACGTGCTCGATGGCGCGGCCCACGCGGGTGCCGCGCAGGATGCGGACGCGCTGGGTCTGGGTGGAGAGGACCTCCAGCAGCATGGCGAGGACCGGGTTGCCGACGAGGGCGGCGATGCTCCGGTGGAACTCCATGTCGCAGCGGATGAACTCCTCGACGTCCTCGGCGTCCGCCGCCCGGCGGCTGCGCGCGAGGATGGCGTCGAGGCGGGTGACGTCCGCGTCGGTGATGCGGGTCGCGGCCAGGGCCGTCGCCTGCTGTTCGAGCAGGCGACGGACCTGGAGCAGCTGCATCGCGGTCTCGCCGTGGGAGACGTCGGCGACGAAGGAGAGGTTCTCCAGCAGCAGATGCGGTTCCAGGCTGGAGACGTAGGTGCCGTCGCCCTGTTTGGTGACCAGGATCTGCATGGCGGTCAGGGCGCGCACGGCCTCCCGCAGGGAGCTGCGCGAGAGGCCGAGGCGCTGGGCGAGGTCCTCCTCCCGGGGCAGGCGGGAGCCCGGCGGGAATTCGCCCGCGATGATCAGTGACTTGATCGTGTCGATCGCGTCGTCGGTCAGGGCCATCGAGGCGGACTCCTGCGGGAGGCGGGGAGGGGCTGGGATCAGGGTAGACGGACGACGGCGCTCAGCCGACGTCGAAGCGGTCGACGACGAGGTAGGAGCCGCCCGCCTTCGTCAGCGTCAGCGTGTGCGGGCCGGAGGGCAGGCCGCTCACGGCGTACAGCTTCTGCTGCGCCTGACGCGTCGCGCTGTACGCGTTGACCGTCCCCTTGGCGACGCCGTCCACGGCGACCTGGATCAGGCCCTCGTCGGTGTTGGTCTCCGTCAGGAACGCGACCCCCGTCCCGGTGAAGGAGAACGTCGCGCTGTCGCCGTTGTCCGTGGTGGCGTGCACGCCGTCCCAGTAGTCGCCATAGCCGCGCATCGCCGAGTTGAACCACGAGCCGGTGTAGCTCACCGCGGTGCTGTCGTCGTCGATCGGACCGCTCGTGGCACGGTAGCGCTGCGCGGGGCCGGCGGCCGCGATGATCTGCTGCGCCGCCGCGGGCCAGGCACCTCCGCTGACCACCGTCGCCTGCTGGAAGCTGACGTTCGTGCCATTGTCGCAGTAGTGCGCGTTGTCGGACCAGTTGTCGTGGATGGTGATGTCGTGGATCGTCGCGATCCACATGCAGATCCAGTTGGAGCCGCCGAAGCGCACGACGTTGTCGTGGGTGTCCCAGGACGAGCTGCCCTCGTCCTGGTAGAGCATGTTGTTGGTGTGGTTGCCCTCGGCGACCAGGTTGTCGGCCAGCACGGAGGTCTGGCCGCCGCCGCCCTGGCCGCCGTTGGTGTAGATCGGGCCGCCGTCGTTGAGGACGCGCATCACGTCGTGCACCCAGTTGCCGGTGATCTCGTTGCCGCCGGCGTAGATCGTGCCGTGGTGGCAGTCGGTGGCGATCAGCGTGCAGGAGGCCCAACCCCAGCCCCAGCCCAGCGAGATGCCCGAGTAGGGCGTGTAGCCGATCTCGTTGTGCGCGATGACGGCGTCGCGGGTGTAGCCGGCCCAGACGCCGACGGCGTCGTGGTAGTCCTGTCCGACCGCGGTGATCGTGTCGTCGTGGACGGAGTCGCCCGAGGTCATCAGGTCGGTGCGGTTCTGGTAGTAGTCGTCGACCTCGCCCAGCGAGACGCCGCCGCCGGAGGTGTCGGCGATGACGCTGCCCGCCACCGTCGACCGCTGGGTGCCGTCGGCCAGGTCCACAGCCGTGCCGCCGAGGTGGGTGAAGGTGTCGCCGCTGAAGGTGACGCCGGAACCGCGGTGCACCTGCACCGCGGCCGGGATGCGGATCGGCGTCTGCGTGCCCGGTGCCCACAGCACGCCCGCCTGGTTGTCCACGTAGCCGGAGGAAGTGGGCTGGTTCCAGGTGGTGTAGGCGAAGGTCAGGCCCTCGACGCTCACGTCGTGGACCGGCTGCACGGCGTCCGGCACCACGGTGAAGCCGTCGACCAGCATATAAGTGCCGGACGTCTTCACCAGCTTGACGGTGTGCCGGCCCTGGGCCAGGCCCGAGACCGTCACCACCGGCTGCTGGGCGAGCCGCGTCGCGCCGTACGCCGAGACGGACTCGGTGCGCACGCCGTCCACGTAGACGTCGATGCCGCCCTCGTCCGGGGCGGTCTCCGAGAGCACCTGGACGCCGGTACCGGTGAAGGTGTAGCTCGCCGAGTCGCCGTTGTTCGTGGTGTAGTGCACGCCCGCGCCCAGATCGCCGTAGGGGCGACCGGAGTTCGTCGCCCAGGAGCCGGTGTAGGCGGCGTTCGGGTCGGTGTCGTCGACGGGCGCCAGATGGCCGGGCGTGCCGGAGAGGTCCAGCAGCTCCTGTGTCACCGGCAGTTCGACGTCGGCGGTGGCCAGGTCCTCACCGGCGCGCGGGATGTAGTACAGGTACCCGGCGTTCCCGTCGAGGTAGAACTGGCCCGGCTGGGTGAGCAGTTGGTAGGCGTTCTCGATCCAGCTGACGTTGTCCAGCCGGGGCAGACCCGCGCCGTTGAGCGGGTAGCCGGGGTTGGGGACGCTGGTGTTGTTGTCGGCGAAGCAGGCCGGGTCGACGTTCAGGCTGGAACCGCCGCCGCTGGTGGCGGTGATGCTCTGCAGCGGGCAGCGCATCTGCTTCCAGTCGTTGTCGTCGACGACCTCGACCTGGCTCTGGTTGGTCAGCGTGGCGTAGGACGGGTCGCTGGTGGTGAAGGACGAGCCGGACAGCGTGAAGCCGCCGGGGTTCAGCGCGGTGCGCGCCCGCTCGGCGCGCACGCCGTTGACGAAGAGCTGGCGGCTCTGCGTGCCGACCGGCACATGGGCGCGGTAGACGCCACGGCCGCTGTCGTAGAGCTGGAAGCCGGAGACCTGCCGCGCTCCGCTCAGCACCGGCGTCTCGCCGGGGTACGCGGCCCAGTGCACGGTGTTGCCGTCGGTTCCGGAGTCGCGGTTGTCGAGGGTGAGGGTGTGCTGCAGCCGGTAGGTCCCGCCGCGCAGGTAGACGGTGATGTCCGAGGCCATCGCGCCGTCCGCGGCGCGGACGGCGTCGCGCGCCTCGGTGAGGCCGCACGGCAATGCCAGGCTGCACACGCTGCCGGTGCCGTCCGGGGAGGCGTACAGCACCGTCCCGGAGGCCGCCGAGGCCGGGCCGGCCAGCGGGAGCAGCAGGGCTCCCGCGGCCAACACCGTTGTCCATGTGCCGATTCGACGATGAGTCGACAAGACGCTCACTCCTGCTTCTCGCCCGAGGCGTAACGGGAGATGACCAGCGCGACGATGATGATCGCGCCGTTGAGGAACTGGTTCCACAGCGGCGGCACGCCCGCCAGCGTCATCACGTTGACGACCAGCTGCAGCGTCAGCACACCGGTCAGCGCGCCGAAGAGGGTGCCCTTGCCGCCGTTGAGGCTGACGCCGCCGATGACGGTCGCGGCGAAGACCTGGAAGATCCAACCGCTGCCCTGGTCGGCGGAGATCGAGCCGTAATGCCCGGTGTAGAGGACGCCCGCGAAGGCGGCCAGCACACTGCCGACGACCAGCACGCTCCAGGTGATCCGGTCCACCCGGATCCCGGCCGTGCGCGCGGCCTCGGCGTTGCCGCCGATCGCGTACAGTGCGCGGCCGTGGCGCAGCCAGGCGAGCGCCGCGCCGCCGACCGCGAACAGGACCAGGCAGATCCAGACCGCGGCCGGGGCGCCCAGCCAGGACGTCTCGCCGAGGTACAGGAAGGAGTTCGGAACCTCGACGATCGACTGGCCCTGGGAGAGCGCGACCTGGAGGCCGCGCAGCATGGTCAGTCCGCCGAGGGTGACGATGAAGCCGTTGAGCCGCAGCTTGAGGATGAGGAAGCCGTTGACGGCCCCGATCAGCGCGCCCGTCAGCAGGCAGAGCGGGATCGCGGTCCAGGTCGGCAGCAGCCCGAGGCCCTGGAACCGGCCGCCGTGGGAGGGCAGAACCAGCCACATCGCCACCACCGGCCCGACGCCGATGGTGGACTCCAGGGACAGGTCCATCTTGCCGGTGATCAGGATCAGTGCCTCGCCCAGCACCAACAGGCTGAGCTCGGTGGACTGCTGGGCCACACCGAGCAGGTTGGCGGAGGTGAGGAAGGCGGGGGAGACGATGAAGCCGATCACCCCCAGCACGAGCAGGACCGGGACCAGCGACAGGTCCCGGTAGCGGGCCAGGTCGATCCGGCGCCCGGTGGGCGCCGCCGCCGTGGCGGTCGCCGCGCTCGGCGCGGCCGCGCCGGAGGCCGTGGAACCGGCGTCAGTCGTGGCCGCCATGGGCAGACCTCTCCTTCGTCTCGTGCTGTTCGCTGGTGGTGAGGCCTTCCATGGCGGCGACCACCTGGTCGTCACTCCAGCCGGCGGGGAACTCGGCGGCGACGCGACCGTGGAACATCGCCACGACGCGGTCGCAGCCGCGCAGGTCGTCCAGCTCGTCGGAGACGATCAGCGCCGCGTGGCCCTCGTCGGCGTGCCGGCGGAAGCGGCCGAGCAGGAACTCCTTGGACTTCACGTCGACACCGTTGGTGGGGCGGATCGCGACGAGCACGCGTGGCTCGGTGGCCAGCGCGCGTGCCACGACGACCTTCTGCTGGTTGCCGCCGGAGAGCGCGGCGACGGGCGTGACGGCGTCGGGCGTGCGGATGTCGAGGTCGTCGATCATCCGGCGGGCGAAGGCGCGGGTGCGCGCGGGCAGCACCGTGCCGTACGGGCCGAGCTGGTCGGTGACGGTCAGGGTGGCGTTCTCGGCCACGCTGCGGTTGGCCACCAGGCCCTGCAGGTGCCGGTCCTCGGGCACGAAGCCGACCCCGGCCGAGAGCGCGGCGGGGATGTCGCCCGGTCGCAGGCCGCGGCCGCCGACGGCGATCCGGCCGCCGCGCGGCCGGTGCAGCCCGGCGACGGTCTCGCCGAGCTGCACGCAGCCGCTGGCCGTCGCACCGGCGAGTCCCACCACCTCGCCGGCGCACACGGTGAGGGAGACGTCCGCGAAGCTGCCGGGCAGTGTCAGCCCGTCCACCTCCAGCAGCGCGGCCCCCCTCCCGGCGTCCGACCGCCCGGCGCGCACCATCCCCACGGTGCCCGCCGGCGCCGGAGCGCCGCTCTCGCCCGTCATCGCCTCGACCAGGGCGTCGTGGCCCAGCTCGGCGACCGGCGCGGTCAGGATGTGCCGCGCGTCCCGGAACACGGTGACGCGCGTGCACAGGTCGTAGACCTCCTGCAGATGGTGCGAGATGAACAGGAACGCGACACCCTGCGCCTGCAGTTCCCTCAGCTTGGCGAAGAGCCGCTCGATGCCGCGGGCGTCCAGCTTGGCGGTCGGCTCGTCGAGGACGATGAACCGCGCGCCGAACGAGAGCGCCCGCGCGATCTCGACGAACTGCCGCTGCTCGACCGTGAGTCGGGCGATGCGCGCGCCCGGGTCCACGTCCACGCCGTACTCGGCGAGCAGTTCGGCCGCCCGCGCCCGCAGCGCGCGCCACCGGATCGGGCGCAGGGCGCTGCCGCCCTGTCGATTCGAACTCTGCCGATTCACACTCTGCCGATTCAAAAACAGGTTCTCCGCGACCGTCAGATCCGGGACCACCGTGGACCGTTGGTAGACGCAGGCCACCTTGCCGCGCCAGGCCGCGGTGTCGCCGACGGCCGGAGCGGGTTCGCCCGCGAAGCGGATGCTGCCCGCATCGGGCTGCTGCAGGCCGGTGAGCAGCGAGACGAGCGTCGACTTGCCGGCGCCGTTGCGGCCGACCAGCGCGTGCGACTCGCCGGCCTCGACGGTGATGCCCGCCTCGCGCAGGGCGACGGTCGCGCCGAAGCGCTTGGTGACGCCGACCGCCTCGACGACCGGTACCCCCATGGGTGCCGTCCTTTCAAGGGATGGTGAGGATCCGTCAGCCGGTGACGCTGTTGCCCCACAGGCTCTTGTCGTCCACGTTCGCCTTGGTCACCAGCGGAGCGGGCAGCTGGTCCTCCAGGCCGTTGGGCAGCTGGATGATGGTGGAGCCGTGGTCCGTCGGGCCGGGCTGGAAGGTCTTGCCCGCCGCGGCGGCCTCCGCGTAGAAGAGCGCGTACTTGGCGTAGAGGTCGGCGGGCTGGGAGATGGTCGCGTCGATCTGGCCCTTGCGGATCGCGTCGAACTCCTGCGGGATGCCGTCGTTGGAGATGATGGTGATGTGCCCGGGGGTACCGGCGGGCTTGAGCAGGCCCTTCTGCTGCAGCAGCGCCAGGGTCGGCTGCAGGAACACGCCGCCGGCCTGCATGTAGATGCCGTTCAGGTCCGGGTTCTGGGCGAGCGTGGTCTGCAGCTTGCTGGAGGCGACCGAGCCGTCCCAGTTGGTGGTGAGCGGGAAGACCTGGATGCCGGGGAAGTTCTGCTTCATGCAGGAGGCGAAGGCCTCGGAGCGGTCGCGGCCGTTGACCGAGGTCAGATCCCCCTCGAACTCGGCGACCTTGCCCTTGCCGTGCAGCTGCTGGCCGAGGAACTGGCAGGCCTTGGTGCCGTAGGCGCGGTTGTCGGCGCGCACCACCATGTACACCTTGCCCTTGTCCGGGCGGGTGTCGACGCTGACGACGGGGATGTTCTTCGCGGCCAGCTGGTCGAGGGTCGAGGCGATGGCCCCCGTGTCCTGAGGAGCCATCACGATGGCCTTGGCGCCGGTGTTCTCGAAGACCTGGACGTTCGCGACGAGCTTGGTGATGTCGTTCTGCGAGGAGCTGATCGGCAGGGTGTTCAGGGCCTGGCTGCTGATGTCGCCCCTGAGGTACTGCGCGTAGGAGTTCCAGAAGTCGGAGTCGGCTCTGGGCAGGTCGATGCCGATCGCGGGCTTTCCGGCGGCGGCGGAGCTGGAGCCGGTGCTGCTGCCGCGGTTGCAGGCGGTGAGCAGCGTGCCGAGCGCGGCCGCGAGTACGACGGCGGAGGCGACGCGGGAGGAACGCAGGTTCATGGCGGATCACTCCGGGTGGGCGGGGGTTGAGGGGACCGCCGGTGATTCATCGGATTGCTGTCCGGCGGCCAGGACGTTACGACTGCCCGGGGCCGGAGACAAGATGTCTCGTCGGATGAATTCGGCCCAAGTGAGGAACCCTGCCGTGTTTCAGATCAGCCATCATCGCTCTGAACTGGGAAGTTGAAGATCTCTCAGATGACGTGTGCTCAGGTGACATCCGATGACTACTTGTCGCCCTCGGCCCGGCGCGCTTATGGTCCGTTCGCCGCCACTCACACGTCCGACGTGTGCTCAGGAGAGGACCGCATCGCATGAGACTGCTGCGACTGGGGACGCCCGGGGCCGAACCGCCCGCCGTGTCCGATGACGAAGGCCGGACCTTCCGCCCGTGCCAGGTCTTCCGTTCGTCCGAGGCCTGAGAGGCGCCGGCATGCCAAGCCCCACCCCGCGGATCACCGCCCTCGACACCTACGACATCCGCTTTCCGACCTCCCGTTCGCTGGACGGCTCGGACGCGATGAACCCCGACCCCGACTACTCCGCCGCCTACCTGGTGCTGCGCACCGACGCCGGTGACGGGCTGGAGGGCCACGGCTTCGCCTTCACCATCGGCCGCGGCAACGACGTGCAGGTGGCCGCGATCGAGGCGCTGCGCGCACACGTGGTCGGACGCTCCGTCGCCGAGGTCTGCGACGACCCCGGTTCGCTGAACCGGGCGCTGGTCGGTGACAGCCAGCTGCGCTGGCTCGGGCCGGAGAAGGGCGTGATGCACATGGCCGTCGGCGCCGTCGTCAACGCCGTGTGGGACCTGGCGGCCAAGCGCGCCGGCCTGCCGCTGTGGCGGCTGCTCGCCGAGGCGGATCCCGCGTGGCTGGTCGCCCAGGTCGACTTCCGCTACCTCTCCGACGCGCTGACCCCGCAGGAGGCGTTGTCACTGCTGGCCCGGGCCCGCGAGGGGCGCGGCGAACGCGCCGCGGACCTGATCGCCCGCGGCTACCCCGGCTACACCACCTCGCCCGGCTGGCTCGGCTACAGCGACGAGAAGCTGGCCCGGCTCGCCCGCGAGGCCGTCGCCGGCGGCTTCACCCAGATCAAGCTGAAGGTCGGCGCGGACCTCGCCGACGACATCCGCCGCTGTCGCGCCGCCCGCGCCGCCGTGGGCCCGGACGTCCGGATCGCGCTCGACGCCAACCAGCGCTGGGACGTCGCCGAGGCGGTCAGCTGGACCAAGGCGCTGGCCGAGTTCGATCCGTACTGGATCGAGGAACCCACCAGCCCCGACGACGTCCTCGGTCACGCCGCCGTGCGCGTCGCGGTCGCGCCGGTCAAGGTCGCCACCGGCGAGCACGTGCAGAACCGCATCGTCTTCAAGCAGCTGCTGCAGGCCCGCGCCATCGACGTGCTGCAGCTGGACGCGGCCCGGGTCGGCGGCGTCAACGAGAACCTCGCGATCCTGCTGCTCGCCGCCAAGTTCGGCGTGCCCGTCTGCCCGCACGCGGGCGGCGTCGGGCTGTGCGAACTGGTGCAGCACCTGTCCATGTTCGACTACGTGGCACTGTCGGGGACGTACGAGGACCGGGTGATCGAGTACGTCGACCACCTGCACGAGCACTTCCTCGCGCCCACCGTGATCCGCGACGGCCGGTACCTCGCGCCGACCGCGCCGGGTTTCTCCGCGCAGATGCGTGGGGATTCCATCGCCGCCTACACCTATCCGTCCGGCGGCTTCTGGGCCGCCGACCTGCCGTCAGGAGCGCGTGTATGAGCGAGACCACCAGGGGAGAGTTCGCGGGCCTGCGCGCCCTCGTCACCGGCGGTGCGTCCGGGATCGGCCTTGCCGCCGCCCGTCTGCTCGCCGAGCGCGGCGCCGAGGTGGCCGTGCTCGACCTCGCCGTGGCCGAACTGCCCAAGCCGCTGCACGGCTTCACCGCGGACGTCGGCGACGACGACTCCGTCCGCGCGGCGGTCGCGGCAGCGGCGGAGACGCTCGGCGGCCTGGACATCCTGGTCAACAACGCCGGCATCGGCGCGGCCGGGACGGTCGAGGACAACGACGACGCCCAGTGGCACCGGGTGCTCGACATCAACGTCGTCGGCGTGGCGCGGGTGACCCGCGCGGCCCTGCCCCACCTGCGGCGCTCCGCGCACGCGGCCATCGTCAACACCTGCTCCGTCGCCGCGACCGCCGGGCTGCCGCAGCGCGCGCTCTACTCCGCCAGCAAGGGCGCGGTGCTCTCGCTGACCCTGGCCATGGCCGCGGACCACGTCCGTGAGGGCATCCGGGTCAACTGCGTCAACCCCGGCACCGCGGACACCCCGTGGGTCGGCCGCCTGCTCGACGCCGCCCCCGACCCGGCCGCCGAGCGCGCCGCGCTCGCGGCGCGCCAGCCGCACGGCCGCCTGGTCTCCGCAGACGAGATCGCGGGCGCGATCGCCTACCTCGCCTCCCCCACGTCCGGCTCCACCACCGGCACCGCCCTCGCCGTCGACGGCGGCATGGCCGGCTTGCGCCTGCGCCCGTCGGGGAGCTGACAATGCCGCAGGGGCGACGGATCGGGCGCAGTCGAGTGCAGGTCAGTGCGCTCGGGTTCGGGGCGGCGCCGCTCGGGAATCTGTTCGCCGAAGTCGGCGACGTGCAGGCGCGGGAGGCCGTCGACGCGGCCTGGGGCGCGGGAGTGCGGCACTTCGATACCGCGCCGCACTACGGGCTCGGGCTGTCCGAGCGGCGGCTCGGGGACGCCCTGAGCGGGCGGCCGCGGGCGGAGTTCGCGGTGTCGACCAAGGTCGGCCGCCTGCTGCGGGCGCTGCCCGAGACGAGTGGCGACGACCTCTCGGACGGCTTCGCCGTGCCGCGCACGCACGAGCGCGTCTGGGACTTCAGCGCGCACGGCGTCCGCGCGAGCCTGGAGGCGAGCCTGACCCGGCTCGGGCTCGACCACGTCGACATCGTCTACCTGCACGACCCCGACGACCACGAGCGCGAGGCCTTCGACGCCGCCTATCCGGAGCTGGAGCGGATGCGCGCCGAGGGCCTGGTCGGGGCGATCGGCGCGGGCATGAACCAGGCCGCGATGCTGGAGCGTTTCGTCCGCGACACCGACGTGGACGTCGTGCTGCTCGCCGGGCGCTACTCCCTGCTGGACCAGTCCGGCCTGGCCGGCCTGCTGCCCGAGGCGGCGCGGCGCGGGGTCTCCGTCGTGGCGGGCGGGGTCTTCAACTCCGGCCTGCTGGCCGACCCGAGGCCCGGTGCGACCTTCGACTACGCGCCCGCCGCACCGGAACTGCTGGACCGGGCCCTGCGCATGCGGGCCGTCTGCGAGGCGGCGGGCGTTCCGCTGCGGGCGGCCGCACTGCGCTTCCCGTTCGGGCACCCGGCCGTCGCGGGCGTGCTGGTGGGGGCGCGCAGCGCGGCCGAGATCGGGGACGCGGCGGCGCTGCTGCGCACCCCGGTGCCCGCCGCGCTGTGGGCCGCGCTGCGCGCGGAGGGCCTGCTGCCGCCGGACGTGCCCGTGCCCACCTCGGACCAGCCCGACGAGCAAGCGAAGGAGCCGAGTTGAGAGTCGCCCTGCACACCCGCGTCCGTGCGGACCGGATCGAGGCGTACGAGCAGGCCCACCGCGAGGTCCCGGCGGAGCTCACCGCCGCGATCCGCGCCGCGGGCGCGAGCGAGTGGACGATCTGGCGCAGCGGCACCGAGCTGTTCCACCTGCTGGAGGTCGAGGACTACCCGCGCCTCCTGGCCGAGTTGGAGAAGCTGCCCGTCAACGCCGCCTGGCAGGCCCGGATGGCGGAGCTGCTCGACGTCGTCCACGACTACTCCACCGACGGCGCGGACGCCGGTCTGCCGGTGGTGTGGCAGCTGTGAGTCCCTCGCACCGGCCGGAGCGGACGCGACGGTGCTGGTGTAGACGGTCCGCGTGCCCGAGGAGACCGGCTGGCCGTCGACTACGCGACGGGCTGGGCGGGCGGCAACGCGGTGCGGGTCTGCGGGCTCTGAGCAGCCGTGCGCTTCGCCACGGCTTGGCCTGTCGTTCACTCGGCCGTTCCTTGCTGTGGCCGTCGGCGCCGAGGCAAAGTTGGCTATACAACTTGGCCGACCCGAGGAGGGCCCATGCTGCCTGCCGACGTCCCCGCCCTGTGGCTGCGGGACAACTGCGCCTGTCCGGACTGCCGTGATCCGCTGACCGGCCAGAAGCTCCACCAGATCACCGACCTGCCGGAGTCACTCGCTCTCGGGACCGTCCGCGAGCTGGACGGCGTCGAGGGCTGGGAGGTCGTCTGGGCGCCCGACGGCCACGTCTCCCGCTACTCGGCCGAGTGGCTCGGCCGCCCCGCCGAGCCGGACCCGCGCACCGAGGACGCCAAGGACCTGTGGGGGAGCGCCGCGTCCCTGGCCGAGGGCCTGCCCGAGGCGTCCTGGGACGCGTACCTCGCCGACGACGCCGAGCGGCTGCGCATGCTGGAGGCCGTCGCCCGGCTCGGCTTCTGCCTGCTGCGGGACGTGCCGGTGCGCGACGGCCAGTCGCGGGAGGTGGCGCGCAGCTTCGGCTACGTGCGCGAGACCAACTACGGCGCGCAGTTCGAGGTCCGCGAGGAGGAGCGGCCGAACAACCTCGCCTTCACCAACGTCGCGATCACCCCGCACACCGACAACCCCTACCGCGACCCGGTCCCGACGCTGCAGCTGCTGCACTGCCTGGTCAACGACGCCGAGGGCGGCGACTCCGGCCTGGTCGACGGCTTCGCGGCCGCTGCGGCGCTGCGCGAGCGGGACGCCGACGCCTTCGCGGCGCTGACCGGCACGGTGGTGCCGTTCGTCTTCCGTGACGACGTCACCGAGCTGAGCGCGCACCGCCCGCTGATCGGCACCGACCCGGCGGGCCGCATCCGCGAGGTGCGGTTCAACAACCGCGGGCTCGGCACGCTCCGCCTCCCGGCCACGCAGACCGAGGCCTTCTACGCCGGCTACCGCGCGTTCGCGCGGCTGCTGCTCGAACCGGATCGGCAGCTGGACTTCCGGCTGGCGCCGGGCGACTGCCTGATCTTCGACAACACCCGCCTGTTCCACGCCCGCACCGCCTTCGCGCGCGGCGGCGCGCGGCACCTCCAGGGCTGCTACGCCGACCTGGACGGCCTGTTCAGCACGGTCGCCGTGCTGCGCCGCAAGGAGGCGCAGGCATGCTGACGCCGTACCAGGTCGTGGACACCCTGGCCGCCCTCTTCGAGGGCGAGGGCGCCGAGGACTACCTCGGCGAGGACGTCACCCAGGCCGAGCACATGCTCCAGGCCGCCGCGCTCGCCGCCGCCGAGGACGCCCCGCCGGCGCTGGTCGCCGCCGCGCTCCTCCACGACGTCGGCCACTTCCGCGGCGCGGTCCACGGGCGCGAGCTGATGTCCGGCGCCCGCGACAACCGCCACAGCCACCAGGGCGCGGAGTGGCTCGCCCCCTGGTTCGGCCCGGCCGTCACCGAGCCCATCCGCCTCCACGTCGCCGCGAAGCGCTACCTCTGCGCGACCGAGCCGTCCTACTTCGCCCTCCTGTCCCCGGCCTCCGTCCACACCCTCTCCCTCCAGGGCGGCCCGATGAACCCGGCCGGGTCCGCCGCCTTCGCGGCCGACCCGCACGCGGCCGACGCCGTCCGCCTGCGCCGCTGGGACGACGCGGCGAAGGACGCGAGCGCGGCGGTGCCGGGCTTCGACCACTACCGGGGGATGCTGACGCAGCTCGCGGGCGGCTGAGCACGCTCACTGCGGCCACGGCCCCACGGCGGCCGCCCCCTCCCGCCGCGGCGATCACTGCGGCGCACACCACGAACCTCCGAGGTCAAAGCCTCGGAGAGACAAGGGAGATGGTCCACTGTGGCATGCTCTGGTAAATCCTCGAGCGCCCAGGGGGGCCAATGCAGCGCAAGCGCGCGGGTACGGCGATTCGCCACTGTGCGGCGATGGTCCGCCGGCGTACCCGGCGACGGATGGAGGAGCACGCCTCGGGGCCCGTGGCGGAGCAGATGCGGACGCTGGAACGGGCGCTGCCGGTGCTCGGGATGGACAAGGCGCCTGGAGCCCTGAGGGTCGGCACATGGATGTTCCACTTCGGGCTTGCCGCTGACTGGGCAGCCAGGCGTACATTCCTGCTTGCCGTTGTCCTGTATTCGATCCTGGGCGACACGCGTCATCTACTGGGTTTCGGGTTCGCGATGTCGGAACACGTCGCCCGAGTCAGCCTGAACGTGGCGGCGGTGGTGGGCACCATTCAGGGCTTCCGGCTGTTCAACTGGGCGGCTCCAGGGCGTAGTTATCAGTACCGCTACGGGCTGACCCGGGCCACGGTCGGCGCCGTGGTCGCATGCGCCGAGTTCCGCGCCGCTCGCACGAAGGATCAGCCGGCGAAGCTGCGGGCGATCGACGAGCGGCTCAGGTACGTCGAGCGGGAGGTCCTGCGCGCCCACCGGAGGCGGGGCACCGTGCGCTGGAGTTCTTTCCGTCATCGGGGCCTGGCCGAGCACGCTCGACTGGTTGTCGCCGCTCTGCGGCGGGCGGCAGCGGGTCTCGACTCGGACCCGGAGAGCGCCGTGCGCAAACTCGCCGTGCTGCTGGTCTCCATAGGGGTGAATCACACCGAGGGACGC
This sequence comes from Streptacidiphilus pinicola, assembly GCF_003258295.1. Taxonomy (GTDB): domain Bacteria; phylum Actinomycetota; class Actinomycetes; order Streptomycetales; family Streptomycetaceae; genus Streptacidiphilus; species Streptacidiphilus pinicola. The sequence goes on along the minus strand of NZ_QKYN01000087.1, from coordinate 30,654 downwards.
ACGGGGGCGCTCCTGCCGAAGAAATACCTCAAGGGACTGACGCCCGCCCGGGACGCATCCGCGGTCATCGGGATCCTGCGACTGGTCGTGGGCGCTGCCGTGGTCGGCGCGGTGTTGTGGGCCGGAGTCCGGTTCAAGTGGCCGATTCCGGCCGGTCTCGTCGTGCTCGTCCTGTTCCCGCTTCTGTTCGGGGGCGAATCCGCCGCGGGCATTCCGGCCGCCGTCCTCTCGAAGCTCCCGCTCACCGACGGCGGCGCGCCCGGCCGCTGAGACTGCCTCGCGTGTCGAGGGGCTTGGCGGGCCCGGAGGAGTGCCTTCGCAGGAGATGTATTACGGGATCCATATGATACGGTTCTCGTAATGTACGTCTGGATCCGCACGTCGCGAGGGAGTGCGTCATGTTCGTCATCACCGGAGCCACCGGCACGATCGGGCGGGTGGCAGTCCAACTGCTCCACGAGGCCGGGCAGCCGGTCGCTGCCGTCACCCGCAGTCGGGAGAGTGCCGGGCTCCCCGAGGGTGTCCGGCTGGTCGGGGGTGATCCGTCCCGGCCGGCCTCGCTCGCCGAGGGGTTGGCTGAACTCGGTGGCTTGGAAGCCGTGTTGATCAGCCCGCGCGCTGTCGGGGAGGCCACGGGCGAGCTGCTGGAGCTCGCCGCGCGGCACGGAGCGAAGCGGGTGGTGGTGATCTCCGCGGTGACCGTCGAGTACGGCGGCGGCTACGAGCGCTTCGCCGCCGGGTTCCGCGCCGTCGAGCAGGCCGCGGCCGGTTCCGGGCTGCCCTGGACCTTCCTGCGCTGCGCCGACTTCGCGGCCAACAGCCTCGCCTGGGCCCCGCAGATCCGGGCCACGGGAGTGGTGCGCGGCGCCTATCCGGAGGCGACCACCTCGCCGATCCACGAACGCGACGTCGCCGCCGTCGCCGTACGGGCGCTGACGGGTGCTCACCCGGAGGACGCGGGCGCCGCCCACGCGCTCACCGGCCCCGCGCCGCTGACCCAGCGCGACCGGGTTCGGATCATCGGCGAGGCCGTGGGCGTGCCGCTCGACTTCGTGGAGGTCACCCCGGAGGCCGTCCGCCGGGCGATGCTCGCCCAGGGCGTGCCCGCCGACGCCCCCGACCGCGCCCTCGGCTACCAGCGCACCTGTGTCGACCACCCGGGTCCCACCACCGACACCGTCCACCGCCTGCTCGGCCGTCCGGCGCTGCCCTTCGCCACCTGGGCCGACGACCACGCTGCCGTCTTCCGCCCGCAGACCGCCTGACTAACCCTCGCTGCGCGTGCGCGCCAGCGCCGTCGTGGCGAGGGAGTTGTGGACGGTGAAGGCCACCGTGCCCGCGCGGTAGCGATCCTCCGACCACTCGACCGGGAGGCCGGTGGGGTCGCTGGTGCGGCGGCGTTCGCGCAGCAGGGGAGCGGCCGGGGCGCAGTCCAGAAGGCGGGCGTCGTCGGCGTCGGCCAAGGCGAGGTCGACGGTGTGGTCGGCGTCGGCCAGGACCACGCCCCGGGCCTCCAGCAGCTCGGTGACCGAGACGGTGTCCGCCGGCATCGCCGCCACCAACGCGCCAACCGGCTCCGGATAGACGGTCCGTTCGACCATCACCGGCTCGCCGCCCAGCGTGCGCAGCCGCAGCACCCACAGGACCCGGGTGCCCGGAGCCAGGCGCAGCCGGTCCGCCTCGATCGCGTCGGCCGCGCGCCAGTGCAGGTCGAGGACGGAGCCGCCCGGCTCCTCGCCGAGCGAGCGCGCCCAGCGCGTGAAGCTGGACAGCTCCGCGAAGCTCTGCACGCGCGGCTGTTCCAGCACGACGCGGCGGGTGCCGCGCCGGGAGGTGACCACGCCCTCGGCGCGCAGCAGTGCCAGCGCCTGACGGACGGTGCCGCGCGAGACGCCGTGGGAGGCGGCCAGCGCCTCCTCGCTCGGCAGGCGGCCGCCCTCGCCGTAGACGCCGCTCTGGACATCCTCCCGCAATGCTGCCGCCAGCTCCCGGTAACGTGCCGCCTTCTGCCTGTTCACCTGCGCATCCGCCACGTCGCCGATCCTCCCATGCCATGTGGTTCGGATGCGGATCTCACCTCACGGGACGGGCGTTGACAGCGGAGCGTGTGGGAAGTTTGACTGCGTGTCGCCGCCACACCTGGAGCACGAGGCTCCACGGGACTAGCGGCGCAAAGGACCCTCCCTCTCTTGCAGATCTTGCAAACAGCGACCGAGACCTTATTCCAAGTCAGGCCCTATACGGCCCACTGCGCCCTGATCCAGGCCGAGGGCGATCACGCGGTGATCGGGGTCTCGCCGGGCAACAGTTACTTCTCCCAGCAGCGCCTGCTGGATCTCGCCCGCTGGGGCGCGGAGAACTTCGAGCGCGTCGACCTCGTCCACACCGACCTGTACGTGGCCGAAATGTACGAGGCGCTCGGCTACGGCGCGGACGACGCCCGGCGCAAGGCCGTCAAGAACCTGCGCGGCGTGCGCGCCAAGGTGCGCACCGCCGTCGAGGAGACCGACGACGGCACGGGACGGATCCGGTCCCATGCGATGTCGGACTTCCTGGCCAACGCCGCCTACCGCCAACTCCACGACGAGCTCTGGCAGCGGCTGGAGACCGACGCCGAACTGCGGTCCGTCATCGACGAGTTGGTGGGGGTGTTCCTCTCCGCCAAGGTGCTGGCGGACGGCAGTGCCGCCACGTCGCTGCAGCGTGAGGTGTGTCTGCGCTACATCTGCGCGGAGGCGCCGCTCTTCCTGGACAGCCCGGCGATCCTCGACGTGCCGTCCTCGCTCAACTGCTACCACCAGCTGCTGCCGCTCGCGGAGCTGCTCTACTCGCGCGGCTCGGGCCTGCGCGCCTCACGCAACCAGGGCCACGCGATCGTCACGCCGGCCGCCGAAGGGGGACACCAGAATGTCGCTTGAGACACTGCCGATCGAGCCGGCGGACCTGCCCGCCTTCCCGTTCTCCTGGCGCGGCGACCGCCTGCCCGACGAGATCGAGGAGCTGCGCGCGGAGCCCGTCAAGCGGGTGCGGACCATCGCGGGGGACCCGGCCTGGCTGGTGTCCTCGCACGCGCTGTGCAAGCAGGTGCTGGAGGACCGCCGGTTCAGCCTGAAGGACACCTCCGCCCCGGGCGTGCCGCGCCAGTACGCGCTGACGATCCCGCCGGAGGTCGTCAACAACATGGGCAACATCACCGGGGCCGGCCTGCGCAAGGCGGTGCTCAAGGCGATCAACCCCAAGGCCCCCGGCCTGGAGGCGTGGATGCGCGAGCAGGCCGCGACCCTGGTCGACGGCCTGCTGGCGGCGGGCGCGCCCGCCGATCTGCGGCACGGCTTCGCCAACCCGTACTCGGAGGCCATGCACTGCCGGATCCTCGGCATTCCGCTGGCGGACGCGCCGAAGCTGGCGGCCAGCCTGGACATCGCGTTCATGAACTCGGCCTGCCCGATCGCGGGCGCCAAGCTCAACTGGGACCGCGACATCTCCTACATGACGGAGCGGCTGGACGACCCGGCGACCACGGGTCTGATGGCGGAGCTCGCGGCCCTGCGGCTGGACCGGGAGTACGACCACCTGACCGACGAGATGCTCGCCACCGTGGGCGTCACCATGTTCGGCGCCGGTGTGGTCTCCACAGCGGGCTTCCTCAGCATGGCGTTCGTGACGCTGCTTCAGAACCCGGAGCTGCGTGCCCGCCTGCGCGCCGAGCCGGAGCTGGTCCCTGCGGCGGTGGAGGAACTGCTGCGCGTCAACCTCTCCATCGGCGACGGGCTGCCCCGACTCGCCCTGGAGGACGTGCAGTTGGGTGACGTCCTGGTTCGCGCCGGCGAGCTGGTGCTGGTCCTGGTGGAGGGCGCCAACCACGACCCGGACGCCTTCCCGGACCCGCTGACGATCGACCCGGCCCGCGACAACAGCTCCGCCCACCTCTCCTTCGGCGGCGGGCAGCACTACTGCCCGGCGACGGCGCTCGGCCGCAAGCACGCGGAGATCGCCGTCACCACCGTGCTGGAGCGGATGCCGGAGCTGGAGCTGGCCGTGCCGATCGAGCAACTGGTCTGGCGCACCGGCTACATGAAGCGCCTGCCGGAGCGGCTGCCCGTCATGTGGTAGCCCAGCACGGCTGACCGTGCCGCTCCGGGCAGGCAGGCCCCGCCCGGAGCGGCACGGTCACTCGCCCACGCCGTCGAAGAGGGAGCGGTCGATGGCGCGCTTGAGGATCTTGCCGGTCGCGCCCTTGGGGAGCGTGTCGACGAAGGCCACCAGATGCGGCACCTTGTAGGCGGAGAGCCGCTCCTTGGCCCAGGCGCGCAGCGCCGCCGCGTCGGGCGTGGCGCCGGGGCGCAGCGCGACGGCGGCGGCGACCTCCTCGCCGTAGTGGTAGTGCGGCACCCCGACGACGGCCGCCTCGACGACGTCGGGGTGCTCGTAGAGGACCTCCTCGACCTCCCGCGGGTAGACGTTGTAGCCGCCGCGGATCACCAGCTCCTTCTTGCGGTCGACGATGTACAGCTCCCCGGCCTCGTCGATCCGGCCCAGGTCGCCGGTGGCGAGCCAACCGTCGTGCAGCACCTCGGCGGTGGCCTCGGGACGGCCCCAGTAGCCCTTCATCACCACGGGCCCGCGCACGTGGACCTCGCCGATCTCGCCGGCGGCGACGGCCGCACCGTCCAGCGCCCGGATCTCGACCTCGCAGCCCGGGATCGCGGCCCCGACCGAGCCGACCGACGCGCGCCCGGCCACCTGCACCGTGGCCGAGCCCGTGGTCTCGGTCAGGCCGTAGCCCTCCAGGATGGTGCAGCCGAACCGCTCCTCGAAGGTCCGCTTGACCTCGCCCGGCAGCGAGGCGCCGCCGGAGGAGGCGAGGCGCAGCGAGGCGAAGTCGGCGGGGTCGGCGTCGTCGGACGCGTGCAGCAGCGCGTTCCACATCGTCGGCACGCCGGCGGTGGTGGTGAGCCGGTGGTCGCGGATCAGTGCCAGCATCTCGCGCGGGTCGAAGCGGGGGAGCAGCGAGAGCGAGGCGCCGACGCGCATCGTGGTGGCGAGGATGCAGGCCTGGCCGTAGACGTGGAAGAGCGGCAGCGCGGTCCCGGCGCGGTCCTCGGGGCCGAGGCGGTGGATCCGCTGGTAGATCGACGCGCAGGCGTGCAGGTTGCCGTGGGTGAGCATGGCGCCCTTGGGACGGCCGGTGGGGCCCGAGGTGTAGAGGATGGCCGCGGTCTCGTCGGCGGCGATGTCGAGCGGGGTCTCCGGCGTCGCGATCGGCGTCGCCAGGCCCGCCAGCTCCGCGTGCAGCGGCCAGTACGGGACGCCGACGGCCTCCGCGGCGGCGGCCGGGGCGGGGGCGACCGCGTGCCAGCCGAGCACCAGCGAGATCCCGGCGTCCGAGCCGATGTACTCCAGCTCCGGCGTGGTCGCCATGGTGTTGGCGGTGACCGCGACGGCCCCGATCGACAGCACGCCGTAGTAGGCCCCGACGAACTCCGGCACCGAGGGGGCGATCAGCAGCACCCGGTCCCCGGCCCCGACCCCGGCCGCCCGCAGACGGGTGGCGACGGCGGCGGCGCGGTCCCGCAGCGCGGCGTAGGACCAGCGCTGACCTGCGGTTCCAAGGAGGGCGGTGCGGTCGGGGGCGGAGGCGGCGTGGTCCCAGACGGGCTGCGCGGCATTCGACATGGGTCTCCTTCCGGAGCTTGCTTCATCGCGGATCCGGTGCGGCTGACCCCCGGTATAGATGAATCAGAAGTCGAGTTCAATACGCCGGACGGCCACCTCGGCAAGTTCTTGAATCCGACGTCAAGTTTGACTAGCCTCGGTGCCATGGCCACCGACAGCACCGCACTCGCCGCGTGGGAGAAGCTGGTCCCGCGCCAGGTCGCCACCAACGGCATCGAGCTCCGTACCTACGAGGCCGGCGAGGGCACGCCCGTCGTGCTCTGCCACGGCTTCCCCGAGCTGGCGTTCTCCTGGCGCCACCAGATCACCCCGCTGGCCGAGGCCGGCCACCACGTGATCGTCCCCGACCTGCGCGGTTACGGCGGTAGCTCCCGGCCCGCCGACCCCGTCGCGTACGACATCGTCACTCTCTGCGCCGACCTGGCCGGGCTGCTGGACGCGCTCGGCCTCGCGGACGCCGTCTTCGTCGGCCACGACTGGGGCGCGGTCGTGGTCTGGCACATGGCCCTGCTGCACCCGGACCGGGTCCGCGCCGTCGCCGGGCTCAGCGTCCCGCCCGCGCCCCGCGCGCCGGTGCCGCCGCTGGGGATCCTGCGCTCGCGCATGGGCGAGGACTTCTACATCAACTGGTTCCAGACCCCCGAGCCCGAGACCGCGCTGCGCGCGGACGTGCGGCGGACGCTGCTCAGCCGCCAGGCGCCCACGGCCGCCTGGGCGGCGGGCGGCGAACCCGCCGAGCCGCGCTACGGCTGGCTGACCGAGGACGAACTCGCGCTCTACGTCGAGACGTTCGAGGCGACCGGGTTCACCGGCGGGCTCAACTACTACCGCAACATCGACCGCAATTGGCAGCTGATGGAGCCGCTGGACGGCCGCACCGTCGACCAGCCCTCCTTCTTCGCGATCGGCTCCAAGGACCCGGTCGGCAGGTTCAGCGCCACCGACCGCCTCGACCGCGTCCTCACCGACCAGCGCGGGCACCTCGTGCTCGACGGCGCCGGCCACTGGATCCAGCAGCAGTGCCCCGACGAGATCAACGCGGCGCTGCTGGACTTCCTCGGCACCCTCTGACGAGCCACCCCCTGACGAGCCACCCTCCGACGAAAGGCCCGCCCCGCAGATGATCGACACCAGCGTCCTCCCGGTCCGCCCGACCAACCTCGCCGAGCTGCAGCAGCTGATCGGCCAGGAGATCGGCCCGACGGACTGGCACGACGTCACCCAGGAGCGCGTCGACGCCTTCGCCGAGGTCACCGGCGACAAGCAGTGGATCCACGTCGACCCCGAGCGCGCCGCGGCGAGCCCGCTGGGCGGCACGATCGCGCACGGCCTCTACAGCCTCGCCCTCGGCCCGGCCTTCTCCTACACGCTGCTGGCCCTGGACGGCTTCGCGCACGGGCTCAACTACGGCTACGACAAGGTACGTTTCCCCGCGCCGCTGCCGGTCGGCTCGCGGATCCGGATGCGGCTGACCCTGCTGGCCGCCGACCCCGTCCCCGGCGGCATCCAGCTGCGGGCGCAGCACGTCGTCGAGCGCGAGGGCGGGGAGAAGCCGATCGTGGTGGCGGAGTCGCTGGCGCGCGTCGTCGAACAGCACAGCGCGGAGAAGGCCGGCTGATCCGGCCCCGGGCGGGCGGATTGCTATCATCCCAGGCAGAAAGCCAGGTCGAAGCTCGGAGGGATACGCGTGGCAGACCAGATCCCGACCGGCGACAGCTCGAACGTGCGGATCATGACGCCGCGCAGCGCGCGCGGCGAGCGGACCCGGAAGGCGCTCGTCGCGGGCGCCCGCGAGGTCTTCGAGCGCGACGGCTATCTGGACGCGCGGATCACCGACATCTCCAAGGCCGCGGGCGTCGCCTCCGGCTCCTTCTACACGTACTTCAACAACAAAGAGGAGATCTTCGCGGCCGTCGTGGAGCAGGTGCAGGAGGAGATGCTCCACCCGCACCTGCGCGAGCGCACCGGCATCACCGACGCCCGCGAGCTGATCGACGCCTCCAACCGCGAGTACCTGCGCTCCTACAAGCAGAACGCCCGCCTGATGGCGCTGTTCGAGCAGGTCGCGCAGATCGACCCGACCTTCCGCGCGCTGCGCATCCAGCGCGGCAACGCCTTCGCGCAGCGCAACGCCAAGCTGATCCGTCAGCTCCAGGAGCGCGGCGAGGCCGACCCCTCGCTGGACCCGCTGGTGACGGCTCACGCGCTGTCGCACATGGTGAGCCGGATGGCGTACATGGTCTACGTGCTGGAGCAGCGCTTCGCCTTCGAGCGGCTGGTGGGCACGCTCAACCAGATCTGGTGCAACGCCCTGCAGCTGCGCGAGCCGGGCGGCCACGCTCCGCAGTAGTTCCACGGTCGACCAGAAGGGGCCCGACGTTCTCACGTCGGGCCCCTTCGCGTTGCCCGGTGTACGGGTGCCCGCGGCCCGCGAGTACTTGAACTTGACGTTGGATTCAACTAGAAAGGATGACGTACAAGGTCGAACCCTCACGGCAGGAGCCCCTGATGTCCCTCTTCGAGCTGTCGGAGCGCGCCCAGAAGTACCAGGCCGAACTGCTGGACTTCATGGACACGCACGTCTACCCCGCCGAGGCCGTCTACGAGGAGCAGATGCGCGCCGCGGGCGATCCGCACTTCCAGCCGCCGGTCATCGAGGAGCTCAAGGCCGAGGCGCGCCGGCGCGGGCTGTGGAACCTCTTCCACCCGGACCCGAAGTGGGGCGCCGGCCTGACCAACCTGGAGTACGCGCCGCTCGCCGAGATCATGGGCCGCAGCGCCCACCTCGCGCCGGAGGCGACCAACTGCGCCGCGCCCGACACCGGCAACATGGAGGTGTTCACCCTCTTCGGCACCGAGGAGCACCAGGAGAAGTACCTGAAGCCGCTCCTGGACGGCACCATCCGCTCGGCCTTCGCCATGACCGAGCCGGCCGTCGCCAGCTCCGACGCGACCAACATCGAGCTGCGCATGGAGCGCCAGGGCGACCACTACGTGCTCAACGGCCGCAAGTGGTTCGCCTCCAACGCGCTGCACGCCCACTGCACGGTGATGATCGTGATGGGCAAGACCGACCCGACCGCCGAGCGCCACCGCCAGCAGTCGATGATGGTCGTCCCGATCGACGCCCCCGGCGTCACCGTGCTGCGCGGGCTGCCCGTCTTCGGCTACCAGGACCGCGAGGGCCACGCCGAGATCACCTTCGAGAACGTGCGGGTGCCGCTCGCCGACGTGCTCAAGGGTGAGGGCGAGGGCTTCGCGATCAGCCAGGCGCGTCTCGGGCCGGGCCGGATCCACCACTGCATGCGGGCCATCGGCATGGCCGAGCGGGCGCTGGGGCTGATGTGCCGCCGCGCGCTGTCGCGCACCACCTTCGGCAAGCCGGTCGCCGACCGCGGCAACATCCAGGACTGGATCGCCGAGGCCCGCATCGAGATCGAGCAGATCCGGCTGCTGACCCTCAAGGCCGCCTGGATGATGGACACCGTCGGCAACAAGGCCGCCCGCACCGAGATCGCGGCCATCAAGGTCGCCGCGCCCAACGTCGCCCTGAAGATCGTCGACCGGGCCATCCAGGTCTTCGGCGCCGCCGGTGTCACCGACGACTTCCCGCTCGCCAGCGCCTACGCCCACCTGCGCACGCTGCGGATCGCCGACGGGCCGGACGAGGTCCACAAGGCGGCCATCGCCAAGCAGGAACTCGCCAAGTACCGCCAGGCCTGAGTCGTTCGGGAGGAGATGCGCGTCATGGAGACCTCACTCGCCACGGACACGGTGCTCGCGGAGCGCCGCGGACCCGTCCTGGTGCTGACCCTGAACCGCCCCGAGCGGCTCAACGCCTGGACCTACGCCCTGGAGGACCGCTACTTCGACCTGCTCGACCAGGCCGAGGCCGACCCGGAGGTCCGCGCCGTCGTGGTGACCGGCACCGGGCGGGGCTTCTGCGCCGGCGCCGACCTGGAGGACCTTGAGGCCGCCGGGAACGCGGACCCGGAGACTCTCGCCAAGCTCCCCGCCCGCAGCCGTCCGCGCACCCGGCCGCTGGAGCTGCGCAAGCCGCTCATCGCCGCCGTCAACGGCGCGGCGGCCGGGCTGGGCCTGGTGGAGGCGCTCTACTGCGACATCCGCTTCGCCGCGCCCGACGCCAAGCTCACCACCGCCTTCGCACGGCGCGGCCTGATCGCCGAGTACGGCATCGCCTGGCTGCTGCCGCGCCTGGTCGGCGCGAGCCGGGCCATGGACCTGCTGCTCTCCAGCCGGGTCGTGCGCGGCCAAGAGGCCCTGGCCATGGGCCTGGTGGACTTCGTCGTCGAGCCCGACGGGCTGCTGGACGCCGCCGTCGCCTACGCCACCGAGCTCGCCGAGCAGTGCTCGCCCTGGTCGATGCAGATGATCAAGGGGCAGGTGCGGCGTGCCCTGGACAGCGGCTTCGCCGCGTCCGTCGCCGAGGCGGACGCGCTGATGCTGGAGGGCTTCGCCCGTCCGGACGTGCGCGAGGGCGTCGCCAGCTACCTGGAGCGCCGCGCCCCCGCCTTCCCGCCGTTGCCCGCCCCGGAACCGCACCCGCAGGGGGACCTGACATGACGTCGACCACCGAGGCCGACCCCGCGCCGCCGAAGGCCGTGCTCGTCGACTACGGCGGCGTGCTCACCACGGACATCTTCGTCTCCTTCCGCGCCTGCTCCGCCCGGCTCACCGGCGACCCGCTCGCCGTCGAGCGGCTGCTGCGCGGGGACGAGGAGGTCTCTCGCGCCCTCGTCGCGCACGAGCGCGGTCTGCTGCCGCAGGCGGGCTTCGAGGAGGCGCTCGCCGGTGCGCTGCGCGCCCGTGGCGTGGAGGTCGCGCCGGACGGACTGCTCGACGCGCTCGCCGCGGAGATCCGGCCCGACGAACGGATGCTGGCGGCCGTGCGCAGGCTCCATCAGAGCGGCGTCCCGGTCGCGCTGGTCTCCAACGCCCTCGGCGACGACCTCTACCGCGACGTGGACCTGGAGACGCTGTGCGACGTCGCCGTCATCTCCAGCCAGGTCGGCGAACGCAAGCCGAGCCGCCGGATCTACGCGATCGCCTGCGAGCGCCTCGGCGTCGCGCCCGAGGACTGCGTGATGATCGACGACCTGAAGCAGAACCTCGACGGCGCCGCGCGCCTGGGCATCCGGGGCCTGCACCACACCGACAGTGCGCAGACCGTTCGTAGCCTGGAACAACTTTTTCCGCACGCCTTTGGTTGAAGCTCTAGCGCAACACGCCGCGGACCCGACAAGATCGCTGCATGGGTGACATCTCGGGCGAGCAGGAGCCCTCGGGCATCGGGCGGCGGCGCTTCCTCGGCTACGTGCTCGCCGCCTCCACGCTGACCGTCGCGGCGCAGCTCGGCGAGGGCGCCGCCGCGCCGCGCGCCGAGGCCGCCGTGCCGGGCGTGCCGGAGCCGGCCGACCTGTACGACCTCAACGACATGCTGACGGACGCCACGCTCGCGACGGCGAACCTCATCACCATCACCGTCAACGCGGACGGCACCGCCTCCTTCGCGCTGCCGCGCACCGAGGTCGGCCAGGGCATCACCACCTCCACCGCCATGCTCATCGCGGAGGAGCTGGACCTGCCGCTGGACAAGGTGCAGGTCTCCCTCGCCGACGCCCGGCCCGAGCTGCTCTTCAACCAGCTGACCGGCGGCTCCAACACCACCATCTCCACCTACACACCCGTCCGCGTCGCCGCCGCGACCGCCAAGCAGCAACTGCTGGAGGCCGCGGCCACCGAGCTGGGCGTGCCGCTCTCCGCGCTGTCCGCACTCCAGGGCGTGATCACCGCCCCCGACGGCCGCTCCCTCAGCTACGCCGAACTCGCCGTCAAGGCCGCCAGCCTGACCAACCTTCAGGTGTCGGTCACGCTGAAGCCGGCCTCCGCGTTCAGCGTCATCGGCACGCCGCAGAACCGCATCGACGCGCTCGACGCCGTCACCGGACGCAAGAAGTTCGCGATGGACGTGCAGGTGCCGAACGCGATGCCGGCCATGATCTGCCGGCCGCCGACGATCAACGGCACCGTCGTCTCGGTGCAGAACCAGGCCGTGGTGGCGGCCATGCCCGGGATCACCGACGTGGCCGTGGTCTCCACCGGCGTGGCCGTGCGCGGCCGCACCTTCGGCCAGTGCATCGACGCGGTGCGGGCGTTGCAGGTCACCTGGGGCCCCGGCAGCGAGGACGCGGCCACCGACGCGACCGTGCTCGCCGAGCTGAGGGCCGCGGAGAACCCGCTGGTCACCCCGCCGCTGCCGCTGCTGACGGCGGCGGTCGACGCCCGCTTCACCTTCCACTTCGCCAGCAACAGCGCACTGGAGAGCAACTGCGCCGTCGCCGACGTGCGTTCCGGCAGCGCGGAGATCTGGGCCTCCGTCAAGGCCCCGATCACGGCCCAGGAGGAGATCGCGGCCAAGCTCGGCCTGCCCGTCGGCGCCGTCACCGTCCATGTCACCCAGGGCGGCGGCTCGTTCGGACGCAAGCTCTTCCACGACGCCGCGCTGGAGGCGGCGGAGGTGTCGCAGGCGATGGGCAAGCCGGTGCGGCTGATGTGGCACCGCACCGACGACTTCCGGCACGGTCGCGCGCACCCGATGTCCATCTCCCGGGTGCGGGCCACCTACTCGCTGGGCCAGGTGCTCACCCTGGACCAGCGGCACACTTCCGTGGCCACCGAGTTCGGGCACGGACTCGGCGAGATCATCACCGCCGAGGCCGCCAAGCTGCCGGTGGGCGGGCTGACCTTCTCCGAGACCATCTTCTCGATGACGCAGCAGACGCCGTACAACTTCGGCGTCACCACGCAGTTGCTGACCGAGGTCGACAACGGCTTCCACACCGGCAGCATGCGCAACATCTACTCGCCGAACGTGCGCTGCGCCCAGGAGCTGATCGTGGACCGGCTCGCCGCCGCCATGAACCAGGACCCGTACCACTTCCGGCGCGGCTTCCTGAAGGACCAGCGCGCCATCGCCGTGCTCGACAAGGTGGCCCAGGAGGGCAACTGGGGACGGACCATGGCGCCCGGCACCGCCCAGGGCATCGCGATCCACCCCGAGTACCACGGCTTCGTCGCGATCCTGGCCGAGATCGACTGCACCCCGGCCACCGTCAACCGGCAGATCCCGGACGCCGTCACCGGACCGCGCGTCACCAAGGTGGTCTGCGCCGTCGACGTCGGCCTCGCCGTCAACCCCAAGGGCCTGGAAGCCCAGATGATGGGCGGCATCATGGACGGCATCGCCGTCACGCTGACCTCCAGCCTGCACCTGAACGGCGGGTACTTCCAGGAGGGCAGCTGGGACAACTACTTCTACACCCGCCAGTGGAACACCCCGCCGGAGCTGGACATCTACGTGATGCCGCCGACCACCGGCACGCCGGGCGGGGCCGGCGAGCTGGCCGTCGCGGGCTCGATGGCCGCCGTCGCCTGCGCCTACGGGCGGGCCACCGGCACCATGCCGACCACCTTCCCGATCAACCATGACGCGCCGCTCGCGTTCACACCGCTGCCGACGGTCCCCCCGATCCCGCAGTCGCCCACCGACGGTCTCAGCCGCGCCTACTAGCCCTCCGAACAGCAGGAGCTCTCGCGTGCCTACGCACACCTTCGTCCTCAACGGGCAGCAGGTCACGGTCGACGTCGAGGACGACGTCCGACTGCTCTGGGTCCTGCGCGACATCCTGGGCGTCACGGGGCCGAAGTACGGCTGCGGGCTGGGCGTCTGCCAGGCCTGCACCAGCCACGTCAACGGCAAGGCGTTCAACCCCTGCTGCACCCCGGTCGGCGACCTGCAGGCCACCGACCAGGTCACCACCATCGAGGGCCTGCCGGCCACGGTCGGCCAGGAGCTGCACCCCATGCAGCAGGCCTGGCTGGACATGGACGTTCCGCAGTGCGGCTACTGCCAGCCCGGCCAGATCATGGCCGCCGTCGCCAAGGTGCTCCAGGCACGCGCCGCCGGGCAGCAGCTGGGTGACGCGGACTTCGACCAGATCCGCAACATCTGCCGCTGCGGCACCTACCACCGCATCCGGGAGGCGATCCTCTCCGCGCAGACCAAGTTCTGACGCCGTCCTCTCTCCCCGGTTATGCGTTCGCGCAGGTGGCTCCGTGTTCGGCATGATCGAGGTCATGACGTCTCCCACGCCCTCGTTCGTTGCCAAGCCCACGTTGATCGGGAAGCGGGTGCTGTTGCGACCGGTCACGGTCGCCGATGCCCCAGGGCTCGTGGAACTCCTGAACGACCCGGACGTACGGCGGCTGACGGGGACGCATGGGCAGGTCCGCCCCGGGGTTCTGGAACGCGCCGAGGCGTTGTACTCCGCTCAGGCGGCGGAGGACGACGAGCTGTATCTGGCGGTCGTGGAGCCGGCCACGGGTGAGTACCTGGGCGAGGTGGTGCTGGAAGATCTGGATGCCGACAACCGGTCGTGTTCGTTCCGGATCGCCCTGGTCGGGCCCCGTGCCTTCGGCCGTGGTTACGGCACCGAGGCCACCCGGCTCATCCTCGCCCACGCCTTCGAGGCTGTCGGTATCCACCGGGTCGGCCTTGAGGTCTTCGACTTCAATCCACGCGCTCGGCACGTCTACGAGCGGGTCGGCTTCGTCCACGAGGGCACGAAGCGTCAGGCGCTGCACTGGCAGGGAGCCTGGGTCGACGCCCACGTCCTGGCGGTCCTCGCCGACGACTGGTCCAGGCACGGCGGGTTCCCCGCAAGCCGGTGATGACTGACCCGCGCGCCTAGGACAGCACGACGACGTAGAACTTCGCCGGGCTGCCGAGGGCCTGCACGCCCTTGGCTCCGGCGCGTTCCTGGCCGGTGAGGACGGCGGGCTTCAGGCCGTGGTCGGCGATGATCGGGAAGTCGACGCGGTCCGCGTGGCTGGGCTTCAGCCCGGCGGGGAAGAGGCAGTCGGCGATGTGGCCGTGGGGCTGCGGCGTGCAGTTGGCCGGGAGGTTGGTGACGGACACGCCCGGCGGCAGGCTGACGTCGAGGACCACCGGCGTGCTCTCGGGTGCGTTGCCGAGGTTCCACAGCTCCTCGTGGACGACGGAACGCCCGCCGGACCGGATCGCCACCAGCGGCTGCGCGGCCAGCACCAGCCGCGGCTTCTTGGGGGGCAGCGGGGGCGTCGCCGCGGCGGCCGTCGCCGGTCCGATCGCGCCGACCGTGCCGAGGGTCACCGCGAGGAGTGTCCGCCACCCACGCCCGTTGTTCACCATGCGCCCGCCTCCCTGCTCCGCGCGGCCGCGAGTCGGCCGCCTGGTCACCAGGGTGCGGGCTGACCCGCCGTCATCGGCGCGGACACGACGTGGGCTGGGCCGAAGGAGCGACAGCGCGGCGTTCCCCACGCGTCAGCGCACGCACTGCCCGAAGCGCCCCTGAACGGACGCCAGATCGCCGACCCGGCACGGCACCTCGGTCCTGAGCGCGAGATCGTGGTCCTGCTGCAGCTGCGCCGCGATCGCGTTCGCGCGCTGGAACTGGGTGCTCAGCATCCCCGTGGTCACCGCGCTCGCCGCGTCCTCCGGACGGTCGCACTGCAGGAAGATCCCGGGCGTGTGGTTGAGCGGCTCCCAGAACGCGGCCTGGCCCTGGTCGCACGGCTGCGTGTGCCAGTGTCCGGCGTTCTCGGCGGCGCTCGCGGGCGGGGCGAGGGCGACGGCGGCGGCGAGGACCGCGCCGCTCAGCAGCGCCTGCCGGGAGGGAGAGGGTCGCGTCATCAGCCGGCCTTCCTGCTCGGAGTCGGGAAATCCGACGCTATGACGATTTCCCGGCGCCCGCGAGGCGACGGACGCGAGCCGGCCCGGAGCGCGCTGCCCCGGGCCGGCTCGCGTCAGCGACGGCGGTCGCTCACTCGGTCGCGTGCGGCAGCTTGGCCGCGATCAGGTCCATCACCGACGCGTCCGTGAGCGTCGTGGTGTCGCCCAGCGCCCGGTCCTCGGCCACGTCGCGCAGCAGCCGGCGCATGATCTTGCCGGAACGGGTCTTGGGCAGCTCCGCGACCACCTGGATCTGCCGAGGCTTGGCGATCGGTCCGATCTCCTTGGCGACGTGTGTCTTCAGCTCCTCGGCGAGCGTGGCCACCTCCTCGCTGCCGCCGCGCAGGATGACGAAGGCGACGATGCGCTGACCCGTCGTCGGGTCCGTCGCGCCGACCACCGCCGCCTCGGCGACCGCCGGGTGGGAGACCAGCGCGGACTCGACCTCGGTGGTGGAGATGTTGTGGCCGGAGACGAGCATGATGTCGTCCACCCGGCCCAGCAGCCAGATGTCGCCGTCCTCGTCCTTCTTCGCGCCGTCGCCCGCGAAGTAGTAGCCCTGGTCCGCGAAGCGCTCCCAGTAGGTCTGCCGGTAGCGCTCCTCGTCGCCCCAGATGCCGCGCAGCATGGACGGCCACGGCTGGTCCAGCACCAGCAGCCCGCCCGCGCCGTTCGGCACGGGGTTGCCGTCACTGTCGACGACCTCCGCGGAGATGCCGGGCAGCGGCCGCATCGCGGAGCCGGGCTTGGTCTCGGTGACGCCGGGCAACGGGCTGATCATGATGGCGCCGGTCTCGGTCTGCCACCAGGTGTCCACGATCGGGCACCGCTCGCGGCCGATGTTCTCCCGGTACCAGATCCAGGCCTCGGGGTTGATCGGCTCGCCGACACTGCCCAGCACCCGCAGGGAGGACAGGTCGTAGCGGGCCGGGATCTCGGTGCCCCACTTCATGAAGGTGCGGATCGCGGTCGGCGCCGTGTAGAGGATGCTGACCCCGTACCGGTCCACGTTCTCCCAGAAGCGGCCCTGGTTCGGGGTGTCCGGGGTGCCCTCGTAGAGGACGCTCGTGGCCCGGTTGGCCAGCGGCCCGTAGACGATGTACGAGTGGCCGGTCACCCAGCCGATGTCGGCCGTGCACCAGAACACGTCCGTGTCCGGCTTCAGGTCGAAGACCGCGCGGTGGGTGTAGGAGACCTGGGTCAGGTAGCCGCCGGTGGTGTGCAGGATGCCCTTCGGCTTACCCGTCGTGCCCGAGGTGTAGAGGATGAAGAGCGGGTGCTCGGAGTCGAAGGCCTCCGGCGTGTGCCGGTCGGACTGACGCTCCGTCGTCTCGTGCCACCACAGGTCCCGGCCCTCGGTCCACGGCACCTCCTGACCGCTGCGGCGGATCACCAGCACGTGCTCGATGCTCTGGGCCCCGCCGTCGGCCTGCAGGGCCTCGTCGGCATTGGGCTTGAGCTGCACCACCGAGCCGCGGCGGTGGTAGCCGTCGGCGGTGATCAGCACCTTGGCCTGCGCGTCGTCGATGCGCGAGCGCAGCGCGCCGGGGGAGAAGGCGGCGAAGACCACCGAGTGCGGCGCGCCGATGCGGGCACAGGCGAGCAGCGCGACCACGGCTTCGGGGATCATCGGCAGGTAGATCGCGACGCGGTCCCCGGCATGCACGCCGAGCTCGGTCAGCGCGTTCGCGGCGCGGCAGACCTCGCGTTGCAGTTCCGCGTAGGTGACGGAGTGTCGGTCGCCGGGCTCGCCCTCGAAGTGCAGGGCCACCTGGTCCCCGTGGCCCGACTCGACGTGGCGGTCCACGCAGTTGTAGGCGACGTTGAGCCGCCCGCCGGTGAACCAGCGGGCGAACGGCGCCCCGCTCCAGTCCAGGACCTGGTCCCACTCGCGGTCCCAGTGCAGGTGCCGGGCCTGCTCCGCCCAGAAGCCGAGACGGTCCGCGCGGGACGCCTGGTAGGCGTCCGCGCGGACGTTCGCGGCCTCGGCGAGCGCGGCGGGCGGAGCGAAGCGGCGCCCTTCGTGCAGCAGGTTGGAGAGGGTCTCCTGAGCTCCGGCTCCCTGCGGGGTGCCGGGTGCCGCCTCTTCCGCAGCCATGTCTGTGTGCTCCCTCCTGTCGGACGGATCCGGACGTCAGCGGCCGGGCAGCGTGGGCAGCGGCAGCACGTCCCGCTTGTGCGTGGCGTTGACCACCACGGCGGCCGAGGCGTAGAAGGCGGCAGCGGCGGTGAAGATGCCCAACCACCCGCCCACCTTGGTCATCGTGTCCGGTCCGGGAAGGCCGTTCTGGAACGCGCCGATGGCCAGGAACAGGAACGTGATGGTCAGCAGTACCAGGACCACGGTCACCGCCAGGTTGGTCCGCAGCGAGGCCAGGGTCAGGTAGGCGGTGATGACGCACCAGCCGATCAGGTACAACCCGACGGCCTGGTGGACATCCGCGCGCAGCGGCAGATGCGTGACCAGCCACCAGTACGACAGCCAGAAGGCGCCGTACGAGCAGAACGCCATCAGGCCGAAGGTGTTGCCACGCCGCCACTCCAGAACGCCGGCGATGAACTGGGCGAGGCCTCCGTAGAACGCGGCCAGCCCCAGTACCACGATGATCGCGGCCGTCTCCTTGATGAGGTTGGCGTTGACGAACGAAAGCACGAGCGTGGTCAACGCGAAGCCGGCCAGGCCCAGAGCGGCCGGATCGGCATAAGTGGGAGCGGTTGCCGTCAGCGGACTGCTCGACGGCGTGGGGGATTCGTTGCTCATGGTCGTGACCCTTCCCAGCGGCTCGATCAGGACCTCACACTCTTCAACTTTACGGCGGCTTTATGCGCGCGACCAGACGTGTGGGTGTACGGGGCACGAAATCACCGGGATGGGTGTTTATGCAGGTCATATGGGTTTTGCGGTCGGCCCGGAGTCGGCCCGGAGTCGGCCCGGAGTCGGTCCGCCGGCGGTCCGCGGTCAGTCCGCGGGCAGTTCTTTGGGCACCGAGAAGGCCGTCAGCGTGCCCGTGCCGCGCCGCAGTGAGGCCCAACCAGTGGGGAGCGTGAGCAGGGCCGCGCCGGCCGTGGGGAACTTCTCGCGCACCCGCTCGAGGTCGTGTCGGTGCCCGCCGTGTCGCGCGGCGGCCAGCTCCAGCGTCAGGCCCTGCACACCCGGAAAGTGGGCCACGATCAGCACCGTCCCGACGCCCGCGGGGACCTCGCGCAGCACCTCCAGCAGTTCCTCGACCTCGGCGCCGTACAGGCGCGGCTCGATCGCCACGATCGGCTCGCCGCCGAGCGGCCCCGCCACCAGGTCCCAGGTCTCCCGGGTCCGCCGCGCCGGTGAGCAGATGACCAGCCCAGGCCGCACGCCGGCCTGGTGCAGCCACGTCCCCATCCGCGGCGCGTCGCGCTGCCCGCGCTCGGCGAGCGGGCGCTCCAGGTCGGGCACGCCGTCGGGCCACGCGGACTTGGCGTGGCGCAGCACGACGAGCCGGACGGCCTCGGTGTCGGTGGCGCTGACGGGGGCGCCGGTGGGGTCGGCGGTGGGGGAGGACACAGGAACACCCTGGGGTCACCGGGGGTGCGACGCAAGCGAGGCGCGCGCACGCGGATGCGCGGAAAAGGCGTTGCCCGGTCCGGTCGGCGGGTTGCACCATCGCCGCATGACTTCTCCGTGCTTGCTGCCCTCCTTGCCGTCCGTCTCCTTCGTGGCGGTCACCGGCCGACAGCAGCGCGTCACGGGAGGGGGAGCGACCAGGCCGCGCGGGTGAACGCGGTCCTCGCCGGCGTGGTGGCCGGCTACGGGATCGCGATGCCGGTCGGGGCCGTCGGGGCCCTGCTCGTGGCGCTGACCGCACGGACCTCGTGGCGGGTGGGAGCCGGGGCCGCGCTCGGGGTGGCCACGGCGGACGGGCTGTACGCGACGGTCGCGATGGCCGGCGGCGCGGCGCTCGCGCCCGTGATCAGACCCCTCGCGGGCGTACTGCGCTGGGGTGCGGTCGTCGTGCTGTTCGCACTCGCCCTGCACGCTGCCCGGACCGCCGTGCGCCACTACCGGGAACGGGCGCTCGCCCAGCGGGAGACGCGGACGCCGACCGGCCCCGGGCGGGCCTATCTCGGTTTCCTCGGGATCACCCTGCTCAACCCGATGACGGTGGTCTACTTCGCCGCGCTGGTCCTGGCCGGGGAGGGCGGGGCCGTGCCCGACCGGGTCGCCAAGACGCTCTTCGTCGTCGCCGCGTTCGCGGCGTCCGCGAGTTGGCAGCTGTTCCTGGCCGGTGGCGGGGCGATTCTCGGCCGGGTGCTGACAGGCCCTCAGGGCCGGTTGTGGACCTCGCTCGTCTCAAGCGCCGTGATCATCGCACTGGCCGTCAGGCTGGCGCTCGGGTGAGGCGGTCTCGGGTGCGCTGGTCGCGCCCGTGAGCAGCAGGTCCACGGACCGGGTGAGCTGCGTCCACGGCGCGTGCTCCAGATAGCCCACCTCGGGAGCGGGGCGCTCGGCATCGTCCTCCGCCACGGTGCCCCGAGCCCCGCGCTGAGCGGGAAGCGCTGCGCGAAGTCCGGGACGAGCTCCGTCCTCGCCGCGGACTGGCGCTGCCACCACTCCCACTCCGACAGCCCCGCCGTCCGCTCGGCGTGCCGGGCGTCGGCGACCATCCGGCCGGTGTTGCGCGCCAGCGCGAACAGCGCCGAGGCGAGGGTTCCGGCCCGGCCGCGCCCAGGAGACGTCGGCTTGCCAGTGGTGGTCGGCGTAGAGCGCGGCCAGCGCGCGGGTCCAGTCGCGTGCACCCGGGCCGGTCCGCGACCGCGCGCATGGAGGGTGCAGGGCCGCCGCGGTCGTCCACCAGCTCGATGCCGGCGGTCACGATCGCGTCGAGCGTGAGCGACGCCCTGGGGCCGGGCCGGCTACGCCCCGGGCTCGACCGGTGCCTCGCCGGCTGAGCCGGTCACACCAGAGGCGCGCCGCGCCGACCCCGCTGCTCCGCGAGCCGGGCCGGGTGGAGGTCGGCGAGCTCTGGCAGGGCGGCCAGCTCCGCGCGGAGCGCGTCGCTCATCGCCCGCACGAACGCGTCGGCGGTGTCCGGCTCCGGGACGATCCGGTCCACGGTTCCGGCGCGCAGCAGCTCGGCTGCGCCGATGCGCTGGGCGACGGCGAGCTCGGGCGCGCGCTCGGTGGTCCGGTACAGGATCTCCGAGGCGCCCTCCGGCGGCAGCGGCGCCAGCCAGGCGTGCTCGGCCGCGAGCACGCGGTCGGCGGGCAGCAGCGCGAGCGCGGCACCGCCGGTGCCCCGGCCGAGCAGCAGGCTCAGCGTCGGCACCGGAAGCGTCGTCAGATCCTGCAGGCACCGGGCGATCTCGCCCGCGAGCGCGCCCTCCTCGGCCGCCCGGCTGAGCCGCGCCCCGGCGGTGTCGATGACGGTCAGCAGGGGCAGCCGCAGCTCGGCCGCCAACCTCATCCCGCGCCGCGCGGCGCGCAGCCCGCCGGGACCGACATCCTCACCCTGCTCCTCCGCCCCGGCCCGGTCGTGCCCGACCACCACACAGCCCACCTCCCCGAACCGCGCCAGCGCCACGCTCAGCGCCTCGTCCCGCTGCCCGTCCTGCGTCCCGGACAACCGCACCACGCCATCGGCGGTGGCCAACACCTCCCGCAGCCCAGGTCGCGAGGGCGAACGCGTAACCCCGACGGACCGCCAGACATCGCCCCCGCGCTCCGCGCCGGACCCTTCGGCGTCGCCCCACGGGCCGCCCTCCGCGTGCGGCTGCGACGAGGCGACCGGGCTCGTGGGCGTCTCCGGACCCCCGGATTCGGGTCCGGCCGGCAGGCCGCGCTCCGCGCGGTTGGCGGACAGGATGGGGAGCAGGTCGGCGAGTCCGGTCCGGAGGGCGTCCGGGGTGAGGACGGCGTCCACGACGCCCAAGTGGGCGAGGTGTTCCGCCCGTTGGATGCCCTCCGGGAAGGCGTGGCCGTAGAGGGCCTCGTAGACGCGGGGGCCGAGGAAGCCGATGAGGGCGCCGGGCTCCGCCGTGGTGATCTGGCCGACCGAGCCCCAGGAGGCGAGGACGCCGCCGGTGCACGGGTGGCGGAGATGGACGAGGTAGGGGAGCCCCGCGGCCTTGTGGGCCGCGAGCGCGGTGACGATGGGGACCATGCCGACGAAGGCGGGGGTGCCCTCCTGCATGCGGGTCCCGCCGGTCGCGGGGCAGGCCAGCAGGGGGAGCCGCTCGGCGGTCGCGCGGTGGACGGCGCGGACCAGGCGGTCGCAGGCCGCGACGCCGATCGAGCCGGCGAGGAAGTCGAACTCGCCCACGATGAGCGCGATCCGGTGACCGTCGATCCGGCCCTCGCCGGTCCGCACGGACTCGTCCGCGCCGCCGCTGCGCTTCTCCGCGCGGGCCAGCGTGTCGGCGTAGGGGCCGGAGACCGGGTTGCCGCGCGGCGGGGCGTCCCAGCCGATCCAGCTACCGGGGTCGAGCAGCTGCTGCGCGAAGCGGGCGGCGGCAGGGGGTGTCACGTGGTGCTCCTGAGGGGACGGAAGGAGGGCGGCGTCCGCCGCTCGGCGGTGGCGTACCCGATCGGCGTCGCCCGCGAAACGCTGATCGTCCGGATCCGGTTCCGTGACCTGTGCCACGCGAACGGCCGGCCGGGCTACTGCCCGACCGGCCGCCAGTGTGTGCTGCGTCAGACTCAGCTGACGTTCAGCGCGGTGTCGTCGACGACGAACGAGGTCTGGTACTCGAAGTCCTCGGCGCCGGTGAACTTCAGCGTCACCTGCTGGCCCGCGTACGAGCTCAGGTTGAAGGTGTGCTGCGCGTAACCGGTGTTGTGGTTGAGGTTGGAGTAGGTGGCCAGGGTGCCGAGGACGGTGCCGGAGCTGTTCAGCACCTGCACCTTGAGGGTGTCGTAGGCCGTGCTGGTCGAGGTCTCCGCCGTGTCGACGTGCAGCCAGAAGCTGAAGTTGTAGTTGCTGCAGCCGCTGGGCAGCGTGACGCTCTGGGCCATGGTGTCGGTCGTGGTCTTGCCCCAGCCGTCGAGCCACGCGTCGTAGCTGCCGCTGTGCGGAGGCTCGGAGCTGCTGTTGCTGATCACGTCGACGGGGCTGTGCGTCGAGGTCACGGTCCACGGGGACGGGTTGGCGCTGCCGTTCTCGAAGCCCGGGTTGCCCAGCAGCTGACCGGCCTTGCAGCCGGTGCTGCCCGTGGGGGTGGCCGTGGCCTCGTTGCTCGCCGCGCCCTCGCCCACGCCGTTCACCGCGGTGACGGTGTAGTAGTAGGCCTGACCGGGGGTCAGCCCGGTGTCGGTGCACGAGGTCACCGAGCCCAGGCCGCTGCAGCCGCCGCTGGTCAGCAGCGTCTCGCCACCGCTGCTGGTGCCGCGGTAGACCTTGTACGAGGTGATGTTCTCACCGCCGGTGTTGGACGGTGGCGTCCAGCTCAGCGAGACCTGCCCGGTTCCGGCCGTGCCCGTCAAGCCCGTGGGTGCGCCCGGTACCGTCGCGGCGATCGGGGAGGCCGTGATGCTCACCGTCGAGGTCGCGGAGTTCGCCGGGGAGGCGCTGTCGGTGACGGTCAGCGTGGCGGTGTAGGTGCCCGCGGTGCTGTAGGTGTGGCTCGGGTTCTGGGTGGTGCTGGTGGCGGAGCCGTCACCGAAGTTCCAGCTGTAGTTGTACCCCGGGGTGCCACCGGTGCCGGTGCCGGTGAAGGCGACGTTGAGCGGCACCTGACCGGAGGTCGGCGTGGCCGAGGCGCTGGCCGCCAGCGGGTTGCCGACCGCGTTGACCGTGGTCGTCACCTGCGAGGTGGCGGTGTTGGCGGGGGAGGCGCTGTCGGTGACGGTCAGTGTCGCGGTGTAGGTGCCCGCGGTGCTGTAGGTGTGGCTCGGGTTCTGGGTGGTGCTGGTGGACCCGTCGCCGAAGTTCCAGCTGTAGCTGTACGGCGCAGTGCCGCCGGTGGCCGAGCCGGTGAAGTTCTCCGTCAGCGGCGCGTTGCCCGTGGTCGGGGACCCGGTGGCGCTGGCGGAGAGGGGGGTCGAGCCCTGGACCCAGAAGTCCTCGAGCGGGTCGCCGAGGGCCGCCTGGTCAGCGGTCGTCATCGGGAACGTCGACGCGCCCAGGTTGTTGTTGGGGTCGATGACCCCGGAGTGCACGTTGTTCATCGTGCGCTCCATCGCCGCCAGCACGTTCGCCGTGGTGTACGCCACGTGCGAGAGGTAGTGCTGCTTGACGTAGGCCGGGTTCCCGATCACCAGCAGCGGCACGCGGTAGGTGTTGCTGACGTGGTCCGCGCCGTTGCTGCCGTTCTGGGTGTCGTCCTCGGTGACGATGATCAGGGTGTTGTTCTTGTAGTTCGCGTTGTTCATGATCGAGCTGACGATGTTGTTCGTCGCGGTGTCGTTACCGGGGATGTCCTGGTACGTACCGGGGTGGTCGTTGAACAGCTCGACGTAGTTGTACGTCGGCATCCCGTACTGGTTGATGAAGTTGAGGTAGTCCCCGGAGATGGTGCTGTCGGGGAGGCTCTGGTTGTTGCAGGTGTACTCGTTGGTGTGCAGCTCCTCGGGGATGGTCGTCCCCGGACGGTTCGGCGGCAGCACCTCGACCTTGCCGTCGGCCGGGTTCTTCCAGTAGCCGCTGCCGGAGTTGAGCATCCAGTAGATGTCACCGTTCACGATCATCGAGAACGGACTGGAGCCGCTGCTGCTGCCGGACGGCGGGGTGCACGCGTTGGTGCCCTCGTCCGTGGGGCCGTTGGAGTTCTGCAGGAACCGGTCGAACTGGGTGCCGTTCGACGGGTACGACTGCTGCTGGCTGCTGGACGAGGACTGCCCCGAGAACAGGAACCAGTGGTTGGGGCCGGAGGGCGGCTGAACGCCGGTGCTGTACGAGTCGGACAGCGAGTAGGTCTTCGCCAGGTTGTGCAGGTTCGGCACGGAGCTGATGTGGTTGGTGCTCTCCACCTGGCCGTTGCAGCCGGCCGCGATCGTGGTGGCGCAGTCGCCGAGGTAGTCGTCGAAGGTGTGGTTCTCGCGATAGATGATCACAAAGTGCTGGAACGGCGGGAAGTACGGCGCCGTCGGGTTCACCGCGGCGGTGGGCTGGCCCACGACCGCCTGATGACCGGCGACCGTCTTCACGACGGTCTTGTTGGATATCTTGAAGTTCTTGGGCTGCGGGAACTTCGCGAACTCCACGCCGGGTGCGGCGAACTTCGCGCCGGTGCAGTCGAAGTCGTCCGGCTTGTACGACTGCGGGCGGTGGCCGACCGGCAGATTCTTGGCGTTCGGCGGGCTGGTCGCCGGGTTGTATCCCTTCAGTGTGCACGAGCCGAGGCCCGTCGCGGGGTGGACACCGGCGCCGTTGGCCACGCCCTCCACCCCGCCGACCAGCACGGCGAGGCTGACGACACCGGTCAGCAGCAGTTTTCTGGATCTTCTCATGGCACTCCCGAGTCGAGGGCGCGCGCCTGGGCGCACGAAATCTACGCGCGTGCATGGAGCCATACGGGATTGTGACGACGAGTCAAGGTCACGACAAGTGGGCAGGGTTGATCCACTTTGGACTTCTTGAGCCGGCTGTCCGCCGTTCATCTGGCGTCGCCCTGGCCCCCAAAAACGCGAACGCCCTTGTATGGATCTACAATGAGCCCATTCGTCGAGCGATTGAGGTCCTCATGGGCGCTTCGAGCAAGCGCAGCGAACTGCGCGCCCCGTCCCATGTGCTGCTGGCCGACGCGCTGCGCCAGCGCATCGCGCTCGGCGGGTTCGAGCCGGGGGACCGGCTGCCGACCGAGCGGGAGCTGGCCGCCTCGCTCGGGGTCGGGCGCAACACCGTGCGTCAGGCGCTGCGCCTGCTCGCCGAGGAGGGCCTGGTCGAGACCGAGCCGGGCCGCAATGGCGGCACCCGGGTGCGCCCGCCGGCCGGCCCCGCGGTGCCGGACCTGGACGGGCGGCACCGGAGCGCCGTCGCCGCCTCGCTGCGTGCGACGCTGCGCGACTACATGGAGTACCGCGAGGCCATCGAGGCGACGACGGCCCGGCTGGCCGCCGAGCGCGGCAGCACCGCCGACCGCCGTGCGCTGCTGCAGCTGCTGGACGAGCCCGTCGCGGACCTGGCCGACTACCACCGGCTGGACTCGCGCTTCCATCTGGGCCTCGGTGCGGCGGCGGGCAACGAGGTGCTGCAGGAGGCGGTGGCCCGCGCCCGTACCGAGATGTTCGTCGGCGGCAACGCCCTGTGGCTGCAGGCCGACTGGCATCTGGTCTACCCGCCCGAGCGCGACCTGGGCCAGGTCTTCCGCGAGGAGCACCTGGGCATCGCCCTCGCCGTGCTGGCCGGTGACGCCGCCCGCGCCGAGGAGGGCATGCGGGCGCACCTCCGCGAGGCGCACACGCAGTTCCTGGTGCTGCTGGACCGCTTCGCGTCCGCGGGCTAAGTATTGGATCCAAAGTGGATCCAATACTTAGGAGGATCACGTATGCCCCGCCCTGACGCGCACTGTTCCGAAGTCCCGCAGCCACGGCCAGCCCAGCCCGCGCTCATGCACGAGCCCGACCCGGCCTTGACCCGCCTGCTGCTGGATCTCGTAGGGACCCGTATGGGTCTCGCCGAGGCCCCACTCGGCCGCCCGGCCGACGAGACCGAACTCCGCGCCTCCCTCAAGGGCCTGCTCGGCCCCGCCGGCAACAACCCCGCCGAGGTGCTGCGCCGCTACACCGAACAGATCGAACCGTCCGTCATCTCCTGCGACAGCCCCCGGTTCCTCGCCTTCATACCCGGCGCGCCCACCAAGGCCGCCGCCCTGTTCGACATGGTCGTCTCCGCCGCCTCGCTGCACGGCGTCTCCTGGCTGGAGGCCGCCGGGGCCATCGAGGCGGAGAACCAGGCACTGCGGCTGCTCGCCGACCTGGCCGGGATGCCGGAGCAGGCGGGCGGCACCTTCGTCAGCGGCGGCTCCGCAGGAAACCTCTCCGCCCTCGTCGTCGCCCGCGACACCGCCCGGGCCCGCCTCAGCCTCGACACCCGCGCGCCGCTGCGGATCGCGGTCAGCGATCAGACGCACTCGTCGGTCGCCAACACCCTGCGCATCATCGGCGTCGACCCGCTCGTCGTCCCCACCGAGGACCACCGGCTCACCGGCGCCGCGCTGCGTGCCGCGCTGCTCGCCGACCAGGCCGCAGGCGACGAACTCGGCCTGGTGATCGGAGTGGTGGCCACCGCGGGCACCACCAACGCCGGCCTCGTCGACGACCTCGCCGGTCTCGCCCAGGTGGCCCGCGAGCACGGTCTCTGGTTCCACGTGGACGCGGCCTACGGCGGCGCCGGGCTGTTCGCCCCCTCACTGCGGGAGAAGTACCGCGGCATCGAGCACGCCGACTCGCTGGTCATCGACCCGCACAAGTGGCTCTTCGCGCCCTTCGACTGCGGAGCGCTGCTCTACCGCGACCCGCGCCTGGCCCGCGCCGTGCACACCCAGGACGCCTCCTACCTGGACGCCATCCACGCCGAGGGCGACGCGGAGTGGAACCCGAGCGACTACGCCTACCACCTCACCCGGCGCCCCCGCGGCCTGCCGCTCTGGTTCTCCCTCGCCGTCCACGGCACCGACGCCTACCGCGAGGCCGTCGAGCACGGCCTGCGGATGGCGCGCCACGCGGCCGAACGCGTGGCCCGCACGCCCGGCCTGGAGCTGGTGCGCGAGCCCGAGCTCTCCGTCGTGCTGATCCGCCGTGTCGGCTGGAGCGCCGCCGACCACCACGCCTGGTGCGCCCGGCTGCTCCGGCAGGGCGTCGGCTTCCTCGCGCCGACCGTGTGGGAGGGTGAGACCGTGGCCCGCCTCGCGTTCGTCCACCCCGGGATCACCGAGGAGGCGGTGGACCAGATCCTCGCCTCGCTCGCCCGCTGACATCCCCCGGCCCGGGGACAAAATCGGTCGAGTCCTCGTCCGTGCCCGTGCGACGATCGCGGGATGGGATCACGACCGCCGTTCGGGGACGGCCTGCGGGCGGAGCTCGGCACTCCCTGCCGGGCCCGCAGGCTCGGCAGCAGCCCGCGGTCGCGGGTGTGGCGGGCGGAGCTGTCCGGCGTGCCGGTCGTGGTCAAGCAACTGGTCGACGGGCCGGAGGCGGACGAGCGCTACGCCCGCGAGGTCGCGGCGCTGACGCTCGCCTCCCGCGTCGACCCGCCGGTGGTGCCGAGGCTCCTCGGCACCGAACCGGTGGAACGGGTGCTGGTCCTGGAGCACGTGACGGAGCAGCAGTCAGGGGAGGATCGGCTCGTCGAGTACGCCTCGACGCTGGCCCGCCTGCACGCCTCGGCGACGGCCGCCGCCGGGATCGACGGTCCGCTCCCCGCGTGGTCCGGCCCCGGCGCCGCCGACATCAAGGCCTTCCTCGGCCTCGCGGCGCGGCTGGGGGTCGCCGAGACCACCGGCGTCCGTGACGAACTCGCCGCGCTGGTCCAGCGGTTGGCCGAGACGCCGGGCCGGCTCGCGCTGCTGCACGGTGATCCGTGCCCCGGCAACGACCTGTACACCACCGACGGTGTGCGTTTCATCGACTTCGAGCAGGCGTCGCTCGGCAACGGTCTGATGGAACTCGCCTACCTGCGGATCGGGTTCCCCACCTGTTGGTGTGTCAGCGTTCCGCCGCCCGACCGGCTCGACGCCGCGGAGTCCGCGTACCGCTGCGCGTGGCGGGAGGCGACGGGCACCGAGGTCCAGGGCGACCTGCTCGATGCCTGTGCGAGCTGGCTGCTGCGCGGCGACGCCCTCGTGCCCCGGGCCCGACGCGGTACCGAGGACCAACTGGCCCGACTCCCACGGCGTGACTGGTGGTGGGGCTCCGGCACCGCCCGCCAGCGGCTGGCCCACCGTCTCGACGTGGTCGGCCGGATGTCGGCAGAGGCCGAGCGGCTCCCCGCGCTCGGCCGGCTCAGTACCGCCCTGCGGGCCGCGATGCTCGACCGCTGGCCGACCCTCGGGCCCTTCCCGGCGGAGCGCTCCGAGGCCTGGCGGATCGGTACGGAACGCGGCTGACGGCCCCTCACGTCAGGGGCGCGCGCCGCGCGTGCGCGCGCACGTACCCATGGCGTAGGCCACTTAGACGAATTGCTCGGTCACGCAAAGTGTGCGACGGATCACACGGAAGAATCAGAAATTCCCTCTGGTTGTCTGTTCACCGTCAAGCGTAGGGTTGCCTTATCGCCGGTGCCGCACCGGCGACCGCTCGCCCGGCCGGGCGAGCGCTCAACCCCCTGGAGGCGCCGTGTCCTTGAGCCAACCTAACGGAGTCCGCCGATGAGCAGACGAAGGGGCAGAAGAAAAAGGAGGAGAAGAAGACCCGACGCGGTCGGGATGACCGCGGATGCCCTCCAGCACGAAGGCGGCCTTCTGGTCGCTGGGTAGTGCGCGGGCGTTGTGAGAACAGATGGTGCGCGAGATCCGGTGCAGGCCGAGGGCTCCTTGCCGCGATGCGGTCGGTGGGGTTGGATCGGCGCCCGGGGCGTCGCCACGACCCCGAGCCTGCTCTGCATCACTCACGGGGGAGCGCACCGGCCTTGAGGACGCGTGGACGACTGGCGATCGCGGCCACCGACTCCCGCGTCTGCCCGCAGACCGGCGGCAACAACCTCTCCCTCGCGGACGCCGCCGCCCACTTCGAACTGGTCCTCCCCGTCCACGCCACGCACCTCGTCTTCAGTGCGAGCGTCGGTGGCCTGCAGGGGAGAGTGACCTGGAGCTGCGCTTCACCACGACACCGGCGGACCTCGCCAGGTTCCTGACGTGAGCGGAACCGACCTCTGAGGGCGGGCGACCCGGTCAGAGGTGGAACGCGCGGAACAGCCCGACGGTGTTGGCCATCAGGAAGAGTCCGTAGCCGGCGAGGGCCAGACCCACGACGCGCGCCGGGACGCGGCGTGCCGCGGTGCGGGTGGCGGCGGAGCCGTCGAAGCCGAAGCCGTCCCCGAGGGTGCGCAGCGCGCGGGAGGGGGCGAGGGCGAGGACGCCGCCCAGGGCGAGCAGCAGCAGGGCGATCATGACGGGTAGAGCGGCCAGTTCGAGCAGGCCCATAGGAGTTCTCCGTTCAGGTGGGGGAGTCGGGGTTCCGTGCCGGAGCTCGACCAGACGGGGCCGGAGCCGAACACACACTCTCCCCACCCTGTGACCTGCCCTGAAGCACTCCTGATGGAGTCCTGACGCGGTCGCGAGAGCTCTTTACGCCCTCTTAGCCCGCCATCGCCGGGCGGTGAGGGTGCAGGTGCAGCCGGTCCCGCAGGGATGGGTGCTCCGGCCCGTCGAAGACCACATCCGCCGGGTCGGTGGCGACCGAGGCCACCGCGGCGGGCAGGCTCGCGGCCCGCACCACGAGCGGGTGCACCCGCACCGGCTCCTCGGGCCCGAAGGTGTCGGTCACGAGCTCGTCGAGCACAAGGTAGGCGGCGGGCGACCAGAGCATCACCGGTACCAGCACCGCGTGCCGCAGCCGCGCCTCTGCGGCCGCCCGGTGCAGCAGCGCCACGGCGCCGACCTCGTCGCGAACGCCCACGATCACGCGCGCGATCCGGGCGGATTCATGCAGCTCAGCCATGGCGCACCTCGGTTTCATCTCGTGCTTTCAGTGCACCTCCGCCACTGAGCTGCGCAAAGGGCCGTTGACGCGGCTCTGATGCCGCCGCGTCCGGCCTTGACGCGGCCTTGACGGCGGGCGGCGAGGCGGCCGATCGGGCCGGCGCTAAGAGGGCGCAAAGGTTCCCGAGGAGCCCGCAAGGAGGCCGTCAAGGAAGCACATACACCCCCCTGACGTGCGGTTTCCTTTCGTAGGCCGCCACCGGGCGGCGCCACCGGATCTGTCCGGCGGATCAAGACACATCTTCGACATTGGGGTGCGATTCCCGTGCAGGACCTGTTCTTTGTGGGGGTGACGGTCGTGGTGTTCGCGATCCTCGCCCTGATCGTCAAGGGGGTGGAGCGGCTGTGAGCGCTGACAACATCGTCGGGTTGATCGTGTCGGTCCTCCTGGTCGGCTACCTCGTCGCGGCTCTGATCCGTCCGGAGAAGTTCTAGTGAACCCAACCCTCGCGGGCTTTCTGCAGGCCTTCGCCCTGGTGGCGCTGCTGGCCCTGTCCTACCGGCCGCTGGGCGACTACATCGCCTACGTGCTCACCACGCGCAAGCACTGGCGTGTCGAGCGCGGCATCTACAAGCTG
>NZ_QKYN01000086.1 GCF_003258295.1 Streptacidiphilus pinicola | reverse complement strand
CGCCGCGCGCGGCGAGCTCCCGCAGCCGCTCGTGGACCTGGGCCGGAGTGGGCCGCTCCGCCGGGTCCTTGGCCAGGCAGGAGCGCAGCAGCGGGGCCAGCGCCGCCGGAACACCCGTCAGATCCGGTTCCTCGTGCACCACCCGGTACAGCATCACCTCGGAGCTGCCGGAGCCGAAGGGTGTGTCGCCGGTCGCCGCGTAGGCGAGCGTGCTGCCGAGCGCGAAGACGTCCGTCGCTCCCGTCACCGCCACGCCGCGCACCTGCTCGGGTGCGAGGAAGCCGGGGGAGCCGACGGCGGTGCCGACGTGGGTGAGCGTGCTCGCGCCGCTGGACCAGGCGATGCCGAAGTCGATGATCCGCGGGCCCTTGGGGGAGAGCAGGATGTTCGACGGCTTGAGGTCACGGTGCACCACGCCGGCCTCGTGCACCTGGACCAGGCCGTCGGCCAGGGCCGAGCCGATCGCGGCGACCTCCGCCCACGGCAGCGGGCCCTCGTCCCCGACCCGGGCGTAGAGCGAGGGGCCGGGCACGTAGACGGTGGCCAGCCAGGGGCGCTCGGCCTCGATGTCGGAGGAGACCAGCCGCGCGATGCAGCCGCCCCGGATCCGCGCTGCCGCGGCGACCTCCCGCGCGAAGCGGGTGCGGAACTCGGAGTCCTCGGCCAGCTCGGCGCGGATCAGCTTGAGGGCGACCTTCTGCCCCTTGCGGTCCGACCCGAGGTAGACGACCCCCATGCCGCCCGCGCCCAGCCTGCGGTGCAGGCGATAGGGCCCGACGAGTCGCGGGTCCTCGCGCCGGAGCCGCATCTTCGTCACATTGCCGTCCCACCGTCAGGTCCCCGTCGCCGGGGGTGTGCTGGGCATGCCCGAGCACGGATTGCTGATTGCCAGGACCACAGCTTACGGACTGTGCGAGCCGGTGTGCTGATACGCAACGCAGAGTGCGGCGCCCGTCCGGCGCGGGGGGCAGTCAGGGACAACCCTGAGACCGCCCCTGGGGCGCCCTCCGCCTGGGGTAGTAGTCCTCAGGTCGGAGGCTCCTCCCTGGGAGGGCCCGCAGGACCCTGCGCTGGCATGACGACCGGGAAGAAAGGGCCGCCTAACGTTGTTGTTGCGCGGTGGGCGGGACGCTCGTCCCCCGAGGATCCTCGCCTGCCGCGACCAAGAAACAACCCGACCTAGAGGTGGATGGGGGAGTCAGTGATGGCCATGCAGCAGACCGGGAGCCAGCCGCCGCGTCGGCGTCGGGCGACGGGAACCGGCACCAGGAACCCCCTGGTGGCGCTCGCCATCGCGCTGCCCGTCGCCGCGTTGCTCGCCTACGCCTTCGGGGGTTGGCACCAGTTCGCCCTCCAGGCGAACACCATGGTGCAGATGATGAGCCGCTGAGGCGCGCTCCGCTGCACCCCAAGGACCGCGGGTGCGGGTCCGGTCTGTCGGTGAGGGCTGACCGGGCTCGCTCCCGCACTCTCTCGCTTTTCGGCCCGGGGGATGCAGAAGGGCCCCGACGGATCTCTCCGTCGGGGCCCTTCTGACTTTCTGACCTGCGATGGTGCGCGATACTGGGATTGAACCAGTGACCTCTTCCGTGTCAGGGAAGCGCTCTCCCGCTGAGCTAATCGCGCGGGTGGTACTGCGGTGGTACTGCTGTCATGCACAACCCCGTGAGGGGTCAGTGCGCGATACTGGGATTGAACCAGTGACCTCTTCCGTGTCAGGGAAGCGCTCTCCCGCTGAGCTAATCGCGCGGGTGGTACTGCTGTCATGCACAACCCTGTGAGGGGTCAGTGCGCGATACTGGGATTGAACCAGTGACCTCTTCCGTGTCAGGGAAGCGCTCTCCCGCTGAGCTAATCGCGCATGGAGGTGGAGACGGGATTTGAACCCGTGTACACGGCTTTGCAGGCCGTTGCCTCGCCTCTCGGCCACTCCACCGAGGCGGGGGGTCGACAGGCAACCCCCTACTCAGAGCGGACGACGGGATTCGAACCCGCGACCCTCACCTTGGCAAGGTGATGCTCTACCAACTGAGCCACGTCCGCGTGATCTCCGTTCGGCCTCCCGCTTTTATTCCCGCGGTCCGCGTCCCGGCGACGTGTTGAACTCTAGCGGATTCCGGGCCCAGCTCAAATTCCGTATCCCCTGCGTGCCGCACCCAGGCCCCTCCCCAGCGGCGCTCCGGCCTGCGGAGACCTAGACTTCCGCCACCGCCGCATTCGCACAGGAGTCAGAACCGACGTGACCCAGCACCCCTCCGCCACCCCAGCCATGGCCCGCTTCGCGGGGCGGGTCGCGACCGGGCTGCGGGAGGTCAGTCATGATCCGGCGGTGCTGGAGGGGTCGGGATTCTGGGCGGTCGTCGCGGATTTCGAGGGCGGGATCACCTGCGCGCGGTTCGCGGACGTGCGGGCCGAGGAATCGTTTCCCCGCGCCGATCCCGCCGGCTGGCTCGGCCCCGAGCGCGCGGCCTGGCACAGCTCGCTCGACCGTGACGCCTACGTCTACGGCGTGCGCAGTATCCGCGAGTACATCGCCGCCGGCGAGGTCTACCAGGCGAACCTCTGCCGAATCCTGAGCGCGCCCCTGCCGGACCCCGCCCGCGCCGACGTGGACGCGCTGACGACGCGTCTGGCCCACGGCAACCCGGCCCCCTACGCGGGCACGGTCCGGCTCCCCGACCACGGCGTCGAGGTCGCCACCGCCTCCCCGGAGCTGTTCCTGCGCCGCACCGGCGCGGTCGTCCTCTCCGGCCCGATCAAGGGCACCGGCCGCACCGAGGCCGACCTGCTGGAGAAGGACTTCGCCGAGAACGTCATGATCGTCGACCTGGTCCGCAACGACGTCTCGCGCGTCTGCGCGACCGGCACGGTGACCGTGCCGGACCTGTGCGCGGTGGAGAAGCACCCCGGCCTGGTCCACCTCGTCTCCACCGTCCAGGGCGAGCTCCGCCCGGACGCGGGCTGGCCCGAGCTGTTCGACGCGGCCTTCCCGCCCGGCTCTGTCACCGGCGCACCCAAGAGCAGCGCGCTGCGGATCATCGAGGAGCTGGAGACCGCGCCCCGCGGCCCCTACTGCGGTGCGGTCGGCTGGGTCGACGCCGACCGCGGCGTCGGCGAACTCGCGGTGGGCATCCGCACGTTCTGGGTCGAGCGCGGCCCGGTGGGCGAGGCGACGGTCCGCTTCGGAACGGGCGCGGGCATCACCTGGGGCTCGGACCCCGACCGCGAGTGGGACGAGACGGAGCTCAAGGCCTCACGGCTGCTCGCCGTCGCCTCCGGGGAATCGACCGCACCCCGGAGCTGAGCGCGGCCACGCCACTAGGATCGAGGCAGTGAGATCACGGCAGGGAGATCACGAAAGTGACTTGCCCCGGCCCACAGCGAGGAGAGCGACCGTGCGCATCTGGGTCAACGGAGCGCTGGCGGACCCCGCCGACGCGACCGTGTCCGTGCTGGACCACGGCATGACGGTCGGCGACGGCGTCTTCGAGACGGTCAAGGCCGTCGAAGGGCGGCCCTTCGCGCTGCAGCGGCACCTCGACCGGCTGGACCGTTCCGCCCGCGGGCTCGGGCTGCCCGCGCCCGACCGGGCCGAGGTCGAGCGGGCCTGCGCGGCCGTGCTGGAGGCCAACCCCGTCGCGTTGGGCCGGCTGCGGATCACCTACACCGGCGGCCTCGCGCCACTCGGCTCGGACCGCGGCGACGCCCCCGCGACGCTGGTCATCGCCGTCGGCGAGACGCCGCGGCGGCCGGACACCGCGGCCGTCGTCACTGTCCCGTGGACCCGCAACGAGCACGGCGCGACCGCCGGGCTGAAGACCACCTCGTACGCCGAGAACGTCGTCGCGCTGGCCCGCGCGCACGAGCAGGGCGCGAGTGAGGCGCTGCTCGCCAACACCGCCGGCCGGCTCTGCGAGGGCACCGGCTCCAACGTCTTCGTGGTCCTGGGCGGCCGGCTGCTCACCCCGCCGCTGACCTCCGGCTGCCTCGCGGGCATCACCCGCGCCCTGGTCCTGGAGTGGACGGACGCCGAGGAGGCGGACCTGCCGGCCTCGGTACTGGAGGAGGCCGAGGAGGTCTTCCTCACCGGCACCCTGCGTGACGTCCAGGCCGTGGCCCGGATCGACCAGCGGGACCTGCCGGGCGCGCCGGGCCCGGTCACGGCCAAGGCCATGGCGATCTTCGCTGAGCGGATGGCCGCCGATTTCGAGCCCTGACGGTCCGCCGGCCTTTGCCCCGTCTCCGCGCGTCTGTGAGGAATCCCGCTTGACCACCACCCTGCGGCCGACCGGCCCGGAACGCACCGATGCCCGCGGCACCCGCGAGCGCTCCTACGCGATCTGCGTCAACGGCCGCGAGGTCGGCGGCGTGCGGCTCGAGGCGTCACCGGACGGCGTCGGCCAGATCTACGGGCTCCTGGTGAACGAGCCGGACCGCGGCCGAGGACGCGGCACCATCGCGGTTCTGGCCGGGGAGGAGATCCTGCGCGCCTGGGGCTGCACCCGGTCCGAGGGCTCCGTCATCGGTGAGGAGGGCCCGGTCGTCGACCGGTCGCTGCGCTGGATGCGGAACCTCGGATACCTGTTGACCGCGCGCAACATGGTCAAGTCCCTCCCGGTCACGCCGCCGGAGCTGCCGACCGGACTCACCTCCCGGCCGATGGCGGCGGCGGAGTTCGCGGCGTGGCACGACGAGCAGGTCGGCGGCTACGCCGAGAGGCTGGTCCAGCACACCGGGCTCACGCCGGAGCAGGGCAGGGCCAAGTCGGTGGCGGACCACACCCGGCTGCTCCCGCAGGGCCTGGACACCCCCGGCGTCTCGATCACCCGCCTGCTCGCGGAGGACGAGGTGGTGGGCACCATCTGGGTCTCCGCCCCGGCCCCGCTGCAGCCCTCCGACGAGCGGCCCGCGTGGGTCTACAAGGTCGAGGTCGCCGAGCCGTTCCGGGGGCGCGGCCACGGGCGTGCCCTGATGCTCCTCGCGGAGCAGGTCACCCTCGCCGCGGGCCTGCACGACCTCGCCCTCAACGTCCATGCGGGCAACACCCCGGCGGAACGCCTCTACGAGTCCCTCGGCTACCGCACCTTCCGCTGGGCGGTGGGCAAGGAACTCTGAGTCGGCCTGTGACTCAGCCCAGCAGGGACTCGATCCGCTCGCGCAGGCCCTCCTGGCTCTTCGAGCCGTCCAGCACCTTGCCCGCGACCACGTAGGTCGGCGTGCCCTTGACGCCGATCGCCTTGCCCTCGGCGTGGTCTGCCTCGACGGTGAAGCTGTGGCGGCCGTCGATCAGGGCGGTGTCCAGCTCCTCGCCGTCCAGACCCAGCTCGCCCGCCAGCTTGACCAGGAAGCCCGTGCCGCCGCGGTCCAGCTCCTCGATCCGGCCGAGCAGCGCCTCCACGTACGGCCAGCCCTGGCCCTGCGCGAACGCCTCCTCCGCGGCCTCGGCGGCCGGGAAGGCGAACTTGTGCTTCTCCAGCGGGAAGTGCCGCACCACGACGTCGACGCCGTCACCGTGCGCGGCGCGCAGCGCACGGACGTCGTCGAGCGCGGTCGCGCAGTCGGGGCACTGGAGGTCGCACCAGAACTCGACGGTCCGGGGCGTGGAACTTTCGGTCATGCTCGCAAGTCTCCCATTGTGGGAAGGATGTCATTGCAGCGGAGGCGCGCAGCAAGGAGAGCACGATCATGACAGCGATCATCTGCATGGCACTCTCGGCCCTCGGCGTCGTGATCGCGGTGACGACCGCCAGTCGGGGCCGGTTCCGGGCCGCGCTGCGCTGGTTGGCCGTGGCGCTGGTGCCGACGGGCCTGTACCTGACGGGCCTGGTCACGGTCTTCCGCAACATCGGCACGACCCTTGCCGACTGGGGCAGCCACCTGGTCTTCGACCCGAAGGTCTGGGTCGGCGTGGTGATGCTCTGCGCCACCGTGCTGCTTCTGCTCGCCACGGGCGTCCGGGCCGGCCGGGGGCGCCGGCGCGGCAAGGAGCAGGGGGAGGTGCCCGCGCGGGGCGGCAAGCCCGGCACGCCGCCCGGACGCGCGGCGGGAGCCGCCCTCCCCGCCAGGAGCGAGGCGCCCACCGCCGACCTCGGCGACTTCTCGGACGTCGAGGAGATCCTCAAGCGCCGCGGGATCTGAGCGCGGACGTCATCCGGGCCCGCTGCTCCCAGGCGACCAGGCCGACGAGCAGCGCCGTCGTCACGGCCAGCGCCGTTCCGCCGCCGGACCAGCGCGAGGCGGGGATCCCGGCGGCGGCGATCGCGACCGCCGCGACCAGGCGGCGCACCGGCCACGCGCCCGCCAGCACCCGATGGAAACAGGCCAGGCCGACGAGGAACAGGCCGACGCCGAGCGGCAGCAGAACGGCGGAGAGCTCGTGCAGCGGACGGCCGAAGGAGTCCAGCGACTTCTGCATGCCGACCGCCGTGACCGCGATCCCGAAGATCAGCCCCAGGTAGGAGTACCCGAAGGACCACAGCGCCGCGTGCGGGCGCCGTTCGACCGGGATGAGCTCCAGCAGCCCGGCGCTGTCCTCCTCCTCGCGGTCGAAGTAGAGCCACCACATCGCGGCGCTCGCGGCCAGCGCGAGCAGCGAGCCGAGCAGCACGGTGGTCAGGTCGTCGAGATGGCTCGCCGCGGCGCCGACCTCGGTGATGGACTCGCCGAGCACGATGATCACGGCGAGCCCGTGCCGCTCGACGAAGTGGCCGACACCCACCGTGAAGCCGCCGACGCCCGACACGAACGGGGTCACCCACTCCATCAGGCAGGCCAGCGCCCACACCCAGGCGCGGTGGTCGGCCGGGACGAACCCGGCCGCGAGCACCACCAGGGCGCTGGCGAAGTTGTAGGGGCCGATCCGGTGGATGCCGCGCCGGCCGGAGGTGCGCAGGAAGCCGACGAAGTGCACCGACACCACGCCCAGGTAGGCCGCCCCGAAGACCACGCCCCACGGGCCGGGCCCGCCGGCGCGCGGCACGGCCAGTGACATCACGAAGAAGCCCGCGGTGCCGAGCAGCAGGAGCAGCCGCGGGCCGGTGCGGTCCAGGTCGAGCGCGTTGGTCAGCCAGGCGAAGCCCCCGTACATCCACCAGATGATCGTCAGCAGCAGCGCGGAACGCGCCAGACCGCCGAGGTCCGGGTGCTCCACCAGGACACCCGCGATCTGGGTGATGGTGAAGACGAAGACGAGGTCGAAGAAGAGTTCCAGCGACCGCACCGACTCGGCGGGTCCCGCGGGGGAGGGTCTGGCGGACGCGTCCGGTGTCACGACCCGACGCCGACGCCGCGTTCTGCCTCGGCGGGCGGCGCGGTGCGCTGCCGGGCGCGGTAGGCGGCGACGTGCAGCCGGTTGCCGCAGGTGCGGCTGTCGCAGTAGCGACGCGAGCGGTTGCGGGAGAGGTCGACGAAGACCCGGACGCAGTCCGGCGCCTCGCAGTGCCGCAGGCGGTCCCGCTCCCCGGCCACGATCACCAGCGACAGCGCGATCCCGGCCTCGGCGGCCAGCCGGTCGGCCAGGGCCGCGCCGGGCGCGAAGTAGTGCACGTGCCAGTCGTGGCCGTCGTGGTCGGTCAGCCGCGGCGTCGTGCCCGCCCGCGCGATCATCGCGTTGAGCAGCTCGGCGGCCTCCCGGGTGCTCGACGCGTCGAGCACGTCCCAGAACCTCTGCCGCAGCCGGCGCACGGCGTCGAGATCCCCCTGGGTCAGCTGACCGACGTCGCTCATCTCGCGGCGCACCACGAAGCCGCGCAAGGCGGCAAGGTCGGGCAGCCCCTCGTGGCCACCGGCCTTGGGGGAGGTGTTCAGCAGTTCCACCAGCACGTCGAGTGCGCACTCGGTGTCGTGGGTGATCAGCACGGCGGGGCTCCTGGCTCGTCCGTACGTGTCGCGACTGGTTGCGCAGACTCTACATGTCGTGGGTGGGAGTGGTTCATGTCCACGCCGAAGGCGGTGGGCCAACAAGTGCTGTCACGCCGAAGGCGGTGGGCCAACAAGTGCTGTCACGCCGAAGGTGGTGGGCCAACAAGTGCCGTCACGCCGAACATGACGACGCCGCCGCGATCTGTGATCGCGGCGGCGTGTCGTACTGCGCCGCGCGCCCCCGAGTCAGCACGCCTGCGCATCTGTGAAGTGCGTTGTGCAGCCGGCCTCAGCTCTCGGCCAGGATGTGGCTCAGCTCCCTGTCCAGGTCGAAGTGGCGGTGCTCCGTCCCCGGAGGGACGGCGGCATCGGTGCGCTTGAGGAAGGACTCCAGCGCTCGCGCCGGGGCCTCCAGCAGGGCTTCTCCTTCCGGAGAGCTCAGGGCGATGCAGACGACTCCTTGTCCGTGGCTGCGTGAGGGCCACACCCGGACATCGCCGGTCCCGGTCGGCCGGTGCAGCCCCTCCGCGAGGAGGTCGCGGGCGAACACCCAGTCGACGGTCTCGTCGGCGCCCGTGTGGAAGGTGGCGTGCACGGCATAGGGGTCGGCCGTGTCGTAGCGCAGCCCCGCCGGAACGGGGAGGGAAGACTCGCTCGACACGATGAGGCGCAGGTGCAGCTCGCAGCTGACCGTGGTGTTCATAAGCGCCAAGGCCTTTCGCTCAGTGTGCGCTCGGGGATCGCACGTCGGCGAACGGACCATCCCACCTTCGAGCCCGGTGTAAACCCGTCTGTCCGGATTAGTGCGCCGCTGATGCCCCATCTGGCTCAGCAGTCACAGCTGTCACATGCGTCACGAACTTCGCAGCTCGGAGGGGGGAATGGGTCGTCCAGGGACGGTCCTGGGGGCGCTTTTCGGCCACCCCGGCCGACGGCTGTCGGGCGTGCCGGAGCACCGTCCGGCATGCGGTAGTGTTTTCCCTGCGCCCGGGCGATTAGCTCAGTGGGAGAGCGCTTCGTTCACACCGAAGAGGTCACTGGTTCGAACCCAGTATCGCCCACCGGGATCCGAAGGCCCGCAGGTCAGCGACCTGCGGGCCTTCGTCGTCCGCTAATTCCCCCGTCCGGCCCAGCCGAACGCCGGACCGCCGCTCCTGCGCCCGCTCCCGCTCAGTCGAAGGCGACGGCGTCCGCGCCGGCGATCACCGCGCCGGCCCGCGCGAGCTCGTGTTCGATTCGTGGGGCGGCGTCCGGCGCGTAGCCCTCGTGCGCGCCGGAGGCGAGCAGGACGCGGTGGCCGCGCTTGAGCGCGCTGAGGGCCGTGCTTCGGACGGCCTCCTCGCTCCACACCCCCGCCAGGACGATCCGGTGGCCGAGCGGGAGCGCGTCGGAGAGCGCCGAGCCGAGAAAGGCGTCGTCGGCGGTGTGCTCGACGACCTGCTCCTGGGGCCAGGAGCCGAACATCAGCTCCTGTCGGCCCGTCCGCAGATGGACCACCGGCGCGCCCTCGTTGCGGGCTTGGCTGAGCAGCGTCCGCAGGGCGGCGGCCACGGTGGGCGAGAGCAGCATGTCGCGCTGCGCATCGATCAGGACGAGCACGGTGGGCATGTCATCAACATAGCACTGGTGTTCGATTTGTTCGAGGTGCGGCGCCGTGTGTGGGTCCTGGTTTTCCGGCATCGGCCCAGGCAGTGCTAATGTTCTCTGCGTGCCCGGGCGATTAGCTCAGTGGGAGAGCGCTTCGTTCACACCGAAGAGGCCACTGGTTCGAAACCAGTATCGCCCACCCGTGCAGCACCTGAAGGCCCCTCAACTGAGGGGCCTTCAGTCGTTCGGGCAGCACGCCTCTCAGGCGGCGCGGTCGAGTGGCAGGCGCAGCGGCCAGGCCGGCTCGACGTGGGTCGGGGTGCCGCTGCGGGCGAACCACTGCTCCAGGCCCCGTGCTTGGGCCGCGTGCCAGACGGCCTGGCGCAGGTGCAGTTCGGCCGCGCTGAGTCCTTCGAGCCTGCCGTGGTGGCGCCGCCCGATGGCCCGGGTCAACTCCAGGGCGGCGGTGGCGTCCGCGGCGGCGTCGTGCGCGTCGGTCAGCGGCACCGCGTAGTGCTCGCACAGCGCGGTGAGCGTCCGACGGCCCTTGCGGTAGCGGTCGACATGCCGGTCCACCACCCAGGGGTCGACGACCAACAGCGGTGCGCCCGCCAGATACTGACTGAGAGTCAGTCCACGGTGGCGGCGCAGCTCACGGTCCAGCAGGGTCAGGTCGTAGGGGGCGTTCATCACCACCAGCGGTCGCCCCGCGCGAGCGTTTTCGGCCAGTGCCCGGGCCATCTCCTCGACGGCCACGCCCGGCGTGGCGCCGTGTTCGCGTGCCCAGGCGTCGGTGAGGCCGTGCACCGCGGTGGCCTGCGCCGGGATCGGCAGGCCAGGATCGACGGCCCAGTCGCGGCGCCGCACCATCCCGTCCGGCTGCTCCTGGATCACCAGGGAGGCCGTCACGATCCGGTCGTGCTCCACGTCCACGCCGGTGGTCTCGGTGTCGAAGGAGGCCAGCGGCCCCTCGTACCAGAGCGTCATGTCCGACCCCCTGCCGCGCTTCTGTCCCCTTCGCCGTCCGGGTCGGACCGCGAAGCGCTCACGATCGGGTGATACCCGGTCACTTTCCGCGTTCAATCATCGATCTGCCGGGCACTTTCCCGTTTCATGCCACCGGCCCCTGGAAAGACCGAAATTGACGGGGTGTCCGGGGCCGGTCGGACGTCCCCGTCGCCCAGACCGAGAGCGGCAGTGATGGCATTCTCCCTGCCCGAGCCGGCCGAGCGACCGGACGAAGGGCGCACGTTACGCGGCCAACTGGCCGTGACGTCCTGCATGGAGACGCTGCAGGTCGGCTACCTGCACGCGGTGGCCGCGGCGGCGGGTTGCGCGCTGGCCTCGCCCTTTCCCGACAACGGCATCGACTGGCACCTCAGCCACGGCAGTCCGTTCCACGTCGAGGACGACGAGGTGACCATCAAGGTCCAGTTGAAGTGCACCTACCAGATCGCGCCGAATCCCTCCGGGCCGTCCTTCAGCTTCACGCTGGACAACGAGCACCTGCGCAAACTCGCCCACCCCCGGGTCGCGGTGCACAAGATACTCGTCGTCATGCTGGTCCCGCGGCAGGTGGACCAGTGGCTGCTGGCCCGGCCGGACCGGCTGGAGCTGCGGCACTGCTGCTACTGGGTCAATTTGGCCGGCCACCCGGTGACGGGGCGGCGGCGGACGAATGTCCGGATACCGACTCAGCATGTCTTCGACGATCGCGCGCTGTGCGCCATCATGGCGCGTGTGGGGGCGGGCGAACGGCCCTGATCGACCCGATCGAGGGCGACCCCACCGGCCCGGGAGGCGAGGCGTGACAGCCAGGCGGCGTGACACCACGGCAGATGCGGTGACCCCCGTGGGCCGCACCGCCGTCCACGCGCGGGGGCCGCGCGCCCCCCTCGCGGACTCCGACGCGACCGGCGACGACGAGCAGGCCGTGCCCGACGCGACCCGGGTCGACCCGAGCGTGCTCACCACCCTGCTGGCCCGGCACGGCTGGGTCCGCCGCGGCGGATCGGGCGGCCGGTACAGCCGCTGGGCGCCGCCGGACGACCTGGAGCCGGACACCAGCCTGCTGGTACCGGCCGACCGCGGCTTCGACGACAGCGTCGACCTGTTGGAGGAGAGCCTCACGACGCTGGCCCGCTCCGGCGTGCCGTCGGCCCGGGCCATCCTCGCGGCGCTGCTCGTCCCCGGCGACGAGATCCACTGGCGTCGGGAGGTGCCCGGCGTCGGTGGCGCGGTCCCGTGGGGGAGCGAGACGGAGCTGCGCGAGGCGGCGACCGCGATGCTGGCGGCCGCGGCCAAGGCCGGCCGCGCCCGCTGCGCCTACTTCGGCGCCCGGCTGGACCGCCACGCCGCCCGCTTCCTGGACCGCGTCCTGGTCGTCGCGCCCGGGACGGGCGCGGGGCTGCTCACCGCCTACACCCCGGCGCCGGCCGAGCGCCCCGCCGCGACCACCCTCGTGCTCGCCCTGGAGGCGCTGCGCGAAGCCGTCGACCTGCAGCGGGCGACCGGTCAGACGGAAGCGTTCGACAACGGCGTCCGACTGGGGCTGAGCCGCGAGCTGATCGCCTCCGTCGTGCTGCTGGTGCGCGGCAGCGAGGGCGTGCGGGTCAGCCTGCACTGGTCCGCGCAGGTCGGACCACCCCCGGGCTTCGGCAGCCGCCGCCCGGTGGTCGAGTTCTCGCCCGGCGACCTGCCCGCGCTGGAGGCCGCGGCGGAGCGCCTGGAGCGCAGCGAGCCCGCGGTCGAGGTGGAGCTCACCGGCGCGGTGGTCCGCCT
The DNA here is from genome assembly GCF_003258295.1 of Streptacidiphilus pinicola. Taxonomy (GTDB): domain Bacteria; phylum Actinomycetota; class Actinomycetes; order Streptomycetales; family Streptomycetaceae; genus Streptacidiphilus; species Streptacidiphilus pinicola. The sequence continues at coordinate 58,122 of NZ_QKYN01000086.1, read as the reverse complement.
CAAACGCGCCGTCCCCGGCGGCGAGGGCACGGTCCGGCTGCGCGTCCTGAGCGGCGCGGACGTGGACGAGGTCCGCGTCAAGCTCGCCGACGCCGATTACCGCGTCGCGATCGCCGCGCACCTGGACGGGACGCCCGTCCGGTTGCTGGGCCGGCTGGAACGCAAGGGCGGCTTCCGCAGGGTCGCGGCCGCGCGCGACGTGACCCCGGTCGAACTCGACGAAGCGGAACGCGACCGCCTCGCCAAAACGCTCCGCCTCCGCGCGGGCTCCGCCCCCGAGGCGGATGCCGAGGACGAGACGGACTGATGCCCTGTCCGGGGGCGCGCGTAACTGCGCGACAAGCCACCCTGGGTCTTGATATCCCGAGCGCCCAGGGCCGTCCGCCCCCAGCCTTCGGCTGGGGGACCCCGATGGGTGGGTACGCGCGCGGTTCCCCGCGCCCCTTGCGTGCTGCAACCGGGCGCGGGAGCGAATCCTGGCGCGGGGTCGGTACCATCGTGATCGCAGCGTCGACAGCTGCGCTTCCGTGAGGTACCGAGAGTCAGGAGAGTCCGGTGTCGGACGTCCGTGTGGTCATCAGTCGCGAACCCGATCGGGAAGACCGCGTGGTGACGACGGGCACGACGGCCGCCGAGCTCTTCGAGGGCCAGCGCGCCGTCGTCGCCGCCAAGGTCGGCGGCGAGCTGAAGGACCTCACCTATGTCGTGCAGGACGGCGACGAGGTCGAGCCGGTCGAGATCACCAGCGAGGACGGCCTCAACATCCTGCGCCACTCCACCGCGCACGTGATGGCCCAGGCCGTGCAGGAGGTCTTCCCGGAGGCCAAGCTCGGCATCGGCCCGCCGATCAAGGACGGCTTCTACTACGACTTCGACGTCGAGAAGCCGTTCACTCCCGAGGACCTCAAGGTCATCGAGAAGAAGATGCAGGAGATCCAGAAGCGCGGCCAGCGCTTCCAGCGCCGCGTGGTGACCGAGGACGCCGCCCGCGAGGAGCTGGCGAGCGAGCCGTACAAGCTGGAGCTGATCGGCCTCAAGGGCTCCGCGAGCTCCGAGGACGGCGCGAACGTCGAGGTGGGCGGCGGCGAGCTGACCATCTACGACAACCTGGACGCCAAGACCGGCGAGCTCTGCTGGAAGGACCTCTGCCGCGGTCCGCACCTGCCCAGCACCCGCCTGATCCCGGCCTTCAAGCTGATGCGCAACGCCGCCGCGTACTGGCGCGGCAGCGAGAAGAACCCGATGCTGCAGCGCATCTACGGCACCGCCTGGCCGTCCAAGGACGAGCTGAAGGCGTACCTCGACTTCCTCGAGGAGGCCGAGAAGCGCGACCACCGCAAGCTCGGCGCCGAGCTGGACCTCTTCTCCATCCCGGAGCAGATCGGTTCCGGCCTCGCGGTCTTCCACCCCAAGGGCGGCATCATCCGCCGCGCGATGGAGGACTACTCGCGCACGCGGCACGAGCAGGCGGGCTACGAGTTCGTCTACACCCCGCACGCCACCAAGGGCACCCTGTTCGAGCAGTCGGGCCACCTGGACTGGTACGCCGACGGCATGTACCCGCCCATGCAGCTCGACGAGGGCGTGGACTACTACCTCAAGCCCATGAACTGCCCGATGCACAACCTGATCTTCGACGCGCGTGGCCGCTCCTACCGTGAGCTGCCGCTGCGCCTGTTCGAGTTCGGCACCGTGTACCGGTACGAGAAGTCGGGCGTGGTGCACGGCCTGACCCGCGCCCGCGGTTTCACCCAGGACGACGCGCACATCTACTGCACCAAGGAGCAGATGGCGGACGAGCTCGACTCGCTGCTGACCTTCGTGCTGGACCTGCTGCGCGACTACGGCCTGAACGACTTCTACCTGGAGCTCTCCACCAAGGACCCGGAGAAGTACATCGGGTCGGACGAGGTCTGGGAGGAGGCGACCGAGACGCTGCGCAAGGCCGCCGAGAAGCAGGGCCTCCCGCTGGTCCCGGACCCGGGTGGCGCGGCCTTCTACGGCCCCAAGATCTCCGTCCAGGCCAAGGACGCGATCGGCCGCACCTGGCAGATGTCGACCATCCAGGTCGACTTCAACCTGCCGGAGCGCTTCGACCTCGAGTACACGGCCCCGGACGGCTCGCGCCAGCGTCCCGTCATGATCCACCGCGCGCTGTTCGGCTCGATCGAGCGCTTCTTCGCGGTGCTGCTGGAGCACTACGCCGGCGCGATGCCGCCGTGGCTGGCTCCGGTCCAGGCGGTCGGCATCCCGATCGGCGACGCCCACGTCGAGTACCTGCAGGAGTTCGCCCGCGAGGCGAAGGCCAAGGGCCTGCGTGTGGACGTGGACGCCTCGGGTGACCGGATGCAGAAGAAGATCCGCAACCACCAGAAGCTCAAGACGCCGTTCATGATCATCGTCGGCGACGAGGACATGGCGGCCGGCACGGTCTCCTTCCGCTACCGTGACGGCTCCCAGGAGAACGGCGTCTCCCGCGCCGACGCCCTGGCCAAGCTGGTCGACGTGGTCGAGCGCAGGGTTCAGGTCTGAGCAGCGGCCAGGTCTGATCCTGCTCCACTGCTGTGATCGTGAGGGCGGTCCCGACGGGACCGCCCTCGCGTCTATGCTGATCAGCATGACGACGGAGCCGGAACAGCAGTACGGAGCGGGCGCCCCCGACGGGTTCGGGCGCCTGTGGACCCCGCATCGGATGGCCTACATCCAGGGCGAGTCCAAGCCCACCGGCCCGGCCCCGGACGACGGCTGCCCGTTCTGCGCGATCCCGGCCATGACGGACGAGGACGGCCTCGTCGTCCGCCGCGGTGTCCACGCCTACGCGGTCCTCAACAAGTACCCGTACAACGGCGGCCACTTGATGGCCGTCCCGTACCGCCACGTCGCCGACTACACCGACCTGACGGCGGACGAGACGGTCGAGATCGCCGAACTCACCAAGCAGGCCATGACGGCCCTCCGCGCCGCCTCCAACGCCCACGGTTTCAACATCGGCATCAACCAGGGCTCCGCCGGCGGCGCCGGCATCGCCGCCCACCTCCACCAGCACGTCGTCCCCCGCTGGGGCGGCGACACCAACTTCATGCCGGTGGTCGGCCACGTCAAGGTGCTCCCACAGATGCTCGGCGACACCCGCAAGTTGATCGCCGACGCCTGGCCGGAGTGATCCACCGGCTGGACTCCGACCCGCGCACGGTGCCCGTACAAGCGCCACGACCGCCACGGCGTGAGCGCTGCGGACGTCCACCAACTGCTCAGCTACAGCGCCGGCTACACCTCGGCGGCCGCTCCCGCGTCGGTCATCGTGCACCCGCAGCCCGACCGCCACGCCCACTCCTGTCGGCGCTGGGCCGAGATCAGTCCGCGTCGTAGACGTCGGCCTTGAAGGGGCGGACGCCCTGGACCTCGGCGCCGAGGAGTTGCGAGCGGGCCTGGAAGCGTTCGAGGTTGACGTCGTGGTCCGCGAGGAGCTCCATCGTGCCCGCGTGGCAGGCGCGGAGGAACGGGGTGGCCACGCGGATCGCGTCGTCCGCCATGAAGCGGTGGGTCCACGGCCGGCCCGCCCACGCGGAGCGGATGCCGAAGGGCTCCGGGAGCTTGACCGAGCCGCCGAGCCAGTTGAGCAGCGTCGCGCTCCACGGCCAGGTGAACGGCGCGCGGGTGGCGAGGCGGACGACCTCGGCGTTGTCCACGATGGGCAGCTGGATCGTCACCTCCTCCCAGAACTTGCCCCGCTTGGCCACCGTCTTCTCCGGCGGCGCCGCCTTCTTGCCGAAGAGCGGGTTGACCGGGCCGAGCGCGTGCCCGGTCACCTCGATGCGCAGCGTGTCGTGCAGGACGGAGACGTTCGCCATCAGGGTGACGATCAACTGCCCGTTCCAGAGCACGAACTGGGCGCCGAGGTAGTGGCGCGGGCCCTCGCCGAAGGTCTGCTTGTTCGCCAGGTCGGCGACCGCGACCGAGCGCATCCGGTGCCCGTCCATGTCCGGCCCCGCGGGGCGGGAGATCTCGTCGGCGCCCTCGCCGACCGGCAGCAGCACCCAGTGGTCCACCCGGACACCCGGGATGCCGCCCTCGGCGACCGCGCTGCGCCCGAGCCGGTGCAGATGCTCCTCGATCTTGCGGATCAGGTCGAAGTTGTGGAACGGCCGGATCTCCTGGTGCCCCTCCGCCGGGGTCAGCTGCTCCGCCAGGCTCCACGAGCCCCAGCGCGGCCCGATCCCGAGGATGCCCTTCGCGCCCGCGTAGTGCCCGATGTTGGTGTCCTGCTCGGCCAGCAGCTCCGCCAGCCGCATCCGCTGGTTCTCCGCCTTGTGGTCGTCCGGCCCCTTCGGCACCGCACCGGGCACGGTCGGACCGACCGCGGTGCCGTCCAGCAGCCCGTTCCACCGGTCGCGCAGCTTCTGCGCGGTGTTGAGGCAGATCCGCCGCGCCAGGTACCAGCCGACCAGCGGCACGATCGTCATCACCCGCAGGTACATCCCCCAGAACCCGGTGACGCTCCCCGGATGCCACGCCAGCAGGCCCGCGATGAGCACGACCACGACGATGCCGAGGTTCTGGTACAGCTCGCGGCTCTTCTCCGGCGCGCGCCGGGCCAGCTCGAACACCAGCAGCCACAGCAGCGTGCCGGGCAGGAACAGCAGCCCGAACACCACCGCGACCAGCGTGAGCTGCTTGTCCCGCTGGTGCCGGACGTCCTCCGCCTCCAGCGCGTGCTCGACGACGATGCGCGGCTGCAGCCCGTACGACGGCACGATCGGCTTGCGCTTGACGCTCAGCGTGCGCGCGATCAGCGCCTCGCAGAAGGCCTCGCCCAGGTTCGGGGCGAGCAGCTTGATCCGCCCCGGCTTGGACTTGGTCTCCGGATGCAGATCCACCAGCTGTTTGAAGTCGCCGTCCCGGTAGGCCATGGACGACAGGGAGGTCGTGGCCCCGGAGCTCGGCGACGGGTCGGTCCGCAGCACCTGGGGCCCGAAGGGTCCATCGCTCATCGTCGCGGTTCCTCCCCTGAACGCGTGTCAACGGGCGTGCGCTGTCAGCGTATCGCTGTGGATCACGCCATGTCAGCGGGAGCTGCGACAATACGGATATGGACATCACCGCGGGCACGCCGGTCCTGATCTTCGACGGCGACTGTGCGTTCTGCACATCTTCCCTGCAGTTCGGCGAGCGCCTGCTGGGTACGGACGGCTGGGCGTCGATCCCGTTCCAGTTCGCCGACATGGACGCGCTCGCGGCGTTCACCGGCGGCGCGGCCACGCGCGAGCGCGCTGAACGCGAGATCCTCTGGATCACCCCCACGGGCCAGGTCCACGGCGGCGCGGACGCGGCCGCGAAGGTCCTGCTGCGCACCCGCCGGGTGCCGTGGGTCCTCCTCGGCGCGACCGCGCTCCTCCCGGGCGTCCGGGTGGCCACGGCGGCGCTCTACCGTCTCGTCGCCGCGAACCGCCACCGTCTGCCAGGGGGAACGCCCGCCTGCGCGCTCGGGCCCCGCTAGGGCGCCTGTCGGCGCCGGGGACACCCGAGGGGCGCGGTTCCCCGCGCCCCTGGCGTGCTGCCACCGGCTGATGATCACTTCTCCGCGGCTCTGAGCACCTTGTGCGAGATCGCCTCCGGGAGGGTTTCGTGGCGGGCGTAGGCGCGGGTGAAGGAGCCGGCGCCGTGGCTGAGGCTGCGGAGGTCGACGGCGTAGCGGACGATCTCGAGTTCCGGGACCTCCGCGTGGACCGCGGTCCTCCCGCCCGTGCCGACAGGCTCCGTGCCGAGGACGCGGCCGCGGCGGCTGGAGAGGTCGCTGAGGACGGCGCCCACGTAGTCGTCGGGGACGAGGACGTGGACCTCCGCCACGGGCTCCAGCAGCCGGACGTTGTCCGTCGCGGCCTCCCGGAGGGCCAGCGCGCCGGCGGTCTGGAACGCGGCGTCGGAGGAGTCGACGGAGTGGGCCTTGCCGTCGACCAGTGTGACCTTCACGTCGACCAGCGGGAACCCCGCCGCGACCCCGCGGGCCAGCTGCGCGCGGACGCCCTTCTCCACCGAAGGGATGAACTGGCGCGGGACCGCGCCGCCCACCACCTTGTCGACGAACTCGAAGCCGCTCCCGGTGGGCAGCGGCTCGACCTCGATCTCGCAGATGGCGTACTGGCCGTGGCCGCCGGACTGCTTCACGTGGCGGCCGCGTCCGGTCGCGTGGCCGGCGATGGTCTCGCGGAACGGGACGATGTAGTCGACGGTGTCGATGTGGACGCCGAACCGGCCGCGCAGGCGCTCCAGCATGACGTCGGCGTGGGCCTCGCCGAGGCACCACAGGACCAGCTGCCGGGTCTCCGGGTTCTGCTCCAGGCGGAGTGTGGGGTCCTCCGCCGCGAGGCGGGCGAGGCCCTGGGAGAGCTTGTCCTCGTCGGCCTTGCTGTGGGCCGCGATGGCGACGGGCAGCAGCGGCTCGGGGAGTGCCCAGTGGTCGAGGCCCACGTGGTGGTCGGGGAGGCTGAGGGTGTCCTCGGTGATGCCGTGGGTGAGCTTGGCGACGCAGACGATGTCGCCGGCGACGGCCTGCGGGACGGGGCGGAGCGTCTTGCCGAAGGGGGAGGAGAGCGCGCCGACGCGCTCGTCGGTGTCCGCGTCGGCCATGTGGACCTGGCCGTCGGGGCGCAGCGTGCCGGAGAAGATGCGGCAGAGGGTGAGCCGGCCGACGTACGGGTCGGAGGTGACCTTCAGGACCTGTGCCACCAGCGGCCCCGCCGGGTCGCAGCCGAGGGCCTCCTCGCCCTCGTGGACGGGGGTGACGTGCTCGACCGGCGAGGGGAACGCCGAGGTGATCAGCTCCAGCAGCTCCGCCGTGCCGATGCCCTCCTTGGAGCCCTCGGCCGCGGGGAGGACGGCGATGACGGGGTGGAAGTGGCCGCGTGCGACGGCGCTCTCCAGGTCGTCGATGACGGTCTTGGTGTCGATGGTCTCGCCGCCGAGGTAGCGGTCCATCAACGTCTCGTCCTCGCTCTCGGTGATGACGGCCTCGATCAGCCGCTCCCGTGCGGGGCCGATCTCCGTGGTGAGCTCGGGGCCGGCGTCGGTCTCGACGCGCTTCCCGCTCGCGTAGTCGTAGCGGCGGCGGCTGAGCAGGCCGACCAGGCCGGTCGCGGTGGGGGTGCCGTCGGAGCCGGGCGGGCCGTCGCGCAGCGGCTGGTAGAGCGGCAGGACCGAGTCGGGGGCCTCCGGGGCGAACGCCTCGCGGCAGCGTTCGACGGTGGTGTCGAAGTCGGCCTGGGGGGCGTCCAGCTTGGTGACGAGCAGGGCGCGGGGCATGTTCACCGCGGCGCACTCGTCCCACAGGCCGCGGGTGGCGCCGTCGATCCCCTCGTTGGCCGGGACGACGAAGAGCGCGGCGTCGGCGGCTCGGAGTCCGGCCCGCAGCTCGCCGGTGAAGTCGGCGTAGCCGGGGGTGTCCAGCAGGTTGATCTTGAAGCCCGCGTGTTCCAGCGGGACGAGCGAGAGCTGGACCGAGCGCTGCTGGCGGTGCTCGATCTCGTCGTAGTCGGAGACGGTCGTGCCGTCCTGAACCCGGCCGGCCCGGTTGATCGCCCCTGTGGCCAGGGCGAGGGTCTCGGCGATCGTCGTCTTCCCCGCTCCGCTGTGGCCGACCAGCACCACGTTCCGAATCTGCTCGGGCCGGTCGGCCGACGGTGCCCTGCCGGCGGCCCCTGAGGCGTTGCTCGACTTGTCAGCCATGATCGTGATCTCCTCCCGCACACGCGCTTGAGGGACGCCACGGGGCCCGCGCCGGGTGAGCTGGATGAGGATAGTGATGTGACGCAGATCACCCGCGGTACTTTGGAGCCTCCCACTCTGTTCGCCGCAGGTCCATACGCCGGTCAGGTGCAGTCGGCCCGATAGCATGACGCTCACCTGGACAACGCGCGCCTGGACGACCAGCGCCCCGCCGGAACCCGCCGGACCCTGCCTGGAACGGAGCGGTCGGAAGACCCATGCTCAACAAATACGCCCGAGCCTTCTTCACCCGCGTCTTCACCCCTCTCGCGGCATTCCTGCTGCGCAAGGGCGTCAGCCCGGACGCGGTGACCCTGGTCGGCACCGCCGGGGTGGTGGCCGGGGCCCTGGTCTTCTACCCGCGCGGCAGTTTCTTCTGGGGCACGGTCGTCATCACCGCCTTCGTCTTCTCCGACCTGGTCGACGGCAACATGGCCCGGCAGGCGGGCCGCTCCGGCCCGTGGGGCGCGTTCCTGGACTCCACCCTGGACCGCGTCGCGGACAGCGCGATCTTCGGCGGCATCGCCATGTGGTACGCGGGCCGCGGCGACAACCTGCTGCTCTGCGCGGTCACGCTGTTCTGCCTCGCGAGCGGCCAGGTGGTCTCGTACACCAAGGCCCGCGCCGAGAGCCTCGGACTCAAGTGTGACGTCAACGGCGTCGTCGAGCGCGCGGAGCGGCTGGTCGGCACACTGGTCGCGGCCGGTCTCTCCGGCCTGCACCAGTTCGGCGTGCCGGGGATCCAGTGGCTGCTGCCGATCGCCCTGTGGGCGGTCGCCGTGGGCAGCCTGATCACCGTGTTCCAGCGGGTGCTCACCGTCCGACGCGAGGCGGCGGAGTTGGCGGAAGTGAACGCCGCGCAGGCGGCCACCGGGGAGGCGCAGTGAAGGACCAGTTGACCTATCTCGCCTACGCCTCGGGCTGGGGCCTGGTGAAGCGCCTGCCCGAGCCCGTCGCCGACGCGCTGTTCCGGCGCATCGCCGACATGGCGTGGCGCAAGCAGGGCAAGAGCGTGCTGCGGCTGGAGTCCAACCTGCGCCGGGTCCGCCCCGACCTGGACGAGGCCGGGATCCGCGAGCTCAGCCGCGAGGGCATGCGCTCCTACCTGCGCTACTGGTGCGAGTCCTTCCGGATGCCGGGGTGGGGCAAGGAGCGGATCCGCGCCTCCTTCACCCCCGAGCACATCGAGCGGCTCGACGACACCCTCGCCGCCGGGCGCGGCGTGGTGCTGGCGCTGCCGCACATGGGCAACTGGGACCTGGCCGGCGCCTGGGTCGTGGTCCGCGGCTACCCGTTCAGCACCGTCGCCGAGCGGGTCAAGCCGGAGAAGCTCTGGGAGCGGTTCATGGCTTACCGCGAGGGCCTCGGCATGGAGGTGCTGCCGCTGACCGGCGGCGCGCACACCATGGCCACGTTGGCCAAGCGGCTGCGCGCGGGCAAGCTGGTCTGCCTGGTCGGCGACCGCGACCTGTCCGCCTCCGGCATCGAGGTCGACTTCCTCGGCGAGAAGACCCGGATGCCTGCCGGACCGGCCGCGCTCGCCGCGCAGACCGGCGCCGCGCTGCTGCCCGTCACGCTCTGGTACGACGAGACCAAGGTGATGCGCGGCTGCGTGCACGAGGAGATCCTCGTCCCCGAGGAGGGCACGCGCCGCGAGAAGTCGGCCGCGATGACGCAGGCCATGGCCGACGTCTGGGCCGCGGGTGTGCGCGAGCACGCCAAGGACTGGCACATGCTGCAGCGCTTCTGGCTGGCCGATCTGGAGCCGCGGCCGGACAAGCCGAACGTCCGGCCCGACGCCGATCCGGACGGCCCCGACGCGGACCCGCAGCCCGTGGAGGCCCAGGCGTGAGGATCGGCATCGTCTGCCCGTACGCGTGGGACGTCCCCGGCGGCGTCCAGTTCCACGTGCGCGACCTCGCCGAGCACCTGATCGGCTTCGGCCACGAGGTCTCGGTACTGGCCCCCTCGGACGACGAGACGCCGCTGCCGCCCTACGTGGTCTCCGCCGGCCGTGCCGTGCCGGTGCCGTACAACGGCTCGGTGGCCCGGCTCAACTTCGGCTTCCTGTCCGCCGCGCGGGTGCGCCGTTGGCTGCACGAGGGCGACTTCGACGTGCTGCACATCCACGAGCCGGCCACGCCCAGCCTCTCGCTGCTGGCCTGTTGGGCCGCCACCGGCCCGATCGTGGCCACCTTCCACACCTCGAACCCGCGCTCGCGCGCGATGATCGCGGCCTACCCGATCCTGCAGCCCGCGCTGGAGAAGATCTCCGCGCGGATCGCGGTCAGCGAGTACGCGCGCACCACGCTCGTCGAGCACCTGGGCGGTGACGCGGTCGTCATCCCCAACGGCGTCGACGTCGACTTCTTCGCGAGCGCGGAGCCGCGGCCGGAGTGGCAGGGCGACACCATCGGCTTCGTCGGCCGGATCAACGAGCCGCGCAAGGGCCTGCCGACGCTGCTGGAGGCGCTGCCGACCATCCTCGCCGCCCGCCCCCAGGTGCGGCTGCTGGTCGCCGGCAAGGGCGACGAGGAGGAGGCGGTCAAGGACCTGCCGAAGGGGGTCCGCGACCGGATCACCTTCCTCGGGCTGGTGTCCGACGAGGACAAGGCCCGGCTGCTGCGCAGCGTCGACGTCTACGTCGCGCCGAACACCGGCGGCGAGAGCTTCGGCATCATCCTGGTCGAGGCCCTCTCCGCGCGCGCGCCCGTGGTCGCCTCCGACCTGGACGCCTTCCGCCAGGTCCTGGACGGCGGCTCCAGCGGCGAGCTCTTCCCCGTCGAGGACGCGGACTCGCTGGCCAAGACGGTGCTGCGGCTGCTGGCCGATCCGGAGCGCCGCGAGGCGCTGCGCGACACCGGTTCCCGCCACGTCCGCCGCTTCGACTGGTCCACGGTCGGCGCGGACATTCTCGCCGTCTACGAGACGGTGGCGACGGGCGCCGCGGCGGTCACCGACGCGGAGCCGGCCCCGGGCTGGCGCTCGAAGCTGGGGCTGGCCCGGGACTGAGCCAGGGTCAGCGGGCCTGGGCGAACCAGTCGAGGCGCTCGCCGTGCGGGCCGGTGAAGGCGACCGGCTCGCCGTCCAGGGCAAGGATGTTGACGCCGCGATCGGTCGGGGCCGGGCAGGGCAGCCGGGCGTCGATCTCGGGCAGGACGTCGGGCGCCTCGTTGGATATCCAGCGGCACGGCAGCTCCCGCATCGCGGTGGTGAAGGCGCGGCGGGCCTCCGGCGGCAGGTAGCAGAGCACAGCGGTGTGGAAGACCACCGGCGTCGCGCCCTTCGGCGCGCCCGCCACCAGCTCGGCGATCCGTTCATTGAGGTCCCCGCGCACGATCCGGGCCGGCTCCGGCTCGGTCCGGGCCACCGTCAGCGCGGCGCGCAGCCGGTCCAGGCGGGTCTGCTGGCCGGGCCAGACCAGGCTCTCCAGCCAGCGCGCGTCGTCGGCGTCGGCCGGGTCGAGCGGGTTCAGGTCGACGCCGGCGCGGGAGACCACCTGCGGCATCCGGTCCGGCGCGGGGAACGGGACGGGCCCGGTGGTCGCGCAGACGGCCGTCACCGGGCTTTCGGCCGCGCCGAACGCGGGCGTGTCGTCGTAGCGGTACCGGTAACGGTCCGGGTAGAGGCAGAGCCCTGCCGAGGCCCCCACCTCGATCAGCGCCAGGGGCTGCGGCAGCGCCGCGAGCAGCGGCAGCAGGGTCGCGCAGCGTCCCGCCTCGTTGGTCTGCGTGGCGTGGGCCAGGATCACCGCCCGCACCTGCTCCCAGTGCGCGAGCGCCCACCCGACGAAGGCCTCGCCGGAGTCGACCGGGCCGTCCAGGTACCGCACGGCCGCCAGCAGCAGGTTCGGCTGCCGCTTGACGGGCGGCAGCGCCACCAGCCGTTCCAGCAGCTCGGCCGAGTCGGCGACGGCCACGCCGACCCGCTCGTAGGCGGGGGAGTGGCCCTTGGTGTGCACGGTCCCGAAGACGCGGTACGCCTCGGCGGTCTCTGTAGCGGTCATATTGCCAATCTCGACGCGGCCGTCCATAGTTGTCAATGTTGATCGAGTCAATCAATGTACGGTGGGGTGCCCGGGCGATGATGCTGACCACGCAGGAGGCCGCGGAGCGGCTGGGGGTGAAGCCGCAGACGCTGTACGCCTACGTCAGCCGCGGCCTGATCACCCGCGTGCGGGCCGCGGACGGCAAGGGCAGCCTCTTCGCCGCCGCCGACGTCGAGGCCCTCGCCGAGCGCAACGCCGCCGGGCGCGGCGGAGCTCCGGCCGAGCCGGCCGCCGCCGGCCCCGCGATCCGCACCGGGCTGACCCTGCTGGAGGACGACCGGCTCCGCTACCGCGGCCTGGACGCCGCGGAGTTGGCCCAGCGGTCGACCTTCGAGGCCACGGCGGTGTGGCTGTGGACCGGCCGGGACGAGCCCGACGCTCGTTTCGCACCGCCGCCCGCCCGCCTGGCCGAGACCGTACGCGCCTGCGCCGACGCGCTGCCCGCCTCCGCGCGGGCGGTCGACCGGTTCAAGGCCGCGGTGCTGGCCGCGTCCGTGGCCGACCCGCTCAGCCTCGACCTGCGGCCCGACAGCGTCGTCGCCACCGGCCGCGCGCTGATCGGCGCGCTGCTGGCCGCGGTGCCGGAACGCCGCGCCGCGGGAGGGGAGTCGGTGGCGGAGCGCCTCTGGGCCCGGCTCGGCGCGGACGCCCCGAGCGCGGACGCGCTGCGCGCGCTGGACGCCGCGCTGATCCTGCTCGCCGACCACGACATGGCCACCTCCACGTACGCGGCCCGCCTCGCCGCGTCGACGCGCGCCAACCCGTACGCCGTCGTCACCGCGGGGCTCGCCGTGCTCGACGGCCCCCTGCACGGGGGCGCGGGCGCCCGTGCCCGCGGCGTGCTCGTGCGGGCGCACGAGACCGACCCCGTCACGGCGCTCGCCACGACGCTGCGCGAGACCGGCGCCGTCCCGGGCTTCGGCCACGTCCTCTACCGCGCCCGCGACCCGCGCGCGGACACGCTGTTGCGCCTCCTCGACCCCCTCCCGGACCCCCGCGGCCTCCGCGCCGCCTGCACCGACCTCATCGCGGTCGCCCGCGACCGCTTCGGCACCTTCCCCAACAGCGACCTCGCCCTCGCCCTCCTCACCGAGCTCGCCGCCTTCCCCCCGGACGCGGAGGAAACCATCTTCGCCCTCTCCCGCACGGCGGGCTGGCTCGCCCACGCCCTCGAGGAGTACGCGGCCCCTCCCCTCCGCCACCGCCCCTCCGGGGTGTACACCGGCGCCCGTGGCTGACCTTGGGCAGGCGTGGCAGCTGCACTCCCCTCGGGGGCGCGAGCCTCGCGCCCCTGGAGGTTGCCACTCGCGCTCCCGATAGGGTCACACCCTGTGAGCACATGGATCTGGATCGGCGTTGTCGTTGTCGCCTTCGGGGTGTACCTGAGCTGGACCGCCGGGCGGCTCGACCGGCTGCACGCGCGGATCGACGCCGCGCGAGCCGCGTTGGACGCGGCGCTGTTGCGGCGCGCCTCGGGCGCCCTGGAGCTGGCGACGTCGACGATGCTGGACCCGGCCGCGTCGATCCTGCTGTACCAGGCCGCGCACGCGGCCCGCACCGCGCAGGACGACGCGCGGGAGATCGCCGAGAGTGAGCTCTCGCAGGCGCTGCGCGCGGTCTTCAGGGAGCAGGAGCAAGTGGACGAACTCGCCTCGCTGCCGGGCGGGACGGACGCGCTCGTGGAACTGGGCGAGGCCGCCCGGCGCGTGCCCATGGCGCGGCGGTTCCACAACGACTCGGTGCGCGCGGCGCGCGCCGTGCGACGACACCGGATCGTGCGGCTCTTCCGTCTCGCGGGGCGCGCGCCGTTCCCGCTGGCCTTCGAGATGGACGACGAAGCTCCGCGCACACTCGAAGCCGTACGCACCTGAAGGGGTGTCAATCAGCGGCGATCGTATAACGCCATGATTTCGATGGTGTCCGTGTTGTGGACAGACGGCCCGGGCAGCCCGAGATTACTGACGTTGCCTCACCGGGCATCACGACGTCGTGGACTTCAGAGCGGGGCACCCCTGCCCGCCCCCACGGCGCCACTTGTGCATCGATCTTCCGAACTCGATCGCAGGAGGCGCTCCTCATGCCACGTTCCACGCACCACAGATCACGCACCCTCGCCATGGGCGCCCTGCTGACGAGCGTCGCGCTCGCCGCCGCGGGCTGCAGCTCCGGCAGCAAGCCGGGGCCGGGCAACAGCCCCGGCAACAGCTCCGACTCGGCCAACGTCAACGCGACGGGCACGCCGACGAAGGGGGGCACGCTCAAGGTCCTCGGCAACAGCGACGTCGACCACCTCGACACCGCGAGCGCCTACTACGCGACCTCCTACACCGTCGAACGCGCCTACGCCCGGCAGCTGTTCACCTATCCGGCCTCGACCGATCCGAACAAGGTCAACGAGGTCGTCCCGGACCTCGCCACCGACCTGCCGACCACCGCCAACGGCGGACTCAGCGCCGACGGCCTGACCTACACCATCCACCTGCGCCAGGGCGCGATGTGGAACACCACCCCGGCCCGCGCGGTCACCGCGCAGGACGAGGTGCTCGGGATGAAGCGGCTGTGCAACCCCACCCCGAACGCCGTGGGTGCGCTCAGCTACTACGCCGGCGTGATCGCCGGCTTCGCCGACTACTGCAACGCGTTCGCCAAGGTGAAGCCGGACATCGCCGACATGAAGGCGTACATCACCGGCCACGACATCTCCGGCGTCCAGGCCGTCGACGCGAGCACGGTGAAGTTCACGCTGGTCAAGCCCGCCAGCGACTTCCTCAACATCCTGGCGATGCCGTTCTCCTCGCCCGCTCCGGTCGAGTACCTGAACTACATGCCGGACGACGCGACCTTCCGTCAGCACACCATCTCCGACGGCCCGTACCAGATCACCGCCTACACGGCGGGGCAGTCCGTCAAGCTGGACCGCAACCCCGCCTGGGCCAAGGCCTCCGACCCGGTGCGTGACGCGTACGTCGACCACATCGACGTCACCGAGGGCCCGGACGAGGCCGCCGTGCAGCAGCAGATCCAGGCCGGCACGGCGGACATGGAGTGGGACACCACCGTGCCCACCGCCTCCATCCCGGCGCTGAAGGCGACCAAGGACGCGCGCCTGGGCATCTACACCGCGGGCATCAGCAACCCGTTCCTGGTCTTCAACTTCCAGAGCCCGAGCAACGGCAGCGCGCTCAGCAAGCCGGCGGTGCGGCAGGCGCTGGAGTACGCCGTGGACAAGGTGGCGATCGGTCAGATCTACGGCGGCCCCTCGCTGAACACGCCGCTGGACCAGACCATCCCGCCCGGCAGCCTCGGCTACCAGAAGATGGACCCCTACGCGACGCCTGGCAGCAAGGGCGACCCGGCCAAGTGCAAGTCCATGCTGGCCGCGGCCGGTTACCCGAACGGGCTGGTGCTCAAGGACCTGGTCCGCAACGCGGGCAAGCACCCGGCCGTGGCGCAGTCCATCCAGACGGACATGAAGGCGTGCGGCGTCACCACCCAGATCGTGCCGGTCCCGCAGGGTGACTACTACGGCAAGTACCTGTCGGTGCCGAGCCTGGCCAAGTCGGGCGGCTGGGACATCAGCGAGCCGGGCTGGATCCCGGACTGGTTCGGCAACAACGGTCGCGCCAACATCGAGCCGCTCTTCGACGGCCGCGGCTACGCCCCCGGCTCGACCGACTGGGGCGACGTGAACGACACGCAGGTCAACGCGCTCATCGACAAGGCGCTGGGTGCTCCCGACGAGAGCACCGCGGCGGGCTTCTGGGCCCAGGCCGACCAGCGGCTGATGGCCATCGCGGCGATCGTCCCGTTCGAGGCGCAGAGCACCGCGGTGTTCCGCTCCGACCGGGTGCACAACGCGATCTTCGAGCCCTTCGCGCAGAACTACGACGTCACCGAGATCTGGCTGTCCCCCAACAGCTGACGTCACGCGACAACGCCGGCCCGTCCCGCACCACCCCGCCCGGCGCGGTGAACCCGCGCCGGGCGGGTCCGGCATCCCTGCACGGCCCCGGATCCGGGGCCGGCCATCCCCTGCGAGGCACGATGAGCCTTCTCGAGGTCTCCGACCTCCGCGTCTCCTTCCGCACAGCCGACGGCGAGGTCCAGGCCGTGCGCGGGGTCTCCTTCGACCTCGAACCCGGGCGCACGCTCGGCATCGTCGGCGAGTCCGGGTCGGGCAAGAGCGTGTGCACCCAGACGCTGCTCGGTCTGACCACCGGCGCCAAGGTCACCGGTTCCGCCCGGTTCGAGGGCGAGGACCTGCTCACCATGACCGAGGACGAGCTCTGCTCGGTCCGCGGCGCGCGGATCGCCGCGATCTTCCAGGACCCGCTCTCCAGCCTGCACCCGCTCTACCGGGTGGGCTGGCAGATCGTCGAGATGATCCAGGCGCACGAGCCGGTCAGCCGCGCCGTCGCCCGGCGTCGCGCGATCGACCTGCTCGGCTCCGTCGGCATCCCGCACCCGGCGCAGCGCATCGACGACTACCCGCACCAGTTCTCCGGCGGCATGCGGCAGCGCG
Source organism: Streptacidiphilus pinicola (assembly GCF_003258295.1). Taxonomy (GTDB): domain Bacteria; phylum Actinomycetota; class Actinomycetes; order Streptomycetales; family Streptomycetaceae; genus Streptacidiphilus; species Streptacidiphilus pinicola. Next base: position 41,791 of record NZ_QKYN01000086.1, on the reverse strand, counting down.
CGCTGATCGCGATGGCCCTCGCACTGGAGCCGAAGCTGGTCATCGCGGACGAGCCCACCACGGCGCTCGACGCCACCGTCCAGGCGCAGATCCTGGACCTGCTGCTGCGCCTCCAGCAGGAGCACGGGATGGCACTGATCATGATCACGCACGACCTCGGCGTGATCGCGGGCCTGGCCGACGAGGTCATGGTGATGTACGCGGGCCGGGCCGCCGAGCGGGCCGACCGTCGCGGGCTCTACTACCGGGCCCACCACCCCTATACCAACGGCCTGTTGGAGTCGATCCCGGCCTCCAGCGGGGCCGGCGCGCGGCTGCGGCCGATCCCCGGCCAGCCGCCCAGCCTGATCCGGCTGCCCTCCGGCTGCGCCTTCCACCCCCGGTGCGCGTTCGCCATGGACCGCTGCCGCACCGAGCAGCCGGAACTGGCGGTGGTCGAGGAGAGCCCCCGGCACACCTCCGCGTGCTGGCTGCCGCCCGACCTGCTCGGCACCAACGAGCAGGTCAAGGAGGACCGCCGGGCGGCGAGCGCCGCCGGACGCGGCGGCGTGGTCGAGGAGGGCGCGGCATGAGCGTCAACGTGAACGAGAGCACGAACCGACCCACGAACGACGCGTCCGAGATGCTGGTCGAGATCCGCGACGCGGTCAAGTACTTCCCGATCAAGCAGGGCGTCGTCGTCAAACGCGAGATCGGCCGGGTGCACGCCGTCGAGGGCGTCAGCCTCTCGGTGCGCCGCGGCGAGACGCTGGGGCTGGTCGGCGAGACCGGCTGCGGCAAGTCCACGCTGGCCCGCTGCGTCACCCGGCTGCACTCGCTGACCTCGGGTCAGATCCTCTTCGAGGGCCAGGACATCACCGACCTGAGCCGCTCCCGGGTGCGCCCGTACCGGCGCCGGATGCAGATGATCTTCCAGGACCCGTACGGCTCGCTCAACCCGCGGCGCCGCGTCGGCTCGATCATCGGCGACCCCTTCGCCATCCACGGCGAGGGGGACCGGGACGAACGCAAGCCCAAGGTCCAGGAGTTGATGGAGCTGGTCGGGCTCAACCCGGAGCACTACAACCGGTTTCCGGCCGAGTTCTCCGGCGGCCAGCGGCAGCGCATCGGCGTCGCCCGCGCGCTCGCCCTCAAGCCGAGCCTGATCGTGGCCGACGAGCCCGTCTCCGCCCTGGACGTGTCGATCCAGGCGCAGATCATCAACCTGCTGGACGACCTGCAGCAGGAGTTCGGGCTCACGTACCTGTTCATCAGCCACGACCTGTCCGTGGTGCGGCACGTGAGCGACCGGATCGCGGTGATGTACCTCGGGCAGGTCGTCGAGCTCGCCGACTCCGAGGAACTGCACAACCGGCCGCGGCACCCGTACACCAACGCGCTGCTCTCGGCCGCCTCGGTGGCCGACCCCGACCAGGCGGCGGCCCGGCAGCGGATCGTGCTGACCGGCGACGTGCCCTCCCCGGTCGCGCCGCCCACCGGCTGCCGCTTCCACCCGCGCTGCCCGAAGGCCCAGGCGATCTGCGTCCAGGAACAGCCGCCGCTGGTGGCCCGGGCGGGCGACCCGGACACGCACCTGACGGCCTGCCACTTCCCGGTCGAGCCCGGCGAGGACCTCACCCGGGTCACCGCGACGATCCCCGAGGAGGAGCGCGCCGAATGAGTGCCGACGAGACCGTGGCCGCGAGCCTCACCGAGACGGCCACCGGGTCCACCGCCGCGCCGGCCGTGATCCCGGCCGGCGCGATCGAGGGCCGCAGCCCCTGGCAGCTGGCCTGGTTCATCCTGCGCAAGGACCGGGCCGCGATGATCTCCCTCGGGTTCATCGTCTTCATCGCGCTGGTCGCGATCACCGCGCCGCTGCTGGCGCACTGGATCGGCTACGGGCCGACCGACCAGGACCGCACCAACGGCATCACCGTGGACGGACTGCCCGTCGCGCCGAACTCCCAGCACCTCTTCGGCACCGACAACCTGGGCCGGGACATCCTGGTGCGCACCATCTACGGCACCCAGGTCTCGCTGCTCGTCGGCGTCGCCTCCACGTTGCTCGCGGTCGCCATGGGCGTGCTGGTCGGCCTCGCGGCCGGCTACTTCGGCTCGGTCGTGGACAGCGTGCTGTCGCGGGCCATGGACGTGGTGCTCTCCTTCCCGTTCCTGCTCTTCGCGATCGCGCTGGTCTCGATCTACGGCAGCGGGCTGGGCATCTCCGTCTTCGTCATCGCCTTCTTCACCTGGGCCGCGGTCGGCCGCATCGTGCGCGGCCAGACGCTGTCGATCCGGGAGAAGGACTACATCGAGGCCGCCCGCTCACTCGGTGCCGGCGACATGCGGATCATGTTCGTGGACGTGCTGCCCAACGTGCTCGCCCCGGTGATCGTCTACACGACGCTGCTGATCCCGATCGCCATCGTCTTCGAGTCGACCCTGTCCTTCCTCGGTCTCGGCGTCGTGCCGCCGACCCCCACCTGGGGCAACATGCTCAGCGACTCGCTGGACTTCTACCAGGTGGCCTGGTGGTTCCCGCTCTTCCCCGGCCTGGCGCTGCTGCTCACCACGCTGGCCTTCAACCTGCTCGGCGACGGGGTGCGCGACGCGCTCGACCCGCGTGCCGGGCGCCTGTCCCAGGACTGACCGGGAGACACGACGATGCTGCGGTTCCTCCTTCGACGCCTGCTCTCCGGAGTCCTGGTGCTCTGGCTCATCAGCGTCTTCACCTTCGGGCTCTTCTTCGTCGCCCCCGGCGACGTGCCGCGCCTGATCTGCGGACGCCTGTGCACCCAGACCCAGATCAACCTGATCACCAAGCAACTCGGCCTCGACCAGCCGATCCTGACGCAGTACTGGCACTTCCTGGACCGCCTTTTCCACGGCGACCTCGGGTACTCGTACTACAACTCGGAGTCGGTCAACACCCTGATCGGCCAGGCGCTGCCGGTCACCATCTCGCTCGCGATCGGGGCGGCGGTGCTGTGGCTGGTCGGCGGCGTCTCCATCGGCGTCATCTCGGCCGTCAAGCCGCGCAGCCTGCTCGACCGGGCCGGCACCATCCTCGCCCTGATCGGGCTCTCGATGCCGTCGTTCCTGATCGGCATCCTGCTGCTGTACTTCCTGTTCTTCCTGCTCACCACGCACGGCATGGACTGGTTCCCGCCCTCCGGCTACGTCCCGATCACCAGTGATCCGGTGGAGTGGGCGCACCATCTGGTGATGCCGTGGTGCGCGCTGGCGTTCATCACCGCCGCGACCTACATCCGGCTCACCCGCAACCAGATGCTGGAGGTGCTCGGCGAGGACTACATCCGCACCGCCCGGTCCAAGGGCATCTCCCGGCGCCGGGTCACCATCCGGCACGCCCTGCGGGCGGCGCTCACCCCGGTGGTCACCCAGTTCGGCATCGACCTGGCCACGCTGCTCGGCGGCGCGATCGTGACCGAGCAGATCTTCGGGCTGCCGGGGCTGGGCCGGCTCGCGGTGACCTCCGTGGTCCGCCAGGACCAGCCGGTCGTCATCGCGACGGTGCTGCTGGCGGCGGTCTTCATCGTGCTGGCCAACATTGTGGTGGACCTGCTCTACGCGGTGCTCGACCCGCGCGTGCGGCTCACCTGAGCACGGGCCGAGGACAGCGGCGGGACGCCGCCCCGAGTGCGCCGTAGTGGCGTGTGGGGTGGCGTCCCGCTGGACCGGGTGGAGCATCGGATAAGGTCGGTACACGCCTACCATTGGGCTTATCGCACCGAATCCGCGTCTTCAGTGAGGTCATTCGTGTCCACCAACACCCCCTCCTCCTCCCAGCCGGCCGTCGGCACCGCCCGCGTCAAGCGCGGCATGGCCGAGCAGCTCAAGGGCGGTGTGATCATGGACGTGGTCAACGCCGAGCAGGCGAAGATCGCTGAGGACGCCGGTGCCGTGGCCGTCATGGCACTGGAGCGTGTCCCGGCCGACATCCGCAAGGACGGCGGCGTCGCCCGCATGTCCGACCCGAACATGATCGAAGAGATCATCGACGCGGTCTCGATCCCGGTCATGGCCAAGTCCCGCATCGGCCACTTCGTCGAGGCCCAGGTGCTGCAGGCCCTCGGCGTCGACTACATCGACGAGTCCGAGGTGCTGACCCCGGCCGACGAGGTCAACCACTCCGACAAGTGGGCCTTCACCACCCCCTTCGTCTGTGGCGCCACCAACCTGGGCGAGGCCCTGCGCCGCATCGCCGAGGGCGCGGCCATGATCCGCTCCAAGGGCGAGGCCGGCACCGGCAACGTTGTCGAGGCCGTCCGCCACCTGCGCCAGATCAAGGGCGAGATCGCCAAGCTGCGCGGCTACGACAACAACGAGCTCTACGCCGCCGCCAAGGAGCTGCGCGCCCCCTACGAGCTCGTCGCCGAGGTCGCCGAGCTGGGCAAGCTCCCGGTCGTGCTCTTCTCCGCCGGTGGCGTGGCCACCCCGGCCGACGCCGCGCTGATGCGCCAGCTGGGCGCCGAGGGTGTCTTCGTCGGCTCCGGCATCTTCAAGTCGGGCGACCCGGCCAAGCGCGCCGCGGCTATCGTGAAGGCCACCACCTTCTACGACGACCCGAAGATCATCGCGGACGCCTCCCGCAACCTGGGCGAGGCCATGGTCGGCATCAACTGCGACACCCTGCCGGAGACCGAGCGCTACGCCAACCGCGGCTGGTAACTCCCTCGCGCTCGCTCGCTTTCCGTGCGGTAGCCCCGGCCCCCGAGTGGGGCCGGGGCTCCTCCCGTTCGTCCATACGTCCCTGAAGAGGTCCTCCCCGTGTCGTCCAGCTCCACCCCCGTCATCGGCGTCCTCGCTCTCCAGGGCGACGTGCGCGAGCACCTCGTCGCCCTCGCCGAGGCCGACGCGCTCGCCCGCCCGGTCCGCCGCCCCGAGGAGCTGGCCGAGATCGACGCGCTCGTCATCCCCGGCGGCGAGTCCACCACCATGTCCAAGCTGGCCCTGCTCTTCGGCGTGATGGAGCCGCTGCGGGCCCGCGTCGCGGCCGGCATGCCGGTCTACGGGACCTGTGCCGGCATGATCATGTTGGCCGACAAGATCCTCGACGGCCGCGACGACCAGGAGACGGTCGGCGGCATCGACATGGTCGTCCGCCGCAACGCCTTCGGCCGGCAGAACGAGTCCTTCGAGCAGGGCGTGGCATTCACCGGCCTGGAGGGCGGCGACGTGCACGGCGTCTTCATCCGCGCCCCCTGGGTCGAGTCGGTCGGCGCCGGCGTCGAGATCCTGGCCTCGCTGCACGAGGGCACCGAGGCCGAGCACATCGTGGCGGTCCGTCAGGGGAACCTGCTGGCCACGTCGTTCCACCCGGAGCTCACCGGCGACCACCGCGTGCACGCCTTCTTCGTGGAGATGGTCCGCGCCGTCAGTCACGGCGGGTGACGGTAAGATCTCCATCGTTCACTTCCACCTGGGCCTGTTTTAAGGAGCAACTCGATGTCCGGCCACTCCAAGTGGGCTACCACCAAGCACAAGAAGGCCGTCATCGACGCGAAGCGCGGCAAGCTCTTCGCCAAGATGATCAAGAACATCGAGGTGGCGGCCCGTACCGGCGGAGGAGACCCCACCGGTAACCCGACGCTCTACGACGCCATCCAGAAGGCGAAGAAGAGCTCGGTCCCGATCGACAACATCAACCGCGCCGTCAAGCGCGGCTCCGGCGCGGAGGCCGGCGGCGCCGACTACTCGACCATCATGTACGAGGGCTACGGCCCGAACGGCGTGGCGGTCCTGATCGAGTGCCTCACCGACAACCGCAACCGCGCCGCGTCCGACGTCCGCGTCGCGATGACCCGCAACGGCGGCTCGATGGCCGACCCGGGCTCGGTGTCGTACATGTTCTCCCGCAAGGGCGTCATCATCGTGCCGAAGGTCGACAAGGTCGACGAGGACACGATCATGGAGGTCACCCTCGAGGTGGGCGCGGAGGAGGTCAACGACCTCGGCGACACGTTCGAGATCCAGACCGAGGCCACGGACATGGTCGCGGTGCGTACGGCGCTCCAGGACGCCGGCATCGACTACGACTCGGCCGAGGCCAACTTCGTCCCCTCCGTCCAGGTCCAGCTGGACGCGGACGGCGCCCGCAAGATCTTCAAGCTCATCGACGCCCTCGAGGACAGCGACGACGTCCAGAACGTCTTCGCCAACTTCGACCTCACCCCCGAGGTCGAGGCCGAACTCGACGCCGACGAGTAGTCGCACCACCTCCTCAGGGGCGCGGGGAACTGCGCGAGAAACCACCGACAGCGGATGGCCCTGCGCGATCGGGGCTCTACCTATGTGGGTGGCTTGTCGCGCAGTTCCTCGCGCCCCTGGTGGTTGCAATGGCCTGCGGGGGCTCGGCCGACCTGGCTCGCGCCCGTGCGGCGGAGCCGCGTGTCGGTACAGCCTCGCGCCCCTGGTGGTTGCAATGGCCTGCGGGGGCTCGGCCGACCTGGCTCGCGCCCGTGCGGCGGAGCCGCGCGTCGGTACAGCCTCGCGCCCCTGAACAGTTCTGTCGGTCCCAGCCGATAGCCTGCGGGCATGCGTGTTCTAGGGGTGGATCCGGGGTTGACCCGTTGTGGGGTCGGGGTCGTCGACGGGGCGCCGGGGCGGCCGTTGACGATGGTCGCCTGCGGCGTGGTGCGGACGCCCGCCGAGGAGGACATCGCGCTGCGCCTGCTGCAGATCGAGCAGGGCATCGAGGAGTGGCTGGACCGGCACCGGCCGGACAAGGTCGCGGTGGAGCGGGTGTTCGCCCAGCACAACGTGCGGACGGTGATGGGCACCGCGCAGGCCAGCGCAGTCGCCATGCTGTGTGCGACCAGGCGCGGCATACCGGTCGCCCTGCACACGCCCAGTGAGGTGAAAGCCGCCGTCTCCGGCTCCGGCAGGGCCGAGAAGGCCCAGGTGGGGGCCATGGTCACCAGGATCCTCCGCCTCGACGCGCCGCCGAAGCCGGCCGACGCCGCCGACGCGCTCGCGCTCGCCATCTGCCACATCTGGCGCGGCACCGCCAACAACAGGATCGCCGCCGCCCTCAGTCGCGTCAGGGAGCCCCGACCGTGATCGCCTTCGTCAGCGGCCCCGTGGCCGCGTTCACGCCCTCCAGCGCCGTCATCCAGGTGGGGGGCGTGGGCATGCTCGTGCACTGCGCCCCGGGCACGCTCGCACGCCTGCGCCTGGGGGAGGAGACGCGACTGGCCACCTCCCTCGTCGTCAGGGAGGACTCGCTCACGCTCTACGGCTTCGCCGACGACGACGAGCGGCAGACCTTCGAGCTGCTGCAGACCGCCAGCGGTGTCGGGCCCAAGGTCGCGCAGGCGATGCTCGCCGTGCACAGCCCGGAGGCGCTGCGCGTGGCCGTCGCGCGCGGGGACGCCAAGGCGCTGACCGCCGTGCCCGGGATCGGGCCCAAGGGGGCTCAGAAGCTGCTGCTGGAGCTCAAGGACCGGCTCGGCGCGCCGACAGGCGCCGTGCCGAGCCAGCACGCCGCCGGGCCCGTCGCCGCCGCGCCCGCGCCGTGGCACGAGCAGCTGCACGCCGCGCTGGTGGGCCTCGGTTTCGCGCCGCGTGAGGCGGAGGAGGCGGTCGTGGCGGTGACGCCGGAGGCCGAGACCATGGAGAAGCCCAACGTCTCCGCGCTGCTGCGCACCGCCCTGCAGAGCCGCAACCGCACCCGCTGAATTCCACCCTTCCGAGGAGCCGAGAGAGCATGTACGACGACGCCGCAGCCGACCGCCTGGTCACCGCCGCCGCGGACGGCGAGGACCGGGCCGTCGAGGCGGCGCTGCGCCCGCGTGACCTGGACGAGTTCATCGGCCAGGAGCGCGTGCGCGAGCAGCTCTCGCTCGTCCTGCAGGCGGCCAGGCACCGCGGCGCCACGCCCGACCACGTGCTGCTCTCCGGTCCGCCCGGACTGGGCAAGACGACGCTGTCGATGATCATCGCGGCGGAGATGGCCGCTCCGATACGGATCACCTCGGGCCCGGCGATCCAGCACGCCGGAGACCTCGCGGCGGTCCTCTCCTCGCTCACCGAGGGCGAGATCCTCTTCCTCGACGAGATCCACCGCCTCTCCCGGCCCGCCGAGGAGATGCTCTACATGGCGATGGAGGACTTCCGGGTCGACGTCATCGTCGGCAAGGGGCCGGGCGCCACCGCCATCCCGCTGGAGCTGCCGCCGTTCACCCTGGTCGGCGCCACCACCCGGGCCGGCCTGCTGCCGCCGCCGCTGCGCGACCGCTTCGGCTTCACCGGCCACATGGAGTTCTACGCGCCCGAGGAGCTGGAGCGGGTGATCCACCGCTCCGCCCGGCTGCTCGCCGTCGAGATCGACCCGAAGGGCGCCGCCGAGATCTCCCGCAGGTCGCGCGGCACGCCGCGCATCGCCAACCGGCTGCTGCGCCGGGTGCGCGACTTCGCGCAGGTGCGGCACGACGGCCTGGTCACCGAGGAGATCGCGGCCGCCGCGCTGGCCGTCTACGAGGTCGACCCGCGCGGTCTGGATCGGCTGGACCGGGCCGTGCTGCACGCGCTGCTGAAGCTCTTCGGCGGCGGCCCGGTGGGCCTGTCCACGCTGGCTGTGGCCGTGGGGGAGGAGTCCGAGACGGTGGAGGAGGTCGCCGAGCCGTTCCTGGTCAGGGAGGGTCTGCTGGCCCGCACCCCGCGCGGCCGGATCGCCACCGCGGCGGCCTGGCAGCACCTCGGCCTGACCCCGCCGCCGCAGGTCGCCGGGACGTCCGTCCCGCAGCAGGCGGAGCTGTTCGGTCCGTCGGAAGGGTGAGTCGAGAGGCTCCTCTAGCAGCCTTGAACGGGCTCTGTACACGTCGAGTCCGTCACGTCACTCGCCATTCGCCTCACTCGGATGACATGCTGGACGTTGTTGTACTGCGAGCGGTCCCCTAGACTCCGCCCGCTCCCGCCCTTTCGGGGCGGGCCCCCGATACCGACTGGCCGCTGCCCCCCTGCGGCCGCGCAAAGGACTGTCAGCCGTGGGTAACCCGCTCTTCTTCATGGTCATCGTCTTGGCCGGACTCATGTTCGTGACGATGCGGAGCAACAAGAAGCGTCAGCAGCAGGCGCAGAACTTGCGCGCCCAGCTGGAGCCGGGCGCCGGTGTGCGCACCATCGGGGGCATGTACGCGCTGGTCAAGGACGTGACCGACGAGGCCGTCGAGCTCGAGGTCGCTCCGGGCGTCTTCGCCCTGTACTCGAAGCAGGCGATCGCCCAGGTCCTGGACCCGGTCGAGTACAACCGCATCGTCCACGGCGAGGAGCCGGAGACGGACGAGGCCACCGACGAGACCGAGGCCGCGGCCGAGGCCGTCGTCGAGGATGCCACCCCCGCCGAGGGTGCGAAGGACGAGGCCGTCGAGGCCGAGACCGACGCCGCCGCGGAGACCCCGGCTGAGGCCGCGGCCGAGACCGGCAAGGTCGACGCCAAGGTGGGTGGCGACAAGGACGCTCCCGCCAAGTAGCCTTGCGCGCTACGGAGCCCGGTCGGTCGTAACCGCCCGACCGGGACCAAGGACCGCTGCGTCGTGGCCGAGCCGCCCCCTGTCCGCCGGTACCCCGGTGTGGGCGACTTGACCTGCCCACGGCATGGACAGAGAGAATCGAGAAGGTGGCATCACCCAAGTCCCGTCCCCGTGACGGATACCCGGGGCGTGCGCTGAGCCTGATCCTGGTGGTCATGGTCGCCCTGGTGGCGGTCATGCTCGGGACCGGCAACACGACGCCGCGGCTCGGCATCGATCTCGCCGGTGGTACCAGTGTGACGCTCAAGGCGACGTCGAATCAGCAGAGCGCGATCAACCCCGCCAACATGGCGACCGCCGCCGGCATCATGCGCGACCGCGTCAACGGCACCGGCGTCACCGAGGCCACGGTGCAGGTCCAGGGCAACGACGAGATCGTCGTCAACGCCCCCAAGGGCACCAGTTCGACGCAGCTCGCGAACGAGCTGGCCCAGACCGCCAAGCTCTTCTTCCGTCCGGTGCTGGCCGAGCAGGTGCAGGCCAACGCGGCGACGCTGCCGAAGAGCAGCGCCTCGCCGTCCGCCTCGTCCACGGGCGGTGCCAAACCGTCCGCCTCGGCGAGCGCGTCCGGCAAGCCGCAGGCGACGGGCAGCGGTGCGACCGCCTCGCCGAGTGCGAGCAAGACCCAGGGCGACGCGGTCTCGCAGGACCTGAAGGCCAGCTCGTCCGCCTCGCCGCACGCCTCCGCCTCGGCCACCGCTCACGCCTCCTCGTCCGCGGCCGCCGCGGGCACCCCGAAGGCCGCCGCGACCCCGAGCGCCGCGCCGACCGGCGCCGTCTCCGGCCAGGTCGGCGGCACGGTCCCGGCCGCGCTGCAGACGCAGTTCGCCGCGACGGACTGCACCACCGAGGCCGGCCAGGCCGCCGCGCAGCTCGCCGCGAACAAGGCCGCGGAGACCGACCAGGTCGTCGCCTGCTCCCAGGACGCCAGCGGCGGCACCTGGGTCAAGTACGCCCTGGACAAGGTCGCCGTCGACGGCACCTCGATCACCAAGGCCCAGTCCAACCTGAGCACGCAGACCGGGCAGTGGGAGGTCGACCTCTCCTTCGACTCGCACGGCAGCGGCCAGTTCGCCAACGTCACCGGTCAGCTGGCGAAGAACCCGCAGCCCCCGACCAACGAGTTCGCCATCCAGCTCGACGGCAAGGTGCAGTCCGCGCCGACCGTCAGCTCGGCGATCACCGGCGGCCAGGCCACCATCTCCGGCAGCTTCGACCAGGCGAGCGCCAGTTCCCTGGCCAACGTGCTCAGCTACGGCTCGCTTCCGCTGAACTTCCAGATCCAGGAGGTCGTGACGGTCTCGCCGGAGCTCGGCAGCAGCCAGCTCACCGCGGGCCTGATCGCCGGCCTGATCGGTCTGATCCTGGTCGTGCTCTACTCGCTGGCCTACTACCGCGGCCTCGGCCTGGTGGCGGTCGCCTCGCTGATCGTCTCCGCGGTCCTCACCTGGTCGCTGATGTCGCTCCTCGGTGGCGCGATCGGCTTCGCGCTGAACCTGCCCGCCGTCTGCGGTGCCATCGTCGCCATCGGTATCACCGCCGACTCGTTCGTCGTCTACTTCGAACGCGTCCGTGACGAGCTGCGCGAGGGCGCCTCGCTGCGTCCGGCCGTCCGCAACGCCTGGCCGCGAGCCCGACGTACCATCCTGGTGTCGGACTTCGTCTCCTTCCTGGCCGCCGCGGTGCTGTACTTCTTCACCGTCGGCAAGGTGCAGGGCTTCGCGTTCACGCTGGGCCTGACCACCCTGCTCGACGTCGTCGTGGTCTTCCTCTTCACGAAGCCGCTGATGACCCTGCTCGCCCGCCGGAAGTTCTTCAACTCCGGCCACCCGTGGTCGGGGCTCTCGCCCGAGCGCCTCGGCGTCCGCAACCCGCTCCGCGACAGCCGCAACTCGCGGCGTCCGGCTCGTCCCGCCGCCGGCAAGGAGGCCTGACCCGATGTCTCGCTTCGGCAATATCGGCCACCGCCTCTACACCGGTGAGGTCAGCTTCGACTTCGTCGGTCGGCGGAAGCTGTGGACGATCATCTCCGGCGTCATCCTGGTCGCCGCCATCCTGGGCCTCACGGTCCGGGGCCTGAACCTCGGCATCGAGTTCAAGGGCGGTGAGATCTACACCGTCACCAAGCCCGGCGTCACGGTCTCTCAGGCCCAGACGGCTGCGAACAAGCTCACGGGCGACACCTCCGCCCTGGTGCAGACGGCCAACAGCAGCAAGGGTGAGCAGATCCTCATCCAGATCAGCTCGGCCGAGAAGATCGACCCGACGGTCGGCCAGGACGCGCTCAAGTCCTCGCTGGGCCTGAGCACGGACCAGATCAGCACCCAGTCGCTCAGCGCCAGCTGGGGTCAGGACATCAGCCAGAAGGCCCTCTACGGTCTGATCGCCTTCATGGTGCTGGTGACGCTCTACCTGGCCTTCGCCTTCGAGTGGCGGCTCGCGGTGGGCGCGCTGGTCGCGCTGCTGCACGACCTCGTGATCACCATCGGCGTCTACGCCCTGGTCGGCTTCGAGGTCACCTCCGGTACGGTCATCGGCTTCCTGACGATCCTCGGTTACTCGCTCTACGACACGGTCGTCGTCTTCGACGGTCTCAAGTCGGCGACGAACAAGCTGACCCGTCAGAACAAGCTGACCTACAGCGACGCGGCGAACCTCTCGCTGAACAGCACCCTGGTCCGCTCGATCAACACCTCGGTGCTGGCCCTGCTGCCGGTCGCCGCGCTGCTGTTCATCGGTGGCGGTCTGCTGGGCGCGGGTGTCCTCAACGACATCTCGCTGGCGCTGTTCGTCGGTCTGACGGCCGGTGCCTACTCCTCGATCTGCGTGGCCACGCCGATGGTCGCCTGGCTCCAGGAGAAGCGCCCGGAGTACGTCGAGCTGGCCCGCAAGGTGAAGCAGCGCCGCGCTGCCGAGGCCAAGGCGGCGGCCGAGGGCCGCACGCTGGACGACGAGACCCCGCAGGGCGAGGTCACCGTGCCGGCGCCGACCGGTGGTCCGCGCAACCAGCCCGTCAACCGCAGCCGTAGCGACCGCCGGTCCTCCGGCGGCCGCCGCTGACACCGTACGAGGAGCAGACGACCGCATGAGCGGCACCGACCTGGCGGGCCTTCTCGCCGCCAAGATCCGCGACGTCCCGGACTACCCGAAGCCCGGCGTGGTCTTCAAGGACATCGCACCGCTCCTCGCCGACGCCGAGGCGCTGGCCGCGCTGGTGGACCACCTCGCGGCACGCGCCAAGGCGCTGGGTGCCTCCAAGATCGTCGGCCTCGAAGCCCGCGGCTTCATCCTGGCCGCGCCGGCGGCGTACGCCGCCGGCGCGGGCTTCGTGCCCGTCCGCAAGGAGGGCAAGCTGCCCGGAGGCTGCTACCGGCAGGCGTACGACCTCGAGTACGGCTCCGCCGTCATCGAGGTCCAGACCGACGCGTTCCTGCCGGGCGAGCGCGTTCTCGTCGTCGATGACGTCCTCGCCACCGGCGGCACGGTCGAGGCGGCGCTGTCGCTCATCGAGCGGGCGGGCGCGGAGCTGGCGGGGGTGGAGGTCCTGATGGAGCTCGGCTTCCTCGGTGGACGGGATCGCCTGGCACCTCTGCTGGGGGACGCTCCGCTGGGGACCGTCATCTCGATCTGAGCTTTCGCTACCGCCGGTAGTTGCACGTACCTCAGGGCCCCCCTTCAGGGCCGGTGAGCGCGGGGGTCTGTGACCCTCGGTACCATTGAGGTTCCGGTCTCGCTCCCGAGGAGTGCAGTTGCCCGAAGAGGTCGTGCCCACAGCCGCTGGAACGCAGGAGGAGCGCCCGGCGCCGGCACCCGCCGCGCCGAAGCCCGCGCCTCCGAAAGCCGTCCCGGCCACGTTCCAGGCCGCCGGCGGCGCCCACGCCGTCGCGCCGCGCTCTGCCGCGCCCTCGCCCTCCCGGGTCCGCGCACGTCTCGCCCGCCTCGGCGGCCAGCGCAGCAGCACCTTCAACCCGGTGCTGGAGCCGCTCTTCCGGATAGTGCGCAGCAACTATCCCAAGGCCGACCTGCACAAGCTGGAGCACGCCTACCAGATCGCGGAGAAGTGGCACCGCGGTCAGAAGCGCAAGAGCGGCGACCCGTACATCACCCACCCGCTCGCCGTCGCGACGATCCTCGCCGAGCTCGGCATGGACGCCCCGACGCTGATGGCGGGTCTGCTGCACGACACGGTCGAGGACACCGACTACGGTCTCGACCAGCTCCGCCGGGACTTCGGCGACACCGTGGCCATGCTGGTCGACGGCGTCACCAAGCTGGACAAGGTCAAGTTCGGCGAGGCCGCGCAGGCCGAGACGGTCCGCAAGATGGTCGTCGCCATGGCCAAGGACCCGCGCGTCCTGGTCATCAAGCTGGCCGACCGCCTGCACAACATGCGCACCATGCGCTACCTCAAGCGGGAGAAGCAGGAGAAGAAGGCCCGCGAGACGCTGGAGATCTACGCACCGCTGGCGCACCGGCTGGGCATGAACACCATCAAGTGGGAGCTGGAGGACCTCGCCTTCGCGATCCTCTACCCCAAGATGTACGACGAGATCGTCCGGCTGGTCGCCGAGCGCGCGCCGAAGCGCGACGAGTACCTCGGCACGGTCCTGGAGCAGGTCACCGACGACCTGCGGACCGCGCGGATCAAGGCGGAGGTCAAGGGCCGCCCGAAGCACTACTACAGCGTCTACCAGAAGATGATCGTGCGCGGCCGGGACTTCGCCGACATCTACGACCTGGTGGGTGTGCGCGTCCTCGTCGACTCGGTCCGCGACTGCTACGCGGCGCTGGGCACCATCCACGCGCGGTGGAACCCGGTGCCGGGGCGGTTCAAGGACTACATCGCCATGCCTAAGTTCAACATGTACCAGTCGCTGCACACGACGGTCATCGGGCCCGAGGGCAAGCCGGTCGAGCTGCAGATCCGCACCTTCGACATGCACCGCCGCGCCGAGTACGGCATCGCCGCTCACTGGAAGTACAAGCAGCAGGCCGTCGCCGGCGCCTCCAAGATCCGCACCGACACCCCCGCCGGCCAGGGCGAGACCGTCAACGAGATGGCCTGGCTGCGGCAGCTGCTGGACTGGCAGAAGGAGACCGAGGACCCGAGCGAGTTCCTGGAGTCGCTGCGGTTCGACCTCTCCAACAACGAGGTCTTCGTCTTCACCCCCAAGGGCGACGTCATAGCGCTCCCGGCCGGGGCCACCCCGGTGGACTTCTCCTACGCGGTCCACACCGAGGTCGGCCACCGGACCATAGGGGCGCGCGTCAACGGCCGCCTGGTGCCACTGGAGTCCACCCTCGAGAACGGCGACACGGTCGAGGTCTTCACCTCCAAGGCCGAGAACGCCGGCCCCTCGCGGGACTGGCTCTCCTTCGTCAAGTCGCCGCGGGCCCGCAACAAGATCCGTGCGTGGTTCTCCAAGGAGCGCCGCGAGGAGGCCATCGAGCAGGGCAAGGACGCGATCACCCGGGCCATGCGCAAGCAGGGCCTGCCGCTGCAGCGCATCCTCACCGGCGACTCGCTGGTCACCCTGGCGCACGAGATGCGCTACCCCGACATCTCCTCGCTCTACGCGGCGATCGGCGAGGGCCACGTCGCGGCGCAGACGATCGTCCAGAAGCTCGTCCAGTCGCTCGGCGGCGAGGAGGGCGCGACCGAGGACATCGAGGAGCTGACGACTCCGTCCCCGACCCGCAACCGCCGCCAGCGGCGCGCGACGCAGGATCCGGGCGTGGTGGTCAAGGGCGTCGCGGACGTGTGGGTGAAGCTCTCCCGCTGCTGCACGCCCGTCCCGGGCGACCCGATCGTCGGCTTCATCACCCGCGGCAACGGCATCTCCGTGCACCGCACGGACTGTGTCAACGTCGACTCGCTCGCGCAGCAGCAGGAGCGCATGGTCGAGGTCGAGTGGGCGCCGACGCAGTCCTCGGTCTTCCTCGTCGCGATCCAGGTCGAGGCGCTGGACCGCTCCCGCCTGCTCTCCGACGTCACCCGGGTGCTCTCGGACCAGCACGTCAACATCCTGTCGGCGGCGGTCCAGACCTCGCGCGACCGGGTGGCGATGAGCCGCTTCACCTTCGAGATGGGCGACCCGAAGCACCTCGGCCACGTCCTGAAGGCCGTCCGCGGCGTCGAGGGCGTCTACGACGTCTACCGGGTCACCTCGGCGAAGGCGCGCTGAGCGACAAACGCGAAGGGGGGTACGGGGCCGAAGCCCCGTACCCCCCTTCGACGTGGGGTCACCTCAGCCGCTGAACTCCTCGAGGCCCTTCTGGGCCTGCGCCAGCAGCTCGCGGCGGCCGTCCAGCTCGGACTGCAGCTTGGTGACCTGGCGGGTGTCGCCCTTGGCCTCGGCGGCGGCGATCTGCTTCTCGAGCTTGTCGACCGCGGCCTGGAGCAGCCCGGTCATGCCCGCGGCGCGGGCGCGCGCCTCGGGGTTGCTGCGCTGCCACTCGGCCTCCTCCGCTTCGCGGATGGCCTGCTCGACGTGGCGGAGGCGGGACTCCAGGCGGGGGCGGGCGTCGCGCGGGACGTGGCCGATGGCCTCCCAGCGCTCCGCGATGTCCCGGTAGTGGTTCTTCGCCGTCCTCAGGTCGGAGATGGGCAGCAGCGCCTCGGCCTCGACCAGCAGCGCCTCCTTGGCGTGCTGGTTCTCGCGCTCGCCGGCGTCGCGCTCGTCGAAGACCGCCGAGCGGGCCTGGAAGAAGACGTCCTGCGCGCCGCGGAAGCGGGTCCACAGCTCGTCCTCGGCCTCGCGCTGCGCGCGACCCGCGGCCTTCCAGTCGGTCATCAGCTCGCGGTAGCGGGCCGCCGTGGCGCCCCAGTCGGTCGAGTCGGCCAGCGACTCGGCCTCGACGACGAGCTTCTCCTTCTTCAGGCGGGCGTCCTCGCGCTGCTGGTCCAGCTGCGCGAAGTGCGCCTTGCGGCGCTTGGAGAACGCGGAGCGGGCGTGCGAGAAGCGGTGCCACAGCTCGTCGTCGGACTTGCGGTCGAGCCGGGGCAGGCCCTTCCAGGTGTCGACCAGGGCCCGCAGGCGGTCGCCCGCCTCGCGCCACTGGGTGGACTCCACCAACTGCTCGGCCTCGGCGACCAGCGCCTCCTTGGACGCGCGGGCCTCGTCCTGGGCCTTGGCGCGCGCGGCCTTCTTCTCCTCGCGGCGCGACTCGACCTCCCCGGACAGCGCCTTCAGGCGCTTGGCCAGGGCGTCCAGGTCGCCGACCGCATGGCCCTCGTCCACCTGCGCCTGCAGGTGCTCGATGGCCGTCTGGGCGTCCTTCGTGGCGAGGTCCGTGGTACGCACGCGGCGCTCCAGCAGGCCGATCTCCACGGCGATGCCCTCGTACTTACGGGTGAAGTAGGCAAGTGCCTCCTCGGGGGAGCCTGCCTGCCACGAACCGACGACGCGTTCGCCGTCGGCCGTCCGCACGTAGACGGTCCCCTCGTCGTCGACACGGCCCCACGGGTCGCTGGTCACAGCGCCTCCTCCATATGGCGGCCGCGGGTCCTGCTCCAGGCGGGGCGGCCGCCGTCCACGTTCGATTGCCCGGCCGGTTTGGATTCCGCGCCGCCGGGAAGCGCAGAAGCGCACCCTACAAGACGCCAACATAGGCGACGGGCAGGGGCGCTGTCCGTATCCCCGCGAGGTTGATTTGGCTGCGCCGCCCGCCCGTGACCTACATCGTTCAGTTCTTCGACGCGGTCACTGTGTTCATGATGACCGGTTCGACGGGCTTTCCGTCACCCTGCCCGTTCGCGCTGTCCGATCCCTTGGCCGCGATCGCGTTCAGCACGTCGAGGCCGCCGGTGATGGTGCCGAACGGCGTGTAGCTGGCCGGCAGCGGGCTGTCCTTGTAGACGAGGAAGAACTGCGAGCCGTTGGTGTTGGGGCCCGAGTTGGCCATCGCCACGGTGCCGGCGGGGTAGGTGCCGCCCTTGACGGCGGAGGCGGTGAGGTTCTCGTCCTTGAACTGGTAGCCGGGACCGCCGGAGCCGGTGCCGGTCGGGTCGCCGCACTGCAGCACGTAGATGCCGGTCGTGGTGAGCCGGTGGCAGTAGACGCCGTCGAAGAAGTGCTGGTTGGCGAGGAACACGAAGGAGTTCACCGTGTGCGGCGCGGCGGCCGCGTCCAGCTTGAGGGTGACCGGGCCCTGGCCGAGTGTGATCTTCGCGGTGTAGTTCGCCGAGGTGTCGATCGTCATCGGCGGCTCGGTCTTCCAGCTGCCCTCGTTCTTCTTGGGCGTGATCGTGTAGTTCGCCTTCGCCGCCGCCGGGGTGTTGGCGGCCGTCGAGGGCGAGCTGCTCGCCGTGTCCGCGGAGGCCGACTTCGAGGGCTTGCTCGACGGGATCACGGCCACGATGCCCGCCGCGATCGCGGCGACCGCGACGACGCACCCGCCGATGATCAGGGTCCGCTTGCGGGTCTCGGCCACCCGCTGGGCCCGCAGCTGGGCCTGGCGCTCCAGCTTCCTGCGCTGCAGTTCGCGGCGGCGCTTCTCAGGGTCCTTGGGGAGAGGCCCAGCCTTCGGCCGCTGCGTGTCGTTGGGGGCCACCGCCCACACTCCTACCGTGAAGTCGTCTTCCGTGCTGTCGCGGGGATCTTCCCACCCGACGGCGGCCCAGTGTAGGGAGCAAGTCTGTAAACGCGCGGTGAAAGCCGCCGACGGGGCGACAGGCGCCCCCGGATACGGTTCGCGATCCGTCCCCTACCGCCGGTACCCTGCTGACAGCATCCGCAGCCATTCCTCGACGTGAGTAGGGACCCACGTGTTCATCGCCGGCTTTCCCGCTGGAGCCTGGGGCACCAACTGCTACCTCGTGGCCCCCGCCGCCGGTGAGGAGTGCGTCATCGTCGATCCGGGCCACGAGGCGGCGGCCGGCGTCGAGGAGGCGGTGCGCGAGCACGGGCTGAAGCCGGTCGCGGTGGTGCTCACCCACGGGCACATCGACCACGTCGCCTCGGTCGTGCCGGTCTGCGGCGCGCGCGGCATCCCGGCGTGGATCCACCCCGAGGACCGCTACATGCTCTCCGACCCGGAGAAGGCGCTGGGCCGCTCCCTCGGCGCGCAGCTGATGGGCGAGATCACCGTCGGCGAGCCGGACGACGTCCGGGTGCTGAGCGACAGCAGCGTGCTGGGGCTGGCGGGCCTGAGCCTCACGGTCGAGCATGCGCCCGGCCATACCGGGGGGTCGGTGACCTTCAGGACGCCCGCCGCTCCGGAGCTCCCTCCGGTGCTCTTCTCGGGCGACCTGCTCTTCGCCGGCTCCGTCGGACGCACCGATCTTCCCGGTGGCGACCACGACGCCCTCCTGCGGTCGCTGGCCCGCGTGTGCCTGCCGCTGCCGGACGAGACCGTGGTCCTCTCCGGGCACGGCCCCCAGACCACCATCGGTCGCGAGCGCGCCGCCAACCCGTACCTGCTTCAGGTCGCCGGCAGCGCCGCGCCGACCGGCGCCCAGCGCCGCGGACTGTAGACAGAGACGAGACGTACAAGACGTGAGCAGTTCTTCGCAGGCCTTCCAGGCCCCCAAGGGCACCTACGACGTCCTCCCCGCCACCGCGGGCGCGGTGCTCGCCGTGCGCGAGGCGCTGGCCGCACCGCTGCGCCGGGCCGGCTACGGATACATCGAGACCCCGGTCTTCGAGGACGTGAACCTCTTCGCGCGCGGTGTCGGCGAGTCCACCGACATCGTGACCAAGGAGATGTTCACCCTCACCACGCGCAAGGAGGAGGGTCAGGAGCTCGCGCTGCGGCCCGAGTCCACGGCCTCCGTGCTGCGCGCCGCGCTGCAGGCCAACCTGCACCGGATCGGCAACCTGCCGGTCAAGCTCTGGTACAGCGGCTCGCAGTACCGCTACGAGCGTCCGCAGAAGGGCCGCTACCGCCAGTTCTGGCAGGTCGGCGCGGAGGCGATCGGCGCCGAGGACCCGGCGCTGGACGCCGAGCTGATCATCCTGGCCGACGACGCCTACCGCTCGCTGGGCCTGCGCAACTTCCGCATCCTGCTGAACAGCCTCGGCGACAAGCAGTGCCGCCCCGTCTACCGCGAGGCCCTGCAGAACTACCTGCGCGGCCTCGACCTCGACGAGGAGACGTTGCGCCGGGCGGAGATCAACCCGCTGCGCGTGCTCGACGACAAGCGCGAGTCGGTCCAGGACCAGCTGGGCGGCGCGCCGATGCTCGTCGACTTCCTCTGCGAGGACTGCAAGGCCTACCACGAGCAGGTCCGCGAGCTGCTGACCGCCGCCGGCGTCGCCTTCGAGGACGACCCGAAGCTGGTCCGCGGCCTCGACTACTACACCCGCACCACCTTCGAGTTCGTCCACGACGGCCTCGGCGCGCAGTCCGCGGTGGGCGGCGGCGGTCGTTACGACGGCCTGTCCGAGATGATCGGCGGCCCCGAACTGCCGTCCGTCGGCTGGGCGCTGGGCGTCGACCGCACCGTGCTGGCGCTGGAGGCCGAGGGTGTCACCCTCGACATCCCGGCCGTCACCGACGTGTTCGCGGTCCCGCTCGGCGAGCAGGCCAGGCGCGTGCTGTTCGGTGCGGTCACCGAGCTGCGCCGCGCCGGCGTCTCCGCGGACCTGGTCTTCGGCGGCAAGAGCATCAAGGCCGCCATGAAGGCGGCCGACCGCTCCGGCGCGCGCTTCGCCGTCGTCGCCGGCGAGCGTGATCTCGCCGACGGTGTGGTCCAGTTGAAGGACCTCAGCTCCGGTGACCAGACCCCGGTCGCCCTCGACGCTCTCGTCACCACCCTGAAGGAGAAGCTCCAGTGATCCGCACCCACGAGGCCGGCACGCTCCGCCCGGAGCACGCCGGCACCACCGTCACCCTCGCCGGCTGGGTCGCCCGCCGCCGCGACCACGGCGGCGTGGCCTTCGTCGACGTGCGGGACGCCTCCGGCACGGTCCAGGTCGTCTTCCGCGACCTGGAGGCCGTGGGCGAGCTGCGCTCCGAGTGGTGCGTCAAGATCACCGGTGACGTCCGGGTCCGCCCCGAGGGCAACGAGAACCCCGACATCCCGACCGGCCAGGTCGAGGTCGTCGTCAACGAGCTGACGGTGCTCTCCGAGGCCGCCGCACTGCCGTTCCAGGTCGCCGAGTACGAGCCGGGTTCGGTCAACGAGGAGGTCCGCCTCCGCTACCGGTACCTCGACCTGCGCCGCGAGGGCCCGGCCCGCGCGCTGCGGCTGCGCTCGCGCGCGACTCACATCATCCGCACGGTGATGGAGGAGAACGGCTTCCTCGACATCGAGACGCCGTACCTGACGCGTTCGACGCCCGAGGGCGCCCGCGACTTCCTGGTGCCGGTCCGCCTGCAGCCGGGCCACTGGTACGCGCTGCCGCAGTCGCCGCAGCTGTTCAAGCAGCTGCTGATGGTCGCCGGCATGGAGCGCTACTACCAGATCGCGCGCTGCTTCCGTGACGAGGACTTCCGTGCGGACCGCCAGCCGGAGTTCACCCAGCTCGACGTCGAGGCCTCCTTCGTCGACCAGGAGGACATCCTCGAGCTGGGCGAGCAGGTCGTCTCCCGCGTCTGGGGCGAGGTCCTCGGCTACGAGGTGCCGCTGCCGCTGCCGCGCATGTCCTACGCGGACGCGATGAACCGCTACGGCTCCGACAAGCCCGACGTCCGCTTCGACAACGAGCTGACCGAGCTGACCGAGTACTTCTCCGGGACCGAGTTCCGCGTCTTCCAGGCCCCGTACGTCGGCGCCGTGGTGATGCCGGGCGGCGCCTCGCAGCCGCGCAAGCAGCTGGACGCGTGGCAGGACTGGGCGAAGGCGCGCGGTGCGCGCGGCCTCGCGTACGTCCTGATCGACGAGGAGACCGGCGAGCTGCGCGGCCCGGTCGCCAAGAACCTCAGCGAGGAGCACCTCGCCGGTCTGGCCGACGCGGTCGGCGCCAAGCCGGGCGACTGCGTCTTCTTCGCCGCCGGCAAGAAGACCGCCTCGCAGGAGCTGCTGGGCGCGGCGCGCCTGGAGATCGGCAAGCGCTGTGGCCTGATCGACGAGTCCAAGTGGGCGTTCCTCTGGGTCGTCGACTTCCCGATGTTCGAGCCCATCGAGGACGACAAGGGCGAGTTCCAGGGCTGGCACGCGGTGCACCACCCCTTCACGGCCCCGACGGCCGAGTCCATGGCCACCTTCGACACCGACCCGGGCAGCGCGCTCTCCAACGCGTACGACCTGGTGCTCAACGGTTCGGAGATCGGCGGCGGCTCGATCCGTATCCACCAGAAGGACGTGCAGAAGCGCGCCTTCGACGCGATCGGGCTCTCGCAGGAGGAGGCCCAGTCGCAGTTCGGCTTCCTGCTGAACGCCTTCGACTTCGGCCCGCCGCCGCACGGCGGCATCGCGCTCGGCCTGGACCGTCTGGTCACCCTGCTGGGCGGCTACGACACCATCCGCGACGTGATCGCCTTCCCGAAGACCTCCACGGGTGGCGACCCGCTGACCGGCGCGCCGACGCCGATCACGGCGGCGCAGCGCAAGGAGGCCGGCGTCGACGCGAAGCCGAAGTCCGAGCAGCCGGCCGCGAAGGCCGAGCAGTAGGACACACCGCAGTACGTGGCGAAGAGCGGGGCCCTGCCGTCGGCGGGGCCCCGCTCTTCGTTCTGTTCACGTCCCGGCCTGCAGGCGGAGGCCCGCCAGGGTGAGGTCCAGGGCGGAGCGGAACTGGTCGGCGTCGTCGTGGCCGTCGAACTCGTCGACGATCCCGTGGACGAAGGGGAAGTCCGCAGGGTCGAGCTCGCGCCAGGCCTGGGCGGCGCGGCCGAGGAACTCGTCGCGGCCGAGGTGGCCGTCGAGGACCTCCTGGGGTGGCTCCTGGCCCAGGTCGACGGCGGAGCCGACGACGACGCCGATGATCGCGGAGACGGCGTGGAACCGCTGGCGCGCGGTGAGGTCGAGGCGGAGGGTCTGCGCGCCGAGGTGTTCGTAGAGGCGCAGCGAGTTGCTCTGCGCGTTGGTGTTGCGCATGAAGTACGCGCCCAGCCAGGGCCGCGCCACGATCGCGTCGAACAAGGTCACGGCGATCGCGCGCAGGTCGTCGACCGGGTCGTCGCCGCCCGGCAGCGCCTCGACGTCGGACAGGATCGAGCCGATCACGTGGTCGGTGGCGAGGTCGAGCAGTTCGTCCTTGTTGGCGACGTACCAGTAGATGCTGGCGACGCCGCCGCCGAGGCGCTGGGCCAGCGCGCGGAAGGTGAGCGCGGGCGCGCCGGCCTCGTCGAGCAGGGCCACGGCCTCCGTGAGCACGGACTCCATCGAGTGCGAGGCCCGTCGGCGTCCCTGGCTCGAACGGTTCTGCTGGCGTGCTGCCATGGCGCGCGTCCCTCCGGGTTTGCACAGCATCGAACGGTGTTCTATCGTACTTCATCGTACGCCGTTCGATACTCGGACGGCGTTCGATCGGACGAGGAGGACTGCCATGACGACCGCAACGCTGCAACGCCCCGCGCAGCACACCTACGCGTCGCTGCGCGCGGCGTGGATACCCCTGGCCGCGCTCTGCCTGGCCTTCTTCGTCGAGATGGTCGACAACACGCTGCTGTCCATCGCGCTGCCGACCATCGGCCGCGACCTCGGCAGCGGCACGACCGCCCTCCAGTGGGTCACCGGGGCCTACTCGCTGACCTTCGGCGGGCTGCTGCTCACCGCAGGGTCGACGGCCGACCGGTTCGGCCGCCGCCGGGTGCTGCTGGTCGGACTGGCCGTGTTCGGCGCGCTGAGCCTGTGCGTCGTCCTGGTCAGCTCGGCGGGGGAGCTCATCGCCCTGCGGGCCGCCCTCGGCGTCGCCGCGGCGGCGATGGCGCCGATCACGAACTCGCTGGTCTTCCGGCTGTTCGAGGACCGCGCCCTGCAGATGCGCGCCATGACGGTGATGATCGTCGTCGGCATGTCGGGCTTCGTCCTCGGTCCGCTGCTCGGCGGCACCGCGCTGGCCCATGTGAGCTGGCAGTGGCTGCTGGTCGTCAACGCCCCGATCGCGGTGCTCGCCTGCATCGGCGTCCGACTGGGCGTGCCGGCCGACCGGCCGCAGGATCTGACGAAGGACGCGCTCGACCTGCCGGGTGCGGCCCTGAGCATCACCGCCATCGGGCTCGCCTGCTACGCGCTGACCAGCGGCGTGGAGCACGGCTGGCGCTCCGTGATCACCCTCGGGTCGATCGCGGGCGCGGCTGCGGCCGGCGTCGCGTTCGTCCGCCACGAGCGGCGCAGCCCGGCGCCCATGCTGGACCTGCGCCTCTTCTCCCGGGGCGCCGTGCGCGGCGCCGCCATCGCGCAGGTCGGCACCTCGATCGCCATGGCCAGCGTGATGTTCGGGCTGATCCTGCACTTCCAGTACGCCTACGGATGGAGCCCGGTCCGGGCCGGCCTGGCCAACCTGCCCATCATCGTGACGATGCTGGCCGCGACCCCGCTGTCCGAGTGGCTCGTGCGCCGGTTCGGCCACCGCATCGCCTGCCTGATCGGCGCGGTCTGCCTGGCCGCCGCGCTGGCGGGCCTGTCCTGGGGTGTCGGCCACGGCTACGCCGCCATCGCCGTCTGCATGGTGGTCATGACCGTGGGGCTGCGCACCGTGATGACGATCAGCGCGGTCGCCCTCGTCGACGCGATGCCCCGCAACCGCACCTCCATCGGCGCGGCCCTCAACGACACCGCCCAGGAGGTCGGCTCCAGCGTCGGCACCGCCGTCGTCGGCACCATGATCGCCGCGCTGGTCACCACGCGGCTCCCGAGGGGCGCCTGGGGCAGCGGCCTCGTCGAGTCGTTCTTCCGGGGCGAGCGGATCACCTACGCCCTGCTCGCCGTCGTCGTCGGCCTGATCGCGGTGGGCGGCGCGCTGAGCCTGACGGACTCCCACAGCGTCGAGGAGGCCCACGACGGCGAGGCGGCAGCTGGCGACGAGGCCGCCGCCTGACCGGCCGGGCAGGCAGGCCCGACCGGTCCGGCGCCCGTGCCTACGCCGTGGCCGGGGCCTGGGCCGGGACGGCCGACGGGGCGTCCTTGGCCGCGTCCACCGCCGACTCGTCGAAGGCGAGCCGGCCGCCGAGGACGAGCTGCATCCGGTCCCGGTCGAGCTCGTGGGTCCAGTGGCCGATCAGGACGGTGGCGACGGCGTTGCCGGCGAAGTTGGTCAGGGCGCGGGCCTCGCTCATGAAGCGGTCGATGCCGACGATGAGGCCGACGCCGTCGACGAGCGCGGGCTGGTGGGACTGGAGCCCGCCGGCCAGGGTGGCGAGGCCGGCGCCGGTGACGCCCGCGGCGCCCTTGCTGGCGATGACCATGAAGAGCAGCAGCGAGATCTGCTGGCCGATCGACATCGGACGGTCCATCGCCTGCGCGATGAAGAGCGAGGACATGGTCAGGTAGATCGCCGTGCCGTCCAGGTTGAAGCTGTAGCCCGCCGGGACGGTGATGCCCGCGACCGGGCGGCTCACGCCCAGGTGCTCCATCTTGGCGATCAGGCGCGGCAGCGCGCTCTCGCTGGACGAGGTGGACAGGATCAGCAGGAACTCGCGGCCGAGGTACCTCAGCAGGGCGAAGACGTTGACGCCCGCGATCAGGCGCAGCATCAGGCCCAGCACCACCAGTACGAAGATCGCGCAGGTCAGGTAGAAGCCCAGCATGATCATGAGTAGCGACTTCAGCGCCGCCCAGCCCGTCGCGCCGACCACGGCGGCCATCGCGCCGAACGCGCCCACCGGGGCGACCCACATGATCATCGACAGCACCCGGAAGACCAGCTTCTGCAGGTGCTCCACCCCGCGCAGGATCGGCGCGCCCGAGGCGCCCAGGGACTGCAGGGCGAAGCCGACCAGCAGGGCGACCAGCAGCGTCTGCAGGACCTGGCCGCCGGTGAGGGCGGAGACCAGGGTGGTCGGGATGATGCCGAGGAGGAAGTCCGAGGTGCCCTCGGCGCCGCCCGAAGCCGCCTGGGCGTGGCCCGCCTTGGCGAGCTCCTGCGTGAGGTGGAGGCCGTGGCCGGGGTCGACGAGGTTGCCGACGACGAGGCCGAGGGCGAGCGCGATCGTCGACATCACCAGGAAGTAGCCGAGCGCCAGTCCGCCGACCTTGCCGACCTTGGCGGCCTTGGTGACCGAGCCGATGCCCAGCACGATCGTGGTGAAGATGACGGGGCTGATCATCATCTTGATCAGGTTCACGAACCCCGTGCCGACCGGCTTCAGCTGCACGGCGAAGTGCGGAGCGACGAGGCCGACCACGATGCCGGCGAGGACGGCCGCGATGACGGCCAGATACAGATAGTGCGTGCGTTCGCGGGCGGTGCTTCTGACGGCGCTGCTCATGGCTGCGGCTCCCTTGCCGGATGACGTCCCCACCGGCCTCGGGTGGCGGGCCGGTTCCGACGAATATCCGGGCGGGCGTGGCGGCCGTCACGTTTGCGTTCATATCGTTCACGGCACGCGGCTACTCATCCGGCGTGCTCACCGTGCACACTGGCCGACATGCCTGCCAGCACCACCCCGCGTCCGGCGCGACGTCACCGCGTCGCGCGGAGCCTCGCCGGGCAGCTGTTCGCGGTGCAGGTGCTGATCGTCGCCTTCGTGGTGGCCGGCGGGG
This sequence comes from Streptacidiphilus pinicola, assembly GCF_003258295.1. Taxonomy (GTDB): domain Bacteria; phylum Actinomycetota; class Actinomycetes; order Streptomycetales; family Streptomycetaceae; genus Streptacidiphilus; species Streptacidiphilus pinicola. Next base: position 15,664 of record NZ_QKYN01000086.1, on the reverse strand, counting down.
CGGTGCTCGCCTACGTGCTGACCAGCGACCGCGCCGAGCAGGCGGCCGAGCAGCAGGTGGTCGCGACGGCCACGGCGGTCGCCGACGCGCCGAGCGTGGCCCAGGCCGTCCAGGGAACCGACCCGACGGCCCTGCTGCAGCCCTACTCGCTCCGCGTCACCCGGGACGCGCACGTCGACTTCGTCACGATCATGGACACCCACGGGGTCCGCTGGACGCACCCGGACCCGGCCGAGATCGGCCGGCACTTCCTGGGGCACATCGGCCCCGCGCTCGCCGGACACACCTTCACAGAGACGTACACCGGCACGCTCGGCCCCTCCGTGCGCGCGGTCGCGCCCGTGCGGGACGCCGCCGGCACGGTCGTCGCGCTGGTCAGCGTCGGCATCACCGTCCAGCAGCTCAGCGGGAAGCTGAGCGGGGCGATCACCGCGCTGGTCGTGGTCGCCGCGGCCGCCCTCGCGCTCGGCGGACTGGGCACCTGGCTCGCCAACCGCCGCCTGCGGCGGCACACCCACGGCATGGGCGCGGCGGAGCTGAGCCACCTGTACGAGTACCACCAGGCGACGCTGCACTCCGTCCGCGAGGGCCTGGTGCTGCTCGATCGCGCGGGCACGGTCGTGCTCTGCAACGATGCCGCGCGCGAGCTCCTCGGCCTGGACGGCCCGGCCGAGGGCCGCCCCTTCGCCGGGCTCGCCCTCCCCGGACCGCTGCGCGCGGCCGTCGCCGGGCCCGAGCCGGTCCGTGACCAGCTGCACCTGACCGCCGACCGCGTCGTGGTCGTCAACACCTCGCCGATCGGCGACGGCCCGGACCTCGGGACCGTGGTCACCCTCCGCGACCACACCGAACTCCAGGCCCTCAGCGGCGAGTTGGACTCCGTCCGCGGCTTCGCCGAGGCCCTGAGCGCGCAGGCGCACGAGGCGGCCAACCGCCTGCACGCCGTGGTGTCGCTGATCGAGACCGGTCGCCACCGGCAGGCGGTCGACTTCGCCACGGCCGAACTGGAGCTCGCGCAGCAGCTCACCGACCGTGTGGTGGGAGCGGTCAACGAGCCGGTGCTGGCCGCGCTGCTGCTCGGCAAGGCCGCGCAGGCCGCCGAGCGGGGCGTGGACCTGGTGCTGACCGAGGAGAGCCGGATCGACGACGCGCTGCCCGAGCGGCTGAGCGCCCGCGATCTGGTGACGCTGCTCGGCAACCTCATCGACAACGCGACGGACGCGGCCATCGAGGGCGCCGGGGAGCACCCGGGCCCGCCGACCGTCACGGTCACCGCCCGCACCGACAGCCGCGAGCTGCTGCTGCGCGTCGCCGACACCGGGCCGGGCATCGCTCCGGACGCCGTGGACCGGATCTTCGAGCGCGGTTGGTCGACCAAGCGGCCGGAGCAGGCGCGGGGGAGGGGGATCGGACTCGCGCTCGTCGCGCAGACCGCGCGGCGCAACGGGGGGAGCGTGGAGGTCGGACGCGGCCGTGGCGCGGTGCTGACCGTGCGTATCCCCGTCCGGCACGAGGTGGCCGGATGATCGACGTGCTGGTCGTCGAGGACGACCCCGTCGCCGCCGAGGCGCACGGCAGCTACGTGGAGCGCGCGGCCGGCTTCCGCTGCGCCGGCGTGGCGCACAGTGCGACCGAGGCGTTGCGCTTCCTGGACCGCACGCGGCGCGAGGAGGCTCCGGTCGCGCTGATCCTGCTGGACCTCTACCTCCCCGACGGGCACGGGCTCGACCTGGTCCGCGCGATCCGCACCGCCGGGCACGCGGCCGACATCATCGCCGTCACCTCCGCGCGCGACCTCGCGACGGTGCGGCGCGCGGTCTCCATCGGCGTGGTCCAGTACCTGCTGAAGCCCTTCGCCGCCGCGACACTGCAGGACCGGCTCGCGCGCTACGCGCGCTACCGCGCCAGCCTGGACCGCGGGGGCGAGGCGCTCGGCCAGGACGAGGTCGACCAGGCCTTCGCCGAGCTCCGCACCCCGCGCGGGACCACCCTGCCCAAGGGCCTCACCACCGCGACGCTCGACGCGGTCGCCTCCGTCCTGCGGGAGGCGGACACCGGGCTGTCGGCGGCGGCCGTCGGCACGGCGGCGGGCGTCTCGCGGATCACGGCCCGGCGCTATCTGGAGCACCTGGTCGAGACCGGCCGGGCCCGCCGCGAACCGCAGTACGGACAGGTGGGCAGGCCGGAGCTCGTCTACCGCTGGCGCTAGGGGCCAGGATGGGCCCATGGAAGCAGAGCGGGAGCGGGACCGAGAGCCGGACGTCAGGGGCAGGAGGGGCGAGCGGGATCCGGAGTTGGGCTTCCCGTCGCCCGGGGCGGTGCTGTCCCGGCTGCGGACCCAGCGGGGGATGTCGCTGCGTCAGGTGGCTGCGGAGTGCGGGCTGTCGGTGTCCTTCCTGGCGTCCCTGGAGCGGGGTGAGACCGACATCGCGCTCGAACGGCTGGCCCGGCTCGCCGCCGTGTTCGGCCACGACGTCGGCTCGTTCCTCGGCTTCGCGCAGGGCCGGGCGAGCGCCTCGGTCTACCCGCGCGAGGAGCAGGAGACGCTGACGCGGGCTCCCGGGGTCGTCTATCGGATCCTGCGCGCCCCGGAGCTGGGGTACCAGGTCGTCACCGGCGACTTCGCGCCGCACAGCGGGCTCGTCGAGGACCTGCAGCACGAGGGCTCCGACCTGGTCACGGTGACCCTGGGCACGCTGGTGGTGCGCTACAACGGCCGCGACCACGTGCTGCGGGCGGGGGACTGCGCCCAGTGGTCCGCCGGCCGCCCGCACAGTTTCCGCAACGAGACCGACGAGCCGGCCCGGATGGTGGCTGTTCTCTTCTCCAGCCTCTACTGATGGACGATATTTTGCTCTAGTGTGCTTAATATCGAACACGCTAGGGGGATGTGATGGATCCGAGGACTGCGGACCTGGTGCGCGCGTGGGCGGTGGGGTGGGCCGTCTCCCGCCGCAAGCCCCGGCCGACCGAGCGGCCGTGGGGGCTCTACATCGACGTGGCGGAACCCGAACTGGCGGGGCGTCATGTGGTGGAACGGGCCGACGAGTCCTGCATTCGGGACGCCTGCGCCTCGGTCACGACCGGGGACGTCTGGCTCGAGGTGCCGGGCCCGCTGGACGAGGTCGCGGAGCGGCTGCCCGCCGGCTGGCGGGTGGATCCCGCGGAGTCCGGCCACCTCATGGCCGCCGAGCTGGGTGCGTCCGCCGCCCCGGCTCCCGGCGGCTACGCCCTGACCACGACGGAAGAGGACGACGTCACCTACGTTCGGGTGCTCGACGCGACGGGCGCGGTCGCGGCGCACGGGCAGTTGGCCGTCGTCGGGCGGACCGCCGTGGTCGACCGCGTCCGGACCGAGGAGGCCCACCGGCGTCGTGGGCTGGGCAGCCTGGTGATGCGCACGCTGACCGACCGGGCTCTGGCCCGCGGAGCGGAGGTGGGCGTGCTCGGCGCCAGCGATGCCGGGCGGGCGTTGTACGAGACCCTGGGGTGGACCCGGCACAGCCCGCTGGCCGCCTGTGCACCGCCGCCGGTGCGCCCGGGCACGGACGGCGACTGACTGTCGGTGGCCGCAGGTAGGGTCTGGAGCGTGGAGCCAGACCTGTTCACCGCCGCGGCCGAGGAGATCCAGAGCAAGGAGCCCGGGCGTGCCCCGCTCGCGGTGCGGATGCGGCCGCGTTCGCTCGACGAGGTCGCCGGCCAGCAGCATCTGCTCAAGCCGGGCTCGCCGCTGCGGCGGCTCGTCGCGGCGACGACCGGTCCGGCGGCCACCTCGTCCGTGATCCTCTGGGGCCCGCCCGGGACGGGCAAGACCACGCTCGCCTACGTGATCAGCCAGGCCACCGACCGGCGGTTCGTCGAGCTCTCCGCGATCACCGCGGGCGTCAAGGAGGTCCGCGCGGTCATCGACGGCGCCCGCCGGACCATCGGCACCACCGGCAAGGAGACGGTGCTCTTCCTCGACGAGATCCACCGCTTCTCCAAGGCCCAACAGGACAGCCTGCTGCCCGCCGTGGAGAACCGCTGGGTGACGCTGATCGCCGCCACCACCGAGAACCCGTACTTCTCCGTGATCTCGCCGCTGCTCTCCCGCTCGCTGCTGCTCACGCTCGAATCCCTCACCGACGACGACATCCGGGTCCTGCTGCGCCGCGCTGTCGCGGACGAGCGCGGGCTGAACGGCACCGTCGAGCTGGCCGAGGAGGCCCAGGAGCACCTGGTGCGGATCGCGGGCGGGGACGCCCGCAAGGCGCTGACCTCGCTGGAGGCCGCCGCGGGCGCCGCGATCGAGGAGCGGCTGCCGACGGTCACGCTCGAACTGACCGAGACCGCCGTCAACCGCGCCGCCGTCCGCTACGACAAGGACGGCGACCAGCACTACGACGTCGCCAGCGCGCTGATCAAGTCGATCCGCGGCAGTGATGTCGACGCCGCGCTGCACTACCTCGCCCGCATGATCGAGGCGGGCGAGGACCCGCGGTTCATCGCCCGCCGGCTGATGATCTCCGCGAGCGAGGACATCGGCGTCGCCGACCCGACCGCGCTGCCGACGGCCGTGGCCGCCGCGCAGGCCGTGGCGATGATCGGCTTCCCGGAGGCGTCGCTGACGCTCTCACACGCGGTGATCGCGCTCGCCCTCGCGCCGAAGTCCAACGCCGCCACCGTCGCGATCGGCGAGGCGCTCGCCGACGTCCGCGCCGGGCTGGCCGGCGCGGTGCCGCCGCACCTGCGCGACGGGCACTACGCGGGCGCGAAGAAGCTCGGCCACGCGCAGGGTTACGTCTATCCGCACGACCTGCCCGAGGGCATCGCCGCCCAGCAGTACGCGCCGGATCAGGTGCACGGCAAGCAGTACTACCGCCCCACCCGCCACGGCGCCGAGGCCCGCTACGCCGACGCCGTCAGCTGGACCCGCGCTCGTCTGCGCGGCGAGAACCCGCCGGCGGAGAAGCCCAAGACGGCGGAGAAGCCCGAGAAGCCCGAGCCGTCAGCCGACCAGGGGACGTCGGCCTGAGACGTAGGCCCACGGCCGGGTCTCCTCGATCGCCGCGCCGACGCGGAACACGGTGGCGTCGTCGTAGGTCCGGCCCACGATCTGCACACCCGTCGGCACGCCGTTCGCCGCGAAGCCGGAGGGGACGGAGAGCACCGGGCAGCGCGAGCAGATGTTGAACCCGATGGTCATCGCCATCGCCATGTAGTGCTCCTGCTCGACCCCGGCGATGGAGAGCCGGGTCTCGGTGTACTCGTCGTCCGCCGCCAGGGCCGGGATCGCGGCGGTGGGGCAGAGCAGCGCGTCGTAGCGCTCCAGGACGGCGCCGAGCTCGGCGTAGAGGCGGCCCTCCAGCTCCAGCCCCTCCAGGAAGGTGATCTCCTCGGCCGCCTCGGCCGCGCGCTGCGCGAAAGCGCGGGCGTAGCCGGTCAGCAGCTCGGGCGCCGCCTCGGCGGCCTGTCCGACGGACGGCCCGAAGATGGCGCCGAAGTGCGCCCACGCGGCCTGGTCGATCAGCTCGCGGGTCCAGCCGAGCGCGACCTCCTCGACGATCGCCCCGGCGTCCCGCAGCGCGTCCGCGACGGCGCGGGTGTTGGCCTCGACGTCCGGGTCCACGGTGTAGTCGCCGAGGTTCACGCAGAGCGCGATCCGCATCCCCGCGACGCCGGCCGCACCCTCGTACGCCGTCGGCAGCTCCAGCTTCGGACGCAGTGACACGACGTCGCCGGGCCAGGGGCCGGCGATGGTGTTCTGCAGCAGGGCCGTGTCCGCGATCGTGCGGGCCATCGGGCCGTCGTGGCAGAAGGTGTCGAGGTTGAACGGCGGCAGCGCCGGGACGCGCCCGTAGGGCGGCTTGAAGCCGACGACGCCGTTGAAGGAGGCGGGCAGCCGGATCGATCCGCCGATGTCCGAGCCGGTCGCCAGCGGCGCGTTGCCCGCGGCGAGCGCGGCGCCGGAGCCGCCGGAGGATCCGCCGCAGGAGTGCGCGAGCGACCAGGGATTGCGGGTGACGCCCCAGAGCTTGGACTGCGTGAACGCGGCGCAGCAGAACTCCGGCGTGGTGGTCCGCGCGTGGATGATGCCGCCGGACGCCTGGACCCGCTGGATCACCGGGTGGGTCTCCGTCGCGATCTCGTCCGCGAGGAGCAGCGAGCCCTCGGTGCAGAGGCGTCCGGCGATCGGGTGCTCGTCCTTGGCGGCGACGGGCAGCCCCTCCAGCGGCCGGGGTGCCGGGCCGTGCCCGAGGTAGCGCCGCTCGGCCTCCCGCGCGGCGGCGAGGCCCTCCTCGAAGAGGCGCTCGCTGAGGCAGTTGACGTCGGGCTCGGTGCGCTCGGCCCGGTCGATGACGGCCTCCATCAGCTCGACGGGGGAGAGCAGGCGCTGCCGGAACGCGCGGAGCGCGTCGGTCGCGGGCAGGTAGGCGAGTTCGAGTGAGTCCATGCGGATACCCTCACCAGGGTCAACGCCAGTGTCAATAGCATTGACAATGGCAATGGAGCCACTGGGCGGGGCATGGAAAGCGAGGGGTGGCCGAGCCTGTAGACTTTCCCGAGCGAGACGTCCCGGGTCGCATCGCAGGATGCGGCATCACCGTCGGGGCGTCATACAGGCCGCCTGCCCGCGAGGGCGGACGGCAGGAGCGTCGCGCACCCTTCGGGTGTCGCGTGCAGCCCACCACCCAGCAGGGTCGGTGGGCCACTCGCGTGCAGCACGTTGTGCCCGGTCCCGGGAGCGGCTGCCGGCCCGCCTTCACGGCGGGACGGTTTCCCGGACCGCGAGAGGCGACCTCCTTCAACAGCGGTGAGCCAGTAAACAACCGAAAGAGGTAATGGTTCATGGCGAACCAGAAGCGCCCCAAGGTCAAGATTGCCCGTGCCCTGGGCATTCCGCTGACCCCGAAGTCCGTCAAGTACTTCGAGGCCCGCCCGTACCCGCCGGGGCAGCACGGCCGTGGCCGCAAGCAGAACTCGGACTACAAGGTCCGTCTGGTCGAGAAGCAGCGTCTGCGCGCCCAGTACGACCTGTCCGAGACCCAGATGGCCCGTGCGTTCGACCGTGCCCGCAAGGTCGAGGGCAAGACCGGTGAGGCGCTGGTCGCGCTGCTCGAGACCCGTCTCGACGCCCTGGTCCTGCGTTCGGGCATCGCCCGCACGATCTACCAGGCCCGTCAGATGGTCGTCCACGGCCACATCGAGGTCAACGGCCACAAGGTCAACCGTCCGTCGTTCCAGATGAAGCCCGGCTTCGTCGTGACGGTCCGCGACCGCTCCAAGGAGAAGACCCCGTTCGTCGTCGCCCGCGAGGGTGGCAACGCGGGTGAGGGTCAGACCGCGAAGTACCTCGAGGTCAACCTGAAGGCCCTGGCCTTCCGTCTGGACCGCCTGCCCCAGCGGCGTGAGGTTCCGGTCATCTGCGACGAGCAGCTCGTCGTCGAGTACTACTCGCGCTGACCCGCGAGCGGTTCTCGCAGCGCCCCCACGGCCGTTCGGTCGTGGGGGCGCTGTGCTGTCCCGGCCTGTGCGGCCGGCTGCTGCGCCAGGGCGCGCACGACCAGCTCGTCCAGGGCGAAGGTGGTGCCGCGGCGGAACGCCTCGGCGGCCTCGGCCTCGGGCAGGCCGTGCCGGACCCGCTGCTTGCACGCGTGGTGCGCGGCGTTGAAGCTGTCCGAGCCGAAGAGCGGTTCGCCGACCGAGCGCCACAGCGTGTGCGCGGCGCCCTGCAGCAACGCGGCCTCGCGCAGATCGCCCGGCGTGCCGTCGTCGCCCGGCTCGGTGGCCAGCAGCGCCAGCAGCTCGATGCCGAGCACCAGGCCGACCAGGTCCCGGAAGGCGTGGTTGAGCCGGACGCACTCGCGGGCCTGCGCCCGGGCCTTGGCCGTGTCCCCGACGGACCAGGCCGCGTACGCGGAGGCGAAGAGCCCGTAGGCGTAGGCCCAGCGCTCGCCGAACCGCTCGCACTCGACCAGCACCTTGCCGATCCACGCCGCGCCGGTGGCCGCGTCGCCGCGGAAGGTGTGCGCGAGCCCCAGCTCGAACATGCCCATCAGCACGTTGCTGTTCAGCTCGCCGAGCTGGTCGTAGTGCCACAGCGCCTCGTCGAACAGGGAGACGGCCCGGTCGAGGTCGTCGGCGATCAGCGCCGCGCAGCCCTGTCGGTGCACGGCGTAGGCCAGCGCCCGGTCGTCGCCGGTGTCCAGCGCCTGCTGCCGGCACTCCTCCAGCAGCCGGATCGCGTGCAGGCGGTCGCCCTGCAGGATGCACAGGTAGCCGGTGACCCACAACGCCTTGGCGCGCGCCTCCGTCGGCTCCGGCGCCAGGTCCAGCGCGCGGTCCAGCCAGACCCGGCCCTCGCCGAGGTGACCGCAGCCGACCCAGAAGTACCAGAGCGTGCCGGCCAGGAAGAGCGCCAGCTGCTCCTCGCCCGGATCGGTCAGGCAGTACTCCAGCGCGGCGCGTAGGTTGCTGTGCGCGGCCTCGGTCCGCACCGAGGTCTCCAGCTGGCGCGGGCTGAACCACTCGACCTCGCCCCAGGTGGCCAGGCCCAGGTACCAGTCCCGGTGGCGGCGCCGCAGCAGGTGTTCGCCGTCGGCGGCGCGCAGCCACTGCGCGCCGTACTCGCGCAGCGTGTCGAGCATGCGGTAGCGCGCCACGCCGTCGACCAGCCCCGGCTCGCGCAGCAGCACGGACTTGGCGACCAGCGCGCCGAGCGTCTCCAGCACCTCCTCCGCGGTGAGGCCCTCGCCGGAGCAGACGTACTGCGCGGCGTCCAGGTCGAAGGTGCCGACGAAGACCGAGAGACGCGCCCAGAGCAGGCGCTCCTGGGCGCTGCACAGCTCGTGACTCCAGCCGATCGCGGTGCGCAGCGTCTGGTGGCGCGGCAGGGCGGTGCGCGCCCCGCCGGTCAGCAGGGCGAAGCGGTCGCCGAGCCGCTCGTTGATCTGCTGCACCGAGAGCAGCGGCAGCCGGCCCGCGGCCAGCTCGAGGGCCAGCGGGATGCCGTCGAGCCGGCGGCAGAGCGCGCCGACCTGCTCGGCGTTCTCCGGCGTGACGGCGAAGCCGGGCAGAGCGGCCACGGCGCGCTGTGCGAAGAGCGTCACCGCGTCCGCGTCGGGGCCCTCGGTGGGCAGCGGCGAGAGCGGCAGCTGCTGCTCGCCCTCCACGCCCAGCGGCTCGCGGCTGGTCGCCAGCACCTTCAGCCCCGGCGCCGTGGTCAGCAGCGACGCGAGCAGCGGCGCGGCCTCCTCGACCAGGTGTTCACAGCCGTCGAGGACCAGCAGCAGGCGGCGTGGCGCGAGGAAGTCCCGCAGCGCCTCGCGCGCCGGGCGCGCGGTGCCGTCCGTCAGCCGCAGCGCCTCGGCGACGGCGTGGCAGAGCAGGGCGGGGTCGCTCAGTTCGGCGCAGGGGACGAGCCAGGCGCCGTCGGCGAAGTCGGGCAGCGCGCCCGCGGCGGCTCGCCGGGCCAGCCGGCTCTTTCCCACGCCGCCGGGACCGACGACGGTCACCAGCCGGGCGCGGCGCAGCAGGCGCTGCGCGACGGCGAGCTCGACCGTGCGGCCCACGAACCCGGTGAGCTCGGCGGGCAGATTGCCGTTGGCTGTCACCGTGACCTCCTCCGGAGGTTGATCGTCCCCTGGACGGCCCAACGAGCTGACTGATCGGTAGGTTACGTGGCAGTGCCCCCAGGGGCGCGAGGAACTGCGCGAGCAACCACCGACACGGGGATAACCCTGCGCGATCGCTGCGCCGGCTGATTGGCTGGCTGGTCATGCCCCGGGCGGCGCCGGTTATTGCAGTCGGGATTAGGGCGTTCGGCGCGATAGGGTTTCGCAGATAGACCAGCTTTTGCTGCGAGGGAGCGCCAAGGTGTCGGGTGGAGAGGTTGCGGGCCTCGTCGTCGCCGTGTTCTGGGCGGTGCTGGTCACCCTCCTCGCCGTGGTGCTGGTGCGCCTCGCGCGCGCCCTGCGGGAGGCCACCGCGCTGGTCGAGTCCGTGACCGAGCGGGCCGTGCCGCTGCTCGACGAGGCCGCGCAGACCCTGCGCGCCGCCAACGACCAGCTGGCGCGCGTCGACGCGATCACCGCCGACGTCCAGGACGCCGCCGCGAACGCGCAGGCGCTCTCCTCCACGATGGCCGCGACCCTCGGCGGGCCGCTGGTCAAGCTCTCCGCGTTCAGTTACGGCGTGCGCAGCGCGGTGGCGAAGCAGCGCGCGGCCGGACGTCCGGAGAAGTACGTCCCGCACCAGTCGGAGCGGGAGATCATCGAACGGATGGTGAAGGCCGAGGTGCAGCGGGCGACGGTACGTCGCAACGGGCTGCTGCGCCTGGTGGGCCTCGGAAGGAGGGGCTGAGCCGATGCGCAGGATCTTCTGGATGGCGGTGGGCGCCGGCGCCACCGTCTGGACCATCAACAAGGCGAACCGCGTGGCGCGTTCGCTCACCCCGGGCAGCCTGGCCGAGGGTGCGGCCCTCGGCTCGCTCGAAGTCGGCAAGGCCGTGCGGAGTTTCAGGGACGAGGTGCGCGCCGGGATGCTCCAGCGCGAGCTCCAGCTGAACCGTCAGCTCGGCCTGGACGGCAGCGTGCTGGCCACGCCCGGCTACTCCGAGGACGCCCGCGTGCTGCGCGCCGCAGCCGTCCGTGCGGCGCTCCCGCCCGGCACCCCTGTACCAATCGACAACGTCATCACCAAGCTCGACCGGAATGAGGACCTGTAATGGAGTCGGCTGAGATCCGCCGCCGCTGGCTGCGCTTCTTCGAGGAGCGCGGCCACACCGTCGTCCCCTCGGCGTCGCTCATCGCCGACGACCCCACCCTGCTGCTGGTCCCGGCCGGCATGGTGCCGTTCAAGCCCTACTTCCTGGGTGAGGTCAAGCCGCCCTTCCCGCGCGCGACGAGCGTGCAGAAGTGCGTGCGCACGCCGGACATCGAGGAGGTCGGCAAGACCACCCGGCACGGCACCTTCTTCCAGATGTGCGGCAACTTCTCCTTCGGCGACTACTTCAAGGAGGGGGCCATCAAGTACGCGTGGGAGCTGCTGACCTCCTCCCTCGCCGACGGTGGCTACGGCCTGGACCCGGAGCGGCTCTGGGTCACCGTCTACCTGGACGACGACGAGGCCGAGCAGATCTGGCGTGACGTCATCGGTGTCCCCGCCGAGCGCATCCAGCGCCTGGGCAAGAAGGACAACTTCTGGTCCATGGGTGTCCCCGGCCCCTGCGGTCCGTGCTCGGAGATCAACTACGACCGCGGTCCGGAGTTCGGCGTCGAGGGCGGCCCGGCCGTCAACGACGAGCGCTACGTGGAGATCTGGAACCTGGTCTTCATGCAGTTCGAGCGCGGCGCGGGCGACGGCAAGGAGGACTTCCCGATCCTGGGCGACCTCCCGGCCAAGAACATCGACACCGGCCTCGGTCTCGAGCGCCTGGCGATGATCCTGCAGAACGTCCAGAACATGTACGAGACGGACACCCTGCGCGTCGTCATCGACAAGGCCACCGAGCTGACCGGCGTCCACTACGGCGCCGCCCACAACTCGGACGTCTCGCTGCGCGTGGTCGCCGACCACATGCGCACCTCCGCCATGCTCATCGGCGACGGCGTCACGCCGGGCAACGAGGGCCGCGGCTACGTGCTGCGCCGCATCATGCGCCGTGCCATCCGCAACATGCGGATCCTGGGCGCCACCGGCCCGGTCGTCGAGCAGCTGCTCGACGTCGTGATCACCACGATGGGCCAGCAGTACCCGGAGCTGATCACCGACCGCAAGCGCATCGAGACCGTCGCGCTCGCCGAGGAGGCCACCTTCCTCAAGACGCTGCGCGCGGGCACCAACATCCTCGACACCGCCATCACCGAGACCCGCTCCGGCGGCGGCACGGTGCTGTCCGGTCAGAACGCCTTCCAACTGCACGACACCTACGGCTTCCCGATCGACCTCACCCTGGAGATCGCGGCCGAGCAGGGCGTCTCCGTCGACGAGGACGGCTTCCGCCGCCTGATGAAGGAGCAGCGCGACCGCGCCAAGGCGGACGCCAAGGCCAAGAAGACCGGCCACGCCGACGTCCAGTCCTACCGCTCGATCGCCGACAGCTCCGGCGAGACCGAGTTCACCGGCTACACCAGCAACGCGAACGAGGCCTCCGTCGTCGGCCTGCTCGTGGACGGCGTGCCCTCGCCGGCCGCGTCCGAGGGCGACGACGTCGAGCTCGTCCTCGACCGCACCCCCTTCTACGCCGAGGGCGGCGGCCAGCTCGCCGACCACGGCCGGATCAAGACCGACACCGGCGCCGTCATCCAGATCCACGACGTGCAGAAGCCGGTGCCCGGCGTCGTCGTGCACAAGGGTGTCGTCCAGGTCGGCGAGGTCACCGTGGGCGCCTCGGTGCACGCCGAGATCGACGTGCGCCGCCGCCGGGCCATCGCCCGTGCCCACAGCGCCACCCACCTGACCCACCAGGCGCTGCGCGACGCGCTCGGTCCCACGGCCGCCCAGGCCGGTTCGGAGAACTCCCCGGGCCGCTTCCGCTTCGACTTCGGCTCGCCGACCGCCGTCCCCGGTGGGGTGCTGACCGACGTCGAGCAGAAGATCAACGAGGTGCTGGCCCGCGAGCTGGACGTCACCGCCGAGATCATGGGCATCGACGAGGCCAAGAAGCAGGGCGCCATCGCCGAGTTCGGTGAGAAGTACGGTGAGAAGGTCCGCGTCGTCACCATCGGCGACTTCTCCAAGGAGCTGTGCGGCGGCACGCACGTGCAGAACACCGCCCAGCTGGGTCTGGTGAAGCTGCTCGGCGAGTCGTCCATCGGCTCCGGCGTGCGCCGTGTCGAGGCCCTGGTCGGCGTCGACGCCTACAACTTCCTCGCCCGCGAGCACACCGTCGTGGCCCAGCTGACCGAGCTGGTCAAGGGCCGCCCGGAGGAGCTGCCGGAGAAGATCTCCGGGATGCTCGCCAAGCTCAAGGACGCCGAGAAGGAGATCGAGCGCTTCCGCGCCGAGAAGGTGCTGCAGGCCGCCGCCGGGCTGGCCGAGGGCGCCGAGGACATCCGCGGCGCCGCGCTGGTGACGGGTCAGGTGCCGGACGGCACCGGCGCCGACGACCTGCGCAAGCTGGTTCTGGACGTGCGCAACCGCGTCGCCCAGGGCGGCCGCGCCGCTGTCGTCGCGCTGTTCACCGTCGCCAACGGCCGTCCGCTGACCGTCATCGCCACCAACGAGGCCGCCCGCGAGCGCGGCATCAAGGCGGGCGAGCTGGTCCGCGCCGCGGCCAAGACGCTCGGCGGCGGCGGTGGCGGCAAGGACGACGTCGCCCAGGGCGGCGGCCAGGACGCGACCGCGGTGCCGCAGGCCGTCGAGGCCGTGCGCGCGCTGGTCGCCGAGAAGGCCTGAGGTCGGTCGCCGATGCGTCGAGGACGCCGGATCGCGGTGGACGTCGGCGACGCCCGGATCGGGGTCGCCTCCTGCGACCCCGACGGGCTGCTGGCCACCCCGGTGGAGACGGTCCCGGCAGGTAAGAAATCCCTCGGACGGCTTACCGCCATCGTCGCGGAGTACGAGGCGATCGAGGTCGTGGTCGGGCTCCCGCGCTCGCTGAGCGGGCGCGAGGGCCCGGCGGCCGCCAAGGTGCGCGACTACGCCGCCCGGCTGGCCGGTCGGGTCTACCCGGTGCCGGTGCGGCTGGTCGACGAGCGGATGACGACCGTCACCGCGGCGGCGGGCATGCGCGCCGCCGGGGTGAAGTCGAAGCAGGGGCGCTCGCGGATCGACCAGGCGGCGGCCGTGGTGATCCTGCAGGCCGCGCTGGAGACCGAGAAGTCCAGCGGACGTCCTCCGGGCGAAACCGTTCTTCCGGTCACCGAGGAGCTGTAGGCTGACGCCGGTTCAAGGGGGTCCACCGTCTGGTGGGCCCCTTTCGTCACTGTGAGCGACGCTTTGTGAGAGCTCTGCGTGGCGCGGACGTGCCCGCCGACACGGCTTGGCCTCGGTCGGGTAACGTTCCGTCCACAGCGGGCCCATGGGCACGCCGGTTCGATTCGCCACGTCGAACCACCTGCCGCTTCCGCCGAATCCGAGGGGACGCATGACCGACCAGGGCCGGGGCTACGGCTCCGAACCGTGGGGCCAGGCCGGCCCGTACGGCGGGCAGGGCGGGTACCCCCCGCAGGCTCCCCATCCTTACGGACAGCAGCCGCAGCAGCCCTACCCCTACGGGCAGCAGCAACCGCAGTACGGGCAGCAGCAGCCGCAGTACGGCCAGCCTCCGTACGGTCAGCCGCAGTACAACCAGCCTCCGTACGGTCAGCAGCCGCAGCAGTACCCCGGCTATCAGCAGCAGCCCCCGCAGCCGCCGCAGCGCCCGCGTCCACAGACCCCGCCGCCCTCCGGCCCGGGGCCGGACGGGATCGACTGGGTCGCCGAGGCCGCGAAGCTGGAGGCCGAGGGGCGCGGCGAGGCTCCCGCCGAGGACGAGTACGCGTACCAGTCCGACGAGGACGTCTACGTCGAGGAGCAGGGGGAGCTCGGCGACGACGAGTACATGCAGTTCCTCTCCGACGACGACGAGAGCCGCTCGGGTCGTCGCAAGGACGAGGCCAAGGGCCGCAAGGAGCGCAAGCGCAGCGGTGTGGCCTGTCTCGGCGTCACGGTGCTGCTGCTGGGCCTTCTCGGCGGTGGCGGGTACTTCGGCTACCAGTACTACAAGAGCCACTACGGGGCGCCTGCGGACTTCACGGGTGACGGAACGACCGAAGTGCAGGTCCAGGTGCCGGACGGCGCCACCGGATGGGTGATCGGCAACGCCCTGAAGGCAGCCGGCGTGGTCGAGTCCGCGCAGGCCTTCGTCAACGCCTACAACGGGGACCTCAAGAAGGCCTCGACCATCCAGCCGGGTTACTACACGCTGAAGCTGCAGATGTCGGGCGCGGCCGCCCTCAAGTCGCTGGAGGACCAGGCGGGCGGCGCGGTCGTCATCGTCCCTGAGGGCATGACGTCGAAGGCGATCTACGCGCTCCTCGACTCGCGGCTGAAACTGCCCGCGGGCACGACGGCCAAGTCGGCCAAGGACGACGTCGCACAGCTCGGTCTGCCCTCCGAGGCGAACGGCAACCCCGAGGGCTTCCTGTGGCCGGCGCGTTACTCGATCACCAAGGGCATGCAGCCGATCGACCTGCTCAAGCAGATGGTCGGCAACGCCAAGGGCGAGATTCAGTCGTTGAACCTGGACACGGCCGGCAAGGGCGCCAACCTCAACAACGCCTACGACGTGCTGAAGGAGGCGAGCATCCTGCAGGCGGAGGGCAACAACCTGGGCGACTTCGGCAAGATCGCCCGCGTCCTCTACAACCGCCTCAACACCAACGTCACCTGGGGACGGCTGGAGCTGGACACGCCGTTGCAGTACCGCCTGGGCAGCAAGACCTTCACCAATGCGCAGAAGGCGCTCCCGCAGGGCGGCTACAACACCTACGTGGTCAAGGGCCTGCCGCCGACGCCCATCGACAACCCGGGGCAGGCCGCGATCCAGGCCGTGCTCAACCCCACCCCGGGCGACTGGGCCTACTTCGTCGCGGTCGACGCCAACGACACCCGCTTCTCCGCGACCTGGGCGCAGTTCCTCAACGACGTGCAGGCCTACTGTGCCAAGCACGGTCAGAACGTCGACCGCGACGAAGTAGGC
>NZ_QKYN01000085.1 GCF_003258295.1 Streptacidiphilus pinicola | reverse complement strand
CCCCTGCAATCGCCACCCCATCCCCTCCGGCCTGCCCAACCTTCCCCGCTGACCCCACAGCCACGGCAGCCTCCGGCGTCGCCTGCCCAGTCGCCGCCACCCCGCCCTGCCCCAACGGCCCTCCGGGCGGACCGGGCGGAATGTCGAACGTGAGCGCCGCATCGGGCCGGATGATCCCGTAACCGTAGTGATCGTCACGCACCCGCCCGGTGGGATTCACGGCCGACTTGACCATCCGATTCACCACCTGCCCCGCGGTCAACCCGGGATACTCCGCCCGCACCAGCGCGGCCTCCGCCGACACATACGCCGCCGCATCACTCGTCCCGTCGGACACCCGGTATTCACTGTCACTGTTCGCGCCGGCGGCCACGATATTGACCCCGGGTGCGGTCAGCGTGAGCCCGGGCCCGTAGTTCGAATCCACCCACGGCTTCCCCTCCACATCAACGGCCCCTACCGCGACCACCCCGGGGTAGGCAGCGGGCCAGGCAAGTCTGCCTGCGCTGTCATTGCCTGCTCCAGCTACAACAACCACCCCATGTGCGATCGCGCGAGCGACCGCAGTCTGCATTGCTGGCGTTCCGGAAGGAGATGAAAAGGACATATTGATAATGCTTGCGCCGTGGCTGACGGCGAAATCGATTGCGGTGGCAGCTTCTTGCATGCTGTCCGATCCCGTGCCAATTGCCAGAGGCATGACTTTGGCTTGAGGGGCCAGCCCTTCGATTCCGTCGCTATTGCCGTCGCTGTGCCCGTGTCCCATGATCAGACTGGATACGGCTGTTCCGTGGCCGTGCTGGTCGTGATCACAGGTAACGGGTGAGCCAGTGTGTGCGATAAAGTCGGCCCCGTTTAGGACCTGGCCTCTCAAATCAAGATGGGTTGGTCTCACGCCGCTGTCAATTACTGCGACGGTGACACTCTTCCCCATGGAGTGCGGCCATACTTCGTCTCGCACATGGAAAGCGGCGAGGGGCCACTCGGCGTCTCGGACCGAATCGGCTGCTGATTGCGTCGAGAGGGCGCTGCAGGTGCAGCAAAAGATTGCGATGCAAGAGCCTGCTCTCCAGGCTTTCTTTGTCATTTTCCCTCTGTGGCTATCGGTCGATAACGTGCGGATTTGATTTCGAGGGGTCAATCCAGTGCTGCGGATCTTCGGACAGGTACTGAGGGCGGCGACGGGACTGGTTTGATGCCCGGCCAGTGCTCGCGTGCATGGCCACGCCTGGGGCACCGAATTCTCCTGGTTGGGCTGCGAGTGCTTGAGTGGCGGGATTGTCGATCGGACGTCTCACGTCGTAGGTTTCGCATGCTGTTCCGCCGATGACTTCCGGAATGGGTGCACTCGTGCCGATCCGCTGATTTTTCTCGATTGCACCGGATCTGCCAACCTTGAATCTCAGGCCTCTTGATGAGCGCTCGGTATTTGTGGTGGTCCGGGCTTGGTTTTTGCTGGCCAGGGGTAGTGTCGATGAATCTCTTTCGGGCGGCCAACTCTTCAGCTGGTGGCGAATAGTCTGAGATTGTCCCCGAAGGGCAGTTGCTGGCGTAGTGTCGAGTGCGTGTGCGGGTGGCTCGCCCGTGCTTCTATCGATGCTCGAAGGCACCACCATTTGTTGCTCTAGCCTTGCTCCTGCACCTTCTTTGCTGCTTTCTCCCGGATCGTATCCCTGACTGCTTGATTGGTATGAGTCGCTGGTCAGGGTAGTGCTGCTTGCTGTCTCGGTGTCATTGGACATCTTCGAGAGGGAGTCTGGGCCCTGGGTATTATTTTCTGGCGCACGGCCTTGTGCGGGAATTAGGCCGTTCCTGACCGGAATGTCCATCTTGCTGGCCTGCCCTGAGGGAAAGTCAGCCTTTTCCGCTGGGCTGAGATTAACACTGCGTGGCGGACTGTCGGGGAATGTTCCGTGATCGAAACTAATCCTCGATGTCTGGGGCGTCCCGATCATCTCCGAGGCCGCCGCGTAGCGGCGTTCCAGGGTTTCCATCACCGTCACGGCCTTGCGGCGCTGCTGTTCGTGCAAGGCGTCCACGGCCGTGCCCGTCGCCTGGGCCTGCTCGGCCGTGACTACCCCGTCGAGGGAGGCGGGTTCTGGGGGCATGTCGTAGCGGGCGGTTCGGAGGGCGTCGGCGGCATAGGAGACGCCGGAGGAGGCGTGGGAGGCGTAGGACGCGCCGGCGCCGAGGGCGTGGTGGAGTACGGTGGCGCGGGCGGTGAAGGCGTCGGCCGCGGAACCCGTCCAGTGGGTGGTGGCGGCCGTGGTGTGGTGCAGAAGGTCCTCTTGGGCCCGTTGGAGGGCCAGGTCCACCGCCGCCCACTTCGCAGCCACCGAGTCGAGTGTCTCCGGATTGGCGTCAGCGATCATCGCGCGCAGGGTAGTGATGTCGGCGCCGCCGAACGCCCCGCTCACGCCGCTCCGCCGCCCCCGGCGGAGGCCGCCGCGGAGAAGAAGTCCTGCTGGGTGCGGTGCTCCTGCTCCTCGTACGCGTCCGCCGCGGACTTCGTCTCGCCGCTGTAGCGCTCGATGAACCCCTGCAGTTCCGCGATCATCGATCCGAGCCAGTCCCGCAGCTCGTCGTGCTTGTCCGCCAGTGCTGTGGCGCCGGCGAAGCCGCTGCCGAGGGTGCCGTGCGGGATGGCCGTGTCATAGCGTGCGGACGTGCGCGGGGTGTCCAAGTCGTCCGCGATGGATCGCAGTTGGCGCACCGTCGCCTGCAGTGCGGTCACGTCGACGCGGTAGCCGTTGCCAGCGCCCATGGCGACGGACACCTCCCTCCCGGCACGAGGTGCATCGTGTACGCACCTGACGGTGAGGACACAGTACGTGACGGAAAGTAGTCACGCCATCGCTCGATGGAGTGTTCCGTGGCACCGGTCCGAACCGGTCCGCACCGGTCCGCCTACTTCAGCAGCCGGGACATCCGGCGGTCGGCCAGCGGCGTGCCGCCCGTCTGGCAGGTGGGGCAGTACTGCAGGGAGGAGTCGGCGAAGGAGACCTCGCGGATCGTGTCGCCGCAGACCGGGCAGGGTTCGCCGGTCCGGCCGTGGACACGCAGCCCGCTCTTCTTCTCGGCCTTGAGGTCGCGCAGCGGGAGCCCACGGGCGCGTTCGACGGCCTCGGCCAGCGTGGTGTGCATCGCGGCGAAGAGGCCGGCGACCTCCTCCTCGCTGAGGTTGGCCGCCAGCTTGAACGGGGACAGCCGCGCCGCATGCAGGATCTCGTCCGAGTAGGCGTTGCCGATGCCTGCCAGGACGGACTGGTCCCGCAGCACGCCCTTGACCTGGCGGCGCTCCGCCGCCAGCAGCGCGGCGAACGCCCCCGGCGTCACCTCGCCCGACAACGGATCGGGTCCGAGCCGCGCGATGCCTGGCACTTCCTGCGGGTCCCGGACCAGGTACACCGCGAGATGCTTCTGCGTCCCCGCCTCGGTCACGTCGAAGCCGGGCGCGGCCCCCGCGTCCGTCGACGCCAGCCGGACCCGCAGGGCCAGCGGGCCCTTGCCCGGCCGTGGGGGATCCGGCGACACCTTGTCACTCCAGCGCACCCAGCCGGCCCGAGCCAGGTGGATGACCAGGTGAAGCTCCCCGGCCCGCAGGTCGAGGAACTTGCCATGGCGTCCCGCGCCGTCGAAGGCCTGTCCTTCGAGCGCGGTGATCGGCGGATCGTAGGTCTTGAGCGCCGCCACCGAGACGGGATACACACGCTCGACCGTCCGTCCGACGAGGTGCTCGCCGAGGAACTGTGTGAGCGACTCCACCTCGGGCAGTTCTGGCATGCCCTCAAGTCTGCCCGCGGGTGCCTCGGGTCGCGAGCCGCAACGAGCGGCAAAACACCGGGAGGCGAAACACCGGGCGGCGAAACGCGGAGCCCCGCCGCTCCGGGGGAGCGGCGGGGCTCGGTGCGTGCATGTGTGGCCTCCGCGGGGGCCGAGCGGTGAGCGGGGCCCCAGCGGTTCAGAACTCAGATGTCGAAGTACAGCTCGAACTCGTGCGGGTGCGGCCGCAGGGCGATCGGGGCGACCTCGTTGGTGCGCTTGTAGTCGACCCAGGTCTCGATGAGGTCCTGGCTGAAGACGCCGCCCGCGAGCAGGTACTCGTGGTCGGCCTCGAGGGCCTCGAGGACGGCCGGGAGGGTGGCGGGGACCTGCGGGACCGCGGCGTGCTCCTCCGGGGCGAGCTCGTAGAGGTCCTTGTCGACCGGCTCCAGCGGCTCGATCTTGTTCTTGATGCCGTCCAGGCCGGCCATCAGCATCGCCGAGAAGGCGAGGTACGGGTTGGAGGACGGGTCGGGCGCGCGGAACTCGATGCGCTTGGCCTTGGCGTTGGCGCCCGTGATCGGGATGCGGATCGCCGCGGAGCGGTTGCGCTGCGAGTAGACCAGGTTGACCGGGGCCTCGAAGCCGGGGACCAGGCGGTGGTAGGAGTTCACCGTCGGGTTGGTGAAGGCCAGCAGCGACGGGGCGTGCCGCAGCAGGCCGCCGATGTAGTAGCGGGCCGTGTCGGACAGGCCCGCGTAGCCCTGCTCGTCGTAGAAGAGCGGGGAGCCGTCGGTCCACAGCGACTGGTGGCAGTGCATGCCGGAGCCGTTGTCGCCGAAGATCGGCTTGGGCATGAAGGTGGCGGTCTTGCCGTTCCGCCAGGCGACGTTCTTGATGATGTACTTGAACAGCATCAGGTCGTCGGCCGCGGCGAGCAGCGTGTTGAACTTGTAGTTGATCTCCGCCTGGCCGGCGGTGCCGACCTCGTGGTGCTGGCGCTCGACCTCGAGGCCGGCCGCGGCCAGCTCGAGGGACATCTCGGCGCGCAGGTCGGCGAAGTGGTCGACCGGCGGGGCCGGGAAGTAGCCGCCCTTGTAGCGGACCTTGTAGCCGCGGTTGCCGCCCTCCTCGACCCGGCCCGTGTTCCAGGCGCCGGCCTCGGAGTCGATCTCGTAGAAGGAGCGGTTCTGCTTGGTCTCGAAGCGGACGTCGTCGAAGACGTAGAACTCCGCCTCGGGGCCGAAGTAGGCGGTGTCGGCGATGCCGGAGGAGGCCAGGTAGGCCTCGGCCTTCTTGGCGACGTTGCGCGGGTCGCGGCTGTACTGCTCGCCCGTGATCGGGTCGTGGATGAAGAAGTTGATGTTGAGGGTGGAGTCCTTGCGGAACGGGTCCAGTCGCGCGGTGCTGAGATCCGGGACGAGGCCCATGTCGGACTCGTGGATCGCCTGGAAACCACGGATCGACGAGCCGTCGAACATCAGCATCTCGGACGGATCGAATGCCGAGGCGGGCACCGTGAAGTGCTGCATCACGCCCGGCAGGTCGCAGAACCTGACATCGACGAACTTGACGTCGTTGTCCGAGATGTAGCGCGACACCTCGTCGGCGTTGTTGAACATCCATCCTCCTCGGCCCCGGCGGAGTGCCGGGATTGCGGGTGCGGACCGCCGGTCCCGTCCGGCGATACCGGTTCTCGAAACCATAGGAAGTGGCCGTTTCTCGGCCGTGACCCATATGTTTCGCCGATGTTAACCGCCTACCCCCGGAGAGGGGGCGACCCGCCCAGTTGCTGGTCTCTTGTGCCGTCGGTCCGGTGAGCGGCGTTCACTCTCCAGTGAGTGGTCTAGACCGATTTTCGAGGTCTGCGGGTGCCGTGCCGATGCCCTGCGGGCCGGGCGCGGGGGTGGTCTCCGGACGGGGTCGGCGGCCGGGCTACTGTGGTGGGCGTGGATGAGAGTCGTAAAGCCATTGGCAGCTGGATCGAGGGCCCGCGGGCCGGCGCTGAGCAAATGGGTGCCGAATTCGGCTACCGCGGCAAGCGCCTCGGTCTGCCCGAGGAGGGGCCGGGATCGATCGCCGGCACGGGACGCCGGCTCGGCGCCCTCGTGATCGACTGGTTCCTCTGCTACCTGGTCGCGTTCGCGCTGATCGCGAACCGGCACGTCAACGAGGTCAACATCTGGATCACCGTGCTGTTCTTCCTGGTCAGTGTGCTGACCCTGGGGACGGTCGGGGCGACCCCAGGCAAGAAGCTGCTCGGTCTGCGGGTGATCAGCCTGAACGGCGGCCGCGCCAGTGTCGGTCAGGTGGCGCTGCGGACCTTCCTGCTGGTCCTCGCTGTTCCGGCGCTGATCTGGGACCGGGACGGCCGCGGCCTGCACGACAAGGCGGTCGGTACGGTCGAGGTCCGGGTCTGAGCCGCATCCGGGTCTGAGCCGCATCTCGCTCTGCGCATGCACGGCTCTGGGCATGCACGTACGACGAGGCCCCGGTGGCCGACCCCGTGAGGGCCGGCCACCGGGGCCTCGGTGTTGCCAGTGGTGGGTTTTGGTCGGGTGTCGCCGAGTCAGCGGGGGCCGGCGCCCTTGGGCATCCGCGAGCCCTTGGGGAGCGGACCCTTCGGGATGGGGGCGTTGGCCATCAGGTCGCCCATGGCGCGCAGCCGGTCGGCGATCTGGGTGGCCTCGCCGCCGGACATGACGCGCGGCAGCTTCATGAGGTGGGTCTGCAGCTTGTTGAGCGGGACCTGGCCCTCGTCGTTGCCGACGATGACGTCGATCACCGGCGCCTGGTTCACGATGCGGCTCATCTTGCGCTTCTCGGCCGCGATCATCGGGCGCAGGCGGTTGACGTTGCCCTCGCCGATCAAGACCACGCCCGGGCGGCCCACCGCGCGGTGGACGGCGTCCTGGTTGCGGTTGGCCGCGACGACCAGCTGGATGTTCCAGCCGCGCTTGATGTTGTTGAGCACCGCGGCCGCTGCGCCGGGCTGACCCTCGAGCTGACCGAACGCTGCCTTCTCGGCACGTCGGCCGAAGACCACGACCGCCGCCAGCAGCCCGAGCACGAAGCCCAGGATGCCGAGGTAAATCGGCTGTCCGATCGCGAAACCGATGGCGAGGAGCACCGCAAAGGTGCCGAGCCCGACGCCGGCGACGATAAGACCGATCTTCGGGTCGACCCGCTTGGTCATGGTGTATGCCTGACGGATCTGGGAGAGCCGTCCCGGGCTGTTGGTGGATTCCTGCCTCGCCATGTGGTTCATGGTACGGGGCCGCACCTGCGGTTGCCCAAGCCTGGTCCTGGTGGAGCGCCGCCTGTGTCCCAGTCGTGATGCGCGAGTCGTGATGCGCGGGGGCCTCAGCGCACGGCGCGCAGCAGCACGCGCTCGCTCTCCTGGCGGTCACGGGCGAGTCGGCGGTTCTCGCAGACGGCGTCCCAGGCGTTGCGGCGCGCCGTCTGCTGGCCGCCGCCGAACAACACCGACTCAGCCATGCGCAAGGCGGAAGCGACGTTATGAGCGAGTTGCATGGTGACCTTCTCCCCTTGGACTACCACGCCATCTTCACCACTTGGTGTTACCGCGCCGTGACCACTCGGTCAAACCCCCGTGAAAGGCATGCGACTGACATCACAGGCACACCTTTCACGGGCACCCCTCCGGCCCCACGCGCTGACCGGCTCGCGCTCAGAGAGCGGCGGTCGCGCCTCGGCGCTCCAGAGCCTGCCGGTACAGGCGACCTGCGCGGTAGGAGGAGCGGACGAGCGGGCCGGACATGACACCGGCGTAGCCGATCTCCTCGGCCTCCGCCTGGAGCTCGACGAACTCCTGCGGCTTGACCCAGCGCTCCACGGGGTGGTGCCGCGGCGAGGGCCGCAGGTACTGGGTGATGGTGATCAGCTCGCAGCCCGCCTCGTGCAGGTCGCGCAGCGCCTCGCTGACCTCCTCGCGGGTCTCGCCCATGCCGAGGATCAGGTTCGACTTGGTGACCAGCCCGGCCGCGCGGGCCTCGGTGATGACCTTGAGCGAACGCTCGTAGCGGAAGGCGGGACGGATCCGCTTGAAGATGCGCGGGACCGTCTCCAGGTTGTGCGCCAGCACCTCGGGGCGCGAGGAGAAGACCTCGTCCAGCTGCTCCGGGACGGCGTTGAAGTCCGGGATCAGCAGCTCGACGCCGGTGCGGCCGGCGGCTCGGTCGGCCGTCATGGCGTGGATCTGGCGGACCGTCTCGGCGTAGAGCCAGGCCCCGCCGTCCTCCAGGTCGTCACGGGCGACACCGGTGATGGTGGCGTAGTTGAGGTCCATGGTGACCACGGACTCGGCGACGCGACGCGGCTCGTCCCGGTCGAACTCGGCGGGCTTGCCGGTGTCGATCTGGCAGAAGTCGCAGCGGCGGGTGCACTGGTCACCACCGATGAGGAAGGTGGCCTCGCGGTCCTCCCAGCATTCGAAGATGTTGGGGCAGCCCGCCTCCTGACAGACGGTGTGCAGACCCTCACTCTTTACCAGCGACTGCAGAGCGGTGTACTCGGGGCCCATCTTCGCCCGGGTCTTGATCCACTCGGGCTTGCGCTCGATCGGGGTCTCGCTGTTGCGGACCTCCAGACGCAGCAGCTTCCTGCCGTCGGGTGCGACAGCGGACACGTGCGGCTCCCTATCTTCGAAATCCAGTGCGTCCCCTAGGGTACGCCTGCGGTCGGGTGGGTCGGACGGCTGAGTCGGTTCAGAGACTGAGCCCGTTGAGAGGGCTGGTCGACTCAGGCTGTGGTGGTGCGGGCGAACAGCTCGGCGAAGTGGCGCTCCACGACGGGCAGCGCCTCGGCGACCGGGACGTCGCGGCCGAGCTCGGAGCTGAGCGAGGCGACGCCGGCGTCGCGGATGCCGCAGGGGATGATCCGGTCGAACGCGGTCAGGTCCGGATTGCAGTTGAGCGCGAAGCCGTGCATGGTCACGCCGCGGGCGACGCGGACGCCGATGGCGGCCAGTTTGCGGTCCGCGCCGCGCTGGCCGGCGTTGGAGGGCGCGTACTCGGGCCCGGCCATGCGGGGGTCCAGGCCGAGCTTGGCGCCCATGCGCAGTGTGAGCGCGCCGATGTTCACCACCTGGGACTCGTCGACCCGGGCCCCGGGTATCTCCTGGCCCAGCTTCCAGACGCCGCTGCGGCCCTCGACCCGGTTGCCCTCGATGCCGAACTCGGAGCAGGCGCGGATCAGCACCTCCTCGAGGCGGCGCACGTACGCGACGACGTCCATCGGTTCGGTCAGCTTGATGATCGGGTAGCCGACCAGCTGGCCGGGGCCGTGCCAGGTGATCTCGCCGCCGCGGGTGACCTCGACGACCGGGGTGCCGTCGAGCGGGCGGTCCTCGGGGCGGGTGCGGCGACCGGCCGTGTAGACCGCCTGGTGTTCCAGCAGCAGCACGGTGTCCGGGATCTCGTCCGCGACGCGCAGGGCGTGCAGGCGCAGCTGCTCTTCCAGCGCCTCCTCGTAGGGGACGGTGCGCTCGCCGACGCCGACGTGGACGAACCGCAGGTCGCCGACGGTGTCGCTGGCGGGGTCGCTGGCGGGGTCGCCGAGGAGGTCGCCGGCGGCGTCCACGACCACGTCGCCGCCGGCCGCGCTGCCCGTTTCCGTGGCCACTGGGTGCCTCGCTTTCTGTCGTCCTGCTCCACGCAACTGTACGACCGGGCTCGCTGTTCCCCCGGCCCCAGGAGGGAGGTTCGCCGGAACGAGTGACAGATATTGAAATCTGTCAGCCCATCTTGCATACTCGAGGCATGGCACTCAACGAACGCACCCTCGGGTTCAAGTCCTCTCCGCTCGTCGTCTCCCGGATCGGTCTGGGCGCGATGGGCATGTCCGACCTGTACGGCCCGGCCGACGAGGCCGAGTCGACCGCCACCATCCACGCCGCCCTGGACGCCGGAATCACGCTCATCGACACCGGCGACTTCTACGGCATGGGCCACAACGAGATGCTCATCCAGGACGCGCTGCGCAGCAGTGCGCGCGAGCGGGGCGAGGTGGCGATCAGCGTCAAGTTCGGCGCCCAGCGCGACGCCGCGGGCAACTGGATCGGGTACGACGCCCGGCCGGCGGCCGTGAAGACGGCCCTCGCCTACACCCTGCGCCGCCTCGGCACCGACTACGTCGACGTCTACCGTCCGGCCCGGCTCGACCCGAACGTCCCGATCGAGGAGACGGTCGGCGCCATCGCCGAGATGGTCGAGGCCGGATACGTCCGCCACATCGGCCTGTCCGAGGTGGGCGCGGAGACGCTCCGTCGTGCGCAGGCGGTGCATCCGATCACCGATCTGCAGATCGAGTACTCGCTGATCTCGCGCGGGATCGAGAAGGAGATCCTGCCCACTGCGCGTGAGCTCGGCATCGGCGTCACCGCCTACGGCGTGCTCTCCCGCGGCCTGATCAGCGGCCACTGGCAGGCGGGCCGGCAGCTGAACGCCGGCGACTTCCGCGGTATCAGCCCGCGCTTCCAGGGCGAGAACCTGGAGGCCAACCTGCGCCTGGTCGAGGCGCTGCGCTCGGTCGCCGAGGCGAAGGGCGCCTCGGTCGCCCAGGTGGCGATCGCCTGGGTGCTGGCGCAGGGCGAGGACATCGTCCCGCTGGTGGGCGCCCGTCGGCGGGAGCGGCTCACCGAGGCCCTCGGGGCGGCCGAGTTGGTGCTGGAGCCCGCCGACCTCGCGGCCATCGAGGAGGCCGTGCCGCAGGGCTCCGCTGCCGGTGACCGGTATGTTGCTGCCCAGATGGCCCACCTCGACAGCGAGAAGTAGGCCAGCAGGCAGGCAGCTGGGCGGCACTGTGCGGGCCGGCGAGAAGCTACGGGACGAGCAGCTACGGGAGTGGCAAGAGGCGATGGCGGAGGCAGCACTCACCCCCGAGGACATCCTCGCGGCCGCGGAGGATGTCCTGCGGCGGTACGGCCCGGGCAAGGCCACGGTCGTCGACGTCGCCCGGGCGCTGGGGGTCAGTCACGGCACGGTGTACCGCCACTTCCCCAGCAAGGCCGCGCTGCGGGGCGCGGTCACCCGTCGCTGGCTCGACCGGGCGCACGCCGCACTGCCCGGCATCGCCGCCGGCCCCGAGGAGCCGGGGGAGCGGCTGCGGCTCTGGTTGGCCGCCCTGTTCCGGGCCAAGCAGGAGAAGGCCTTGGCCGACCCGGAGCTCTTCGCCACCTACCAGGTGCTGGTGGGCGAGAACAGTGAGCTGATCGCGGAGCATGTCAGCGGCCTGGAGGCGCAGCTGGCCGAGATCATCGTCGAGGGACAGGAGCGCGGCTCCTTCGCCTCGGGTGATCCGGGGGAGCTGGGTCACGTGGTCTTCCAGGCCACGGCCCACTACCACGACCCGGGGTACTCGGGTGAGTGGTCCCGTCCCGGGGTAGACGACGAGTTCCACGCGGTGGTCGGGCTGGTGCTCCGGGGCCTGGCAGCTGGTTGAGTCCGCGGCCGCCTAGCGGGTCAGCAGGTGCAGGCGCAGGGCCAGCTGGAGTTCCAGGGCCCGCTCGGGGTGGTTCCAGTCCCGACCGAGCAGCGCCTCCACCCGGTCCAGGCGCTGGACCACGGTGTTGACGTGCACGTGGAGCTCGTCCTTCGCCCGGGTGAGGCTCCCGCCGCAGGCGAAGTAGGCGTCCAGGGTGCGGACGAGTTCCGTGCCGCGTCGGGCGTCGTAGGCGAGCAGCGGGCCGAGGGTCTCCTGGACAAAGCCCCGTACGTCGTGGCCCTCGCCGAGCAGGACCCCGAGGAACCCCAGGTCGGTCGCACAGGCCCCGTCGCCCTCACGGCCGAGGGCGCACAGCGCGCGCAGAGTCCGCAGGGCCTCGGCATGGGCGGTCGCCAGCTCGGCGACGCCGCCCACCGGGCCGGCCGCCCCCACGGTGACCGGGGCGCCGGTGAGCTGGGAGAGCTGCGCAGCGGCCCCAGCCGCCACCGCCGAGGTGGACTCGGCTGAACGGGACTCGACTGAACGGGGCTCGGCTGAACGGGACTCGGCGTCGACAGGGAGCAGGAGCACGACACCGTCGCCGTGCTCGGCGCTGATCCCGCCGCGGCCGAAGAGCAGCCGGGTCGCGGCGCCGGCCAGGCGGCCGCGGGTGGCTGCTGCACCGGCGGGGCCGGCGGCGCCGGAGGCGCGAGCGGCGAGCAGCACATGAGGGCGGCGCAGGTCGACGCCGAGGCGCAGGCCGCGCTGGATCAGCCCGGCCGGGTCGCGGTGCGGACTGTCCAGCAGGTCCGTCAGCAGTTCGCCGCGGACCCGGTTCTCCGCCTCGGCCACGGAGCGGCGCAGCAGGAGCAGCAGCGCCGTGACCACGCTCGCCCGCTCGAACAGGCGGCGGTCGGCGTCCTCCAGCCCCGGACGCCCCGTCAGTACCAGGCTGCCGAGCAGCTCCTGGCCGGCCAGCACGGCGCAGACCCAGCGGCCGTCCGCGTCGACGGCACGCCCGGTCGCGCGGGACTCGGCCACCAAGGCGCTCACGTCGAGCCGGCACGGCTCCCCGGCGAGCCGTCGGCCGTCGGGGTCCAGCACCGCGATGCCGCCGCCTAGCAGGGCGGAGACCGCCTCGGCGACCGCGGGCACCTCGCCGCCGCGCAGCACGAGGTCCGTGAGCCGGTCGTGGGCTTCCTCGGCGCGCTGCATCGCGGCCGAGTGGGCGCGGATGACGTCGTTGGCGGCGGCGAGGTCCGCCAACGCCGCCCGGGTGTCGTCCAGGGCGCGGGCGGTGTCGATCGCGATGGCCGCGTGGGCGGCCAGCGTGCACAGCAGCGCCACCTCGTCGGGCGAGAACGGTCTCGGATTGCGGTCGGCGGCGAACAGCACGCCGATGACCTGCTTCTCCAGCAGCAGCGGCACGCCCAGGATGGCCACCAGGCCCTCGTCCAGGACGCCCGCGTCGATGTTGCGGGTGTGGTGGAACCGGGCGTCGGTGCGGTAGTCGGGTGTGGCGTAGGGGCGGGACGTCTGCGCGACGAGGCCGCCGAGCCCCTCGCCGAGTTCCAGACGCAGGGTCTGGAACAGCGGCGAGACGGACCCGTCGGTGACTCGCATATACGTGTCACCGGCCTCCTCGTCCGGCAGGGTGAGGTAGGCAAGGTCGGTGCCCAGCAGCAGCCGGGCCCGGCGGACGATGGCCTGCAGCACGGCGTCCACGTCGCGGGAGGCGGCCAGGTCGGTGGCGGTGTCGAAGAGCGCCGTCAGCTGTGCCTCGCGGCGTCGGTGCTGGGCCAGCGTGCGGTGGACACGCAGGGCCTGCGCGGCGGAGCCGGGGGCGCCGGCTCCGGCCTCGCCGAGCTCCTCGGCGGACGCGCCCCCGGCCAGCAGCCGCAGCAGCCGCTCGGCGGGGTGGGTCTCCGGGGAGTGCGGGACGGTCTCTTCGGGCATGGTGCGGGCCATCGTCGCAGGAGCCGGCGGGGCTGTCACGCCTCGTCCAGCTCCCCTCCCCGGGTCTCGCGGGCGAAGAGCAGCGCCACCACGGTCACGACGGCCGCCAGGGTGACGTAGACCGAGATCGGCGTCGAGGTGCCGTAGCTCTTCAGCAGCGCGACCGCGATCAGCGGGGCCGGGGCGCCGGCGGCGACCGAGGCGAACTGGGCGCCGATGGAGGCGCCCGAGAAGCGCATCCGGGTCTGGAACAGCTCGGAGAAGAAGGCCGCCTGCGGGGCGTACATGGCGCTGTGGAAGACCAGGCCGACCGTCACCGACAGGACGAGCGCGGGGAAAGACTTGGTGTCCAGCAGGGCGAAGAAGGCCCACGCCCACGCCCCCGTGCCGACCGCGCCGACGAGGTAGACGGGCTTGCGGCCGAACCGGTCCGAGAGCGCCCCGAAGACGGGGATCAGGCAGAACTGGATCGCCGAGCCGATCAGCACCGCGTTCAGCGCGGTCTGCTTCTCGATCTTCAGATGGTCGACGCAGTACGTGAGCACGAAGGTGACGATCACGTAGTACGAGATGTTCTCGGCCATCCGGGCGCCGATGGCGACCAGGACGTCGCGCCAGTGGTGCCGCAGCACGGCGAGCAGCGGCGGCTGCTCCGGCTCGCCCTCGGCGGCGCGGGCCTCGGCGCGGCGGCGGGCCTCCTGGAACAGCGGGGACTCGTCGACGCCCAGCCGGATCCACAGACCGACCGCGACCAGCACCCCGGAGAGCAGGAACGGGATGCGCCAGCCCCACGCGACGAAGGCGGAGTCGGGCTGGAGGGTCGTCATCAGCGACAGCACGCCCACCGCCAGCAGGTTGCCCAGCGGCGCGCCGCCCTGCGGCCAGGACGCCCAGAAGCCTCGGCGTTTCGCATCGCCGTGCTCGGAGACCAGCAGCACCGCGCCGCCCCACTCGCCGCCGAGGGCGAATCCCTGGACCAGCCGGAGCACCGTCAGCAGGATCGGCGCGGCCACGCCGAGCGTGTCGTAGCCGGGGACGCAGCCGATCAGGGTGGTCGCCACACCCATCATCAGCAGGCTGACCACCAGCAGCCGTTTGCGGCCGAGCCGGTCGCCGTAGTGGCCGAAGACCAGCGCGCCGACCGGGCGGGCGGCGAAGCCGATCGCGTAGGTGAGGAAGGAGAGCAGGGTGCCGGTCAGCGGGTCCGTCGTCGGGAAGAAGACCTTGTCGAAGACGAGGGCGGCGGCGGAGCCGTAGAGGAAGTAGTCGTACCACTCGATCGTCGTGCCGACGAGGCTGGCGGCGACGACCCTGGCGAGACCTCTGGGGACGCGCGCCTCAGGCGAGGCCTGGGTGGGGGTGGTTTCGGTTGCCACGGCGATGGGGCCTTCCGTTGGGGGTGGGGGATCGGGTGGTGCGTCGGTGGCGGTGCGTCAGCGGGCGGTCCAGCCGCCGTCCATGGGGAGGGATGTGCCGGTGATACCGGCCGCGGCGGGGGCGCACAGCCACAGGACGGCGGCGGCGACCTCCTCGGGCTCGATCAGGCGCTTGATCGCTGTGCGGTCGAGCAGGATCCGGTCCACCACGTCGTCCGCGGAGATGCCGTGGGCCTCGGCCTGGGCGGCGATCTGACCCTCGACCAGAGGGGTGCGGACGTAGCCGGGGTTGACGCAGTTGCTGGTGACCCCGTGCGGGGCGCCCTCCAGGGCGATCACCTTGCTCAGGCCTTCGAGGGCGTGCTTCGCGGTCACGTAGGCGGACTTGTAGGCGCTGGCGCGCAGCCCGTGCACGGAGGAGATGTTGACGATCCGGCCCCAGCCGGCCGCGTACATGTGCGGCAGGGTGCGGCGGACGATCCGGAACGGGGCCTCGACCATGACCCGCTGGATCAGGGTGAACAGCTCGGGCGGGAACTCGTGGAGCGGGGCGACGTGCTGGAGCCCGGCGTTGTTGACGACGATGTCGGCGTCGTCGGGGAGGGCGTCCACCGCTGCCGCGTCCGAGAGGTCCACCACCAGGGCGGTGCCGCCGATCTCCTCAGCGACCTCCTTGGCGGCCTCGGCGGCCCGGTCGACGACGTAGACCGCGGCGCCCGCCTCGGCGAGGGCGTGCGCGCAGGCTCGGCCGATCCCGCTGGCCGCGCCGGTGACCAGGGCTTTCCGCCCGGTCAGCAAGCTTGCGTGGGTGCTCTCCATGGCCGCAGACGCTAGGCCGCGGGGCGGAGGGCTCCCATGTGGGCCGTCGCCACAGACGCGGGCGCGGCTGTGGGGATCGCCGCCAGGGTGCGTGCGTGGGCGAGCGCGCAGCGGTCGCGTAAGGGCGGCGCGTCGTCCCACGTGTCGCAGCGTCCCCGCCAGGAGGGACGGGCTTCACCCGTTCGGACGATTGTCCGGCCGGAACCGGCCGCGGGCGCCAAATGCTCGCTACATTCACGCCGTTCCCCTAGGGAGCTCGCGGCGTTTGCGGCGCGAGCCCCCGGAAGGTGTGTGCCAGATGCCCCAACGGCCAGTGACCGATCGTCCGCCGCTCGACCGCGCCCCTCTCGACCGCGCGCTGCTGGACAGCCGGCCGCGCCGCGCGCCGGACTCACCACCCTCGTCGGAGCGCGCCACACCAGGCGGGTCGAACGGCGGCGGTGGCGGCGGTGGCTCGAACAGCGGCGGCGGCAGTGGCGGCAACGGCGGCGGCAACGCTGGTGGTGGGAGCGGTGGTGGTGGCGGTGATCGCCTCCAGTACAACCAGCGGCTCTCGGCACTGATCGAGGAGGCGGGCTTCTCGCACGCGGGTCTGGCCCGGCGGGTGGACCAGCTCGGTAGCGAGCACGGTCTCGACCTGCGCTACGACAAGACCTCGGTGACCCGCTGGCTGCGCGGCCAGCAGCCGCGCGGTGCGACGCCGGCGCTGATCGCCGAGGTGTTCACCCGGCGGCTCGGACGCCGGTTGACCGCGCAGGACCTGGGCCTGGACGCGTGCGCCCCGGTCTACGCGGGCCTGGAGTTCGCCGAGAGCCCGGCCGAGGCCGTGGACATCGTGGCCAGTATGTGGCGCAAGGACACCGGTGCCCACAGCGAGCTGCGCCGGATCGCGTTCACGCCCGCCGGGTTGGTGGTGCCGAGCCGGGACTGGCTGATCGGCCGCACCGACGACCGGGTGGCCCGGGAGACCCCGCAGGACCTGGGCCGCGCCGATCTGCCCCGCGGCGAGGCGGGCCGCAACGATCCGGCCCGCAACGATCTGGCGCGCGCGGGCATCCCGGCGCAGACCCGCCGCGACGGCAGCGGCGTGGCCGCAGGTGGTGGGGGCGCGACGGGCGGGCCGGGTGGACCGGGCGGCGAACAGGTGGCCGCGCTGCGCGGGGTGCCGCGGGTGAGTCGCGGCGACGTGGCCGCGATGCGCGCGGTCGGGGATCTCTTCCGGGCGCTCGACAACGCCTACGGGGGTGGCCATGCCCGGCAGGCGCTGATCCGGTACCTGGAGAGCGAGGCCGAGCCGATGCTGCGCGGTCGCTACAACGAGGCGATCGGCCGTGCCCTGTTCGGCGCGGTGGCGGATCTGACCCGACTGGCCGGGTGGACCTCGTACGACATCGGCGCGCACGGGCTGGCCCAGCGGTACTTCGTCCAGTCGCTGCGGCTCGCGCAGGCCGCGAACGACCGTCTGTACGGCGGCTACGTGCTGGTGACGATGAGTCGGCAGGCGGTCTACCTCGGGCACGGCCGGGAGGCGGTGCAGCTGGCGCGGGTCGCGCAGCAGGGCGTCGGTTCGACGGCACCGGTGGCGGCGCAGGCGCTGATGCACGCGGCCGAGGCGCGCGGGCACGGGCTGCTCGGGGACGCGCGCTCGTGCACGGCCGCGCTGGTGCGGGCCGAGCGGGCGCTGCAGGCCTCGCACGCCGGGGACGAACTGCCCAGCTGGGCGCGGTTCTTCGACGAGGCCCAGCTGGCCGACGAGTTCGCCCACTGCTACCGGGACCTGCAGCAGTGGCGGCCGGCGGCGCAGCACGCGGAGCGCTCGTTGCGGTTGCGTCCGCAGACCTACGCGCGCAGCAGGGTCTTCTGCCGGGTGGTGCTGGCCACCTCCCGGCTCGGCCTCGGTGAGTTGGACGAGGCGTGCGCCGCGGCCACGGAGGCGCTGCGCGGGGTGACCGAGATGCGCTCGCTGCGCGCGGTGGAGTACCTGCGGGACTTCGCCCGCAGGCTCGCTCCTTACCGGGGCAACCCCTCGGTCCGGGCCTTCGAGGAGGCGGCCCGGACCGCCGGGGTCATCTGATCGCTGCCGGAGCAGAACTCCGTCGTTGAACTCCGCGGCCGGCCGCTACGCCGCCATGGCCTCGGGCGAGACCGGGGTGGTGAGGCCGAGGTCGCGCAGCACCGCGTCCGCGGCGCGGCGCCCGGAGATGAGGGCGCCCTGGACCGAGCTGGTGTCGCGGTGGTCGCCGCACACGTACAGTCCGCGCAGCACCCGGACGGGGCGGCGGAAGACGTGGGGCGGCGGCATCGCGGGCAGCGCCTCGGCGAAGTGGCGCACCGTCAGGAAGTGCCAGCCGCCGGTGTCCGTGTCGTAGAGACGGGCCAACGCCCGCCGGACGGCAGGCTCACCCGGGTCGGCCCGGTCATCCCGGTCGGCCCGGTCATCCCGGCCGGCAGCGTCACCGGTGCGTTGGCTCGGCATCCGGCCGCGGCCCAGCACGGTGGAGGCGATGAGCGCGCCGGTGGGCGCGTAGGAGCGGTCCACCTCGCTCAGTACGAGGGTGTGCGACACGAGGGCGCCGGGTGTGGCGTCGAGCAGCAGCTGCGGTTCGGTCAGCGGGCTGGTGTCGGCCACGTGGTAGTAGGTGGTCACCGGGTGGTGCTCGGGTTCGTGCAGGCCGGGCAGCAGCTGCGCGGCGGAGCGCGAGTCGGTGGCGACCACGACGGCACGGGCGCCGAAGCGGCCGTGGTGTTCGGTCTCGACGCCGTCGGCGGCGATGCAGGTGGCACGGACGCCGACGCGCACGGTGCCGGCGGGCAGCCGTGCGGCCAGGGCGAGTGGGACGGCGCCGACGCCCTGGGCGGGCAGGCAGAGCCGGCCGCGTGCGTAGCTGCGCAGGACCAGGTCGGCGACGCGGCTGCTGGTGCGCAGCTGCGGATCGTTGAGCAGGGCGACGAGCAGCGGGCGCAGGAAGCCGTCGACGGTGGCGGCGGGGATGCCGCGTCGGTGCAGCGCCTCCCCGGCGGTGAGTTCGGGCCGGGCCAGCAGCCGGTCGACGGGGGTGGCGGCGAGTCGGGCGAGGTTGGCGCCGAGACGGGCCTTGTCCCAGGGGCGGCCGATGGGCGCGCGGGCGGCGTCGAGCGCCACGCCGAGCGCGGCGCGCGGACCGGCGGGTGTGCCGAAGCGGGAACGGCGCCCGTCGGCGTGGACCATCACCTCGGGGCTCAGTGGCCGCAGTTCGAGCTCGCCGAGGTCCAGGGTGCGGGCCAGCTCGGGGTAGGCGGTGTTGAGCAGGTGGGTGCCGTGGTCGAGGCGGTAGCCTTCGCAGTGCTCCCCCGCCATCCGACCGCCCACGTGGTCGGTGGCCTCCAGGACGGTGACGGACAGTCCGCATTCGGTGAGTCTGCGGGCTGCGGTCAGACCGGCCAGACCGGCGCCGACGATCACGACATCGGTGTCGCGGCGACGCGTGTGCAGGGGGGTGGGGATGGCTGCTGCGGGCACGGACGGCTCCCTCCGGGGTGCCAGGGCTTCCGGGGCTTCTCTCAGTCATGCCCCCTCAAACAGCAGATCAGACAAGGAAGTTCGGCCGACGAACGGGTCTGCTGGCACCGCGAGTGACGCTGTGTCATCTCTGGGTCGGACTCGTGCGCCCCTGGTCACCCCGGCGTGAGCATGCGCCCCGAAAGTGCTCCCGTACGCCCCCTGGGCGTGCCTCTGCGCCGGTCCGCCAGGACCCCGGTCGCGAGTCCGCCGCGCCTCAGGTCAGGGCTTCGTCGTAGCGGAGCGTGACGAGGCGGGCGAGCGCGTCGTGTGCGCCCAGGGGGGCGGAGGTGACCCAGGCGCCGGCCCGGGCGGCCCGGCGGGCGAAGAAGCCGGGCCCGAGCAGATACGAGGCGACGGCCACCCGTTCGTGCCCGGCCGCCTGCAGCTCCGCCACGGCCTCCTCGGGCGTCGGACCGGCCGCACACAGGTACGCGGGCACAACGGGCAGCGCGGATGGGGCGGGCAGCGCGGGCGGGGCGGAGAGCCGGTCGCCGAGCAGTCCGGCCATGGCGACGGTGTCGGCGTTGGCGGCGGGGTCGGTCGAGCCCGCCGCCGCCAGTACCAGCGCGCTCGGCCGGCGAGGCGCGCCCGGCGCGTCCCAGCCCGCCTCGTCCAACCGGTCCGTCAGGATCTGGGCCAGCAACGGGTCGGGGCCGAGGGCGCGGGCGACCCGGGCGCGCAGGTGCGGTGCCTCGGCGAGCGCGGCGGGGATGTCGACGCGGACGTGGTACCCGGCGCCGAGCAGCAGCGGTACCAGGACCACCTCGCCGCGCAGCCGGGCCAGCGCCTCGGGCAGCGAGGGGGAGACGAGGTCCAGGAAGCAGCGTTCGACGGGCAGGTCGGGCCGCAGCGCGCGGACCCGGGCGACCAGCGCCTCGGTCGTCGCAACGCCGTCGGCCTCGCGCGTGCCGTGGGCGACGGCGAGCAGCGTCGGCGGGGTGCGCGACGTCGGAGCGTCCACCCCCGTCATCCGCCCGCCAGCCGGTAGCCGCGCTTGGGTACCGTGCGGACCAGGTCGCTGTGGTGGCCCAGGGACTGCCGCAGCCGGGCGACGGCCGCCTCGACGGCGTGTTCGTCGGCGTCGGAGTCGGCCCAGGCGCGGCGGAGCAGTTCGGCGCGGCTGAGCACCCAGCCGGGGTTCTCGGCGAGCGCGCGGAGCAGCGTGGCGCCCTTGGGGGAGAGCCAGTAGCTCTCGCCGTCGACCAGCAGCGCGCTGCCCTGGAGCACGAGTTCCCGTCCGGCCACCCGCAGTGTCTGCCGGCTGCGGGCGGGCAGCACCTCGGTGAGGGTGCGGACCAGGGAGCCGAGCCGCCCGCGGTCGGGCCAGACGACGGGAACGCCCGCCTCGACGAGAGGGCGGGCGCAGACGGGGCCGACGCTGACGGAGAGGACCTCGCCACGCAGCGCCTCCAGCACCGGGCCGTCCAGCCCGTCGGCTCTGGCGGTGGCCAGGAAGGCGGTGATCGCGGGCGCGCTGGTGAAGGTGAGCGCGTGCAGCTCGCGGCGGGCGGTCTGCTCGACCAGGCGGCGCACCGGGGCGGGGTCCTCCGGCGGGGCCCAGCGGTAGACGGGGACGGAGATCACCTCGGCGCCGCGTTCGCGCAGCGCCGCGGCGAAGTCGGTGAGCGGGATGCCGTGCTCCTGCACGGCGATCCGGCGGCCGTCGAGCGGGCGGGCCAGCAGCCAGGTGAGCAGCTCGTCGGTGGCCTCGGTGCCGGGCGACCAGGTCTCGTCCAGGCCGCTGGCGCGGACGGCGCCGGTGGCCTTGGGGCCGCGGGTCAGTACGACCGCCTCTCGGCAGGCGGCGGCGAGCTCAGTCCCGCGGCCCCAGCCGTCGGCGGCGCTCATCCAGCCGCGCCACCCGACGCCGGTGGTGGCCACGACGTAGTCGAGGGGCGCGCGCAGGCACTGCTCGGTGGCGCGGCGCAGCGCGAGGTCGTCCTCCAACGGGAGGATGCGCAGAGTGGGCGCCTCGACGACCCGCGCTCCGCGCCGGGTCAGCAGTGCGACGAGCTCGTCGCGGCGCCGCGCGGCGGTCACGCCGACGGTGAATCCGGTGAGCGGGAGGAGCGGGGAGGTCTGTGCGGTGCCCATGGACGCAGGTTCACCGCCGCCGGTTACCGGGAGGTTGCCTGACGATCACGCTGGCGTTAGCGAAACGCCCGCGTTTGTTACGGCGGATGTCCGCCGACCCACCCCCTCCCCGGGGTGGTGTGAGCGAGGTGTACCTCCGGCGCAACAAGGGGGACAAGGACGTGTAACGCCCCGCGGTCAGGGTCGTTGGCATGACGACGACCACCCCGACGCACTGTCCGTACTGCTCGCTGCAGTGCGGTATGCGGCTCGCACCGGCCGCCGGCCCGGTGCCGGTGGAGGTCCGCGAGCGCGCCGACTTCCCGGTCAACCGCGGCGCGCTGTGCGGCAAGGGCCAGAACGCCGCCGCGCTGCTCGCACCTGGCACCCGCCTGACGACGCCGCTCGTCCGCGCCGGCAAGGCCGGCGGCCGCGGCGAACTGCGGGCGGCGAGCTGGACCGAGGCGCTGGACCGGGTGGCGGCCGGCTTCGCGGGCGTCAGGGAGCGGTACGGCGCGGACGCGGTCGGCGTCTTCGGCGGTGGCGGGCTCACCAACGAGAAGGCCTACCAGCTGGGCAAGTTCGCCCGGATCGCGCTGAAGACGGCGACCATCGACTACAACGGGCGGTTCTGCATGTCCTCGGCCGCCGCCGCGGGCAGGATCGCCTTCGGCGTGGACCGCGGGCTGCCGTTCCCGCTGGAGGACGTCCCGCGGACGGACTGCCTGATCCTGGTCGGCGCCAACCCGGCCGAGACCATGCCGCCCGCGCTGCGCTACTTCCGCGAGCTGCGGGAGAACGGCGGCACGCTGATCGTCGTCGACCCGCGCCGCACCCGTACCGCCGAGCTGGCCGACCTGCACCTGCAGCCGGTGCCGGGCACGGATCTGGCCCTCGCGCTGGGCCTGCTGCACCTGCTGATCGCCGAGCGGATGGTCGACGTCGACTTCGTCGCGGAGCGGACCACCGGCTTCGAGGACGCCCGCGCCGCCGCGATGGCCCACTGGCCGGAGCGGGTCGAGCGGATCACCGGCGTGCCGGTGGCGCGGCTGCGGGAGGCGGCGCAGCACTTCGGGCGGGCCCGGACCGGCATGGTGCTGACGGCGCGTGGTCCGGAGCAGCAGAGCAAGGGCACCGACACGGTCGGCGCCTGGATCAACCTCTGCCTGGCCTCCGGCAAGGCGGGGCGGCGGTACTCCGGTTACGGCTGCCTCACCGGCCAGGGCAACGGGCAGGGCGGGCGTGAGCACGGCCAGAAGGCCGACCAGCTGCCCGGCTACCGCTCGATCGAGGATCCGGCCGCGCGCGCCCACGTCGCCGCCGTCTGGGGCGTGGACCCGGACGAGCTGCCGCGCAGCGGTCGTTCCGCCTACGAGCTGCTGGACAGCCTGGGCGCGGAGGGGCCGGACGGGGTGCGGGCGCTGCTGCTGATGGGCTCCAACCCGGTCGTCTCCGCACCGCGGGCCGGGCGGATCGCCGAGCGGCTGCGCGCGCTGGACCTGCTCGTCGTCTCCGACCTGGTGCTCTCCGAGACCGCGCAGCTGGCGGACGTGGTGCTGCCGAGCACGCAGTGGGCCGAGGAGACCGGGACCATGACCAACCTGGAGGGCCGGGTCCTGCTGCGCCGCCGGGCCGTCGCGGCGCCGGAGGGCGTGCGGAGCGACCTGTGGGTGCTCAGGGAGCTGGCCGAGCGGCTCGGCGCGAAGGGCGCCGGGGGCGAAGGCGGTTTCGACGACGATCCGGAGGCGGTCTTCGCGGAGCTGCGCCGGGCCTCGGCGGGCGGCCAGGCCGACTACGCCGGCATCAGCTACGAGCGGATCGCGGCCGAGGACGGGGTCTTCTGGCCCTGCCCGGCCGAGGACCACCCGGGCACGCCGCGCCTCTTCCTGGACGCCTTCGCCACGCCGGACGGCCGCGCCCGCTTCGCGCCGGTCAGCCACCGTCCGGCGGCGGAGGAGCCGGACGCGGAGTACCCGATGTATCTCACCACGGGCCGGGTGCTGGCCCAGTACCAGAGCGGGGCTCAGACGCGGCGCGTCGCGGAGCTCAACTCCGCGGCCCCGGGCCCGTTCGTGGAGCTGCATCCGCGGCTGGCCTCGCGGCTCGGTGTCGCGGACGGCGAGCAGCTCGCGGTGGTCTCCCGACGCGGCCGCGTGGTCGCCCCGGCCCGGATCTCCGACGCGATCCGCCCGGACACGGTCTTCATGCCCTTCCACTGGTCCGGGCCCGGCCGCGCCAACACGCTGACCAACCCGGCTCTGGATCCCACCTCGAAGATGCCCGAGTTCAAGGTCTGCGCAGTGCGCATCGAGCGTGTGGGGGAGAGCAAGTGAGCAGACGTCATGTCGCCGTCGTCGGCGCGGGCATGGCCGCGGCCAGGTTCGCCGAGCGGTACGTCGCGCTCGGCGGGACCGGCCGGGTCACCCTCTACGGCAGCGAGCCGCGCGCCCCCTACAACCGGGCGCTGCTCGCGGACGTGCTGACCGGCCGCTTCGACGCCGAGGCGATCGCGCTGCCGACCGGTGGGGCCGAGCTGCGGCCGGGGGCGGAGGTCGTGGCGCTGGATCTCGGCGCGCGGTTGCTGAACCTCGCGGACGGGAGCACGGAGGCCTACGACGAGCTGGTGCTGGCGACCGGTGCCAACCCGGTGCTGCCGCCGATCCGCGGCCTGCGTCGCGACGACGGCGGCGGGCTCAACGAGGGCGTGCACGCGCTGCGCACCCTCGCGGACTGCACCCGGCTCGCCGAGGAGGCCGTGGACGCCAAGCGGGCCGTGGTCGTCGGCGGCGGGGTGCTCGGCGTCAGCGCCGCCCGGGCGCTGGCGGCGCTGGGACCCCAGGTCGAGATCGTGCACCAGGGACCGCACCTGATCGAGCGCCAGCTGGACGCGGACGCGGCGGCGGCGCTGCGCGGGGCGCTGCGGGTCCTCGGCGTCGAGGTCTACCTGGGCAACCGGGCCCGGGCGCTGACCGAGGCGGGCGAGGTGGAGCTGGCGAGCGGCTACCGGCTGGCCACCGACCTGGTGGTGCTCGCCTGCGGGGTCCGGCCGCGCACCGGGCTGGCGCACACGGCGGGGCTCACGGTCGGCAAGGGGGTCGTCGTCGACGACACCCTCGCCGCCTCCGCTCCGCACGTGTACGCGATCGGGGACTGCGCGGAGCACGCCGGCACGGTGCACGGTCTGGCCGGTCCCGCCTGGGAGCAGGCCGACGTGCTCGCCGCCCGGCTCTCCGGGGCCGACCCGGACGCCCGCTACACCGGTTCGCGGCCGCTGGCCCGGCTCAGCGCCGGGCCGATCGAGTACGCGGCCTTCGGGGAGGTGCAGTTCGACGCGGCCGACGCGGACGAGGACGTCGACGAGCTGCGGCTCACCGACGCCACCCGTGGCACCTACAAGAAGCTCGTGATGCGTGGCGACCGCCTGGTCGGCGCGATCCTCCTCGGCGACCTCGCCACCGTCGGGGACCTCGCCCGCGCGTTGGAGCGCGACGACTCCCACACCGACGCACCGCTGCACCTGCTGTCGCAGCACCTGCTCACCACCACCCCTGGAGCCTCCTGATGACGACTCACCTGAAAGACCTGATCCTCGTCGGTCACGGCATGGTCGGCCAGCGCTTCCTGGAGGCCTTCGTCGAGCAGCCGGGCGCCGCCGAGTGGCGGATCACGGTGCTGGCGGAGGAGCCGCGTGCGGCGTACGACCGGGTGCACCTGACCTCGTGGTTCTCGGGCACCAGCGCGGAGGAGCTGTCGCTGACCCCGACCGGCTTCCTGGCCGAGCACGGCATCGACCTGCGCCTCGCCGATCCGGTGACGGCCGTCGACCGGGCCGCGCGCACCGTCACCTGCGCCTCCGGCGCGGAGCTGCGCTACGACGCGCTGGTGCTGGCCACCGGCTCCTACCCGTTCGTGCCGCCGGTCCCCGGCCACGACGCGGCCGGCTGCCACGTCTACCGCACCATCGAGGACCTGGAGCGGATCCGCGACGAGGCCGACGCGCTGGGCGGTGACACGGGCAGGCCGGGCATCGGCGTCGTCGTCGGGGGCGGTCTGCTCGGGCTGGAGGCGGCGGGGGCGCTCACCGCGCTGGGGCTGGAGACGCACGTCGTCGAGTTCGCCCCGCGGCTGATGGCGATCCAGGTCGACGAGGGCGGCGGGAAGCTGCTCAAGCGGAAGATCGAGGAGCTGGGTGTCAACGTCCACACGGGCGCCGGCACGCAGTCGGTGCTGACCCACGAGGACGGCCGGGTCCGCGCGATGGGCCTGTCCGACGGGCGCGAGCTCCCCGCCGACCTGGTGGTCTTCTCCGCCGGCGTGCGGCCGCGCGACCAGCTGGCCCGGGAGTGCGGGCTGCCGGTCGGCGAGCGTGGTGGCATCGTCGTGGACGAGCGCTGCCGCACCCGCGACCCGCACGTCTACGCGATCGGCGAGTGCGCGCTGGCCTCCGACGGCCGGGTCTACGGTCTGGTCGCGCCCGGCTACCAGATGGCCGAGACGGCGGCCCGGTCGCTGGCCGACGAGCTGCGCGAGGAGCACCACTTCACCGGCGCCGACACCTCCACCAAGCTGAAGCTGCTCGGCGTGGACGTGGCGAGCTTCGGCGACGCGCACGGCGCGACCGAGGGCGCGGTCGACGTGCTCTACAGCGACAGCCGCGCCGGGGTCTACAAGAAGCTGGTGATCGGCACCGACGGGCAGCTGCTCGGCGGGGTGCTGGTCGGGGACACCGAGGCCTACGGCCTGCTGCGGCCGCTGGCGATGGGCGGCAAGCCGCTGCAGACGGCGCCCGAACAGCTGGTGCTGCCGGCCGGGCTGGCGCCGGCGTCGGGTCCGATCGCACTGCCGGACGAGGCGGTGGTCTGCTCCTGTCACAACGTCAGCAAGGGTGAGATCCGCGCCGCGGTCCACGAGCAGGGCTGCACCACCGTCCCCGAGGTCAAGAAGTGCACCAAGGCGGGAACGGGCTGCGGCTCCTGCGTGAAGATGCTCGGCACGATCGTCACCGAGGAGCTGGAGGCGGGCGGCGTCACCGTCGACAAGAGCCTGTGCGAGCACTTCGGGCACACCCGTGCGGAGCTGTACGAGATCGTGCGGGTGGCCGGGATCGCGAGCTTCTCCGAGCTGCTGGACCGGCACGGGCGCGGCGGCGAGGGCTGTGACGTCTGCAAGCCGGCGGTCGCCTCGATCCTGGCCAGCCTGAGCCGCGGGCACATCCTGGACGGCGAGCAGAGCGCCCTGCAGGACACCAACGACCACTTCCTGGCCAACCTCCAGCGCAACGGCTCGTACTCGGTGGTCCCGCGGATCCCGGGCGGTGAGATCACCCCGGAGGGGCTGATCACCATCGGCGAGATCGCCCGCGACCACGGCCTCTACACCAAGATCACCGGCGGCCAGCGGATCGACCTCTTCGGCGCGAGCGTCGACCAGCTCCCGCAGATCTGGCGGCGGCTGGTGGACGCGGGCTTCGAGTCCGGCCACGCCTACGGCAAGTCGCTGCGCACGGTGAAGTCCTGTGTGGGGGACACCTGGTGCCGTTACGGCGTGCAGGACTCCGTCGGGCTCGCGATCGAACTGGAGCTGCGGTACCGGGGCCTGCGCTCCCCGCACAAGCTCAAGGCGGCCGTCTCGGGCTGTGCCCGGGAGTGCGCGGAGGCGCAGGGCAAGGACTTCGGTGTCATCGCGACCTCGGCCGGCTGGAACCTGTACATCGGCGGCAACGGCGGCATGACGCCGCGTCACGCCGACCTGCTGGCGGCGGACCTGGACAAGGAGACGCTGCTCAAGACCATCGACCGGTTCCTGATGTTCTACATCCGCACCGCCGACCGGCTGGAGCGCACCTCGGTCTGGCTGGACCGGATCGAGGGCGGCCTGGACCACGTCCGGCAGGTGGTCATGGAGGACTCCCTGGGCATCTGCGCCGAGCTGGACTCACTGATGGACCGTCACATCGATGCCTACGAGGACGAGTGGGCCGCCGTGCTCGCCGACCCCGACCGCCTGCGGCGCTTCACCTCCTTCGTGAAC
This sequence comes from Streptacidiphilus pinicola, assembly GCF_003258295.1. GTDB lineage: Bacteria > Actinomycetota > Actinomycetes > Streptomycetales > Streptomycetaceae > Streptacidiphilus > Streptacidiphilus pinicola. Next base: position 5,058 of record NZ_QKYN01000085.1, on the reverse strand, counting down.
GCCCCGGGCACCCCCGACCCGGCCGTGACCTTCGTCCCCGAACGCGGCCAGATCCGCCCCGCCCGTCCCGAGGAGGACGGGCGGATCCTCACCCCGGCGCTGGTCGCCGGCCCCCGACTGGAGGTGCGGACCGCATGATTGGAGACTGCGCATGACCGAGATGTTGACGAGGCCTGTCGACGCCGCTGCGGCGACAGGCACGGTGGCGACAGGCACGGTGGAGATCCTCGACGGGCGCACCTGGACCCGCGTGTGCGCCTTCGAGGAGCTGATCCCGGGGCGCGGCGTGGCGGTGCTGAGTGAGAGCGGGCAGCAGGTCGCGGTCTTCCGGGACCGGTCCGGCGCGCTCTTCGCGGTGGACAACCTGTGCCCGTTCAGCGGCGCCTATGTGGTCTCGCGCGGCATCCTGGGCAGTCGGGACGGCGTCCCGACCGTGTCCTCGCCGATGTACAAGCACGTCTTCGACCTGCGCGACGGCCGCTGCCTCGACGAGGAGACGGCGCCCGACGGGCGGCCCGCGGTGCTGCGGGTCTGGTCGGTCCGCCTCTCCCCGCGGCACAACACGTCCGCGGGTGACCGATGAGCGCCGCCCCGGTCGCCGAGGCGACCGCCGCCGCTCCCGCCAGAAGCCGCGCGATCACCGACTGGCGGCCGGAGGACGAGGACTTCTGGGCCGAGGCCGGGGCCAAGGTGGCCCGGCGCAACCTGGTCTTCTCGGTGCTGTCGGAGCACATCGGCTTCTCGGTGTGGAGCCTGTGGTCGGTACTGGTGCTCTTCCTCGGCCCGGCCTACCACATCGACGCCGCAGGCAAGTTCACCCTCACCGCGGTGCCGACCGCGCTCGGCGCGGTGCTGCGGCTGCCCTACACCTACGCGGTGGCGCGCTTCGGCGGCCGCAACTGGACGGTCTTCAGCGCGGCGCTGCTGCTGGTGCCGACGATCCTGGCGGGTGTGGTGCTGCAGCCGGGCGTCTCCTACGGGACGCTGCTCGCGGTGGCCTGCGTCGCGGGTGTGGGTGGCGGCAACTTCGCCTCCTCGATGGCGAACATCAACGCCTTCTACCCGCAGCGGCTCAAGGGCTGGGCGCTGGGGATCAACGCGGGCGGCGGCAACCTCGGTGTCCCGGTGGTGCAGTTGGTCGGCCTCGCGGTGCTGGCCACGGCCGGGGTGGCGCAGCCGCGCCTGGTGCCGCTGGTGTACCTGCCGCTGATCGTGCTCGCGGCGCTCGGCGCGGCGCTGCGGATGGACAACCTCAGCTCCCTGCGCAACGACCGGCACGCGCTGCGCGACGTGGTCAGGGAGCCGCACAGCTGGGTGATGTCGCTGCTCTACATCGGCACCTTCGGCAGCTTCATCGGCTTCGGCTTCGCCTTCGGGCAGGTCCTGCAGGTGCAGTTCCACCAGCAGTTCGACACCCCGGTCAAGGCCGCCTACCTGACCTTCCTCGGTCCGCTGCTGGGCTCGCTGGTGCGGCCGCTCGGCGGCAGGCTGGCGGACCGGTACGGCGGGGCGCGGATCACGCTCGCCACCTTCGTGCTGATGGCCGCGGGCGCGGGCACGGTGCTGGCGGCCTCGCAGGCCAAGTCGCTGCCGCTGTTCCTGGCCGGTTTCGTCGCGCTGTTCGTGCTGAGCGGCGTCGGCAACGGCTCGACCTACAAGATGATCCCGGCGATCTTCCAGCTGAAGGCCGCGACCGAGCAGGAGGCGCGGCGCCGCGCCTCGGCGCTGATCGGGCTCGCGGGCGCGATCGGGGCCTTCGGCGGGGTCCTGGTCAACCTGGCCTTCCGTCAGTCGTTCCTGGCCACCGGCAACGGCGACGCCGCCTACCTGGCGTTCCTGGCGGCCTACGCGGTCTGCTCGCTGGTCACCTGGGCGGTCTACCTGCGGCCCGGCGCGCCCTGGCCGAAGAACATCTAGCAGCCTTTGCTAGCCCAGCGCCGCCGCGATCGCCTGGTCGATGGTGGCGTGGGCGAAGCGGAAACCGGAGTCGAGCAGCCGCCGCGGTACCACGCGGTGGCTGCCGACGACCTCGACCGCCATCTCGCCCAGCACGGCCCGCAGCGCGAACTCCGGTACCGGGAGCGCTGCGGGCCGTCGCAGCGCCCGGGACAGCGCGGTGGTGATCTCGGCGTTGGTGACCGGCACCGGGGCGGTCAGGTTGAACGGGCCGGAGAGCCGGTCGGCGTCGATCAGGTGGCGGATCGCGGCGACCTCGTCGCGCAGCGAGATGAAGCTCCAGTACTGCTGTCCGTTGCCGAGCCGGCCGCCGACACCGAGCTTGAACAGCGGCAGCAGCCGCGCGAACGCGCCGCCGCCCGCGTCCACCACGAGGCCGCTGCGGGTGTGCGCGACCCGGATCCCGGCGTCCGCGGCGGGCGCGGCGGCCTGCTCCCACTCGACGCAGAGCCGGGCCAGGAAGTCGTCGCCGGCGGGGGCGTCCTCGTCGATGACGGCGTCGCCCGTCTGGCCGTAGTAGCCCATGGCCGAGGCGGAGACCAGCACCCGCGGCTGCTGCTCCAGGCCCGCCAGGGCGGCGGCCAGGGTCTCGGTGCCGAGCACCCGGCTGTCGCGCAGCCGGCGCTTGTAGTCGGCGGTCCAGCGGTGGTCGCCGATGCCCGCGCCGGCCAGGTGCACCACCGCGTCGGCGCCCTCCAGACCCTTGCGGTCGATCGCGCGCAGGGGCGGGTTCCAGCGCACCTCCGTGGTGCCGTCGGCGCGTTCCTGCGGCTCGCGCCGGACCAGACGGACCACCTCGTGCCCGTCGTCCAGAGCTGAGTGGACCAGGGCGGAACCGATGAGGCCGGTCGAGCCGGTGACGGCGATGCGCATGCCGATATTCAAGCAGTTGGGGCCCTAAGGACCGCGTAGGCTCCGGCCATGGACACCGCGGATTCCGGGACCACCACCCACGTCGTCATCAGACCGGCCACCCCGGCCGACGGCCACGCCGTCTACGTGCTCGACCACCGTTGCTGGTCGCCGGTGTCGGAGGTCTCGGAGCGGCCCGATCCGCCACAGTCGGACAGCACCGCGTTCCACGACGAGCGGCACCGGCCCGAGCACATGCTGGTCGCCATGCGCGAGAGCGAACTGCTGGGCTGGGTACGGGTGCTGCCGCCGACGCCGCTGCCCAGCAACGCGCACATCCGGTCCATCCAGGGCCTGCAGGTGGCCCCCGAGGCGCGTGGCCTCGGCCTCGGCCGCGCCCTGCTGCACGCCGCCATCGCCAAGGCCCGCCACGAGGGGGCGCAGCGGGTGACGCTGCGGGTGCTCGGCGGCAACACGGTGGCGCGCGCCCTGTACGAGACGGCCGGCTTCACGGTGACGGGGGTGCAGCCGCGCGAGTTCCTGGTCGCGGGGCGGTACGAGGACGACGTGCTGATGGGCTTCGAGCTGTGAGCCCGCTCGTCGTCGGCGAGAGCGTCGCCGACCCGGCCATCGTGGCGGTTCAGGCGCCGTAGCGCTCCCACAGGCGCGGGTAGCGCTTCTCCATCTCCTTCGGGTCGTCGAAGTCGAAGTCCGCGCCGATCGGGTCGCCGCTGCGGCGGCCGAGGTCCGGCAGCCGGGCACCGGTGAGCTGCTCGTAGGCGCGGTCGGCGACCCAGCCGAGCTCCTCGGCGTCGCCGTCCTCCTCGTCGTCGAAGTCCGGCACCAGGTCCGTGAGTTCGTCGGGGTCGGCCAGGGCGCCCTCGAAGACGTCGCGGCCCTGGCCGATCAGCCAGGCGCAGAACGCCTCGAAGGCGTCCTCGCCGGCCCCGCCCAGCAGCAGGTCGGCGGCACCCCACAGCTCGACCCGCCAGGCGCGGCCCATGCGCGCCTCGAAGAGCCGCGCGTAGTCGAGCACCTCGTCGGGCGTCCGCTCGACGAGGCGTTCGACCAGCAGGTCGGCCTGGTCGACAGGGTCGCCCTCGACGCTGTCCCGGGTCTCGTCGATCAGCTGCCAGAAGTCCGTCTCGTCCATCACGCCCTCAAGCATCCACGTCGGGGCAGCCCCACGCACGCGGGACAGGCCGAAGGCCCCGTCTCCGCGGAAAGCGGAGACGGGGCCTTCGGTACGTGCGCTACCCCGGGCGGGGATCACAGCGCGGAGATCACAGCCCGAGGTCGCCCTCGAACGCGCCCTCCTCGAGACGGGCCTTCACGGTGCCCAGGAAGCGGGCGGCGTCGGCGCCGTCCACGATCCGGTGGTCGTAGGACAGGGCCAGGTACACCATGTCGCGCACGGCGATGGTGGTTCCCAGCTCCGGCGACTCGATGACGACCGGGCGCTTGACCGTCGCGCCGACACCGAGGATCGCGACGGTGGGCGGCGTGAAGATCGGGGTGTCGAACAGGGCGCCGCGCGAACCGGTGTTGGTGACGGTGAAGGTGCCACCGGACAGCTCGTCCGGCTTGACCTTGTTGTCCCGGGTGCGGGCGGCCAGGTCGGCGGTCTTCTTGGCGATGCCGGCGATGTTCAGGTCGCCCGCCTCGTGGATGACCGGGACCATCAGGCCGCGCTCGGTGTCGACCGCGATGCCGATGTTCTCGACGGCGTGGTACGTGATCGTGCCCTCGTCGTCGTTGATGGAGGCGTTGACGACCGGGTGCGCCTTGAGCGCCTCGGCGGCGGCCTTCACGAAGAACGGCATCGGCGAGAGCTTGACGCCCTCGCGGGCGGCGAACGCGCCCTTGGCCTGCTCGCGCAGACGCATGATGTTGGTGACGTCGACCTCGACGACCGTGGTCAGCTGCGCGGCGGTGTGCAGCGCCTTGACCATGTTCTCGGCGATGACCTTGCGCATGCGGGTCATCTTCACCGTCTGACCGCGCAGCGGGGAGGCGGCGGCGATGGTGGTCGGGGCCTTCGCGGCCCCGGTCGCGGCGGCGGCGGGAGCCGGGGCGGCGACGGCGGCGCGGGCGGCCTCGGCGGCGGCCAGCACGTCCTGCTTGCGGATGCGGCCACCGACGCCGGTGCCCTTGACCTGGTTCAGGTCGATGCCGTTCTCGGCCGCGAGCTTGCGGACCAGCGGCGTGACGTAGGCGTCGGACGCCTCGACGGCGGCGGCGGGCGCGGCG
>NZ_QKYN01000084.1:33967-35377 GCF_003258295.1 Streptacidiphilus pinicola | reverse complement strand
GGGGGGGAGAGGCGGGGCACGGGCGGGGGGGGGGGGGAGGGGGGGGGGCGGGGGCGGGCGGGGGACGGGGGCGGGGGAGCGCGAGGGGGGGGGAGCGGGGTGCGGGTCGTGGGTGCGCGGGAGGGGGCGGTGTGTCAGGGGGTGCGGGCGGGGGGGGGGCGGGGGGGGGGGCGGTGGGGGGGGTCGGGGGGGGGGGCTCGGCGGGGGCCCGGGGGGGTCAGCGGGCCATTAGAAACCGCGTCTTAGCGGGCACACAGGATGGGTAGCGTGCTGCTCGACGTTCGCTGTCCGCCGTACCGCTGCACCTGCTGTTCGAGGACGCGACCCATCCAGGGCCGGCAACCTGTGCTGGCCCTCGTCCCGAACGGGAGAGTTCACCATGGCGCAGGGCACCGTGAAGTGGTTCAACGCGGAGAAGGGCTTCGGCTTCATCGAGCAGGCCGGCGGCGGCCCTGACGTGTTCGCCCACTACTCGGCGATCACCGGCAACGGCTACCGCGAGCTCGTCGAGGGCGAGACCGTGACCTTCGACATCGAGCAGGGCCAGAAGGGCCCGCAGGCGGCGAACATCGTCCGCGGCTGACCCCACACGTGCGACAGCCCGACCGTCCACCCTTGGGGCGGCCGGGCTCGTTCATGCCGTCGACCGACGATGACGCGCGCGCCACGGTCGCCCCGATAGGTCAGCTGGTCCCGCGCAGCTTGGCCAGCGCCTCGTTGAGCAGGATCTCGCCGTCCTCCTGGCTGCGGCGCTGCCGGACGAAGCCCATGTGCGTCAAGTAGCGGCTGGTGCCCTCGGCGACGGGCACATCGTCGCGGTCGCGGCCGGCGGGCAGACCGCACCGGGGACAGTCCCACGTCTCCGGGACCACGGCCTCGACCGCGAAGCTGAGCTGCGTGTGGTGGTCCTTACCGCACCAGAACGACACCGTCGTGCGCGGCGCGAGGTCACCGCGCTCCGGCTCGCCCAGCGGACCGGACCCGATCCGCGCGCCCCTGATGTTGCCGCTTCCCCGCGCCACGCTGCTCTCCCTCGGCCATGATGTCCACGCCTCGGATGTGCATGGGATAAGCCCAGCGTACGGGTACCCTCCGGTAGAGCATTCCCCGGGCGGGCCCCCAGCACACGGGCGCCCGCCCGGGACCGCGCTCAGGTCACTCCGACCAGGGGGCTCCACCGCCTGGTGCCCGCGCAGCTTCGACTCGCCGCGCTGCGGCAGTGACTCCGCCTGACGTCGAGTCTCCGGGGGGCGTCGGGCGGTGCGGGCCTCTTGCGAGGTCGAATTGCCGATACCGTGCGGTATCTACGGCGTCAGATAGCGGGCGCCAAAATCTGGAGGCACCAACCCATGCTGATTGCTCAGCGCCCCACACTGACCGAAGAGGTCGTTGACGAGTTCCGCTCCCGGT
>NZ_QKYN01000084.1:0-33712 GCF_003258295.1 Streptacidiphilus pinicola | reverse complement strand
ACCGACTTCGACAAGCTGATCGCCGACGTCGAGACCAAGCCGGCCATGCGTCCGCGCGACGCCATGGCGTCGGCCGGCAAGACCCTGGTCGAGCTGTTCGGCCTGGCGCGCGAACTGAACATCGACGCCGAGGGCATCGACATGGGCCCCTCCCCGACGGACACCGCTTTCGCCGCCGATCTGGCGCTACCGATCGAGCAGCTGGAACTCACCGTCCGCTCCTACAACTGCCTCAAGCGCGAGGGCATCCACACCGTGGGTGAGCTCGTCGCCCGCTCCGAGGCCGACCTGCTCGACATCCGCAACTTCGGTACGAAGTCGATCGACGAGGTCAAGGCGAAGCTGGCCGACATGGGAATGGGCTTCAAGGACAGCCCGCCCGGATTCGACCCGACCGCAGCCGCCCTCGGCGATGCGGACGCGAGCTTCCTCGAGACCGAACAGTACTGACCGCTGCGCCGGGTTGCGCGGAGCCGGGAGTCGCCTCCCGGACCGTGCGACCGGTGAGGCAAACAGCCACGCTACGGCAGCTCAGATACCCTGCTGGTCAGCTCCGTTGTCGTGCGGCAACCGCTTCGGAGGCCTCCGTCCCGGTACCCGTCGGAGGGCTCGCGCGGCTCCACCTGCGTCGGAGCCGCGGCCCCGGTCGAGGTGCTGTACGACCGGCTCTGCCGGGACGAGTACCGCGATGTCTTCGACGCGCTGGCCGCGCGCGGCCGCCCCGCCGACCAGCGCTGCTGACCCCGGCCCGCACCAGACGGGCAAAATGGCGGCCCCTGGCGCAGTTCGGGGTAGACACTGGGCCGGTGAACAATCCCGTGCAGGCATCGGATGGATTCCTGCAGCTCGGACCTCCCCCGACGTCGCCGGCGTCTTCACCGCCGTGCTGGGCCCCGACCTGGACGCGCTCGCTGCGCCGCTGGAGGAAGCGGAAGACGACAACCTCGAACGGTTCATGGACCTGGTCCTCGACCTCGCTGACGTCGCCGCGGTCCTGGCCGTCGGCGTCGCCCTACGCGACGCATGCGACGCCGAGGACGTCATCGCCCGGCTGCTGGCCGAGGCCTTCCCCGAAGAAGCCGACCAGTCCACCCCCGAACCGGGCTGAATCGCGGACGGGATGAACGCAGTGATCAGCCGGGTTCCGTGCTCAGCGGAAGTGCAGAAAGGGAGATCGCGAGCGTGGTCAACGACACGGGGGAACAAGACCCGCACCACGACGGACCACGGGTCAGCGCCCGCGCCGTGATCCTCGATCAAGACGAACGCCTACTGGTGGTGCGTCAGCGCGCCGTCGACCGGGACGTCCACGTGTTGCCCGGCGGCCGCGTGGAGATCGGGGAGACCGCCGCCGAGGCGGTGCGCCGCGAGGTGTGGGAGGAGACCGGCCTGCGGGTCACGGTCGGCGACCTGCTGTGGGTGCGGGAGTTCCTGCCCGAACGCCACCTCGGCCACCCGCTCCACACCACGGCGATGCAGCAGTTGCAGCTGGTGTTCCACGCCCATCTGCAGGCCGACCCGGCCTCCGCCGAACCGCGGCGGCCCGACCGCTCGCAGACCGCGCTGGTGTGGCATCCCCTGGCAGATCTGGACAGTCTCACCCTGCTGCCGCTCGGCCTCAACGGCTATCTCGCAGCCCTGGCCGCCGGCCCCACCTCCCCGATGTACCTCGGCGATCTCGCGTGACGCACGAACATGGAGGCGGCGATTGGTGAGCGTTCGCAGCCGCCGCTCTCAATCCAGGGGCGCCGCGGCCGCGCCGCACTGAACGAGGACACCGCCAGCGCCCCGTGGCGGGTCATTCGACGCTGTAGATCTTCTCCATCGCGAGCATCGGTGCGTCGGCTGGCCCCTTGATGTACGGACCTCGCCAGATGATCTTGTGTTCGCGAAAGCTCGGATACCACTGCCGTAACTTGTGCATCCGGACTGGCCACTGGTGGTGGTAGACGCGTGAACTGTGCCCGGCGAACTGCGCATCACGGTCGTGTGCTGCGGTGTCTGCGCCCGGGGACAACATCGCAGGCGACCTTCGCGGTGGTTGCCCTGATCGGATGACTGAAGTCGCGACGCCTCCGGGTCTGGCGTCCCCTGGAACAGACGAAGGAGGTCCGATGGCGTCCGACAAGCCGAAAGGCAAGATCCTGGGGCGGGAGGACATCAACAGACTCATTGCCGAGGTCAAGGCTGAGATCGCCGCTGAGGCCATAGCTGCCGACCTGCAGGAGGGCCCCGGGACCGACCTGGGCGCTCGGGCGCAGAGGCTGCGGGAGTGGGCCGCCCATCAGGGCGTCCGGCATGCCGAAGCCGTCCCCGTAGCGACCTCTCAAGCCGACCAGCTCATCGCCATGATGTCCTCAATCGCCTTTCTGGTCACGTGTCAGGTCATCGACCAGCTCCTCGCGGACAGCTCAACTGACTGATGGAACACAGATCGGCACCGCCGCGCCAGCGGCTGGTCGGGGCCCGGTGGCGTATGCCGCCCGTAATCCGAGGAGGCGAGCATGACCGACTTTTTTTGGTCGGTGATCACGACCGACGGAGCGGGTCGCGAGACGGTCGCGCGTCCGATGGCACTGCCAACAGCGTCGACACAGTCCGAAGGAACAGCCACGGAACTCGCTGAGCTCATGCTTCGGCGGGAAGTCGTTCAGGCCGAAAGCAGCTCGGCGGCACAGCCCATCCGGATTGAGGTACGGATTTGGGACCGCCGGCCCGCGACGCCGGATCAGCTTCCCTTCGAGAATGCTGTCTGGGAACAGGACCGGGGAATCCAGGACATCCTTGAGTAGCTGGCAGCCGCGCGATGGGCAGCTGGGGCAACCCGGACGCGGCGGCTGGCGCGCTCGATGGCGGCCAGGATGTATTGGCGTTGGCCGGCCGGAGTGAGTGTCTTGAAAGAAGTCGCAGGTCAGCAGCGCGTTGGCCGGCTCCACTCCGTGAGCGAACAGGCCGCCTGGGTGGCCGACGAGAGCGGTGGTAGACGAGGCCGTTGAGCGGCTGATGGACCGCGCCCACGCCGCTGGGGCGGTCCTGCCGGGTGCGGGCGGACAACTGACAGAGCTCACCAAGAGATGACCGAGCATCTCGGCCTTTCCGCCCTCGCGGGCTCAGCGGGCTCAGCGCATCTGCTCGAATGTGCGGAAGAGGTCGGGGGTGTACCAGGCGGTGCCATCGCTGCCCGTGACGATGCGCTCCGGATACCGGGCCTGTCCGGGACTCTTGCGGTTGACGTCCCACTGCCGGTACTGGATCGGCCTGTCCTCACTGTCGGCAGGCGGCAGCGTCTTGTCCGGATTCGTCCAGACGGCACCGCCCTTGGTGCCTGAGCCGTCGTTCGGTGGCCACTCGCCCGCGTCGATCAACTTCAACGTCTGCCAGGCCCGGGCCGGAATGGCAGCGCGCACGGAGCCGGCCCAGGGTGCACCTGACTGCGCCAGCCTGGTACCCCCGTTCGCCGCGGCGTCAGTCGGAGCTGTCCCGGCAATGGCGAGGGCAGCCGCGGCAAGGGCAACGGCGGCAAGCACACGCTTGGCTGTGAAGGTCATGCCCCGCCAACGATCTCCAACCGCTGGAGTCACGCACGCATGCCGAGACGAAGGGCTGCTCAGTGGCCTCGGGGTGGCGGACTGTCGACCGCTCTGCAACAGGCCTCTCACGAGCGCGGAGCGCGGGGCGCGGGTGGTGGGTGTCCGGGCGCGGGCCTCGCGCTCGGACACCCGTGCGGTGTGCGGGTCAGCGGCGGTGCATGGTGGCGAGGGCTTCGACAAGGACCTTGGGGTCGTGGCGGCCCTTGAACATGGGCGGGGGCTGCTTGTCCAGGTGGAGCAGCCCGGCGACGGCGGTCCAGGCGGTGCGCACGGAGTACTCGACGGTGAAGACGACGTCGTCGGGGACTTCGGCGTACTGGCCGATGAAGGCGAGGTTGGTCGAGCCCTCGGGGACGACCTGGGGGCGGTCGCCCGCCTTGCGGACCAGGAACTGGCTGGTGATGTAGGGCATCATCGCGGAGATCACGACGGAGTTGTCCAGGATCTGCGGGCCCTGCTCGAAGTGCAGGTGCCCGAGCGCTTCTTGGAGGATCTCTCGGCTGGTGCACTCGCGCATGGGCTTGTTGACGTAGTCGCCGACCTTGTCGGGGAACAGGGCGTAGCCCCACCACACGAAGGTGTCCTCGGGCTGCTCGTGGAAGTGCGGCTGGTGGTTGAGCACGATCGTCAGCAGCCAGCTGGAGTCCTTGAAGGTGATCAGTCCGCCCTTGCCGGCCTCGCTGCCGGAGAACTTCTCCATGAGCTCGAAGAAGGTCGGGTCCTTGGTGGTGACCGTGAACGACTCCCAGGTCGAGTCCGGGATCGAGGAGTTGAACACCTTCGGGTCACCCAGCTCGCCGGGACGCTTCGCGGCCAGCGTCTCCCACAGCTTCCAGGCGCCGCTGGAGCCGGAGGCGTCCAGGGCGGGGACTGCGTCGGTGGTCGCGGTCGTGGAGTTCGCGGTCATCGACCCGTTGGTGACCATCACCAGGTCGCCGTCGCCGAGGGTGACCTGCTCGCTCACCCCGCCGCGGTTCCACGTGATCGCGGTGGCTGTCAGGGCCTTGCCGTCGGCGAGCGCGATGTCGGTGACGGTGGTGCCCTGCTGGATGGTCACGCCCTGGTCGGTGAGCCAGGCCAGCAGCGGGCGCACGATCGAGTCGTACTGGTTGAACCGGGTGCGGTAGATCCCGGACATGGAGTCGAAGGTCTTGAACAGGTGGACGAAGCGGTTGACGTAGCGGCGGAACTCGATCGCGGAGTGCCAGGGCTCGAACGCGAAAGTGGTGCACCACATCCACCAGAAGTTGGTGTGGAAGAACTCCTCGCTGAACAAGTCGGTGATCCGCTTGCCGTCCAGCAGGTGCTCCGGGGTGGAGGCGCACTTGACCAGCTCCAGCCGGTCGCGTTCGGAGAAACCCATCGAGTGCGAGTCCACGATGTTCCCCGCGGCGTCCACCAGCCGGGCGTGGTCGTCCCAGGCGAAGTCCTCGTGGAAAGCGAAGGTGTCCTCGGTCGCCGACTTCGACGGATCGTCCAGCGAGGGAATGGTGGACAGCATGTCGTAGGTGCACTCGAAGTGGATCTCGAACATTCGCCCGCCACGCATCGTGTAGCCGGTCTCCGGCGAGCCTGCCGCGTCCAGGCTCCCGCCGAGCCGGTCCTGCTCCTCCAGGATCACGATGTCCGAGCCCGCGAAGTTCCCTTCGCGGATCAGCAGCGCCGCTGCCGACAGCGACGCGATACCGCTGCCCACCAGATAAGCCTTCGCCATGAAAAGCTCCTCGTCCACACTCGAAAGCCCCCCACGACTGTGCCCGCGCCGAAAGCCTCGATCGCGGGCCACTCCCTTCGAATCCTGCGGCCCGACCACTGCCGCGGCACCGGCAGCGACCCGAACGGGCGACCGGTCACCCACCCGGGCCACAACCGCAGTCCTCACCACCGTCCGCCCAGACCGAAGCCGCCCGGTCGAGCCGGGCCCGGGGTCCTCCACGACAGTGGTGCCGGTCGCAAGGCGGACGAGATCTCTGACCACGCGATCGTGGGATGGGCCGCAGCGGCCCCAGGGCTGAGATGCGATGCGCTTTTGCGCGGTCAGTGGCCGATGGCGTGCCAGAAGGCCTGCGGTGCGGCGATCGACGACAGCAGCGCCCGCCCGCACGTAACCCGGTGTCTGCAGCAGGCCCGGCACCTGCGTGGAGGAGTAGAACCGGAACAGCCGCGTGCGCTCGTACAGCGGCGCCGCGCTCTCCTGCAGCCGGCGCATCCCGCCGCGCTGCTGCCGCTTCCACTCCACGTACATCTGATCGGCTTCACGGCTGGCCGCGATCAGATCCGTCGCGGCCCCGGGGGTGGCCGCAGGCCGTGCACCAGAGGCGGATGTCCGCATCCGCGGGCGCCAGCTGGGCGCGCTCGATCCGGCTCGTCAGCGGGGTCACACCGTGGCGTCTGATCCGCGCGTCCGGGCCCGGCCGCTCCCGCTGCACTGTCTCGCTCACCCCGCCGACCCTAGGACGGCCGGGTGCCCCCAGCCCGGCATTGCGCCGTCCGCGGGCGGGATCCCCGGGGACGAGGTTGGGCCCTGGGTCTCCTGATGACGGATTGCCCAGGTGGGGAACGACGAGCGGCCATGGCCGATTTCGACGATCCGCCATCACGCGCGAGCGCGGTGATCGTTGGAGCTGCTGTCGTATCTCGCAATGGAATGACAGAGGTGGAACGCATGCGTACATTCATGGCGCGGAGCAGCACGGTGGCCGCGGCGGCGAGTCTGATTCTGGTAGGACTTGCCGGCTCGTCGGTCGCTGCCGAGAGCAGCGTGGTGACCGTCGTAGGTGACCAGTCGTCCAAGGGCGGGGCCTCCTGGGCCCAGTGCCCCACCGGCACCCATTTGATCGGCGGAGGCTACCTGGGCGGCGAATCGCAAGCACCCGTGACCGTCAGTGCTCCCTCCATGTCACACCCGGGTATGTGGGCGGCGCAGGCGACCTACTCGTATGTCCGCGCCTATGCGCTGTGCGACAAGAAGTCCGCACCCACGAGCGCGGTGGCAGGCAGTCATGTGACAGGTGGCGGTGTCTCCTACGCGCAGTGTCCGGCGAACACCGACCTGATCGGCGGGGGTTACGCCGCACGCTTCGGCTACAACGGACTCCACCAGACCAACGATGTGATCGAGGCCGATGCACCGTCGGCCGTTCACCCCGGGGCTTGGGCCGCGAAGTCCAGCAACGGGGCTATGACCGCGTACGCGCTCTGCCGCGCCCGCGACTGAGCGGCTCCAGGCGCGCAGGGGCGGGCACCAACCGCCCCCTCGCATCGTGCGTCACCCGCCGGCCATGTACACCAGCAGGTGACGCACGAACGGGAGGAGGCGCGCGAGGGAGGAATGCCCTCCAAGCGATCAAGCAGGGCGCCCCCTGCCCCCACCACCTCCCCACCGGACAGGCCCTGGCACCACATCACCATCACCGGCCGCCCGCCCTGTCCGCCTGGGAATTCCCACACGTCGGTCACGTACAGCGCGCCGTCCTTGAAGCGTTCAACGAGGGGGCGCCGAACTGCCAGCGCTGCGGCCTCGCCGCACCCCGGCCAGCGATCCTCGCGGCATACGGCTGCCCGCCCCGGCGGGGGTGGGAGCCGCCGGGTCAATGACCCATCTTGTGCCGTTCGAACGAGTGAACTCTGCACCGTTCAGGCCGATTTCGGTGATGTGGCTTCTTGGGCCCCCGCCCTGAACGAGCAGAAGCGAACACAGAGGACGAGATCTGGATCTGCCACCGGCTGTGGCCAGCCCGCGTTCCTGGCCGGCGCAAGAGAGGGCGCAGAAGACTGCTGGCCCCACTTCGCCGAGCAGTGGGACGGGATCCACTGCAACCGGTACCCGCTCGCAGGGAAGGCGACACAGGTGGCGTGGGACGACAAGTCCTGCAGGACCTGAAGGAGCCATACTCCGTACTGCGCCCAAAACGCCGCTGACGCCCACTGCGTGCGCCGCTCACGGTGAGCGCCTGTTCGCGCTCAGACCCGGTCGAGAGGGAGCGCAACCGGGCCGCCCGCCGAGCAGAGCGTCCCACCCTGCCTGGTCCAGGGCCACGCCCGCCCGGCTGCCGCCTGGCCCTGCGTCAGGTGACGGGCTGATCCTTGGCGGCCCGGGGCTCTTCGGCCAGTTGGTTGAGCGCGCCGTCGATCAGAATGCCTGGCTGATCGGCCACGATGGGTAGGTTCCACTCCCGGTCGGCGGCGAGGAGTCCGGTCTGGGCGAGGACTGCGGCCTGGTCCCAGTAGATGTGCTCACTCGCGATCAGGCTCCCGTCGAAGTCGACGACGGCGATCACCGGGATACTGACGGGCAGGTGGGTGGGTTGGACACCGGGGAGGATCCAGGGAACTTCGATGTCGTGCGTGAACGAGACGATCATCTCGTCCACGATGCGCCTGACGTCCACGGTCCGGCTCAGCGGCGCGATGGCGAAGTCCTCAGGGTTGCGCCCGACGAACCAGCGCGCGTAGAAGTCCCGCACCGGCGCCCGGCCTCGGGCCCCCATGGCCGTCGGCACGTGCAGTACCACGGGCGCATCCGCCATCGTTGCCATGGTGGCATCGAGGTCAAGCGTGCGGAACTCGCCCGCGGTGTGTTCCTCCCAGACGCGTTCCAGCTCCGCCCGATCACCGGCGACAGTCATAGGGGCCTCCACATGCTCCGCTTCCCGTGCCGGCAACGTTGAGGGCCGTCTCCCCCACGGCAAGGGCGTGGCCCGCTTCTTCACGAGTGCCGGCACTCCCAGCTTCGGCGCACGGACGCACTCGCGCATGCCGGTCAGACCCGTCGGAGGTAGGGCCAAGCAGGGAGCGCCCCAACCGGCCCAGCACGCAAGCCCACGCACGTGGCCTTGGCGCTCGAGACGCGAAGCGCATGAGCACGAGGCGCGATCATGCCGGCTGGAAGACAACCGATCGCACGGCGGTCCCGACCCGTGTGGACGAAATAATCGGCATCCACGCCGTCAGGTGTGGCACGAGTGCCCGGCCGGGCGGAACCAATCACGGCTCTGATGCGGCCCCGTCAGTACGGGTGCCGGTCGGACTTGTCCGTCCAGGCCTTGTAGGCGTCGGCGCCCATCTCGGGATGGATCTGCTCGACCCGGATCCTCCGCTGGTCGAGAGGCCGCTGGAAGTCCTCGTACTGGAAGGCGTCGTCGAAGCCGATCTCGCGCGTGGCAGCCAGATCGCAGCTGTAGTACACGGCGTCAATGCGCGACCAGTAGATGGCACTCATGCACATCGGGCAGGGCGCTCCGCTGACGTAGATCGAGCAGCCTTGGAGCATACGGGCCCGCTCCGGCAGCGGGTCGGGGGACCCCTCGGGGCGTGGCACGTATGCCAGGGTGCTCTCGTCCTGATGCGGCGCCGAAATTGACGGTGCCTCAGGATTGAGGAGCTGTATGGCCTTTCGGATCGTCTCCACCTCGGCGTGCGCGGTGGGGTCGCCGGTGAGGAGTACGCGATTCTGTCCGCGGGCGACGATCTCCCCGTCGCAGGTGATCACGGCACCGAAGGGGCCGCCCCAGCCCATCTCCACAGACTCGGTGGCCAGCCGTACGGCTTCGGTCAGGAATTCCTTGTGCGCCATGCCACAAACCTCCGCCCAGCATTTGCGAGGGAGTTGTCCGAGGGACACGAGGAACGTGCCTCTGGAGCCTCGTTGCCATTTCCCGCATAAGTCCCTTTTGATCTACGCTACTCCGCATGAGCGAGCGTGCAAACCGAAGCACAGACCGCGCCAGTGCCGATGGAAGCGGCGGCGCGACCGTGGTGATGTCTCAGAAGATCCGACCCGGCCACGAGGGCGACTACCAGCGCTGGCAGGAGAAGACGAACCAAGTGGCGCGCACTTTCGACGGGTTCGAGGGTACGGAGCTGTACCCGCCGGGCCCCGGCGAGGAGAACGAATGGGTGGCGGTCTTCCGCTTCTCGCGTATCGACCAGTTGACCGCGTGGCTGAATTCGAGTACGCGTCAGAATCTCCTCGGCGAGGGAGGTGCACTGTTCGAGGAAGCCCCCAAACAGGAGGTGCTCAGCGGCGGAAAGAAAACCCGGGACGCGGTTTCGGCAGTCATCTCCCATGATGTCAGAATCGGACGGGAGAAGGAGTTCGTGCAGTGGGAGGAAAAGATCACAGAAGCGCAGCGTGAATTTGCCGGCTTCATGGGCTCCGAGCTGTTTCGCCCGGTGGAGGGGATTCAGGAGAACTGGGTCGTGGTGTCTCGTTTCGATACTCGTGATCATCTGGATGATTGGCTGGATTCAGAGCTTCGCGGGAAGCTCCTGGAAGAGGGGCGCCAGTATTTCTCCGCCTATGAGGTGCGGAAGGTCGGATCGGCGTTCAGCGCCTGGTTCACCTTCGGCGAGGAGACTCCGGAAGGCGTTCCGCCCAACTGGAAGCAGGCCATGACGGTGCTGCTCGCCCTCTATCCGACGGTCATGGTCCTGAACCTGACGGTGGGCCGTGTACTGACCTCCGAGGGAGTCGTCGGGTATCTCGCTCTCTTTATCGGCAACGTGTTGAGCGTCAGCATTCTCACGTGGCTCCTGATGCCCCTGGTGAACAAGGCTCTGGCATTCTGGCTCGAACCGAAGCGAAGCCAGTCCGTTCGCGGCCAGGTGGCGGGCGCCGCGGTCGTGGTCCTGGGTTATGTGGCGCTCATCGCCGTGTTCGGACTCACCGCTGGTTGACCAGGAGCAGCACCGCCCGGCGGGTGGCCTCAGAGGTACCTCAATATCGCGCTGCAGGCGTTGCGGGCGGTCTTGAGAACTGCGCAGCGATTCCTCGCCCGGGTCGAAGAGGTTGGTGATCCGGCGTGCAAAAGCGCCCTCGCAGGCAGGTCTCGAACCGAAGCCCGCGCTGGATCTCGCCATCCGCCTCAGCAAGTGGCAGCAGATCCTTCGGGCTCACTTTCGTTCCCCAGTTGGGTGACTTGTCATCAAGGGCATGGAGTCGCCGGGCACCGGACGCAACGAGCAGCTTCCTCGCCGTCCAGGGCGCCTGCGGCGGCACTCCGCGCTGGGCCCACGGCAAACCCTGTACAGCCCCCAAGATTCGGCCGGCTACCGGGCGAATCCAAGGTTCTGACGCTCCTCCGCAGATTGAGCATGCCTGGGGCGGGGAATTTCAGCGAGCAGGCCTGGACCATCCCGGGGCGAGGGATGGGGATTTCAAGGTTCTGCCCGCGCTTGCGGATGCTGTAGGTGATCTTCGCTCGTCTTGGTGATGCTCGGCGGCCGTCATTGTCGACCACGGACCGACAGGCTGAGGCGGTCCGATGGGGAATCGACTGGGGTACTGCCTGGCGCTGGAGCTGGACGATCCGGGCTTCGACTACTCGGTCTTGAGCGAACTCCGCGACCGCATGGCCGACCGCGACCCGGCCGACCGCCTCCTGGCGGTCCGTTACAACCTGCTGCCGCGCGGCAAGGGGGCCGTGCTCGAGTACGTCCTGCAGGTCGGCGAGAACGGCCTCCGGATCCTGCGGGCCCGTTGCCGCCACAAGCGGTGAGACCTCTCACGGGATCCCGCTGGACGGGCGGGGTCGCGGGGTGGCGTAGGCCGCAAAGGCCGGCCGAGGTACCAGGCCTTGCCGCACAGAAGCGGTGGCGCAGGAGCATGGTATGCGCCGGACCCGTGCAGCAACTTACGGAGCCCAGGCCGGGCACCGACCCCCATCCGCTGCGCCCCGTGGCAACCCCCGCAGTCGGTGGCGTGGGGAATTTCGCTGCACCTTCCGCCAGCCGACGGCTGCGATGGCGCCGCCCGACCTAAGGTTTGCACACGATTTGCCATGCTCAATTCCAAGGGGTACCCATGCGGTTCGCTTCTTGCATGCCCCGCTTCGCCAGGGCCCTGATGGCCCTATGCGGGGCATCGGCCGTGCTCGCTCCCTCCGTCATCGCGAGCTCGCCGGCGACCGCCGACGCGCCCCTCTCCGCGGACGCCGTGGCCCGCGGAGGTGCCGTCATCACTGTGACGACCGCCCAGGTCGGCGCGCCGGGAAATCCGGCCGTAGGGATCGTCCCGTTCACGGACGCGATCTACCGCTCGTGCGCCGACGCGCCCACGGGCGACTGTCTGATGGTCGGCCGCGTCGACCGCCCCTACGAGATCGGGAAGTTCGAGGTCACCGTCGACCAGTGGGTGGCGTTCCTCAACACTGCCGATCCGAGCGGTCACGATCCCCACGGTCTCTACGACGAAACAGAGAGCTCGTCCGCGTGGCCCAAGTACGGGCAGATCAACTTCTCCGGACACGCCCGACGCGGCCGACACTACTCGGTGGCTTATCCCCAGTGGTCGGACAAACCCTACGGCTTCTCGACGTTTCTGCGGGCGGCACGTTTCGTCAACTCCCTCTACAACGGGCGCGTGATCGCCAAGAGCACCATGAGGAGCGGCGACTTCCAGTACGTCAGCTATAGCGTCCGGCTGTCGCAGAACACGGAGAACGGGATGTACGACCTGTCCCGCCCGAAGGCGACCCGAGTCCACGACACCGGGTTCGTCGTGCCGAGCCAGGACGAGTGGATCAAAGCGGCCTACTACGACCCCCACGGCGGCGGCACCTACAGCTATTGGAAATACCCGACGAACCCAGGCGTGTTCGGCGACGGAGAAGCGACAGCCCCGGCACCCACAGTCCTCAATCCCGCCACGGGCGACGTCACCAACGCGTCGAGCCAGCCGCTCGCCTCCTACCACTCCGACCGGAGCCCTGCACCGAGTTGGTGTCCGGCGCAGGTGTCACGCAACGCGTGCGCAACGGTCAATCCCTTGGGACTGGACCCGATTGCCTATGCCGCGCTCTACCAGGGCAGCCTCAGTTCGGTCGGCCAGGCGCTGACCCCCTCACCGTGGGGCACACTGGACCAGGGCGGCAACGCCGTCGAATGGACCGACACGATCACGCCGCCCCCGTCCGGCGGGAGCTCCGGACGGGTCTGGCGACGGCTCCACGGGGGGATCTCCAACGCGGGGGCCTACCAGATGTGGCCCTCGGCGGTCGGACTGCAACCGCAGGACAACGTCTTCTTCAACCACACTTACCCGTGGCTGGGCATCCGGATCGGAGTGATCGGCGACCTGACGCCCAGCCAGCCTCAGTGAGAACGGCCCAGGGAGCGTTGCAGCCCACCCCGGTCCGGCGACTTCCGCAGCGGAGGTCCGCTGCCCTTTGCGATCTCACTGCGAAGGAGCACCGCGGGCACGGACAGCAACGTCCGGGCGCGTACTGCACGAAGAAGCCTGTGGGGCTCGTAGAGCGGCGTCGCGCTCATCATCTCGGCCATCACCCTGCCTGTCCTGTCCAGCTGACGGTGCGCGGGAGTCGGCGTGCGCCCGCCGGTCACCGGCGGATGACCCACCCGTGCAGGGTGGGTCAGGAGGCCGCCGGCGGGAAGCTGGGGAACAAGTCTGAGCAGCGGCGCGTCATGACGGGCCGAACCGCAGCACTCGCCAGACTCACCAAGCGTGTGGATGCTCCCCTTTTTCGCTCTGCCGCTTGCTCTGGATTCTCTGGTCGTGGCTGCCCTGATCGGAGCGGCTGGGGTCAGCCGTGCCCTGTGTTGGCGGCTCACCGCGCTGTTCACGACCTTCGAGGGCGGCATGCCGCTCATCGGCCTCGCGGCCGGCGTGCCGCTCGCCCGCGCAATCGGCGGAGCCGCCGACTACATCGCAGCCGCGATGCTCCTCGCCCTCGGTGGGTGGATGCAGTTCGGCGGCGACGACATGGAGGAGAAGGCCGCCGTACGGCTGCTTTCCGCCCGTGGGCTGTCCCTCGTCGGGCTCGCGATCACTATCGGTCTGGACGAGCTCGCCATCGGCTTCAGCCTCGGCCTGGCCCGGCTGCCCATCACCGGTGTCGTGATCACGATCGCGGTTCAGGCCTTCCTCGCAGCTCAGCTCGGCATGGCTCTCGGCGCCCGCATCGGCGAGCGCCTGCGCGAGAACGCGGAACGCTTCGCTGCCCTCGCCCTTATCGCCCTCGGGAGCTTCACGCTGGTGGAACGGCTCACGGCATGGGCGCTTCGATGACTCACCGGGCCCGCCGCGAAAGGACTCCTCGCCCGCGCAGGCGATCCCCGTAACACGGGATCCGCGCGCACGACACGTCAAGGACGAGACCCGACCCGATCCGCCATCGTTCACCGATCAAAGCGCCGTTGACGTCGGAGAGGTGAGGGTTCAGCGACAGCTCCAGAGCCATCGGGTCGAACGACCGCTCCGCCCGCGGAAAGCGGAGCAGGCTCAGCCGCGGCCCCAAGTGTTGGCCCGTTCCGGTGAATCGCACCGCGCCTGCGCCCGAACCAGGTCACTGTCCCCAGGCCCACTCCTACCGTTGAGGACACCGCATCCCAAACACCCCATGGACTTCGTGCCGGTCTTCGGCCGCACTGACCAAGGTGTCGCAGACCTCGCTGACGGCTTGTTCCCCTCGCTGTCAGTCCCTTTTCTCTTGCCCGGAGGTACCGATGAGCGCCGACAGCAACATCGAGATGATCAAGTCCTGCTATGAGATGTTCCTCAAGGGAGACACCGAGGGAATCATGGCCGTCCTGGGAGAGGACGTCGACTGGGCCGTGGAGACGACCACGACCGTCGCGCCCTGGTATGGCCCGCGCAGGGGCAAGGCCGAGGTGAGCGCCTTTTTCGAGGCGTTCGGCACCACGATGGAGGTCGATGACTTCACGCCCATGGTCTTCGCCGCGAGCGGCGACGACGTGCTGACCGTGGTCCGCTGCCGCACCCGCCACCGGGCAAGCGGCCGCACCTTGTCGATGAACCTCCACCACCACTTCACCCTCCGGAACGGGCTGATCACCCACTTCCGCGGCACCGAGGACACCGCCCAGGTCGCCGACGCCCTCCACCCCTGACAGCGTAAGCAGCCCCAACCGACTGCCCCGCGCGGGGGTGCGGGGGCTTGCGCGAATTGGCATGTCAGCTCTTTGATCGCGTGGCCTGGTCAGTGGGCCCTGTGGACGGGGCTGGCTGGGGCCCAGGCTTCTGCTCCTTCCCGCTCGCGCCGAAGCGCCGCGGTCGCTGTGGAGGCGTTGCGCCGGGCGTGCTCCTGCCAGGGCTGGTCCAGGCGGCGGGCCCGCTCGGCGGCCAGGCCGGTGATCCGTCGCAGGAGCCGGGTCAGGGTGCTCTGCACGTTGTGGCTGCTGCGGTCGAGGAGGTGTTTTTGGGGCGACGTGCTTCCCGACGCCGGCAGCCGCCACCCCTATGGGGTCGGGGCCTGGGTCGGCTGCATCGGGCTGCCAATGCCTCCACCGGTGCCGGAGGCGCTGGCAGCCCTGCTGGGGGACGGTGTGGCGCTGCCGCGGCGCGGAGTCGGCGAACCCCCGCCGCCCGCACCGGCGGATGACGCACGCGTAGGGATGCTCGACGGACGTGACGACGTTGCCGGCGGGGAAGGCGACGCCACGGAAGGCCCCGCCTGCGACGACAATGGGGACGGACTGGCCGACGAGGTGGGGGCGGGCGTCGGCGACTGTGTCCCGCTGTGCACCGTCGACGCCGGCGGAGCGAGCGGAACCACGGGCACCGACCGGGTCGGACCGGCGGTCAGCAGCACCGGCGCCGCGATCGCGGCAGCGACGGCGAGCGTCAACCCGCCCCCGGCCGCCGCACGCAGGCGACGACGCCGGGCGCCGGTGCGCATGGCGCCCTCGAACGCGCCGGGAGGTGGCGCAAGTTGCAGCGCGTCGCGACGCAGCAGCACCATGAGCTCGTCGTCGGCCCGGTCGCCGTCGTCGCGTGCGTCAATGGGTGTGATCAAGGTGTCCCCCGAGTCTCGCGCGCAGGAGCTCCCGGGCCGCGTGCAGATCGGCTCTGACCGTACCTTCCTTGCGTCCCATGTGCAGCGCTACCTCTCTGATCGGCAGATCGGCGTAGTAGTACAGGAGGACAGGCGTGCGCAGCCGCTCCGGCAGCGACTGCACCAGCAGCCGGACCGGCACGGCGGCTTCCGCGCTCTCGCCGTGCCGGTCCGCATCCAGCGCGGCCTGTGCGGTGACCTGCCGCATCGCCCGGCGTTCGCGCTCCAGCTTGCGCCACTGGTCGCGTACCAGGTTGGCCGCCGTGACATACAGGAAGGCGCGCGGCTCCTCCACGGCGGCCCAGCGCGCCCAGAGGCGCGCGAACGCCTCCGAGGCGATCTCGTGGGCGGTGCCGTCGTCGTCCACGAGACGACGGCACCATCCGGCGAGGCTCGGATAAAGGGCGGCGAACAGCTCGGACGCTGCGCTCTGCTTGGACCGTTTCAACGTTCTCCATGCTGACCGGGTCATCCGGACGTTCGCTCGGGACGCCCTTGCGGGCCTTTCTCGCGGGCCGCTCCACCAGCGCGGCAGGGCCGCTGAACTGCGGGCTCTGCGTTACCTGGCGGTGGACACGAGGGAGGCATAGACCACGACGTTGTCGAGGTAGCCGCCCGCAGCGCTGTTGCGTGGGCCGCCGCAGGTGATCAGACGCAGCTCGGGGCGGTCCACGTTCCCGTAGACGGCGCGGGTGGGGAACTGCGCTTTTGCAACGGTCTGCACTCGGTCGACCGAGAAGACGGCGGAGGCGCCGTCCTGCAGCCGTGCGGTGATGCGGTCGCCCTGCTTGAGCCGCGACAGGTTGAGGAAGACCCCGTCCCCGTAGCGGCCCACCGTCACGTGCGCCAGGATCACCGAGGGCCCGGTCTGGCCGGGCGTTGGTGAACCCCGGTACCAGCCGGCCGGCGCGTTCGCCTCGATCGGCGGCACCTGGACCGTGCCGTCCGGCGCCAGGCCGAGCGACACGACCGCCGTGTCCACCCCGATGCTGGGGATCACCAGGCGTTCGGGCGTCGACCGCGCGATCGGACCTGTAGCCGCCCCGGCTCCGGCCCCGGCCTGACCGGAAGCCCTCGACGGGTTGTCAGGAGCGGTACCGCTCACGGCGACCGACGAGGCAGGCGGAGCCCCGGGGGCTCCCCCGCACGCCGAACTGAGCGCCACCGAGGCCAGCACCGTCGCCGTCAGCATGGCCGCACGCATCCGTCGCAAGGCTCAGCCCCGGGCCTTGGCCCGGCGGCGCAACACGAAGGTGCCCGCCCCGGCGACCAGCGCCGCCCCGCCCAGCCCCGCGCCCAGAGCAGCCCCTTCGCCACCGTTCCCGGCCGCGACCGGCGCCACCCCGGTGTCCGGCGCGCCCACGGGCACCGCCCCGACCTGCGTCGGCACGGGCGACGCCACCGCACTCGGCTCCCCCGAACCAGAACCGCCCGCCCGCGTCGGCGCCGGAGACGCCACCGCGCTCGGCTCCCCGCCTCCACCGCCGGCCCGCGTCGGCGTCGCCGTCGGAACAGTCCCGGAACCGCTGCCGCCTGCGGGCGCGCTGGCGATCGGCTTCGGCTTGACGTTCACGGCCCCGCCGCCACTCCCTGCGTCGGCGAACGCGGGCCCCGATCCCGCCAACACGGCGGCGAAGGTCAGGGCGGCGGCGGCGACAACACTTGTACGCATCAACAGCTTCTTTCTGCTCGGTCCGCTGGGCTGCCTGAGGGGCGGTGCCAGCGGGCTGCGTTCCAGATCGCCCGAAGAGACGACGCAAGTGGGGGTCCTGCTGTAAAGAGCAGGCAAAGCTCTCGCGCCTGGCCGGACCACGCTGGGCTAGGGAGACCAGCCAGCCGGTGTAGCCGCCGTCGGCCCAGACCAGGGCGATGCGGTGGTGTTCGGCGCGCAGTTGTTCCAGGAGGTCGCGGCCGGCGTCGTTGTCCTTGACCGAGGCGGCCGTCACCAGCACGGTCAGCAGTAGCCCCAGGGTGTCCACCGCAATGTGCCGCATCCTCCCGTTGATCTTCTTCCCGGCGTCGTAGCCGCGGGTGGCCGCGCCGACGGTGGCGTCGGCCTTCACCGACTGCGAGTCGATGATTGCGGCGGTTGGTTCTTCCTTCTTCCCGGCCAGCTCGCGCAGCATCTTGCGCAGCCGGCCGTAGAGCTCCTTGATGTAGTCGTTGTCGCGCCAGCGGCGGAAGAACCGGTACACGGCCCGCCATCTGGTTCTGTGGAATCCGATCCGTCAAGTGGCTCGGGAGATCCTGCTGGTCGATATGTGTTGGCCGATCGGGCCCAAGGCCGAGAGACTCGGACTGTGGACATGGGGATCTCTGGTTTCGAGCCGTCCTTTCTGGTCGGATTCGAGGCGATTCGGCAGGCGCACGGCTCACGGCTGGCGATGCTCGCGGGCAGGCGCTTGACGGGCTTCGCCGTGGTGCGTTTCGCCGAGGATGGGGAATGGTTCGCCGACTGCCCTGTGGTGCTGGACTTCGACGGCATCCAGGTGGAGGTTTGCCACTGGAAGCTCGACGAGCTCTCGATCGGCTGGGACGGGATCGACACCGCGGCGGACATCGCCGGCTGGGAGTGGTCCGAGCTGACGCCTCAGTGGTCTCAGCGCGATGAGCGCCTCGAACCGTTCGTCGGCCAAGAACTCCGCGAGGTCGCGCTCCTTGAGTGGCGGCCGACAGGCCGTGACCTGGCGGCTGGGACGGTGGCGGTGGAGTTCGCCTTCGCCGGGGACCGTCTGCGGATCGCCAACGGTCTCGACGAGAACCGCATCGAGGTCGGCGAGGCCCAGCCGGACTATGTTCGGCACCAACTGGGCTGTTGAAGGCTACTGACCTGCCGGTTTCCGGTTGATCTCAATGACCGGCAGCAGGGTGGCCTGGGCGGGGATGCCGATCTGCCGGGGAGTCGGGCCGGCCGGGGTAGGGACGTCGGTGAGTCGGTCCAGCAGCTGGTCGAGGGCGGCTTGGCCGTCGTCGACGGCGGCGCGTTCGTCGTCGGTCAGGGGGATGGCCGCGAGCATCTTCTGCAGGTTCTCCTTGGCCTCCAGGAGTTGGCCTTTGCTGGAGGCCTTCGGGGTGTAGAAGTCGCAGCGGGCGCAGGCCATGCGGTGCTGGCACTGCTCGAAGAAGGTGTAGGTGCACCAGCCGTGGCCGAGGTCGTAGTACTGCCAGGGTTCGCCGTTCGCGGCGGCCCCGGAAGCGACGGCGTCACGGTCGACGAGCACTTCGACGGTGCGGACGTTGCGGGCGAAGTAGCCGGCGTCGTTGTAGGCCCTGGCCAGTGTGTTCGGGGTGATCTTCGCGTAGTGGGCCGTGGCTTCGGGCGTCCGGTGGCCGAGCCACTCCTGGAGCTCGAACAGGGTCATGGGTTCTTTGGCGTTGTAGAGCTGGCTGGCGATGGTGGAGCGGGCCCGGTGGCTGGTGATGTTGCCGCGGACGTCGGCGGTGGGGACACCTGCCTTGCGGCAGAGCATCGGGATGATCGTCCCGTTGATGTAGTCCTTGGAGACCCTGCGCGCGCGGAAGGTGAAGAGGAAGTTCGCGCGCTCGTTGGTCTTCGGGTCGAGGATGGCGGGCTGGTCGGGGCGGACTGCCTGCCAGGCCTCGATCGCATGCCCAAGTAGAGGGTCGACGGGCTTGGTGAACGCGGTGCCGGTCTTGTGGGTGGGGACGTCGAGCAGGCAGATGGCGTCGCGGGCAAGGACCTCGCTGGAGTCACCGGGGATGGGCAGGCCGTCGTGCTGCCAGCGGATGCATCCGACGCGGAGTCGGGCGATCTCGTCGCTGCGTTGTCCGGCGAACAGCCAGGTCAGCGTGATGGCCCGGATCAGCTCGGCCGGGTATGTGCGGCCGTCCGCGGTCGGCAGGTCGCCGCTCTCGACGTTCAGTCCGGCCCACAAGAGCTTCGCCCAGATATCGTTGGCGATCACCCGGGGATCCGGACCCATGAGGGCCCGGACACTGCGGGGAGTCCTCAGCGCGTGAGCGGGGTTGAATCGTCGCGGAATCCACTCCCATTCGTGCAGGTCGCGGAAGAACGCGCGGGGCACCTTCAGATAGCCGGACTTCGACTCCGGTGTGAGCGGCTTCCCGATCCGGCCCTGAGACCGCATGCCCGCCGTCCACTGTGAGAAGTCGCCGACCGTCATGCGGTCGACCGCCGCGACCCAGGACGCGCAGGTCTGGCGGGTCCAGTGCTCCGGTGCCGTGACCTCTGGGTGCTCGGCGGCCAGCCAGCGGCCGATCTTCGCCAGGACGCTTCGGTAACTGGCACGGACCCCCGGAGTCAGCGTCGAGGTCGCCTGCCAGCGCTCCACCCACTCCGCCCAACTGCCCCGGGCGCCCTCGATCGCCGTGGGCCCGGGTCCGTGCCGGGGACGCGGCGGCGGCTCAGCGTGACCGAGAGCGGCCAAGGCACGGTGGATCCCGTGCAGATCGCTGGCCCACTGGCCGCCCTGCATAGCCGGCGTCGCACGGATCGCTGCCAGCGCCAAACTCGACAAGTCCTCCAGCCGCGGACTGCGGTTCAGCAGCAGAATCTGGCAGACGGCCGAAGTGAGGCAGTCGGGGCCGCGCTGGTAACCCCAGTCGCCCAGGACCGTCAGGACCTTCCCGATGGCGTCCTCGACCGCGGCCTCGCCGAAGACTCGGCGGGCGAGCGTGGGCCGCTGGAAGCGTCCGAGCAGCTCGAACGCGGTGAAACCGCCGACGAGGTAGGCGTATGCGATCAGGAACGGGCGGACGTTGGGGCCGATCTGACCGCCCCACAGACGCCGGAACTCGGTCCCCGACCGGTTGATCAAGCCAGCCCAGTCCTCGTCCGACCAGCCCCAGAAGCTGCGGCCCAGGTCGCCGCAGCGGATCAGGATGAGGCCGGCCGCGTCCCGGGCGAACCGGCGCTGGTGGCCCGTGCCAGGCGTCCAGTGGAGGGAGTCCCGGGCGTGCGCCAGCGGCTCGACGAGACGAGCGGGAGCCGCCAGTGATGTGAGTCCCAGGTGCCTGACCTGATCGATCTCCAGGGCCTTGAGCGCTTGCGCTTCAGCACCGGTCAGGAGCGCTCGACGGTCGTAGCGGGCGGGGTCGAGCGGCCAGGCCCAAACAGCAGGCCGACCGTTGTCCGACGCGGCCGATGAGTTCGTCGCGGTCACTGGTCGTTCCCCCTGCCCGGGTGGCCGACGCGGGTGAGCATGTCCACGCGCCAGGAATGGATCTGCTGCATGCCGCGGTTCAACTTCTCCGCGAGGTCCCGCCCGGACAGGTGGATGTAGGTCATGGTCGACTCGGTGCTGCGGTGACCGGCGAACGTCGCGATGGCGTGCAGTTCCCACCCCATCCGGGCCAGGTCGGTCAGGCAAAGGTGCCGGGTGGTATGGGTCGAGAAGCGCGGCAGGTCGGCGGCCAGCGCGACCCGGCGGATCACCTTCGACCAGGTCCACAGACTCAGCGGCTGCCCGTGGTTGCGGTGCGACTGCGACAGGAACAGCGGGCCGCGAGCGCGGCTGATCGTGGCCCGATGCGCGAGGTAGCCGGACAGCAGCACGCCGGTCGGCGCGGAGTACGGAACCACGCGCTCACGTCGGGTCTTCGTCGTCTCCGCCCTGATCCGCAGCGTCCGGTGAGCCGGATCGACGTCCTCGGTCCGCAGCGAGCACAGCTCCTCTCGACGCAATGCGGCGTCGTAGGCCAGGGCGAGCATCACCCGGTTCCGCACCGGCTCCTGGCGCATGACGTCCAGCAGGTCGAGCCACTGCTGTTCGCTTGGGATCCACGGCAGCTTCACCAGGCGCGGGACCAAGCCGCGCTCGTGGCTCCCGAACTTCCGTCCCGGAGTGTAGCGACCGCGGCCGACCGGGTTCGACTCCCTCAGCCCCTCCTCGATCAGGTAGTCGTAGAACAGCCGCACCGGCACCAGTCGCTGCTGCAGTGTCGCGTTCGCCAAACCCGCTCCGGAGTCCAGCGCCACCACGTTGGCTCCCCGTCGGCTCGGTCGCGTGGACAGGTCCTTCACGAACGCGGCAACGTGCAGCCGGCCTGCAGTCACCGGGTCGATGCCGTCTCGCTCGCAAATCAGCAGGTACTCGGCCAGACCCCGGGCGTACGCGTCGATCGTCCGCGGGGCCCTCCCAAGGTCCGTCCACACCCGCAGCCACTCGGCCGCCCGCTCGTGCCGACCAAGGACCGGCCACTTCTCCTCCAGCACCACCGCGCTGCCCAACACTCCTCCTCAGCCCATGGGACGCCGCAGGATACGAGGTGGCTCATGCGGCGCGTGATTCCACGTAACTGATAGGAAGTCGATCGGCAGGCTGGCCCAGCGCACGCCCTCGGCGACCAAGTAGCGCACCGCATCGATCAGTTGGCGGTGGCAGTAGCCCTCCGGGCGGCCCCCTCGCCCGTTCAGCCAGGCTGGGACGGGCAGCAGCGGCCGCACGATCGCCCACTCCGCGTCGGTGAGGTCGGAGCCGTAGCGGCGGGTCCGGTCCGGCTGGTCGGCGGCATTCCCGAGCCGGTGTGCGAGGCATTCGCACGACACGCCGGAGCTGGACGCGGACAGAGCTAGCACTCCACAGTGGGACACGAGGGCCTCCTGCTGGTTCGTTGACTCGACATCACCGAACTGTGCAGGAGGCCCTTCTCCTATGCGCTGGCCGCTGAGCGATCACCCGAAACGAGGCTGATGCGCGCGGAAGTTTCGAGCAGCAGCCCCACCGCTCTGTTCGGGAATCGCTTCTCAAGTTAGGTACGGGGAAAGGGTGTTGTCTGTCCAGTAGGAGCGGGGAGAGACTGTCGGCGAGCGGAGAGAGGATGCGCCCGTGGCGGCAACTGATCCGGAGAGCGTCGTTTGGTTGACCGAGAGGCAGCTGGCCCGAGCCTGGCCGACCATCCGGGCGGCCTGTCTGCACGCCACCGCGAATGCCAACGGAGTCCGCAACAACATCCATGTGTCACACTCCACTTGGGGCAAGAGCAAGTGGCGGACGTACCACCCTGCGGACGTTGCCCGGGTGGCCGGGGCCATCGCCGACGGCACCGCGGAGCTCCAGCCGCATTGGCGGAACGACACCCCCGAGGCCAAGTTGCTCGATCAACGCCTCCGCAGGAAGAATCTGCCCGGTGTCGTCGGCTGCGCCCTGCTCTTCTCCATCCCACTGGTGATCATCGTCATTCTGCTGATCATCTCCCGGAGCGGACCTTGATCGTCTTCGCCCCTACGGGCACTGAGCCGCACCGAGCCCGCCCTGTCGAGATCGAGCAACGGAGCGATCACCCGAACGAGGCTGATGCGCGCGGAATTTCGAGCGACAGCCGTATCCATCGGTTCGGGAATCGCTTCTAAGCGAAGAGGCGGCGGCAGGCGCAGAAGCATGGCTCATCGGAAGGGTCCTCGCTTCCAGGGGGGCGGCTGGTCGCTGACCAGATTGCCCCCGAACCGACCTGACGCCCTAAGAGATTTCTCTGGATTTCTCAGTGCTCGGTCTGCCAGGCATTGATGCCGCGCTCGATCAGCCGGCACGCGTCCCCGTCATAGCGGGCGACCGGGGCCAGGAGGTCGAAAACGCGGCGATAGAGGGCGATCTCGTCGGGCAGCGCCAGGCGCAGCTCGGCATCGAAGGTTTCAACGAGGACGAGCTGGTCGTCGCGGAGCCAGAAGCCATGCGACGGCGTGAGCGGCAGCCGGGTGTTCTGCGGGATGATCCCGATCCGGGCCGACGGCAGGTGCAGCAGGTTGATGAGGCGCTGAAGCTGGTCGACCATCACGCTCGCCGTCGCCGCACCGACATGCAGCACCGGCTCCCACAACAGGAAGTGGAACCGCTTCCCGGGCTCATAGAGGATCTGCTGACGCTGCATCCGTAGCGCCACGGCCTCGTCCGCCGTGTCCGGGATGCCGCGCAGCAGGACGGCCTCGCGGAACGTCGCCGCGGCGTACTCCGGGGTCTGGAGCAGGCCCGGGATGACGCAGGTCTCGAGGATGCGCCAGACGCGGGTCTCGCGGTCGAGATCGATCAGCGGGCGCTGCCTCAGGTGGACGCCACGGCCGAGTTGGCGGCGCCACTCGCTGTATCGGCTGTCCATCTCCTGCCGGAGGACCAGAAGCGCGTCGGCTGCGTCCTCGCGCGAGCAGGCGGCGCACCAAGCCGTGATGTCGGCGCTGGTGGCGGCCTGTTGGCCGAGCTCCAGTTTGCTGATCTTGCTGTGCGGCCAGCCAAGCAAGGTTGCGAGACCCTTGCCGGTCAGCCCGGCACCCACGCGGAGCTCGCGCAATCGACGACCGAGCTCCTCGCGGGCCTCATGGACGGCGCGGGGCGTGTTCAACTGGCTGAGGGCTCCCTCGCGAGCTCGCGGTACGGGGTGGCGTGCTTCATGGCCAGCGCGAGCCACACCCGCGCCTGCTCCGCCGCCGCCCGGTCGCGGTCGACGAGCTCCTTGTCGAGCGGCCGGCCCTGCTCGGCGAAGTTCATCTTGAGCAGGACCGCGTCATCGAACAGCCAGAAGTCCGCGAGCGGCAGACACAGTTCGGCGGCGCGCCGGTATGTCAGGTACCGGATGTCCTCGCCGTCCTCATCGTTGAACCGGTTACAGGCGAAGAGGTACCGCTGGTAGTCGCCGGGGGGCTCGGTGACGAACCGAACCCGGGCAACCCGGCGGCCGGTGTCGCGTGCGGCGCGCATCTGCCGGCGCCAGCGGCGGTCCGGCTCGTCGTCCTCGACGATGCCCGTGGCGAGGAACCGCTGGTACTCCTCCTGCTCGGCGTCAACGAGGTAGGCCGGCTGGGTCTCCAGCCGGATCGCCGTGCGCT
This sequence comes from Streptacidiphilus pinicola, assembly GCF_003258295.1. GTDB lineage: Bacteria > Actinomycetota > Actinomycetes > Streptomycetales > Streptomycetaceae > Streptacidiphilus > Streptacidiphilus pinicola. Next base: position 9,512 of record NZ_QKYN01000084.1, on the reverse strand, counting down.
CGAAGGTGTCGAACAGGTCGAGCCAGGAGGCGTCCGTGATGACCGGCACCAGCTACTCCTTCGGCATGTGCTTTAGCAGCGCGCGGGGGATCTCAACGAGAGTCTCGTTGGGGTCGAGGAACCGCGCGTCGCCCCAGGCCTCGTCGCTGGTGCCGACCTTCCAGCCCTGGATGACCACGGTGTCCCGGTCCGTCTCGTAGACGCTCGGGCAGTTGCCGTCCTTGCTGTCACTCCCGACGAACCTTAGCCGCATCACAGCCTCCAGCAGTTGGGGATTTCTCGAAGTTTCTCGCCGTCCTGGCCACGACCGGGAGGGGTTATCCGACCAAACCGGGGAGCTACTTCGGCTCGACCGCCGGGCCCCGGACGAGGACGACCGGCCCGCAACCTGCGCAGCCGAGGTCGTGCGGCACCTGACCGCCCTCTCCCGGCAGCGCGGGCACTTCGGCCGGTCGTCGCCAACGGTGCCGACCTGGTAGCCCCAGCCGAGGCAGTCGGGGCAGAGGTCGCGGTCGGGCGGCAACGGGAGACGGGACAAGCCCGGTCGGAGTCAGTCCATCCGCTCGTCGATGAGCCGGACGAGCTTGCCGGTGCGCGGATTGACCGTCAGGTCCTGGGCGCCGACCCACTCCACCGCCAGCGGATGGATGAGGCCGCGCCGTGCCTGCTCGTCGAACATCGGGCGGGCCTCGCCGAGGATCGTCGGCCGGACGGCCTCGATGTCGATGACCTCGGACCAGGGGAGGTTGAGGTGAGAGCCGCCCGGAAGGCGACTGCGCTTGATCTCGATCCGGTCCGGGTGCAGCGTGATCCAACTCCGCATGCCCTTGAGGCGGAGCGGCTGTGCCGGCGGGACGAGCGACACGCCCTGGCTCACCCCAGCGGCACTGGCCTGCCCAGGTCGACTGCTCCTCGCACCGCTCGTCGTCGTGTGGCGCAGCCCCGTACCGGGCGCCGACAAGGTCGTTTTGACGCGGCCGTCAGCGCGCTTCGTGACCCGGGCTCCCTTCACGCCGGCGCTGTAGCTGACGCCGCTCTTGGAGACGGTGGCGCGGAACGGTCCGGCTTTGAAGGACTTGCGGTAGGAGAAGCCCACGAGAGCTCCCAACGATGTGGCGGTTTGGTGAAGGGCCGCCAGGCTCGCAGATCCGCGCCGTGTCCGGTGGCTCGTTTGCTGGACTGTGACGATCGCGGCCACCACCGGACTGAGGAGTTCAGACAAAGCCGCGTCATCGGGGCTTGATCACCAGATACTCGGCGAACATGGCGACGATGACGGAGGCAATGACGGCGACCGCGGTGGCAACCCATGTCGTTCGGTCGGTGCGGCGCACGACCGTCTCGCCCAGGCCGTCCACCACAGCCTCGGCTTGCTCCCGCGTGACCGCGGCTGTCCGCCTCCACCGCTCGGCCTCGTCACGCGACGCTGCCGTATCTGTCTCCAAACGTTTCAACTCGGCGGTCTGACTGTCCATCTCTTCACGCAGCTCCTGGAAAACACTCTCAGCGGTCCCGAGAGCTTTCCGGCTCGCATCTGTGGCCTCTCGCAGCGCCTGACTCAGCTGTTCAAGGCGACTAGGGCCCTGCTCCTCGGCGCGACGTGCTCTCCGCCCTAGCCAGAAGAACATCAGCGTGAGGAGGAAGCCCAGCACCCAGCCACCGATCATCAGGCCTTCGGCCGTTGTACTCACGGGAGCAAAGCTCCCGTGGCCTCCGTCCGTGTCGATGAGCGAAACGCCGATGAGCATTCCTCCGCCGCCGAACACGGCGCATGGCAGCAGGGCAAAGGCCATCAGCTTCATGAGGGCCCACTCCTGGCGCCAGAAGCCAGCCGCATCGGGCAACTTTTCTGCCAAGGGGCCGTCGAAGTACCAGAGCCACCTGCGCCAGAGCCTGCGCAGAGTCGTGGATCGTCGCGTCATGGGCTGATCGCACCACGAAGGCCAAATTGGAGAGACCGCTTCCGTCGAACCGTTATGCACTGACTGCAAGTTCGCGCATTGACCTGCCCTACTTGACGCCCGCCTGGGTGAGCAACCGGCGGACGCCGGCTCGTTCACCGACATGAGCGGCTGCAACTGCCCCGCCCCCGCCCGCGATCTCCGCCCCGACTGCCGAGGCTGGGGCTGCGAGCCCGGCACCAGCGGCATGAATCGGCCAGCCTGCACGCGCTGCCGCGGCCACGGCGGACAGCAGCCACACGACCTCGGCTGCCCCGTCTGGGGGCCCGCCGATCTCCCGGGCCCGAATTACATCATCCGCGGCTGACCAGGCACCTGTCCGGCCGGTTCCGGCAGGGCCAGGTAAGTTCGAGTCGCTATCCTGCCGCAAGGTCCTCTCGGATCTGACGGCACAGTTCTGAGAAGAGAAGATCCCATGCTTCCTTGCTGCTGAGGTAGCTGGGCTCTCGATGCGTGATGCCAGCTTCCACAAGGTCACGAAGATCCCGTAACGCCCGAAACGCTTGCGTTGAGGCTTCTACGACTGCTGGCGGAGCCGTGATCGCCACTTGGTAGCGCAACTCGTATGCCCCGCCGGCTTTGAACGCCTCTGTCGCCATCCGAGCGCGTTCTTCTGCTGGAACCTGCGGGTTCCTGGACGCGAGACGCAGCTCGTTTCGCGTGCGTGAGAGCGCAGTCAGGTACTCCGCGTAGACCTGCCGTTTTGTGTCTTGCTCCTTGCTCCGGTGGTCACGCTTCCAGCGGGTTCTATCAGCGATCAGAGTGGCGCCGACCCCGATCGCCGCTCCAAGCGTTGTGGTTGCCAGAGATGAGAGGTCCACGTGTCAGAGGTTAGGCGCGATCTACTCACGCTGACGTCGAAACGGAGGCATCCCAAGCCCCCGAACTCAGTTCGTCGGTGTCTCGATGGCCTCGCCTGGACCCGGTGGCCTGGGCGCAACAGCCGTACGGCTTCTCGGCTGCCCCGTCTGGGGTCCGGTCGAGCTCGTCCAGGGCCCGGTGGAAGATCTGGAATAGCCCCCGCTTACGGCCCCAGCGCCGCCCGGTTGCGGGCGAGGACACGATGAGCACCGGCACCGAACTCGGCGGCGGCCTCCAGCACCGTCCACACGGCCACGTACGGCTCGATCTCGGCTACGCCGACCAGGCGCAGCTCCGCGCCGATCGTCTCCACCATCACCGCCCTCCTCGATGTCCTGCGGGGAGCGATGCAGCGTGGTGGTGCGCTCGAAGATCCAACGGGCGTAGCGCGTCGTCGTAGATCCAGAACCCATCGACCGCCCCGTCTGGGAGCGCCTTCGTCTCGCTGCCCGGAAGGGCCTGCTGCAGGCCGAGGGCTTCGCGCTCGTCGACGAGCTCCACGACCTGTACCCGCAGTGGCGGTCGGAGTGGTGACCGCGCTGGAGGAGGCGACGGGCCGCTGTACCGACTGCGGCAGCTTTCCCGTCCGCGGCGTCCTGGTCTCCGAGATCGAGACGAACTCCGCCCCATTCTGGGCGAACGTCCGCTGTGCCGGCTGTTCTGATGCACGGCTGCGCGTGTCGCCGGCGCCCGCGGCATTCCATGTACGGCGGCTGGCATGAGCAGGCGTGTCGCACCGAGGCCGGCGTATCCGCCGCTGCCCGCATGGAAGTGGCCCGAGCCCGGCCAGCGGACCTGGGAGCCACCCAAGGAGTCGTTCTTCGGCGCCTGTACCGGTCAGCCGTCCTGCACTGGTCTGGGCTGCCCCGTCGGGGTCGTGAGGACGTTCGACGCCGGCCCCTACGGCTGTGACTGCGCCTGCCACACCAAATAGGACTGCCTGCCCGGGGGTCCTCGCGTCCCGAAGCGCCCGGGCGGGCCCTGTCCACAGGCTGTCGGGGGCTGTGGACACACGAGAGCCCCCGATGCTCCGGCTTTGAGCATCGGGGGCCCTATTCGTCCTCAGGGCCTGGCACAGGCCTGGCTGCCCCCGCAGCTGAGGCAGAGGCTGCGGCCTTCTTGAGTCCCCTCTTATATTCCCTCGCCACATGGTCGTTGAGAATCACCAGTACCGGCAGAAGCACAAAGATGATCACTTCCAGAACGGCCAGAAACAAGCGTGGGCTCCATTCCTCCTGGGCAGCTAGCGACCTCAGACACTGGAACAGAATGAAGCCCTGCGCGTAGTACGACGTCAGGCCCAGGATGGCAAGCACGGTAAATTGAGAGAAAACCGGGGGATTGTAGAAACGGAACATCGCTACCCCGTACGTCCGAAGCGCCATGGCCGTAGCGAGAACCTGGACCACCCCGACTACTGCTGCGATGCCACCAAGGGTGGCCCAGAACGCCTCGTGGCAGTTGGTCGTGGTCGCATCCGCGATTTCCTGCGCCCAGGGATCACTGCGAAGGGCATGGATCAGTCCCTTCACGAGGCCGCTCCACGGGTCCAGATCACTCACCGCAGCCAAGCGGACTTTGCACGACGAGCTAGGCCGTCCGTGGCCCCTCATGCCGACACAACGGCCCCAGGATGCCCCACACGCCGAGCTGAGGCAGCTTGGAGGCATGACCGACCCCGCGCCCGCGAGCGGGCATCATCACGCGCACGTCGTGGTGCACCACGTTGTCGACGCCAACCCGCCCTACCGGCGCGTGGACATCCTCGGCGAGACCGTCGGGAAGGCACACAGCCTTCGGGACGTCGCCGAGTTCTGCCGCCGCGCGGGCCTAGACGAGCTCGACCTCGACTCGCAGGACATGGTCGAGTGGATCGGCGGCGGCTCCGACGTGTGGGAGTGACCCGTGAAACTCTCGTTCACCATCACCAGAAACGGCCCAGGCGACTGGACGCTCACACTGAACCGCGACGACACCGGCGAGCAGCTCTACAGCCTGGACGGATTGCGCAGCGAGGCGGAGGCACGGCACGCCGCGGAAAGCATGAGGGCGGCCGCGCACACCGCAGCGGTGCTCCCAGTCTCGGACTTTGCGAAGTAGCTCCCCTGGATCCCAGGGCGTCAGCGGCGGGGGCGCAGATCGGGGTATCGCTCCTTCACGTGCTGCCGGGACTTGAAGTCCCACGGAATCTTCCTCACCGGGCCGGCGAGCGGGAACCGGTTGCAGTGAACCCCGTCGTACTGCTCGGTGAAGTGAAGCCACCACTCCCCGGTGCGCTCACTGATTCCACCCAGGAACGCGGGCTGCCCGCAGCGGGTGCAGATCCGGATCTCGCCCTCATATGTACGGATGGACGTCATCGATGCTCCTTTGCGATCGCTTCTGCCCGTTGGATGCAGAGCGTAGGAAGGGACATCGCCCAAGCCAGCCTGAACGGTGACGAGTTCACCTGATAGAGGGGCATATGCCCAAGGTGCTGAAGGTTGGCGTCGCGGCCCGCTCAGGCCCCGCCGCCACAGCTGCCTGATCACCAGTACCGTGCCCATGAGCTCCAGGACAGCACGAGGCCCCCCGCGCATGAGTGCGCTGCGCGGGGGCCTCGTGCTTGTACGGATTCCGAGGTCTGTGGTCACGAGAAGGTCGTTGAAGATTCGCCTCAGCTCTGCAACGTGCGTCGGATGTAGCGGAACCCATAAATCTGCCTGTCGGCCATCCAACATTCCAAGGCGTTGCGGTCCTCGAGGGCTTCCGGTCGCGTCACGTCCTCAGCCGTGGTGACGCGCCGACTTGCCCACCGCAGGGCCTCTGCGGCAGTGGACGGCTCCATAGCCGCGCGCTCCCGCCACAGGGACTGCCGCTGCCGCAGGTATTCCGCAGCGGGCGTTGATGCCTCGGGGCCGCCGGCCTCGATAAGCGCCGCTCTGAAGTACCCGGTCATCACGCGATCCATAGTGGCGTCCATGTCGTACCGCCCTCCGTGGCCCCCTCACGGTCGCCCCCTGCGGGCGAGAGCACAAGGGCCGAAGGTCCTCGGTGAGTACCCCACGGCTCTGGAAGCTCGGCTCCCGCTGACGCATCTGAGCGCTACTTTCCGCCTCGCAGGTCTCGCCAGAGGCCGCGCAGGATCACGGCGAGGACGGCGAGGGCGACGGCGGCCAGGCCGAGCGCTACCGCGGTCATGGCGACGGCCAAGAGGACGCCGGCGACGACGCCGAGCACGGCGGTCCACCCGAGTACCTCACGGACGTCCGGCCCGCGGCGGGCCGGCGCCGAGTAGTAGTTGTTCACCACCATCGGCGGATGCTGGGCGTAGCGGGCGGCTTCTTGCGCGTCCCGCTGCCAAGCCGCCGGGCTGTCGGAGCGCGGGGCGGGCATGTACGGCGGCTCAGTCGGCCACCCCGGGAGAACGTTGGGTGTGGGCTGCTGGTTGGTGGGCATGACTGGGGTCTCCAGTCTGCGTAGGGGATTTGCGGGCTTGGGGATCCGGGGCGGCTCGTGGTTGACGGCCGGTGGGCCGCCCCGGGCTCACTTACCTGCGCTGCTGGGCTTCGCGCTCGATGGCTTCCTCGGCGAGGCGGTCGAGCTTCTGCTCTAGCCGGCCGACGGGCTTGCCGCGGACGATGCGCACGCTGGCGCGGGCGAGCAGTCGAGACCTCGCACGGACTCGGAGAGGTTGTAGTGGTCCGGGCGCGGCCGATCCTGGTGGGGCATGGCTTCCTTCTTTCGGTGGTTACGGATAGTGATCAGGCTCGGTCGGGGGGGAGGCGGTCATCTCCGGTTTTGTGCGCTCAGCGGCTGCTTGAGTGCGCCCGGCGCATGCGCCTCCCTGCCTCCCTGATGCGGGTTCAGCGCAGGTGAAGCCCGGGGAGGCTAGCCGGCGAGGCGGTCGGGGTGAACTCCCCGAACTCCCCGGCCGCCTCCCCTCACTCTTCGTAGTCGTCGACGTCGTCGATAGCCCGGTCGGCGATCGCTTCGAGTACCCGATCGCGGTCCACGACCGGGTTGCCGTTGGACTTGTGCGGCTCACAGCCGACCTCGGCGAGGAACGCCTTCAGGTCCTGCGGAGTCCAGTCCTCGTACTCACCGCGGTTCAACTCCGTCAGCCGGTGCAGCACGTTGACGGTCTTCATGCGCGGAACGTCGCCGAGCACCGCCGCGATGTCCGCGAGCGGATAGACCTGCGCGACGGGCTCCACGTGCGTCTTCGTCGCCACGGCAGACCGCCGGGCCTTCGCACGCTCCGCGATCTCGTGCGCCTGGTCCGTGTCGACGTAGTGCGTGCGCACGGTGATCGAGGCCTGCCCGGGTTCGAGTTTCACGCCGTCGCCGGCCACGACCACAACGCCCTTGTCGAGGCCTTGGCGCAGCTTGTGCGGCTCGGCGCCGCCGTCGATGGCCTTGTCGCCGAGCGCCATGCGGGCCTGCGACTCCGTGCCGACCACCAGCGAGGCGCGGATGTGCGCGCCCTCACGGACCAGCTTCGGCAGGTTCTGGTCCGTCGGGTCCTGCGTGCCCTGCCACAGCAGCACGTCAACGGCCCGACCCTGGTTGTTGATCTTCCGGGCGGCGCGGAAGAAGCGGCTCGTCTTCTTCGTGCCGCCGTACGGCCGCTTCAGCTCATCCTCTTCAGGGCACATGAGCGCGACCTGCTCCTCGTCCACGACCAGGATCAGCCGCGTGAACTTCGTGCCCTTGGGCGCCACCGGACGCCCCCGACCCAACCTGACGCTCGAGTTGGCGAACCCCCGTGCTGCGCCTCCTCTACCGACCGGCGTCGGCTCGTCGTTCGCCGCCAGTGGCGTCCTGGCCCGCGCCCGCACCGCCCACGTCACCATCAGCCTCGGCGACCTGAAGGTCGCCACCGCCTTGCCCGATAGGCACAGCCCAGACGACGGCAACGCCCCGACCCCCTGCGGGTGCGGGGCACCACCCGAGACACAGCCCCGTCGAGGCGGTAGCTGAACGCCAAGGCCTTCCGTCGACGCCCCACCGGCCAGCCCTGGATGAACTTCACCAGAGCGTTCCCCCCCCCCGCGGCCTCGCTCAGAGCACGTCTAGCTACAGAAGCGAACAGGCCCTGCTCGAGGCAGCGCTACCAAGGTCGGAACGATGATTCGGGTCCCGCTGTGGGTGCCGACCGGCGTGACCATCAACCCGAGCGGCACCACCGCATACATCAGCGAGTCCTGCTGCGGCGTCGTGCCGGTCACGCTGGCCACCGGCGCGGTCGGCAACGCCATCCAGGTCCGCGACGCCGGGGGCGCCATCAGCTTCACTCCGGACGGCCGCACCGCCTTCATGCCCGACTCCGCGGATTTCGCGGTGGAGAGATTCACCACCGCCACGGGGGCCGTCGACCCCCTCATCCCGACCGCCAACCAGACCGTCCGGATCCTGCTGACCCCCGACGGCCGGTCCCTCTACGCCGTCTACAACGGCATCGAGCTGATGCCCATGGACGTGGCGACACGGAAGGCCGGTACGCCCATCGCGATGGACGCCTGGTACCTCACCGCCACTCCCGACAGCGCGACCGTGTACGTCAGCAACCGCGACCAGAACACCGTCACGCCGGTGGCCGTGGGCACCGGCAAGGCGGGCACGCCGATCCCGGTCGGCCACCGGCCGACCCAGCTCGTCGTCGTGCGCTGACCGCCCCCAGGCAGACCACGGCCCCGTGAGCCGCGTCGTCGGACGCTGCTCACGGGGGCGGTGGTCGCCGCCGCCATCCGGCGACCGCCTGACGGACGTCCAAGGCTGTGTCGCGGCGGCCGTCGGCGTCGAGCGCGCGCGGGATGTCCGACACGCTCTTCTCGGCGTCGGCGAACACCATGCTGCTGTTCTCGCGGAAGAACAGCGGGTCCTGCCCGCCCGCGTAGCCGGAGGCCTTCGGCCGCTGCTGTTGGTCACCCCAGGGAAGGTCGTGGGGGTTAGCGATGGAGGCGAGGTCGCGGCAGAGTCCAAGGATGTCCATGCCCTTGAGGGCGCGGACGACCTCCTGTGGGTCAAGATGGGCATCGACTCGGAAGCCGTCTTCGCCCGGGGCGCACAGCGGCGCGAGGACCCCCGAGCAGGCAGCTCAACTCCGGCCGTCCCCCTCCCGACACGGCCGCGTCTGCCGGAGCTTGTTCCACCAGGGCTCGGCCGGCCGTGGCTCAGTGCGCCGCTTGGCTGCCGCCTCGCGCGCCGCGTCGTGACAGGGACAGTCGCAGCCGTGTGGGGGCGTGTCGAGCGTGACTACGACACCAACCGGGCAGGCCAGGCCGCTCGTGCAGCTGGTGGATCCATCGCACGTTCCGAAGAAGGACTCGGCCGGCGGCGTCCAGGTTCGCTGCCCTGGCTGGGGCCACTCGAACGCTGGCACTGCTGGATACGGCGCGTGAACCTTGAAGTGGGTGCTCACAGGCACCACTCCTCACGCCACTCGGGGTGCTGGTCATGGAGCTCGGCAACGAGCGCGAAGCCCTCCGGCTGGAGCTGGCCGCGGTAGGCGGCGCTCCGCAGCTTCTTCCACACGGTGCGGTCTAGGTGTTCTGTCCCGTGAGGTTGGGGACGCGGCTGGCGGGTGGGCGGCCCTTGAGAGCGGTGTGTCCGCGGTGGTGATTGTAGGTGTGGAGCCAGCCCGGGTAGGCGTCTCGTCGTTCCTGCTCAGTGCGGTAGGGCCGGGCGTAGGCCCATTCGTCGAGCAGG
>NZ_QKYN01000273.1 GCF_003258295.1 Streptacidiphilus pinicola | reverse complement strand
CCGCGCCCGGCGCAAGCGGCTGAAGCGCACCAGCTTCCTCGGCGTCGGCTCGGTGGCCGCCGTCGCGGTGATAGCGGTCGCCGGCTTCGTGAACCCGCACCACGACTCTGGCAGCGCCAGCGCGCAGTCGGACACCTCCGCGGTGCCCGTCGCCGGGCGCACCGGTGACGGCGACGCCTCGCGCTCCGTCGACCGTGCCACCCCGGCCGCCGCGCTCAAGCAGCTGCCGGGCCTCGGCCCCGGCTTCCTCGCCAAGGTGCCGGCCAACACGCAGCAGGTGCTGCTGGTCACCGGCAAGGGCAAGGACCAGAACACCGGCACGGCCGTCCTCTACACCCGCACCCCCGCGGGCGGCTGGATCGCCGGCCCGAGCTGGGCGGCGCGCAACGCCAAGAACGGTTGGACCACCGACCACCACGCGGGCGACCTGCACAGCCCGATCGGCGTCTTCTCGCTGACCGACGCCGGCGGCCTCGACGCGAACCCGGGCTCCAAGCTGCCCTACACCCACTCCTCCGCGTTCCAGGCCCCGGGCACCGGCTTCGAGGGCGAGTCGCTGGCGGACGCCTTCGACTACGTCGTCGCGATCAACTACAACCACGTCCCCGGCACCTCGCCGCTCAGCGCCGAGCGTCCGATGGGCGCCTCGCGCGGCGGCGGCATCTGGGTCCACGTCGACCACGGCGGCCCGACCCACGGCTGCGTCGCGCTGGCGAAGGAGGACATGCGCGCGCTGCTGCTGGCGCTGGACCCGTCCAAGCACCCGGTGATCGTGATGGGCGACGCGAACTCCCTCGCACAGTGACGCGAAAGTCGCACGTCGTGAGGGTTTGTACGGGATCTACAGCTCCTATCGGTGGATCCTGTGCCAAGCCTCTCCGGGAGACCGATCAGTAATCAGCTTGAGTGGGAGCCATGACAGGTTCCCGCATCGTCGCGTTGGGTCACTACCAGCCGTCCAAGGTCCTCACCAACGACGAGCTCGCCTCGCTGGTCGACACGAGCGACGACTGGATCACCTCGCGCGTGGGCATCCGCACCCGGCACATCGCGGCCCCGGACGAGACGGTCGCGGACATGGCCTCCCGCGCGGCCGCCAAGGCGCTGGCCACCAGCGGCTTCGACTCGCACGGCGTGGACCTGGTCGTCGTCGCCACCTGCACCGCGATCGACCGCAGCCCGAACACCGCTGCCCAGGTCGCCGCCCGCCTCGGCATCCCGACGCCGGCCGCCTACGACGTGAACACCGTCTGCTCCGGTTTCTCCTACGCGCTCGCCACCGCCGACCACGCCCTGCGCGCCGGCGCGGCCCGCCGCGCGCTCGTCGTGGGCGCGGAGAAGATGTCCGACACCGTCGACTGGTCCGACCGCTCCACCTGCGTGATCTTCGCCGACGGCGCCGGCGCGGCGGTGCTGGAGGCGAAGATCACGCAGGTGGAG
>NZ_QKYN01000010.1:47162-47547 GCF_003258295.1 Streptacidiphilus pinicola | reverse complement strand
CAGAGGGCAGGCGTGGCCGGGCCAGACAACCGACCGGCGCACCCGGAGGCAGCACTGCCGCCAACAGCGCCTGCGCGAGCCGGTTGCTGCGCGCGTCCAGCTCCCCGGAGCTGACGGTCCGTCCGCCCTCCGTGACGGCAGGCGCGTCGGGGCGGTGGACGGCATGGTCGCGGACGGCGTCGGGCAGGAACGGGCCCATGCGGGTCCCCCATCGTGGTCGGCGCGGGTCATCCGCAGGTACCAGGCGTTCAGCCAGTCCTCCGTCTCGAAGACGTCGGGTTCGGCGACGTGGAGCTGGACCGGGATCTCGGTGGCCGCGTCCTCCGGCAGGTCCGAGGTGCCGTGCAGGAGCAGCAGGCCGCGGGCGCGTTCGTCGGCCAGCGCG
>NZ_QKYN01000010.1:0-47103 GCF_003258295.1 Streptacidiphilus pinicola | reverse complement strand
GCAGCGGCGCGACCGCCGTCACCGCGCGGCGCAGCAGCTCGTCGTGGGTGATCTCGTCGCGGTAGGCCTGGCCCGTCTCCACGTCGTCGAACGTCCGGCCGTCGAACAGGTCCGGGGTGTGCACGGTGTGCCCCGCCGCGCGCAGGCGCTCCGCCGCGGCGTGGACGGCCGGGCGCAGGCCGTAGGTGGAGTGGAAGAGGACGATCTGGGCCACGGACGGATTCCTTCGCAGGCTGGACGGGTGCCCGTCCATCATCGCCGATGACCCGGCGGCTCAGCCGCCACGACGCCCGCTCGACGCCCGGGTCCGGACGTTCCCCACCGGCTGCCCGGTTCCCCACGGTGACCAGGCGGAGCCCGCCGCGGACTGAGCGGTCCCGGCGGGGTTCCGCGGCGGGCGTCGGGCGTGCGACGCTCCTACTCTCCGCAGTGCCCCGCCGACCACGATGGGGGACCCGCATGGGCCCGTTCCTGCCCGACGCCGTCCGCGACCATGCCGTCCACCGCCCCGACGCGCCTGCCGTCACGGAGGGCGGACGGACCGTCAGCTACGGGGAGCTGGACGCGCGCAGCAACCGGCTCGCGCAGGCGCTGTTGGCGGAGGGGCTGCCGCCGGGTGCGCGGGTCGGGTGTCTGGCCCGGCCGGGGCTGCTCACGGCGGAGGCGCTGCTGGCCTGCGCGAAGGCGGGATTGGTGCTGACGCCGGTCAACTGGCGGTTGGCGGAGCCTGAGTTGGCCGCCGTCGGGCGGGACGCCGAGTTCGCCGCCGTGCTCACCCAGGAGGAGTTCCTGCCCGGCGCGCGGGCGATCCGCGCGGTGCTGCCCAAGGCCCCACTGATCGTGGACGGGCCCAGCGCGCCCGGGCCGGACGAGCTCGCCCACGAGCTCTGGCTCGGGTCCGCGCCCGACCGGGACCCCGGCCGCGGCGGGCCGGGCGAGGCCGACACCGTCTGCCTCCAGCTCTACACCTCCGGCACCACGGGGCAGCCCAAAGGCGTGCTGACCACGCTCGGCAACCTCGACGGCGGCCCGCACATCCTCGGCGAAGTGGGCTGGGACGCCGACTCGGTGAGCATGAACGCGATGCCGTTCTTCCACATCGCTGGCGCCGGCTGGCTGGTGCAGGCGCTGGTCGTCGGCGCGCACACCGTCACCGTCCCGGACCTGGTCCCGCAGCGCGTCGTGGAGATCATGGAGGAGCGGCGGATCACGCACACCTTCTTCGTCCCGGCCGTGCTGCACATGCTCACCGCGCTGCCGGACATCACCGCACGCGACTTCTCCGCGCTGCGTCTGATCGCCTACGGCGCCTCACCGATCACCCCCGCGCTGCTGCGCCGCTCCATGGACGTGTTCGGCTGCGGCTTCCTGCAGATCTACGGCCAGACCGAGACCGCGGGCGCCGCCACCCGGCTGCTCCCGCAGGACCACGACCCGGACGGCCCCCGCGCCCACCTGCTGCGTTCCGCCGGGAACACCCGCCCCGACGTCGAGGTCCGCGTCGTCGACCCGGTCTCCGGCGAGCCGCTGCCGAGCGGCGCCGTGGGCGAGATCTGCACCCGTTCGCACTACGTCACCCCCGGCTACTGGCACCGCCCGGAGGAGAGCGCCCGGCTGTTCACCGAGGACGGCTGGCTGCGCACCGGCGACGCCGGCTACCTCGACGCGGACGGCTATCTCTTCATCACCGACCGGATCAAGGACATGGTGATCACCGGTGGTGAGAACGTCTACCCGGTCGAGGTGGAGGCGGCCCTCTCCGAGCACCCGGCCGTGCTGGACGTCGCGGTCTTCGGTACGCCCGACGAGCGCTGGGGCGAGGCGGTCACCGCCGCGGTCGTGCTGCGCCCGGACGCGGGCGAGGTGAGCTCGGCGGAGCTGATCGCCTTCGCCCGCGAGCGGATCGCGTCGTACAAGAAGCCGCGGATCGTGCTCTTCCTGGACGAACTGCCGCGCAATCCCACGGGCAAGATCCTCAAGCGGGTGCTGCGGGAGCGCTTCGTCGAGCAGCAGCCGTAGCGGGCACGGCTCCAGCGGTCAGCGTCGGCCGTCAGCCGGGCGTAGCGAACGGGCGCCCCTCCCGGTCCCGGTCCCAGAAAAGAATCAAGCGCCATTGATTTTTTCTCGGGCGAGTGCCATCGTCGCTCGGGACGCCGAAGGGAGACCGCGCCATGGCCGACGCCGCACCGGTCCTCGCAGACCTGCACGCCGAATCGCAAGCGCTCGACGACCTGGTGGCCCGGGACGGGCTCGACTGGGCCCGCGCGACCCCCGCCGTCGGCTGGACGGTGGCCCACCAGATCGCGCATCTGGCCTGGACGGATGAGAAGGCGCTGATCGCCGTCCGCACCCCGGAGGCCTTCGGCGAGGAACTGCGGCGCGCCCTCGCCGGCGGCGAGGAGTACGTCGACGCCGCCGCGCACGCATGGGCCCGGCGGCCCGTGGCCGACCTGCTGGACCAGTGGCGCGCCGGTCGGGCCACCCTCGCCGCCGAACTGGCCGCGGCCGCGCCGGACGCGCGGTTCCCCTGGTACGGGCCGCCGATGAGCGTCGCGTCCATGGCCACGGCGCGGCTGATGGAGACCTGGGCCCACGGCCTCGACGTGCGCGAGGCCCTCGGTCTGCCGCCCGTGCCCAGCGCGCGGCTGCGGCACATCGTCCGACTAGGGGTGCGCACCCGCGACTTCGCCTTCGGCGTGCACGGACTCACGCCGCCCGCGACGGAGTTCCGCGTCGAACTGCGGGCGCCCGGCGGCGAGCTGTGGACGGCCGGGCCCGAGGACGCCGAGCAGCGGGTGAGCGGGGACCTGCTCGACTTCTGCCTCGTCGTGACCCAGCGGCGGGACTACCGCGACAGCGAACTGCTCGCGGTCGGCCCGGACGCCGCCGCCTGGCTGCGGATCGCGCAGGCCTTCGCCGGGCCTCCCGGCAAGGGACGCGGGCGCGAGGACCGGAACCGGACGGAAGAGACCGCGTGACCGAGACGCCGGAGCGCCGCCAACTGCGCGAGACCGTCCGGAGCTTCGTGAAGGCACAGGTGCTGCCGCACCTCGACGGCTGGGAGCGGGCCGGCGAGCTGCCGCGCGAACTGCACCGCTCCGCGGCCGCGTTGGGTCTGCTCGGGGTCGCCCTGCCGGTCGAGGTCGGCGGCGGGGGAGGGGACCTGCTGGACGCCCTCGCCGTCGCCGAGGAGATCCTGCAGGCGGGCGGCTCCGGCGGCCTGGTCGCCTCGCTGCTGACGGGCGGGATCGCCCTCCCGCACCTGGTCGCTGCCGGCGACCCGGACCAACTCGAGCGCTTCGTGCGCCCGGTGGTCGCGGGCGAGCTGATCGGCGCGCTCGGCGTCACCGAACCCGACGCCGGGTCGGACGTGGCCGCGATCCGCACCACCGCGCGGCGCGAGGGCGACCACTATGTCGTCAACGGCGCCAAGACCTTCATCACCTCCGGCTGCCGCGCCGACTTCGTCACCACGGCCGTGCGCACCGGCGGTCCGGGCGCCCATGGCATCTCGCTGCTGGTCGTCGAGCGCGGCACGCCCGGCTTCACCGTCGAGCGGCGGCTGGAGAAGCTGGGCTGGCACTGCTCCGACACCGCCGAGCTCTCCTTCGTCGACGCGCGGGTGCCCGCGGCCAACCTGGTCGGGCCGGAGAACAGCGGGTTCGTGCAGATCGCCACCCAGTTCGTCACCGAGCGCCTCGCACTGGCCGCGCAGGCCTACGCGACCGCGCAGCGCGCGCTCGACCTCGCGGTCGACTGGACCCGTCAACGCCACACCTTCGGCCGCCCGCTGATCTCGCGTCAGCTCGTGCAGCACACACTGACCGAGATGGCCCGCCGGATCGACCTCGCCCGCGTCTACACCCACCACGTCGCCGCCCGGCACATCGCGGGCGAGGACGTCGTCACCGAGGCCTGCTTCGCCAAGAACAGTGCGGTGGAGACGGCCGAGTGGGTGGTCCATGAGTCGCTCCAACTCCACGGCGGCATGGGCTACATGCGCGAGTCGGAGATCGAGCGGCACTACCGCGACGTCCGGATCCTCGGCATCGGCGGCGGCACCGACGAGATCCTCACCGGCCTCGCCGCCCGCCGCCTCGGCTTCCACGCCTGAGGCGCGAGGCCGACGGCGGCTCCGGAGATCGCGTAGCGTGGCGCGCGGATCACCGAGGAGGCGTCGATGCTGGACACACCGCGGCTCACCTTGCGCCGGTTCCGCGCGGAGGACGCGCCGGCCCTCGCCGCCTACCGCTCCGATCCCGAGGTCGCCCACTTCAAGAGCTGGACGGCGCCGGTCTCGGCGGAGACCGCCCGAGCCTGGGTGCGTGACTTCGCCGCCGCCTCGCCGGCCGAGCCCGGCCTGTTCCCCTACGCGATCGAGCTCACCGCGGAGCGGCGGCTGATCGGCGACATCGGCGTCCGCCTGCACGAGAACCTGCGCCAGGCCGAGCTCGGCTTCACCCTGGCCAGGGACGCGCAGGGCCACGGCTACGCCACCGAGGCGCTGCGGGCCGTCCTCGCCGACCTCTTCGACACCCGCGGCCTGCACCGCGTCTCCGCGGAGTGCGACGCCCGCAACCTCCGCTCGGCCGCCCTCCTGGAACGCGTCGGCTTCGTCCTCGAGGGCCGCCCCCGGCAGGCCACCTGGCTGAAGGGGGAGTGGACCGACGACCTGGTCTTCGGCCTGCTCGTCACCGACCCGCGGTAACCACCGCGAGCCGCCGGGAGCGGGCCGGTGCCGACGCGGCGCGGGAGGTGCGGACCTTCGGCCGTTGATTCGGCTCACCGGACTCGACTACCGTAGTCAGGGAGCTACGAAATCAGCGCGTGTTTCGCTCTGGCGAGACGGAAACGGTTGTCCGGAAGGGTCGGCAATGTCAGAAATCGCAGTCACGGACCGAACGCAGCACCGGCGGATGCGGGAGAACGGCAGCACCCGCAAGGAGGATCTGGACGCGGTGCTGGCGGCCGGTTTCGTCTGCCATCTGGGCGTGATCGTCGACGGTGTCCCGATGGTCGTGCCCACCTGCTACGGCGCCACCGCCGACACCCTCTACTTCCACGGCTCCGTCGCCAGCCGCAGCCTGCGGCAGGACCCGGACGCCGAGGTGTGCGTGACCGTGACACACGTGGACGGCCTGAGCCTGGCCCGGTCGGTGTTCGAGCACGGGATCAACTACCGCTGCGCGATGATCTACGGCACCCCGCGTCTGCTGGAGGACGAGGAGAAGCTGGACGGCCTGCGGGTGCTCACCGAGCAGTGCGCGCCCGGCCAGTGGGACTACGCGCGGCAGCCGAACCGCAAGGAGCTCGCCGCCACCGCGCTGCTCGCGCTCGACCTGACCGAGGCCTCGGTCAAGATCGCCGCGGGTCCGCCGGAGGACGGCGACAGCCCGGACGCCGAGCTGGGCCTGTGGGCGGGCAACGTCCCGCTCCGCCCGGTCTTCGGCGCCCCCGTCCCGGCCCCCGACCTGGCCGCCGGCATCGCCCTTCCGCCCCACATCGCCGCCCTCCAGACGCGCTGAGCTCCCTCCGGCATCAACATTCCGGCGTGCGGCGTCAGGAACGCGTCAGGAGCGGCCTTCGGCCCGTGAGCAGCGGGAACGACCGGTCTAGCGTCGAAGGCGCACCGGTCGGGCGGCGGTTCCCCGTCGTGACGGCCGGTGGTTGACGACTGGTCACGCTCACGCGCGTCGGAAGGAAGCTCGCCATGACTGTCCACCTGGCTGGGGACGACTCCGAACCCGTGGATCACCTGCCGACCGGACTGTTGCTGGTCCCGGTCCGGTCGGGCCCCGCCGGGGCGGTGCTGCGCCTCTTCCGCTCCCCGCTGGGCGAGCGGACGGCGGTCGGGTTCAGCAGCAGGCGACAGCTGGCCGCCGTGCTCGGGCCCGAGCAGACCGCGGTGGAGCTCGCGGAGCCCGCGCTCCGGGCCATGGCCGACGCCCTCGGCGTCGGCCGGATCACGGTGGACCCGCAGCTCGCCGCCGCGCCCGCAGCGGCGGCGGTGGCCGGATCTGCCACGGCCCCGGTCTCCGTGCGGGTCTCCGCGCCGGTCGCGGCGCCGCGAGGCACCGATGGCGGGCGCGCTCGACGGGCTGCCCGGGCGCGGGGTCGGGGCGCGGAGTCCGCGCGCAGCGTCGCCGTCGGCTCGGGCCGTTGAGCAGCCCGATGCTCAACAGCCCGGCCGCCGAGGAGGAGACCGCGATGACCACCACCCTGATTCCCCCGCGCGTCCGCGCCGCCGAGGCGCCCTGGCTCCCGGTGTGGCCCGCGTCCACGCGGGCGCTGGCGAACGGGGACCTGACCGTCGGCGGCGTCTCGCTCGCCGACGCCGCCGAGCGATTCGGCACCCCCGCCTACCTCGTCGACGAGGACGAGGTGCGGGCCCGGTGCCGGGCCTACCGCGAGGCGTTCCCTGAGGCGGAGATCCACTACGCCGCCAAGGCGTTCCTGTGCCGGGCCATGGCCCACTGGGTCGAGGAGGAGGGACTGGGCATGGACGTCTGCTCGCGCGGAGAGTTGGAGCTCGCGGTCACCACCGGGTTCCCCGCCGAGCACCTGGTGCTGCACGGAAACGCCAAGAGCCCGGACGAGTTGGAGGCCGCGCTGCGCCTCGGCGTCGGTCGCATCGTCATCGACAACGCCACGGAGATCGCCCGCATCGCGGCGCTCGTGCCCTACGGCGCGCGCCAGCGCGTCCTGCTGCGGATCGCTCCCGGCATCGCGGCCGGTGCGCACCCGGCCGTGCGCACCGGGACCGTGGACCAGAAGTTCGGCCTCTCCAGCACCGACGGCACCGCCCAGCACGCGATCGCCAGGGTGCTGGAGCAGCCCCGGCTGGAGCTGGTCGGCCTGCACTGCCACCTCGGCTCGCAGATCGACAGCCCGAAGCCGTACCTGCAGGCCGTGCGCCGCCTGGTCGCGCTGATGCACGGGACCCGGTAGGCCCACGGCGTCGTGCTGCCCGAGCTGGACCTCGGCGGCGGCCACGCCATCGCCTACCGCCCCGGCGAGGACGCGCTGGACGTCCGGGCGCTGGCCGCCCGGGTCCGGGCCGAACTGCGGTCCGCCTGCGCCACCGTGGGCCTGCCGGAGCCGCGGCTGCTGCTGGAGCCGGGCCGGGCGATCGCGGGTCCGGCGGGCGTCGCGCTGTACCGGGTGCTCTCGGTCAAGCAGAGCGGGCGGCACACCTTCGTCGCCGTCGACGGGGGTATGAGCGACAACCCGCGCCCGGCACTGTACGGGGTGCGTTACGCGCCCCGTCTGGTCGGTCGCGCCGCGAGCGCGGAGCTGCGGCCGGTGCAGGTCGTGGGCCGTCACTGCGAGGCGGGCGACGTGCTGGCCGCCGGGGTCGAACTCCCGGCGGACATCCGGCCGGGCGACCTGCTGGCCGTGCCGGCCTCGGGCGCCTACCACCTCTCCATGGCCTCGGGCTACAACCTCGTCGGCAGGCCGCCGGTGGTCGCGGTGACGGGCGGGACGGCCCGGCTACTGGTGCGCCGTGAGTCGCTCGCCGACGTCCGCAGCCGCGACGTGGGGCTGTAGTCGGCCGTCGGTCCATACCAGAGAAAACAAGCGTGAGGTGGCTTGTCGCGTACATCTTCCTAACGCGAGGGTAACTAACGTATCGTCACCTGACGGTCCCTCTGTCAGGAAGGCGTACCCCCCATGCGTCGACGAATGATGTGGCTGAGAGCGGTGGCCGGCGCCGCCGCTCTCGTCACAGCGACCAGCCTCGCCCTGCCCGCCGCGGCCTCGTCCCCACCCAGGGCCGCCACGGCCGTGCAGGACTATTGCGGCGGTCAGTGCAACGACATCCTGCCGCCCGGTGAGAACGGCAACGCCACCCTCGCCGACATCCTCGCCAACCGGGCCTTCGGCACCCACCCCGCCCACACCGACGACCAACTCGGGCCGTACAGTTCGCTGGTGGACGGCTACACGGGCCTGTCCGACTCGACGCTCTCCAGCTACTTCAACTCCTCCTCCTTCGGGGTCCCCACCGACCAGGTGGAGAGCAGCATCAGCCCGCGCAGCGACGTCACCATCGTGCGCGACAAGGCGACCGGCACCCCTCACATCACCGGGACCACCCGCTACGGCACCGAGTACGGTGCCGGCTACGCCGCCGCGCAGGACCGGCTGTGGGTGATGGACCTGTTCCGGCACGTCGGGCGCGGGGAGTTGAGCAGCTTCGCCGGCGGCGCGGCCGCCAACCGCCAGCTGGAACAGAGCTTCTGGCAGGCCGCCCCCTACACCGAGGCGGAGCTGCAGCAGCAGATCGACTCCGTCGCCAACCAGGGCCCGCGCGGGCAGCAGGCGCTCTCCGACGCACAGGCCTACATCGACGGCATCAACGCCTACGTCACCCAGGCCTACAACGCCCGCACCTTCCCTGGCGAGTACGACCTGACCGGCCAGATCAACGCGATCACCAACGCCGGTTCGATCCAGCCGTTCAAGCTGACCGACCTGGTCGCGCTCTCCTCCGTGATCGGCGCGCTGTTCGGCAGCGGCGGCGGCAACCAGGTGCAGTCGGCCCTGGTCAAGGAGGCCGCCGACGCCAAGTACGGGACCACGCTGGGCGACCAGGTGTGGAACTCGTTCCGTGAGCGGGAGGCCACGAGCGCGGTGACCACCGTGCACGACGGCCAGAGCTTCGCCTACGGGCAGGACCCGGCCTCGCCGCAGGGCCTGGCCATGCCGGACGCCGGCTCGGTCACCCCGCAGCAGCTGATCTTCGACCCGACCGGCTCGGCCGCGACCTCGACCGCGTCGCCCAAGGTGGCCAGCCGGTCCACGGACGCGGCGGCGGCGAGGAAGGCCCCGGCCAAACTCCGGCCGTTGGCAGGCATGTTCGACAAGGGCGTGCTGCCGGGCAACCTGCTGACCGCCAAGCACGGCATGTCCAACGCCCTCGTCGTCTCCGGCAAGTACACCGACGACGGCCACCCCGTCGCCGTCTTCGGCCCGCAGACCGGCTACTTCGCGCCGCAGCTGCTGATGCTGGAGGAGATCCAGGGGCCCGGCATCAGCGCGCGCGGTGCGTCCTTCGCGGGCCTCAGCTTCTACGTCGAGCTGGGCCGCGGCCCGGACTACTCATGGAGCGCGACCAGCGCCGGCCAGGACATCACCGACGTCTACGCGGTGCGCCTGTGCAACACCGACGGCTCGCCGGCCACCAAGGACTCGATGGCGTACCAGCTCAACGGCGTCTGCACGCCGATGACGGCGCTGGAGCGCGACGACTCCTGGAGCCCGACCACGGCCGACAGCACGCCCGCCGGCTCCTACAGACTCATCATGTACCGCACCGCGTACGGGCTGGTGACGGCCCGCGCCACGGTCGGCGGCGTGCCCGTCGCCTACACCTCGCTGCGCTCGACGTACATGCACGAGGCCGACTCGATCATCGGCTTCCAGATGCTGAACGACCCGGGCGCGGTGAACTCGCCGCAGACCTTCCAGCAGGCGGCGCAGCACATCGACCTGACGTTCAACTGGTTCTACGTCGACTCCGCGCACACGGCGTACTACAACTCCGGCCGCAACCCGGTGCGCCCGGCGACGGTCGCCGCGGACCTGCCCGCGTGGGCCGACCCCAAGTACACCTGGCAGAACTGGGACCCGAGCAGCTGGACCGCGGACTACGCCCCGCCGGCCCAGCACCCGCAGAGCGTCGACCAGGACTACTACGTCTCCTGGAACAACAAGCAGGCCCCCGGCTTTGCCGCCGCCGGCTTCGGCGACGGCCCGGTGCACCGCGCCAACATGCTCGACGCCCGGGTCAAGGGCCTGGTCGCGACCGCGGCCGCGAACGGGCCGAAGGTGTCGCGAGCCTCGCTGGCCCAGGCGATGGAGTCCGCGGCGCTCACCGACCTGCGCGGCGAGGACGTGCTGCCGCTGCTGCTCTCGGTCGTCAACAGCGCCCCGGTGACCGACCCGACCCAGGCGGCGCTGGTCAAGCAGCTCCAGACCTGGCTCTCTGACGGCGCCCAGCGAAGGGAGACCTCCGCCGGCAGCCACACCTACGCCGACGCCTCCGCGATCCAGACCTTCGACGCCTGGTGGCCGCTGCTGGTCCAGGCGGAGTTCCAGCCCGGCATGGGCAGTGACCTGTTCAACGCCATGATCGGGGCCCTGCAGCTCAACGAGTCGCCGTCGGGCGGCCAGACCGGCCCGAGCACGGGCCCGGCCGACGCGAACGAGTCCATCCCGCACAAGGGCTCCTCGTTCCAGTTCGGCTGGTGGTCCTACGTCAACCTCGACCTCCGCGCGGTCCTCGGCCAGCACCCGGCCGACGCCCTCGCCCAGCCCTACTGCGGCGGCGGCGACCTCTCCTCCTGCCGCCAGATCCTGCTGACCAGCCTCCAGCAGGCCGCGTCCGAGTCCGCCGCCACGGTCTACCCGTCCGACTCCACCTGCTCCGCGGGCGACCAGTGGTGCGCCGACTCCATCGTCCAACGCGCCCTCGGCGGCGTCACCGACACCAACACCAACTGGCAGAACCGCCCCACCTACCAGCAGGTCGTCCAGTACACCTCCCACCGCTGACCCCCTGACCCAACCCCACCGGGGCGCGGGCACCTGCCCGCGCCCCGGTGGGGTTCAGCGAGCCGGACCGATTCAGCGCACCACGAGCGTGTGGGTCTTGCTGTAGTCCAGCGGCTTGACCTGCTGGGCCTGGCGCTGGCCGACGAAGAGGCGCAGCTGGTAGGTGCCCTTGCCGAAGCCCTTCTCCGCGGTCGCGCGGAACGCGCTGACGTGACCGGCCTTGGCACCCTCGCAGATCTGGGTGACCCAGGGACCCCACCCGTGCTTCTGGGTGTCGTACCAACGCTGCTGCAGGCACAGGAGGTTGCCGCGACGGTCTTCGCCGTGGCCGGAAACGGTGAAGGCGTGGTGGGCCTTGACCACGGACGGCGAGGACAGCATGGCCCAGCCGTGTGCCGGTGCGGCGTTCGCGGCACCGGTGGTGCCGACGATGGCGGCGGTGGCTATGACCGCAACGGCGGCAGCCTTCTTGAGCATGTGTGACCCCCCATGGATCAGACAGTTGGTATGCGCTTGATCGACAGCCAGGCTATCGGGGCTCGGGTCGGTCGGTCAGCGAAAGCCGCGTCGCGATCATGTAACAGGTCCCCGATCGCGTGATCGGCGAGGCGGACTCCCTCATCAGCGACGACGACGTCGTGGTCTTCGTCGACGCCGTGAGGGACCAGGTGATCGCGCTCGGGATCAAGCCCGCCGGTGGTGGCGAGAGGGGTGGGGAATGGGCGAGCGAACCGGGACGCTGCTGGTGGCGGAGGGATATCGGGATGCGTTGCGGCGGTACCAGGTGCTGGTCGACGGGGTGAAGGTCGGCAGTGTCGGCCGGGGGAACGGCGTCGTTCGTGTGTGCGCCCGGGGGTGACGAGTCCGAGGCGCTTGTGGCCGTCACCGTGGGGGCGGGCGACTGCATCGCGCTCGCGGGGACGGTCGAGCCCGTCGTGATCACCGCAGCGCCGATGCAGAAGGGCCTGCGCGAGCAGCTGTGGGCGGGTCGGCGGGCGGCGGCGGTAGGCCGCTGCGGTGTAGGTCACGTAGGGGTGAGGGCCGAAGCTGTGCGGGCGGAAGATAGCATGAGGTACGTCGCCCGGCTCGAATACCGCGAAAGATGAATTTGTGACTGTCAACGACGACGTGTTCACGGACTGGATGAACCGCGAGGAGATCGCGGAGTCGATGATTCCGATCATCGGCCGACTGCACCGGGAGAAGGACGTCAACGTCCTGCTGCACAGCCGCTCTCTGGTGAACAAGTCGGTGGTCTCCATCCTCAAGACTCACCGGTTCGCCCGCCAGATCGCCGGCGAGGAGCTCTCGGTCACCGAGACGATGCCTTTCCTGCAGGCGCTGGCCACGCTCGACCTCGGTCCGTCCCAGATCGACCTCGGCATCCTGGCTGAGCAGTACAAGGCCGACGACCGCGGTCTGACGGTCGAGGCGTTCACCGCCGAGGCCGTCGCCGGTGCCACCGGCGCGAACAAGCTGGAGCGTCGCGAGGCCCGCGACGTCGTGCTGTACGGCTTCGGCCGGATCGGCCGCCTGCTGGCCCGTCTCCTGGTGGAGAAGGCCGGCTCCGGCAACGGCCTGCGGCTCCGGGCGATCGTGGTGCGCAAGGGCGCGGCCGACGACCTCGTCAAGCGTGCCTCGCTGCTGCGTCGCGACTCGATCCACGGCCAGTTCAACGGTTCCATCACGGTGGACGAGGCGAACAGCACCATCGTGGCCAACGGTAACGAGATCAAGGTCATCTACTCGGACGACCCCTCCACCGTCGACTACACGCAGTACGGCATCCGCGACGCCATCCTGATCGACAACACCGGCCGCTGGCGCGACCGCGAGGGCCTGTCGAAGCACCTGCAGCCGGGCATCGCCAAGGTCGTGCTGACCGCGCCGGGCAAGGGCGACGTCCCGAACATCGTGCACGGTGTCAACCACGACACCATCAAGCCGGACGAGCAGATCATCTCCTGCGCCTCCTGCACCACGAACGCGATCGTCCCGCCGCTGAAGGCGATGGAGGACAAGTTCGGCGTGCTCCGCGGCCACGTGGAGACCGTCCACTCGTTCACCAACGACCAGAACCTGCTGGACAACTTCCACAAGGCCGAGCGTCGTGGCCGTTCCGCCCCGCTCAACATGGTGATCACCGAGACCGGTGCCGCCTCCGCCGTGGCGAAGGCCCTGCCCGACCTCAAGGCGAAGATCACCGGCAGCTCGATCCGCGTCCCCGTCCCGGACGTCTCGATCGCCATCCTGAACCTGCAGCTGGCCCAGGAGACGAACCGCGAGGAGGTCCTGGACTACCTGCGCGAGGTGTCGCTGACCTCGCCGCTGCGCCGCCAGATCGACTTCACCACCGCGCCCGACGCGGTCTCCATGGACTTCGTGGGCTCCCGCCACGCGTCGATCGTCGACGCCGGCGCCACCAAGGTCGAGGGCGACAACGCCATCCTCTACCTGTGGTACGACAACGAGTTCGGCTACTCCTGCCAGGTCGTCCGGGTCGTCCAGACGATCTCCGGCGTCGAGTACCCGACCTTCCCGGCCCCGGCGGTCTGATCCCCGGCAGCACGGCGAACCGGCCCCGCACCCTCGACGACGAGGGAGCGGGGCCGGTCCCGTCTCAGGCGGGCTGAGGGGTCTCCTCGACCTCGGCCAAGCCGGCCTTGTCCAGGCCGTGCTCGTCCAAGAAGCCACCCGACTGGTGCTGCCACAGCTTCGCGTACGCGCCCTCGGCGGCGAGCAGCTGCTGGTGGCTGCCCTGTTCCACGATCCGGCCGCGGTCCAGGACGACCAGACGGTCCATCCCGGCCACCGTGCTCAGCCGGTGTGCGACCACCAGCGCCGTGCGCCCGTCCATCAGGCGCCACAGCGCCTCCTGGACCAGAACCTCGCTCTCCGAGTCCAGCGCGCTGGTGGCCTCGTCGAGCAGCAGGATCGGCGCGTCCCGCAGGATCGCGCGGGCGAGCGCGACCCGCTGGCGCTGGCCGCCGGACAGCTTGACGCCGCGCTCGCCGACCATGGTGTCGAAGCCGTCCGGCAGGCCGTCCGCGAACTCGGTGACGTGCGCCGCCTCGGCCGCCCGGCGGATCTCCGCCTCGCCGGCACCGGGCCGGGCGAAGGCGATGTTCTCGCGCAGCGTGCGGTGGAACATGGCCGGGTCCTGCGGGACGTAGGAGATCAGGCTGCGCAGGTCGGCCTGGCGCAGTCGGCTCACGTCCTGGCCGCCGATCAGGATCCGGCCGCCCTCGATGTCCGTCATCCGCAGCAGCAGCCGGGTCAGCGTGGTCTTGCCACCGCCGGACCGGCCGACCAGGCCGATCTTCTCGCCGCTCGCCACCGCCAGCTCCATGCCGTCGAAGAGCGGACGGTCCGCGCCGCCGTGGGTGAAGACCACGTCCTCGAAGCGGACGTCAGCGCCGCGTGGGCGCAGCGGCTCCGGTTCCGGCTGGTCGAGCACCGTCGGCGGGTCCAGCAGCAGCTCGGTGAACTGCGCCGCCTCCGTCATCGAGCTCTCCAGGCGCCGGTAGATCTGGTTGAACTCGAACATGATCCGGGTGGCGTTGGAGTAGTAGGTGAACGCGACCACGACCGCCTCGACCCCGCTGCCGTGCGTGGCCAGCAGCACCGCGAGCAGCAGACCCACCCCGTTGGTGATCACCGACATCGGTGCCACCAGGGTGTCGATGTGCAGGTTGCCGTAGTCCCAGGAGAGCACCGAACGCCGGCGCGACTCCGCGACGCGGGTGCGGTGCTCGGCCGCCTCGCGTTCCTCCGCGGCGAAGGCCCGGACGGTGTCCATGTTCATCAGGCTGTCGGCGACGTGCCCGGAGACCCGGGCGATCGCCGCCTCGCGCTCGTTCACCAGCTCCTGGCGACGCCGGATCAGGGGTGTCACCAGCAGGCCGGTCACCGCGATCATCGCCAGCAGCACCACCACGAGCCACGGCTGGTACGTCCACAGCACCACGGAGCCGAAGACCAGCGGCACCAGGCTGCCGACGACGTTGAAGGTGAGCGTGTCGACGAGGTCCTCGAAGCGGGAGGCGAAGCTGAGCACCCGCTTGGTCAGCGAACCGGCGAAGTTGTCGTGGAAGAAGGAGGCGTCCTTGGCGAACAGCTCGTCCATGCCGACGACGTAGAGCCGCTCGATGCCGAGGCCGTCCACGCGGTTCAGACAGTGGATGCCGATCCGCCAGAATGTCTCGGACACCAGCAGCACACCGGCGAAGCCGAACACGTAGGGCAGCAGCGCCGCCGTGGTGAGGTGCTGTCCGGAGCCGCCCGGTTCCCCGGCGATTCTCGCCACCAGCTTGGCGACGATCAACGGAGCGATGTACGCGATTCCGATATTGCCCAGTGCGGGCCCGAGCATGGCGGGCACGGTCATGCGTTTGAGTCGGACCAGCTCCCGGCCGTAGTAGCGGAGCGCGAGGCGTACCGCGCCGCGCTGCGGTCGTCCCTCGGGGGGTTGGGGATTCGGCATCACACGTCCTGTGTGTCGTCAGGGTCGTAAGGCAGTCGGTTCTGGAAGCGGGCACGGCGAAGCCGCCGTGCGTATGCGGAGAAGGGGTGGGTACGGCAGTCTCCCGCGCGGCCGCCCACAGCGTCCAAGCCTTTTTCCCCGAATGGGCGAGTATGAGCCGATCACTGACGGACCGTCGGAACGCGAAAGCCGCTGCTCCCGGGTGGGAGAAGCGGCTTTCGTCCGGCGCTGGTTGCTTGCGGTGTCGTCGTCTCAACGGCTGCGGAGTTCGTCGAGGAGGCGCTCGATGTCGCGGTCGCGGTGGTCGGCGGCGGGGGTCCGGAGGGGAACGGCGGGGAGGGTGCGGCGCGCGCGGCGCGCGTTGCGCTCCAGGCCGAGGACGAGGACGGCGATGACGAGAGTGAGAATCAGGAGGCCCATGGCATAAATTCTGTGCTCATCGAGATCCTGCCACTAGTGGCAGAAGAGTCCCCCTGCATCGATATCCTGCCATCCGCGGGCGTACCATGGGCTCATGCTGCGCAGCGTCGCCGTCGCCCTGATCGACGATTTCGCCCCCTTCGAGTTCGGCGTGCTGGCCGAGGTCTTCGGCATCGACCGGACCGAGGACGGGGTGCCGCCCTTTGACTTCCGGGTCTGCTCCCCGCGGCCGGGGGTCCCCGTCCGCACCACGGTCGGCACGACCATGACGACCGAGTGCGGCTTCGACGCCCTGCTGGACGCGGACCTCGTCGCGGTCCCCGCCTACCGGATCCGCGACTCGTACCCGGCCGAGCTGATGGAGGCGCTGTGCGCGGCGCACGCGCGCGGGGCGCAGTTGCTGACGGTCTGCAGCGGCGCCTTCGCGCTCGGCGCCGCCGGGCTGCTGGACGACCGGCCCTGCACCACGCACTGGCGCCACGTCGAGGAGTTCGGCGCCCGCTTCCCCTCGGCCAAGCTCGACCCCGACGTGCTCTACGTCGACGACGGCGACATCATCACCAGCGCCGGCACCGCCGCGGGCATCGACGCCGCCCTGCACCTCGTGCGCCGCGAGATCGGCTCCGAGGCGGCCACGGCGATCGCCCGTCGTATGGTCGTCCCGCCCCAGCGGGACGGCGGCCAGCGGCAGTTCATCGTCCAGCCGGTGCCCGAGTACTGCGCGGACAGCCTGGACCCGCTGCTGGCCTGGCTCTCCGAGCGCCTCGACCGCGAGCACAGCGTGGCCGAACTGGCCCGCCAGGCGCACATGTCCGAGCGGACCTTCGCCCGCCGGTTCGTCGCCGAGACCGGCACCACCCCGCACCGCTGGCTCTCCGCCCAGCGCATCCTGCACGCCCGCCGGCTGCTGGAGCAGACGCCGATGGCCGTCGAGGAGATCGCCCGCGCCTCCGGCTTCGCGACGGCGGCGATGCTGCGCCACCACTTCCGCCGCGCGGTCGGCGTCGCTCCGGCGGACTACCGCCGGAGCTTCGCCCAGTCCCGCTGACGCCTCGTCAGTGCACGGACGCCGGAGCCGGATCGGCCTCGGCGGCTCGCTCCGCCGACGCCGCGCCGGCCGGGCGGTGGCGGGGGAGCGTGGCGGTGACGGCGATGGCCAGGAGCAGCAGCCCGGCGCCGACCTCGAAGGCGAGGTGGTATCCGCCCGTCAGCGCGGCCTCCGTGGAGACGCCGGGGCGGGCGAGGTGCGCGGTGCGGGAGGCGGCGACCGTGGACAGGGCCGCGACGCCGAGGGCCGCACCGAGCTGCTGCGTGGTGTTGAACAGCCCCGAGGCGACGCCCGCGTCCTGCGGCTCCGCCCCCGCCATGCCGATTCCGGTGACGGCCGGGAAAGCGAGCCCGCCGCCACCCGTCAGCAGCATCACCGGAAGCAGGTCGGCCAGGTAACTACCGTGCACCGGCAGGCGGATGAGCAGCAGTCGGGCGGCCAGCAGCAGGACCAGGCCCGCCAGCAGCACGGTGCGCTCGCCGAACCGGCCGATCAGCCGGGCCGACAGGCCGAGTGACGCGGCACCGATGGACAGCGCGGCCGGGAGCATGGCCAGACCGGTCGCCAGGGCGCTCTGGTGCAGCACCTGCTGCAGGTAGAGCGCGATCTGCACCTGGAAGCTGAACATGGCGGCCAGAAACAGCAGTTGGATCAGGTTCGCGCCCAGAAGGCGCCGCGACCGCAGCAGGCGCAGCGGGAGCAGCGGATGAGCGGCCACGGCCTGCCGGCCGAGGAAGGCGCTGAGCAGCACAACGCTCGCGGCGGCGAGCAGCAGAACCCGCCCCGAGCTCCAACCGAGCTGCTGGGCCTGGACGATGGAGTAGACGGCGAGCATCGCCCCGGCGGTCACCAGTACCGCACCGAGCGCGTCCGAGCCGCCGCGCAGCCCGGTGCCGGCCTCGGGGGGCAGTGCACGGAGCGCGAGGGCGACGGTCGCCACGCCGATCGGCACGTTGATCAGGAACACCCAGTGCCAACCGAGCGTGTCGGTGAGCACGCCGCCCAACACCTGCCCGGCCGCCGCGCCGGCGGAACCAGTGAACGCGAACGCGCCCAGCGCGCGGGCCCGTTCGGCGGGCGTGCGGAAGAGCGTGACCAGCATGCCGAGGCTGACGGCGGAGACCAGCGCGCCGCCGGCGGCCTGCAGGAACCGTGCGGCGACCAGGAGTGCCGGGCTGCCGGCCAGTCCGCAGAGCACGGACGCCAGGGTGAAGACCGTGAGCCCGGCGACGAAGACGCGCCGCCGTCCGAGCAGGTCCCCCAGCCGTCCGGCGAGCAGCAGCAGCCCGCCGAAGGCGATCAGGTAGGCGTTGACCGTCCAGGTGAAGCCGGAGGCGGAGAAGCCGAGATCGTGCTGGATGGCCGGCAGTGCCACGGTCACGATGCTGCCGTCAAGAATGATCATCAACGTGCCCGCGCACAGGACGGCGAGGGCGAGGCCGGGTGAACGGGTCTGGAGTCGGGCGGTGCGCGATGCGGGCATGGGCGTCTCTCCTGTCGATCGGCGACAGGTAGGACGCTAGCAGATGGTTTTGTAATAGACGATCTACTTCGGGATTAAGTTGGTTCAGTTGGTGGTGCGGTCAGCTCTTCCGTTCCCGGGAGCGGCGGACGGAGGTCGGGCCCTCGGCGGGTGTCGCCAGGCTGCCGGCGACGAGCCGCTGCAGGGCCTGCAGGACCAGCGACTGCTCGCGCGCCGGGAGGGAGGCGAGCGCCTCGGCGTGCACTGCGTCGACGATCCGCCGGCTCTGCTGGGCGACCTTCTCGCCCGCCTTGGTGACGGCGATGATCCGCGCCCGCCGGTCGGTGGTGGACGGACGCCGCTCGGCCAGACCCGCCTGCTCCAGCGCGTCCACCGTCGCCACCATCGTGGTCTTGTCCATCCCGCCGATCTCCGCGAGTTGGGCCTGGGTGCGCTCCTCCTCCAGGGCATGGACCAGCACGCAGTGCATCCGCGGAGTCAGCTCGATCTCGGCGAGCGCGGCGGCCATCCGGGTGCGCAGCACGTATCCGGCGTGGTCCAGCAGGAACGACAGGTCGAACTCGCCGGGTGCGGGTGCGGGTGCTGCGGCAGGCGGTGTCGCTTGGGCGGGTGCGGACGTCGTCATGGCTCCAGGGTACCCAGCTCGTCAGTTTGCGGATGATCCGCGAGGCGACCTATCGGGTCGAATGGCCGAGGTGCAACGGTCGGAGAAGACTTGTCCTGAACGCCGCCCGCCGGCCGGGGCGGACCCGCCCGGGCGTGCGTCGGCGCGGGCGCGGGCCGCGCACCTTCCCATATTCCTTCGGAAGGAGCGGTGATGACCACCGACACCGCGGCCGATCTGGCGCTGGCCATGTCCGGCGAGCTGTTCGGCCCTGCGGATCCCGGCTACGACGAGGCGAGGAAGATCGCCAACGGGGACCACGACCTGCATCCCGCGCTGGTGGCCCGCTGCTTCGGCCCGGAGGACGTCGTTGCCGCGCTCGCCCACGCGCGGCAGCACGGACTACGGGTCGCCGTGCGAGGCGGCGGCCACTCGACGGCCGGCTACTCCAGCTGCGACGGAGGGCTGGTGATCGACACCGGCCCGATGAAGGAGGTCGCGATCGACCCCGGCGCCCGCACCGGCCGCTTCGGCGCGGGCCTGAGCTGGGCCGAGTTCGACGCCGCCACCCAGGAGTACGGCCTGGCCGTCACCGGTGGCCGGGTCTCCGACACCGGTGTCGCGGGGCTCACGCTCGGCAGCGGCTCCGGCTGGCTGGAGCGGATGTACGGACCCTCGGCCGCCAGCCTGGTCTCCGCCCAGGTCGTGACCGCCGACGGCCGCACGGTCGAGACCGATGCGGAGCAGCACCCCGAGCTGTTGTGGGGCCTGCGCGGTGGCGGCGGCAACTTCGGCGTGGTGACCCGGTTCGGCTTCCGCCTGCACCCGGTCGGCCCGATCGTCCAAGGCGGCATGATCCTCCACCCGGCCTCGGCGGCCCGGGCGTTGACGCGGTACTACCGCGACTTCATGGCCGAGGCCCCGGACGAGGTCGGCGGCGGCCTCGCCATGATCACGGCTCCACCGGCGCCGTTCGTCCCGGAGCGGGCCCGAGGCCAACTCGCCTGCGCCCTGGTCCTGCTGTACGTCGGCGACCCGGACGAGGGCGAGCGGGCGTTGCGCCCGCTCGTCGACTGGGGCGACCCGTGGGTCACCCAGGTCCAGCCCATGCCCTACTCCGTGCTCCAGCAGCTCCTCGACGAGGGCTCGCCGCGCGGCATCGGTGAGTACTTCAAGGTCGACGCCCTGCGTGCCCTGCCCGACGAGGCGATCGACGCCTTCGTCGACCACGCGGAGAAGGTCACCTCGCCGCTGACGCAGCTGGTCCTCTGCCCGATGGGTGGCGCGATGTCCCGCCTCGACCGCGCGTCCATGGCGCTCAACCCGCCGGACGCGCCCTGGCTCTACTTCTGCCTCTCCATGTGGTGGGGCTCTGACGGACGCGAACGCCATGTCGCCTGGGCCCGCTCCTTCATGGACCTCATGCGACCCTGGTCCGCGGGCGGCGCGACGGTCCCCAACTTCATCGCCGCGGACGACGGCCGCGGCCGCCTGCTGACCTCCTTCGGCCCGGAGAAGTACGCCCGCCTGGTCGCCCTCAAGGACGTCTACGACCCGGACAACGTCTTCTCCCTCAACCAGAACATCCCACCGAGCCGGCTGATCTAGCGCATCCGGGGCCGGCCGACGTCGTGTCAGGAGCGGGGCTCGACGACGTCGGCAACGGCCGCGAGCAGGGCCGTGCGGTGCTCGTGGAGGCGGATCGGCAGGCCAAGTCAACAAATGGTTACTTCGCGTCGGATGTCTTGTGTTCTCCGGCTCGTCGCCCGACCATGCCAAGGCGTTTGCTCACACGTGTCACCATCCCTGCCGCGCGACCGATCCCGACAACGCCACGAGGAAACCTCATGACCCGACGAACGTCCCCGAAAGCCGCCCTGGTCGCGGCTGCCGCGACCGGCTTGGTCCTCTCGCTGACGGCGGCCGCGCCCGCCGCCGAGGCGGCCCGGCACGGCGGGCACCGGACGGCCGGGGCGCTGCCGCCCGCGGGGGCCATCTCCCACGTGCTGGTGATCGACCTGGAGAACGAGAGCTACGACAGCACCTTCGGGCCCGGCTCGCCCGCGACCTACCTCAACGGCACCCTCGTCCCGCAGGGCGAACTGCTGCCGAACTACTACGGGGTGGGCCACGTCAGCCTCGACAACTACCTCGCCCAGGTCTCCGGCCAGGCGCCCAACCTGGTCACCGGCAGCGACTGCACCACCGCCACCGGCGGCGGCTACAACGACCTGCTCCCCGGTACGCCCGACGCCGACCAGGGCCGCTACCCGGGCCAACTCGACGGCCAGGGCTGCGTCTACCCCGCCGCCGCGCAGACCGTCGGCGACCAGCTCCAGGCCGCGCGCCGCCTGCCCGGCCTGCCGACCGCGGTGGACTGGCGCGCCTACGCGGAGGACATGGGCAACGACCCGGCCCGCGACGGCGGCACGCCCGATCCGCTGGGCGGCACCGACTGTGCCCACCCGACGCAGACGGCGGGCGTCGCCGCCGACGGCACCAACAACGCCGAGGGCCCCAACGCCACCGGCTCCCAGGTGAAGTCGAGCGTCTCGGACCAGTACGTCGACCGGCACAACCCGTTCGTCTGGTTCCACTCCGTCACCGACGACGCCGCGTCCTGCGCGCACCACGTCGTCCCGCTCGGCCGTGCGACCGCCCAGGCCGGCGGCGGCTACCGCTACAGCGGCCGCCTGGCGCGGGATCTGGCCAGCCCGTTCACCACCCCGCGCTTCGCGATGATCAGCCCGAACGTCTGCGACGACGGCCACGACGAGACCTGCGCGGGCGTCAACTCCGCCGGAACCACGGCCGGTGGCCTGACCGGCGCGGACGCGTTCCTGAAGACCTGGATGCCGCTGATCCTCGACTCGCCCGCCTACAAGGACGGTTCGATGCTGGTGATGCTCACCTTCGACGAGGGCGGCATCACCGACACCGCGGCGGGCGACCACGAGCAGTCAGGTCCGGGCAACGCCAACCCCGGCTACTCCCCGCTGCTGAACGTGCCGATCCCGTCGCTCGGCGGCAAGACCTACTACCAGCTCCTCGGCGTCACCGACCTGACCCCCGGTCAGCAGCCGCCGGCCGGCACGATGCCGGGAGGCGGCCGGATCGGTGCCGTGCTGCTGAACCCGTTCTGGATCAAGGCGGGCAGCGTGGACACCGCCGGCTCCTACAACCACTACTCGGCGTTGCGCACCTTCGAGGACCTCCTCGGCCTCCGCTCCGGCGGCTCCGACGGCCAGGGCCACCTCGGCTTCGCCGCCACGGCCTCGGACTTCGGCTCGGACGTCTTCAACGGGTGACTCCTCAGGGGCGTGCACCTATCGCTCGGTCGGCAGCCGGGCCTCGATGCGTTCGAGCAGGGCTCGGAGCGCGGCCACGTCGGCCTTGTCGGCGAACTGGTCGCCCTCGCGGAGGCGGACCAGGACGGCGCCGCTGGGTTCGAGCTGGACCAGTTCCGTCTCGCCGATGGAGTCGCCGCCCTGGGTGTGGACCGCCAGGGCGACGTCGCCGCGGGAGATGCCCTGGCGGCGCATCGCGGGGATGTTGAGGACGCCGTCCTGGGCCAGGACGGTCGGGGTGCCCTCCAGGAGACGGGCGAACCAGGGCCGGCGGGCGCCCTGGCGGACCAGCACCGCGTCGGTCAGCAGCAGGACCGCCGCGCCGAAGACGCCGCCGCTGACCGAGTTGTCGTTGCCGATGACCGCGTTCTGCACCACGTTCGACAGCAGCAGCATCACGACCAGGTCGAAGGTGTTCAACTGCGCGAGCCCGCGTTTGCCGACGATGCGGAGCATGATCAGCAGGGCCAGGTAGACGATGATCGTGCGCGCGGCCTTCTCGCCGTAGGAGACGCCCGCGATGAACATGTCGTTCCACATCCTGGCCACTGTAGGGAGCCGCACTCCCGGCAGGCGGGGCGCCACGCGGGTGACGCGCGGTCAGGCCACGCCCCGGACGCGGCGGACCAGGACGCCGCCCAGCACGGTGACCAGCGCCATGGCGAGGTAGAGGCCGGTGTAGCCGCCGAGGTGGGCGATGACGGGCGCGGCCACCGCGGGGGCGAGGACCTGCGGGCCGGAGTTGGCGATGTTGATGACGCCGAGGTCCTTGGCCCGGTCCCGGGCCTCGGGGAGAACCTGGGTGACCAGTGCCTGGTCGACCGCGAGGTAGACGCCGTAGCCGGCGCCGAGGACGGCGGCGGCCGCCAGCGCCGCGGGCCAGGTGTGCAGCAGGGCGAGCAGCAGCGCGGCCGCGGCCATGATCAGTGAGCAGAGCACGACGAAGGACTTACGGCGTCCCACGCGGTCGGACAGGCGGCCGACGGGGATCGCGGTCAACGCGGCGAAGAGCGTGTAGACGACCGTCAGGATCAGCACGCCGGTGCCGGGGTCGCCGTAGCGGACGGCGTCGGAGAGGAAGAAGAACAGGTAGAGCGTGCCGAGCGCGTTGCCGAGGTTGATGAGGAAGCGGGTGAGCCAGGCCCAGCCGAAGTCGGGGTGCTGCCTCGGGCTGACCCAGAACGAGCGGGCGAAGGCGCGGACGTCGAAAGCGGGCCGCAGCGCGGGCGGCAGCGCCGGCTCGTCCTGACGCAGCACGAAGGGGAGCGCGAGGACGACGGTGAGGACCGCGAGCGTGCCGTAGCCGGACCAGACGCCGGTCACCAGCAGGCTGGTGATCAGCGCGCCGAGGACGAGGCCGAAGGACTGCATGATGCCGGTCCACCCGGAGACCTGGGCGCGCTGGGCCAGCGGCACCCGGTCGGCGATGGGCGTGGAGACGCCGGCCAGCATGGCGTTGAGCCCGGCCTGGCCGAGGCACCAGCCGACGGCGACCCCGGCGACGGTGTGCTGGGAGGCGGTCAGCGCCAGGCCCGCCGCGCCGGCGAGCGCGCCGCCGAGGATCCAGGGCCGACGGCGACCGAACCGGCTCGTGGTCCGGTCCGACAAAGCGCCGGCGATCGGGTTGGCCAGCACCGCGACCAGCGCGCCGAGGCCGGTGACGACCGACAGCGCGCCGCTCTTGTGCTGCGGGTCGATGTGCTCCAGCTGCAGCGGCAGCAGGATCTGGATCGGCGTCATGAAGGCCATGAAGACGGCGAGCGTGGCGAGCGAGAGGTCCACGGTCCAGGAGGGCCGGACCGGCGCGGTGGGTTCGGCGAGGACGGCGGAGCCGTCTCTGGCGTCCTCCTGGAGGGCCTGGCTCATGACGCTCCTTCAACGGGCTGGCGGGGACTCAGGGTCAGGGCCGCTGCGCGGCGATCAGGGCGCGGTACCACTCGAAGCTCGCCCGCGGGGTGCGGGTCTGCGTCTCGAAGTCGACCTCGACCAGGCCGAAGCGCTGGTGGTAGCCCTCCGCCCACTCGAAGTTGTCGAGCAGCGACCAGGTGAAGTAACCACGGACGTCCACCCCCTGCTCCCGGGCCCGCGCGACCGCGCCGACGTGGCCGGCAAGGTAGTCGATCCGGGCGCGGTCGTCCACGCCCGCAGGCTCGCTGCAGCCGTTCTCGGTGATCCAGACCGGCGGCAGCGCGTCGCCGTAGCCGGCCTTCAGGCCCACCAGCAGCTCGGTCAGCCCGTCGGGGACCACCGGCCAGTCGAAGGCGGTGCGCCGGTAGGCCTCCTGCGGTTCGGCCAGGTCGAACGGCAGGCCTGCGGCGGGATCGGCGGGAGCCGTGATCCAGGTCGGGTTGTAGTAGTTCACACCGAGGCCGTCCAGCGGTGCGGCGATCACCTTCAGGTCGTCGTCCTGCACGACCCCGCCCCAGCTCGGGTCGGCCAGGCCGTAGGCCGACAGGTCCGGGTAACGGCCCAGCAGCAGCGGGTCGTTGAAGAGCCGGTTGTGCAGCGCGTCGTAGGCGTCGGCGGCCAGCCGGTCCGCCGCGGAGGCGGCGTCGGCGCGCAGGCGTACCGGCGAGCAGTTGTTCGCGATCAGCACCTGCGCGTCCGGCCGCGCGCCCGCCCGCAGCGCCGCCACCGCGAGGCCGTGGCCCAGCAGTTGGTGGTGTGCGACGGGCAGCGCGTCCAGCATCAGCGCTCGGCCGGGCGCGTGGACGCCGAAGCCGTAGCCGAAGGACATGTGCACGAAGGGCTCGTTGAGCGTGATCCAGCGCCGGACCCGGTCGCCGAGCCGCTCGGCGACCACGGCCGCGTACTCGCCGAAGCGGTACGCCGTGTCCCGGACCATCCAGCCGCCCTCGTCCTCGAGGGCCTGCGGCAGGTCCCAGTGGAACAGCGTCGGCGTGGGCTCGATCCCGGCGTCCAGCAGGGCGTCGACGAGGCGGTCGTAGAAGTCCAGGCCGCGCGGTTCGACGCGGCCCGCGCCGGCCGGCAGGACGCGCGGCCAGGAGATCGAGAACCGGTAGGCGTCCAGGCCGAGGCGGCGCATCAGGGCCACGTCCTCGTCGAGGCGGTGGTAGTGGTCGCAGGCCACCGCGCCGGTGTGGCCGTCGCGGACGGCGCCGGGCCGCCGTACGAAGGTGTCCCAGATCGACGGTCCCTTGCCGTCCTCCTCGGCGGCTCCCTCGATCTGGTAGGCGGCCGTGGAGGCGCCCCAGACGAAGTCGGCGGGGAACCGAAGGAGGTCAGTCATGGGCAGGCACCCTCTCAGTTAATATGAGAATTACTCACGTTTTGGCGGTAGTGTTGTCGTGCCGGATCCGTCTGTCAACGGTGCGTCGAGCGCTTCGAGCGCCTCACGGATGCGCGCGGCCGTCGCGGTCGCCTCGGCCGGGGACGCGTAGCGGGTGCGCGGCCAGAAGAAGCCACGCAGGCCGTCCTTGGGATTGCGCGGCACCACGTGGACGTGCAGGTGCGGCACCGACTGGCTGACCCGGCTGTTGGTCGCCACAAAGCTGCCCTTGGCCGCCATGCCGTGCTCGACCGCCGCGGTGGTGCGCCGCACCTGCTCGAAGAACGGTCCGACCTCCTGCGGCAGCAGGTCCGTCAGGGTGGGCACGTGGCGGCGTGGGATCACCAGGACGTGGCCGGGAAAGAGCGGCCGGTGGTCGAGGAAGGCGACCACGTCCGCGTCCTCGTGGACCATCGGCACCTCGACCTCGCCGGCCACCACCGCGCAGAACAAGCAGTCCATCCGCCGATTCAAGGCTCCCCCGGCCCCTGCCCCAAGCAGGCGCGCGGGGGAGCCGGAGGTCAGCGGACGCGGGCGATCCAGTCGGTGATCGCGGTCAGGGCGTCCTCCGCCGCCGGGAGGGCGCCGAGACAGCCCAGGAAGCCGTGGAAGGTGCCCGGGTGCAGCTGCACCCGGACGGGGGAGCCGGCCGCGCCGAGGCGGCGGCTTCGAAGATCATCAAGAACTTCACGGCACCTCCCGATGGGCTGCTCGTGGGGCCGCCTTGCGATATGACTAGCAGTCATATCGCAAGGAAGAAAGAGAAGTGGGCGCGATCTGCCTACACTCACCGCATGGCCGACGAGACCGACGCCGTCCTCCCGCTGCCCGTGACGAGTTGGGCCGTGCTCGGCCTGCTCTCCTTCGGCGCGGAACTCTCCGGCTACGACCTGAAGAAGTGGGCGGACGCCTCGCTGCGGTACTTCTACTGGAGCCCGTCCTTCAGTCAGATCTACGGCGAGCTACGGCGTTTGGAGGCGGCCGGCTGCGCCACCTCGCGGCTGGTCCGGCCGGAGGCGGGGGCCCGGCCCAAGCGGCTCTACCGGATCACCGACGCCGGTCTGGAGGCGGTGCGCACCTGGGCGCGCGAGGCCCCTGTCGACGCGCCGATGCTCAAGCACCCGCCGCTGCTGCGCCTCTGGCTCGGGCATCTGACCGGGCCGGACCGGCTGCGGGAGACCCTCGACGCCCTCCGGCTCGACGCGGAGCGCCTGCGGGCCCGCGCCGCCGCCGACCTGGCGCTCGCGGCCGGCGAGCCGGACTGGGCCTTTCCGCTGCTGGCGCTGCGCTGGTCCGAGCGCTACTACGCGGCGCAGCGCGATCTCGCGGCGGGCCTGCGGGCGGATCTGGACGCGATGTTGGGGAAAGGTGAAGATCCTCTGTCCTGAGCGTCACCCACTCCGACCCGGGGTGACCTGGCTTTCTCTGAGAATGCCGAGAATGGGCGATCTTCGTCCCGATAAATGCCTGTTCTGTCCATGTTGACGGGATGTCAGCGCGCTGGTTCTCTGTGCATGCGACAACAGCACCCCCATATGTGGTGGCAATGCAAGCCCCTGGATCCGCGGCGGTGTGCCGACCTTTGCGTGCCGCATTTTGATGCGTGCACGACATATCGCCGTACCGTTCTTCTCTGCCTTTCCCTTCCCCTGGGCAGCCCACAAGGCTGTCAGAGAGAGGATCCCTCGAGATGGGCATACCCCTTCGTGGCGGAGTGCGGCGTGCGGCCCTCACCGGGCTGACCACACTCTCCCTGGCCGGCGCCGTCGCCCTCGGCCTGGTTCCGGCCGCCAGTGCGGCCCCGGCCGCCTCCGGCTCCTCCGTGGCCAACCCGTACAGTCCCGAGTACGGGCACACGTACCGGCACGGTGCGATCCCGACCCTCGGTCAGAACGCCAAGATGAAGCAGTGGGCCGCGGGTCACGCCTCCCCCCAGGCGGCGACCGGTCCGGAGACGCTGTCCTACGGCGGTGGCACCAGCGGTGTCGGCGTGCTCGACGGCCACGCCAAGGTCTACCTGGTCTTCTACGGCAACCAGTGGGGGACGCAGTCGACCAACAGCAGCGGCGACCTGACCTTCTCCGGTGACCCGGACGGCGCCGCCCCGGTCGCGCAGGAGATGTTCAAGGACATCGGCACCGGTGGCGAGCTCTGGTCCGCGGACCTGACCCAGTGGTGCGACGGCCCCAACGTCTCGGCCGGCGCGACGAGTTGTCCGTCCAACGCCAGCTTCGTGCCGTACCAGAGCGGCGGCGTGCTCTCCGGCGTCTGGTACGACAACTCGGGTGCCTCCCCGTCCGCGGCGTCCGGCAACCAGCTGGGGACCGAGGCCGTCAACGCGGCCGGCCACTTCGGCAACACCACGGCCGCGGCCAACCGTGACGCCTACTACGTCATCATCTCGCCGACCGGCGCCAACCCGGACAACTACCAGGGCCAGTACTGCGCCTGGCACGACTACACCGGCGACTCCTCGCTCACCGGCGGCGCGGTCAACTCGCCCTATGGTCCGTTGGCCTTCTCGAACCAGCCGTACAACATGGACTCCGGCTCGGGCTGTGGCGTCGGCTTCATCAACTCGCCCGGAACGCTGGACGGTTGGACGATGACCCTCGGCCACGAGTGGCACGAGACGATGTCCGACCAGTTCCCGGCGGGCGGCTGGACCAACCAGCAGTCCGGCAGCTCGTACAACGGCCAGGAGAACTCCGACGAGTGCGCCTGGATCGCGGCCGGCACCGCCGGCGGCGCCGCCAACGTGACCATGGGCAGCGGCACCTTCGCCGAGCAGGCCAGCTGGTCGAACGACACCAACGCCTGCGCGATCTCGCACCCGATCGTCAACCAGACCGAGACGGTCTCGGTGACCAGCCCCGGTAACCAGACCACGACGGTCGGCACGGCGGTCTCCAAGCAGATCTCCGCCTCCGACTCGGCGGGCAAGTCGCTGACGTACTCGGCGACCGGTCTTCCGGCGGGTCTGTCGATCTCGTCCTCGGGTCTGATCTCCGGCACCCCGACCACGGCCGGCACCTCGAACGTCACGGTCACCGCCTCCTCGGGCACCGCGTCCGGCTCGACGTCCTTCACCTGGACCGTGACCTCGCAGTCCACGGAGACCGTCACGGTCACCAGCCCCGGCAACCAGACCGGCACCGTGGGTACCGCGGCCTCGCTGCAGATGAAGGCGACGGACTCGGCGGGCAAGTCGCTCACCTTCTCCGCCACCGGTCTGCCCGCGGGTCTGAGCATCTCCTCCGCCGGCCTGATCTCCGGCACGCCGACCACGGCCGCCACGTCCAACGTCACGGTCACCGCGTCCTCCGGCACGGCGTCCGGCTCGACGTCCTTCACCTGGACCATCAGCTCCAGCGGTGGCGGCGGCTGCACCAGCCCCGGCCAGAAGCTCGGCAACCCCGGCTTCGAGTCCGGCAGCGCCTCCCCGTGGAGCATGACCGCGGGCGTCCTCAACAACGACACGGTCTCCGAGCCGGCCCACTCGGGCAGCTGGGACGCGTGGCTGGACGGTTACGGCACCACCCACACCGACACCCTGGCCCAGTCCGTGGCCATCCCGGCCGGTTGCAGCGCCAGCTTCTCCTTCTGGCTGCACATCGACACCGACGAGACCACCACGACCACGGCCTACGACACCCTCAAGGTCCAGGTCCTGAGCAGCTCCGGCAGCGTCCTCGGGACGCTCGCCACCTACTCGAACCTGAACGCCAACAACGGCTACAGCCAGCACTCCTTCAACCTGTCCAGCTACGCCGGACAGACCGTCACCCTCAAGTTCACCGGCAGCGAGGACGCGAGCCTGCAGACCAGCTTCGTCATCGACGACACCGCGCTGAACGCCTCCTGATCCACCCCTGATCGACCCGCTCGTCGGCACCACCGAGCGGACCGTGGCTCCCTCCCCGCGTGGGGAGGGAGCCACCGTGCTGTGCGGGGGCACCCCCTGTCGGGGGGACAGGTCCAGCCGATCAGCGGGAGCAAGCTCCACTGCTGCGGGGGTGCGCGCTGTGTACGAAGTTCGAGAGGGTGTTCCCTTGATGCGCGGATCACCCGAATGGCCCTGTGATCCGCGACCAACGAGAGGAACTCCCTGCATGGCCTTCTCCCGTAAGAAGACCCTGGTGGCCGGGTCGGCCGCCGCCGCGATCGCCGCAGCCACCGCCGTGGCGCTGCCGGCCTTCGCCTCTGCGTCCGCCGCTTCGGTCGACGCCCCCGCGGCCGCCGTCGCGGGTCACGCCTACCGCCACGGGGCCGTCCCGCTCCGGGATGCCGCCGGCCAGGCGCATGCGGCGCCGCAGGCGGACCAGTCCGGCCAGGGCAAGCCGGCCAACCAGACCAAGCCCATGACGTACCACGGCGGCACCGACGGCGTCGGTGTGACCACCGGGGCGCCCAAGGTCTACGTGATCTACTGGGGCTCCCAGTGGGGCAACGCCTCCCAGGACGCCCAGGGCCACACCACCCTCTCCGGCGACACCGCCGGCATGGCCCCGCGCCAGCAGGCGTTCTTCAAGGGCCTGGGCACCAAGGGTGAGACCTGGTCCGGTGTGATGACCCAGTACTGCCAGGGCGTCAAGACCGGTGCGACCAGCTGCCCGGCCACCAGCGCCCACATCGGCTACCCGACCGGCGGCGCGCTCGCGGGTGTCTGGTACGACGACTCCGCCGTCGCCCCGTCGGCCGCGACCGGCAACCAGCTGGCGCAGGAGGCCGTCAAGGCCGCGCAGCACTTCGGCAACAAGACGGCTGCCGCCAACCGGAACGTCCAGTACGTCATCACCTCGCCGACCGGCACCCACCCGGACGGCTTCAACACCCCCAGCGGCCAGTTCTGCGCCTGGCACGACTTCACCGGTGACTCCTCGCTCGACGGCGGCGGCGCGGTGAACTCGCCGGTCGGCCCGGTCGCCTTCACCAACATGCCCTACCTGACCGACATGGGGCACAGCTGCGGCGCGAACGCGGTCAAC
The DNA here is from genome assembly GCF_003258295.1 of Streptacidiphilus pinicola. Lineage (GTDB taxonomy): Bacteria > Actinomycetota > Actinomycetes > Streptomycetales > Streptomycetaceae > Streptacidiphilus > Streptacidiphilus pinicola. Next base: position 16,884 of record NZ_QKYN01000010.1, on the reverse strand, counting down.
GCCGGCTCGGCGGGCCTGCTCGACGGGGTGACCATTGTCGGCAGCCACGAGTACGCGGAGACGGTCACCGACCAGTTCCCCTACTCGGCCGACCCGAGCTCCCCGGTGCTGACCAGCGGTGGCTGGATCACCGACAACGACAGCTCCGGCGGCGAGAACGGCGACAAGTGCGCCTGGGTCCGCACCGGTCCCGGCGTGGCGTTCAACCTGGCCCTGGCCACCGGCTCCTTCCCGGTCCAGACGACCTGGGCGAACGACGCCAACCACGGCGCCGGTGGCTGCGAGGGCTCGCACCCGATCGTGAAGAACTCGGCGCCGCACAAGGTGACGATCGCTCACATCGCGAACCAGACCGGTGTGGTGGGCCGCGGCGTGCGCGTCGCGGTGAAGGGGCACGACAGCGTCGCCGCCTCGCACCTGACCTACACCATCGTCGGGCTGCCCACCGGCCTGCGGATCGACGCCCGCACCGGCGTGATCACCGGCCGTCCGACCCGTGTCGGCACGTTCCACGTGACCGTGGAGGCGAAGGACGAGACCGGCGCCTACGTCCGGACGACCTTCACCTGGACCGTGCGCGCGCACTGAGCCAGGGAACGGCCTGGGAGCCCGACCGGGCTCCCAGGCCGTTCGCCGTATATCCGCACATGCAAAAGGCCGGTTCCTGATCGGAACCGGCCTCTCGCGGTGGTAGCGGGGACAGGATTTGAACCTGCGACCTCTGGGTTATGAGCCCAGCGAGCTACCGAGCTGCTCCACCCCGCGTCGGTGAGTTCACCTTAACAGAGACCGGAGCCGTTCTCCGAATCGCCTGTGTCCGCGTCGACGCCGGGGGCGGTCTCAGGCGGCGTCCGCGGGGGACGCGGCCGCGGCGACCGGGGTGCGGTCGGTGTCGGCCTGGCGCGGGAGGACGCGCTCGCGGTGGTGTTCCTCGTTCAGGTCGTGCAGGCGGGCGTGGAGCAGGTCGCGCAGCGTGATCACGCCGACCGGCCGGTGCGTCGCCGGGTCGATCACGGGCGCGCTGGTCAGGCCGGTCTCCGCGAAGCGGTAGGCGACCTGACGCAGCGTCTGGTCCTGGCGCACGGCCAGTCGGCAGGGCAGCGTGGCCTCCCGTACCGTGCCGGGGACCGACTCCGGGGTGACGAGCCCGGCCAGCCGGCGGCGGGTGGTGACGCCGACGAGCGTGCCGTCGACGGTGTCGACGACGGGCAGCAGGGCGTCGGCCGCGCCGGCCAGCGCGCGCAGCCGCTCGGGGGTGACGTCGTCGTGCTCGGTGAGCGTCGCCGCGTCGTCCAGCGGCAGCATGACCTCGCGGGCGAAGAAGGTCTCCAGCGGGTCGGTGGAGTACTCGCGGGTGAGGTGCAGGCCACGGCGGGCGATCTTCTCGGTCAGCACCGAGCGCTTGAGCACCAGGGCGGAGAGCGCGTAGGCCGCCGTGGCGGAGACCACCAGCGGGAGCAACATGTCCCAGGCGTGGGTGAGTTCGAGGGTGAACACGACACCGGTGAGCGGTGAGCGCATCACGCCGCCGACGACGGCGGCGAGGCCGAGGATGCCCCAGAAGCCGGGGATCGCGTGCGGGAAGAGCATGCCCTCCCAGGCGCCCAGCGCACCGCCGATCATGAAGACCGGCGCGAGCACGCCACCGGAGGTCCCGGAGCCGAGTGAGAGCGACCAGATCAGCGTCTTGACGGTGAGGATGCCGATGATGAGGCCGAGGGTCGCACGGCCGGTCAGCAGCTGGTCGATGACGTCGTAGCCGACGCCCAGGGCGCGCGGTTCGACCAGCCCGCCGAGGCCGATGATCAGGCCGCCGATGGCGGGCCACCACATCCAGTGCAGCGGCAGCCGGGCGAAGGCGTCCTCGGCGCGGTAGACCATCCAGGTCGCGGCCACCGCGAGTGCCCCGCCGGTGAGGCCGACGACCGCGGCCAGCACGTCGAGGGTCGGGGTCAGGTGCAGCCCGGCGGCGTTGACCGGGAAGACGGGCGCGGTACCGAGCAGGTAGCCGCGGCACACGGTGGCCACCGCGACGGCCGCGACGACCGGCACGAAGCTGCGCGGACGCCACTCGAAGAGCAGCAGCTCGACCGCGAGCAGGATCGCGGCGAGCGGCGAGTTGAAGGTCGCCGCCATGCCGGCGGCGGCGCCGGAGACGAGCAGCGTCTTGCGCTCGTTCGCGGTCAGGTGCAGCAGCTGGGCCAGGATCGAGCCGATCGCGCCGCCGGTCATGATGATCGGTCCTTCGGCGCCGAACGGGCCGCCGGTGCCGATGCTGATCGCGGCGGACACCGGCTTGAGGACGGCGACCTTGGGCTGGACCCGGCTGCCGCCGGTGAGTATCGCCTCGATCGCCTCGGGCATGCCGTGCCCGCGTATCTTCTCCGAGCCGTAGCGGGCCATCGCGCCGATCACCAGCCCGCCGGCGACGGGCGCGCCGAGCACCAGCCACCAGGCGTGGTGCATGGCGCCGGGCGCGATCAGGTCGGTGCTGACGCGCTGGTAGAAGACGAGGTTGGTGACCAGGCCGATCAGCCGTAGCAGCGCCAGCGCGGCCAGCGAGCCGGCGCCGCCGACGACCAGGGCGAGGGTGGTGATGGCCAGCATCCGGGGGCGGACGGTGAAGTCACCGAGGTGGACGTGTTTGGAGGCGTGCGCGGTACGCATGTTGCTCCACTTCTGTTCAGTTCGGGCAGCTCTTCGGTTTCGGGCCGTCACAGCGGGACGGGGCCGTGCAGGTCGGCCGCGTAGTCCTCGCCCACGACGTGGTGGAAGGCGTCCAGGCCGTCGGCGGTGGCGGCGCGGAGCGCGGGGTGGATCCGGGTGAGGATCCGGGCGAGTTCCTGCTCCCGCCACCGCAGCACCTGGTCGACCAGGGTCTGCCCGAGTGGCGCGAGCTGCAGCGTGACCACGCTGCGGTGGTGCGGGTCGGACCCGCGCAGCACGTGGCCGGAGGCGACCAGGCGGTCCGCCAGCCGGGTCACCGACGACGCGCCGAGGCCCAGGGTGCGGGCCACGGTCGAGGACGGGCAGCGCCCGAGGTCGTCGAGCGCGAGCAGCATGCGCATCTGCGGCAGCGATATGCCGCCGCCCACGGCCTCCAGGCTGTGGAGCGCGACCCCGATCAGGTCGCGGGTCGCGCGCTGGAAGGCCTGGATCTCGTCCGCGCTCGGGGTCGCCTGCGGAATTCGAGTCGCTGGATTCGCCATGCCTGAAGTATTGCATGCATCAAGAGTTGCTGGGAGGTAGTGTTGGTTGTGGCAAGCCATCGAGCGAAAGGCGGCGATCATGCTCGGTCGTACATCGGGACCCGCACCGGCCGACCGGATCAGCCCGGCGCTGCGCCGGGCGCAGGAGATGCTGCTGGCCGCGGTGGCCGAGGGCGGCCCGGCCCGGCTGGCGCACGTCTGCCTCGACGCCTGGGACGGCGGCGACGCGGTCGCCGCCGGCATGAGCCTCGGCGCCCTGCTGCGCGCGCTCCCGGGCATGGGCCCGATCACGGCGCACGAGATCCTCGCCCAGCTCCGCGCCTCGGAGGCCACCTGCGTCGGCGAGCTCGACCACGCGCAGCGCGTCGCCCTCCCGGCGGCCCTCGCGCGGGCCCGTCGTCCGCACACCGCCGCCGGCGAGTGACCGGCCCAGGGGGCACGCGCACCGCACCGACCCTGGCCGTGGTGAGCGGCGGTCCCGGCACCGGCAAGACCACCCTGGCCCACGCGCTCGCGGGCGAGCTGGGCTGTCCCGCGATCGTGCGCGACGAGATCAAGCAGGGTCTGGTGCTGTCCACGCCCGGCTACCGGAGCGGCGGCGAGGACCCCCTCAACCGTCCGGCGCTCGACGCGTTCTTCGACGTCCTGGGAGTGCTGCTGCGTGCCGGGGTGACGGTGGTGGCCGAGGCCGCGTACCAGGACCGGTTGTGGCGTCGCGGCCTGGAGCCGCTGGCCCCGCTCGCGCGGATCCGCGTCGTGCGGTGCGAGACCCCGGCCGCGCTCGCCCACGACCGCATCCTGCGCCGCGTCGCCGCGAACCCGCACCGGGCCGCCCACGGCGACCGGGAACTGCTGGCGGCCCTCGCCGCGGGGGAGCGGTCGCTCGACGCCCACGTCCCCCTCGCCCTGGACGTCCCCACCCTCACCGTGGACACCTCGGACGGTTACCGGCCCGGCCTGGCGGAGATCGCGGCCTTCGTTCTCTAGTCAGCCGGTCCTCCGGCTGCCACTCTGTACCGGACAGTAGCTAACACGAGTACAGCTCACGTCTGGAGATTCACGTGGGACCTGTCCGTCCCGCCCGCCCCGTGCGGGCTCTACGCCGCCTGCTGGCCACCGTTGCGGCGGTCGCCGCCCTGGTGAGCGGGCCGCTGGGGGCGCCCGGCGCCGCCGCCGCGTCCGCCGTCACTGCCGCGGGAGCGCCGACGGTGCTGACCGGGCCGCAGCTCGCCGCGTCCTGGAGCGGGCCGCTCAGCACCCGGGGGCGGTACATCGTCGACGCGAACGGCAACCGCTTCAAGCTCAAGGCCGGCAACTGGGACGGCGCCCAGGGTCACTACCTCGGCAGCGGATCGACCACCGACCCCGCGAACAACGAGCACGGCGAGGTCTCCTACGACATCCCGCTGGGCCTGGACCGCGTGCCGCTCGCGACGATCCTGGTCGACCTGCACGGCCTCGGCCTGAACGCGATCCGGCTGCCCTTCGCGGACGCGCTGATCCACGACACCTCGGTCGTTCCCGACGCGGCCGTCGCCGCCAACCCCCAACTGCGCGGCGACACTCCGCTGCAGGTCTACGACGCCGTCGTGGCGGCGCTGACCGGCGACGGGTTCGCGGTGATCCTCAACAACCACACCACCAGCTACCGCTGGTGCTGCGGTCTGGACGGCAACGAGCGCTGGAACAGCGGCCAGACGACGGAAGCGTGGGAGTCCGACTGGCTGTTCATGGTGAACCGCTACCGGGCCGACAAGCGCGTCGTCGGCGCCGACCTGCGCAACGAGGTGCGACGCGACACCACCGACGACCCCAACTGGGGCTGGTACGACGCCCACGACGAGTACGCGGCCTTCGAGGAGGCCGGCAACAGGATCCTCCAGGCCGACCCCGACCTGCTCGTCATCATGGAGGGCATCAACTGGTACGGCATTCCGCTCAACGGCCTGCCGCACGGCCGCCCGATGCTCACCCCGGTCGCGAACCTCTCCAACACCCTGATCGACTCCGGCAAGCTGGTCTACGCCGCGCACTTCTACGCCTACACCGGCCCCGCCAACTCCGGTGCCACCAGCGGCCTCGGCGCCACCAGCGACCCGCGCTACGAGGACTTCACACCGGACCAGCTCGCCCAGGTCGTCAGCCAGGAGGCGCTGTTCGTCACGCAGTCCGGGCAGCACTTCACCGCGCCGGTGTGGGTCAGCGAGTTCGGCGCCGCCGGACGCGGCTCGACGGACACCAAGGAGCAGGCCTGGTTCGACGCCTTCACGAACATCCTCGCCGCGAACGACACCGACTTCGCCGTCTGGCCGCTGATCGGCTGGACCGACGCGAGCGGCAACCTCCAGGACAACTGGGCGCTGCTCTCCTACGACGCCCGGGGGCACCGCACCGGCCTGGAGGACGGCGGCGACTGGCGAGCGGCCGACTGGGACAAGCTGGTCTCCGCGCCGAGCGCCGGCGGACCGATCGCCCCGGTGAACCACTGGAACATGCTCGACCTCGACCACGCCGACTACGACGTGTCCGCCACCATGCTGGCCCAGCCGGACTGGTCCTCCGGCAACCGCAAGGGCGACTGCCCCGACTCCGAGCGCCTGGTCGCACTCGGCCGCAGCGACAGCCGTGGCCTGTGCACGGACGCGGGCCAGCCGCAGAAGGCCGCCGGCGCCTGGACGGTGGTCACCGACGAGCGCTACGTCACCGAGGGCGACTGGGCATCCGGCTACAGCAAGCTCCAGTGCCCGGACAACACCTTCGCCGTCGGCTACAGCGTGCACAGCAACGCCATGGCCGCCCTGCTCTGCGCCCCGTCCGCGGCGCCGCTGCCGACCGGCGGCCACGACGTCTGGTTCGACCACGGCGACAACCGCCCGTCCACGGGCGGCTCGACGGCCAGCGACTGGGCGCCGGGCTACTACAAGGGCCAGTGCGCCGACGACGAGTACCTCGCCGGGGTCGCCTACACCTGGAACTGGAACGACGGCGGCGTGCCCGACGCCCTGCTCTGCCGTCCGCTCGGCTGAGCGGTCCCTGGTCGACGGCCGGTAGCGTGGCGGCATGACTCCGGCACCCGGGCCCCGCGCCGTCACCGACGACCAGGGCACACCGCTCGTGCTCGGCGCCGTGACACGCGTCGTCTCGCTGGTGCCCTCGCTGACCGAGGCGCTCGCGGTCACGGCCCCGGGCCTGCTGGTCGGCGCCACCGACTGGTGCACCCACCCCGCCGGGCTCGACGTCGTCAGGGTCCGCGGCACCAAGAACCCCGAGGTGGAGCGGATCGCCGCGCTGCGGCCCGATCTCGTGGTCGCCAACGAGGAGGAGAACCGCGCCGCCGACCTGGAGGCGTTGCGGCGGGCCGGCCTCGCCGTCTGGGTCACCGAGGTGCGCACCCTGGACCAGGCCTTCCGCTCGTTGGAGCGGCTGCTCACCCGCGCCTGCGGCCTGCCGCGCCCGTCCTGGCTGGACGAGGCCCGGCAGGCCTGGGACGCGCTGCCCACGCCGGACTCCGCGCGCCGCGCGGTCGTGCCGATCTGGCGCCGGCCGTGGATGGTCCTCGGCCGGGACACCTTCGCCGGGGACGTGCTGCGCCGCCTCGGGGTCGCGCAACTCTACGCGGACCACCCCGAGCGCTATCCGGCCGTTCCGCTCGACGAACTGCGCGGGTGCGGGGCGGAGCTGGTCGTGCTGCCGGACGAGCCGTACCGGTTCACCACGACGGACGGCCCCGAGGCCTTCCCCGGCATCCCGGCCGCCTTGGTGAGTGGCCGTCATCTGACCTGGTACGGACCCTCGTTGCGGGAGGCCCCGGCGCTGCTCTCGCGGCAGCTGGACGCCGCCCGCTGAACCCGCGGGCAACGAGACCGGCACCGTCGGGACCGCCGCGTCGCTGCAGGTCAGCGCCACCGACTCCGGCGGCGCGGCGCTCAGCTGCTCCGCCACCGGCCTCGCGGTCCTTTGAGGTCTCCGCGTCTCCGGGGACGAGGTAGCGGTAGGGCGGAAAGAGAGCTTGACTGGGGGAGAACGGCCGAGGAGGTACCGATGACCACCACAGATGAGATCACCGTCGAGGTCGTCGAGCACGACCCGCACGACGGGGACGCGGTTCTCGCCGTCCTCGCGGAGGCGTTCCAGGCCACGACCGAGATGGCGCCCATCCCGATGCCGCTGGCCCCGCTGCCCACCACCGCGATGCCGGGGACGCCCGCGAGCACGATGCCCATGACCGCGACGCCGCCGACGCCCGCGACCATGTGCCGGGCGCGCTCCTTCCTGACCACGTCCGGTGCGGCGGTCTCGGTGCACAGCAGCCCCGCGCACCTGAGCCGGCCCGTCGACGTGGACATCCTGGGCCCGGCCGACGCGGTCGAGCAGGCGCGGGCTCTGCTGGCGGGTGTCTTCACCGTGCAGGACCTCGGGTGGGTCTCCGGCGAGCACGAGTTCGAGACCCGGCTGCGCCTCACCTGACGTCCGTCCGAGGTCGGCCCGCGACGCCTTTGGATAGATTGCAGGCAGGGGACGCGGCACGCGTGTGCGCGTGCAAGTCCCCTGCCTGCAGCGGTTCTTCGGCGCGACCTCGGGAGCACGTGTGAGTGAAGTCGGTACGGCGGCCGGGCTGCCCAAGCAACCGGTCACGATCTCCGACGAACGGGTCGGCATCAACGGCGCCATCGCGGCGGCGTTGACCCAGGGGGTGGGATCGATGCCCACCCTGTACGTCACGCTGACCTTCTGCACCGGGTGGATGGTCCTCGCCACCTGGGGCCCGCTGCATCGCGTGGACCCCTACCCGTTCGGGTTCCTGCTGTTCATCAACAACGTGGTACAGCTGGTGCTGTGCGCGGTGATCCTGGTCGGCCAGCGGGTGTTGGGCCTGGCGGCGGACCGCCGCGCGGTACAGACCTACGAGAACGCCGAGGCGATCTTCGTGCAGGTCGCTGACCTGCAGGCGCATCTGGACCGGCACGACCGGGCGCTGGGCCGGGGCGCCAGCCTGCTGGAGTCCAGCCCACACCCGTGGATCCGCCGGCACCGGGTGCAGCCGCCGCCGCAGGCGATCGACCAGGTGATCGGGATCAACGGCAGGATCGCCGCGTGGCTCACCCAACGCCTGGGCAGCATGGGCGCGTTCTACATCGCCGCCGGGACGCAGGTGGTCTGGATCGGCCTGGCCGAGCTGGGCTGGCAGACCTTCGATCCGTACCCGTTCGCGTTCATGAGCTTTCTGTCGACCTTCGCGCAGCTGGTCTTCATGATCGTTATCATGGTCGGCCAGAAGGTGCTGAGCCTGGCCGGCGACCGGCGCTCCGAGCAGACCTTCCTCGACGCCGAGGCCATCCTGCACGAGTGCCGGCGCATGAAGGCGCGCCTGGTCGCGCAGGACCGGGTCATCGACAGCCTCTCCGACTACACCGCCGCCCAGGTCACCGAGCACCTCGCCCAGGCGCTGCACCAGAGCCGGATGCAGGCACGCGCCGACGCGACGCTGGAACTCGTCGTCCGACCGTCACTGCGCCCCTGGCACGAGCTCCCCGAGGAGCTGCGGGAGGCGGGCCGGCAGCACGCGCGCATGGTAGGCGACAGCCTGGCCGCGATCGGCTGCCTGATGTTCCCGACCTCGGAGGTGATCTCGGTCGAGGACCTCGGCGAGGTCGGCGGGGGTGACATGCTCCTCGCGTTCGAGGAGCACGAGGCGCAGGTGCTCGCCCGGCTGGAGCACGAACACCGCCTGAGCGGAGGGCCCGATCCGTACCGCCGGGGCGGCGATCTGGCGCCCTGGGACGAACTCTCGGACCGCGCACGGGCGCAGGCCGTCGACGCCGTCCGCTACCTGCCGACCGTGCTGGCCGACGTCGGCTTCCAGGTGCTGCGGCTCGGCGCAGGCGCCGACGGCGTGGGGGAGTCGGACTTCACCCCCGCGGAATGGGCGGTGCTGCGGCAGGCCCTGACGGCTGCGGGCGTGCTGGTCGCGCTGGCCGAGGGAGAGGTCGACGCGGAGGAGATCGTCGCCATGGTGCAGTTGCTGCGCGAGGCGAGCGTCAACCATCCGCGGCGACTCGTCCGGGAGTTGGCCGCGGCGGCGAGCTTCGACACCGGCCTGCGCGGGGACACCCGCTACGCCGACTACGAGAAGACCGCGCTGCACGGCATCCGCTCGGCGGCGGCGATCGTCGCCCGCGTCGCGCCCAGCGAGCTGGCCGGGTTCCGCACGTTCCTCGACGAGATCGCGGCGGCGGTCGCCGAGGCCAACAACGAGGGCGGCTTCTTCGGCCTCGGCGCGCGCCCGCGCACGCCGCGCGAGGCGGCGGCGATGGAGGCGGTGGCGGGCGCGGCGCGGCAGAGCGGTTGACGCCGTCTCAGATAGGAAGACGAGCGGGCATCCTGGCTCGCAGATGCGGCGGCTCTTCTGGTTGTCGGCTGGCAGCTGCGAGGGGCAGGTGTCGCCGCTCACAGGGTGGGGCAGCAGTCCAGTCGGCGACCGGGCGGCGGTCGCCGACTGGAGGTGAACCCGCGGTGCTGACCGTTCCCGGCGTGATCGAGATGACCGGCGACCTCAGGCGTCCGAGACGCCTGACCGCCCCCGAGCTGCGGGCCTGGACGGAACACGCCACCCGTGCGGACTTCGCCTGCGCGACCAGCGGCACGCAACGGCACTCGTTCGCGGGCCCACTGCTGTACGACGTCCTGCGCGACGCCGAGCCCGACTTCCACCCGACCGCGCGGAAGGACCGCGCCCGCTTCCTCATCTGCGTCCGCGGCGCGGACGGCCACCGGGCGCTGCTCTCCTGGGCCGAGATCGACCCCGAGTTCTCCGCGTTCCCGGTCCTGCTCGCGACGTCGGTCGACGGCGTCCCGACCGCCCCGCGCGGCCCTCAGCTGGTCGTCCCGCAGGACCACTGCGGGACGCGCTTCATCCAGCACGTCGTCTCCGTCCACGTGGACGGCGGCTACGCCGCCGCCCACTGAACGTCACCGCCGTCAGCTCAGCCCCGGGCCGCGGCCACGGCCGCCCCGAGCGCCTCCTTGATCCTCGGCCCGAGCCGCGAGAACCCGAGCTCCTTCATCCCCGCCCGCAGCAGTTCCTCGTCACTGCGCTCGACCCCATCGGCGTCGATCCACCGCACGATCGCCTCCAACTGCTCCGCGCTGTACGCGGTCACGGGCTTCCCCGCCACGACGTCGGGCCGCGTCCGCGCCTCGGCGGCGGGCGCCTCGTCCTCGGACGCGAGCCCGGTGTCCGGCAGGACGTCGGCGACCGGCTCAGCCTCGGACGCCGGGTCGGCGTCGGGGGCGTCGGTCACGATCGACTCCGCCTCGGCGTCGACCTCGGGCGCGAGCCCGGTGTCCAGCAGGGCACCGGCCACCGGCTCCGCCTCGGCGGCGCCCGCCGCGTCGGGCAGGCCAGCCTCGCCCTCGGGCGCCGACTCGGCCTCCAGCAGGCTGTCGGCCACGGGCTCCGCCTCGGCGACCGCCTCCGCAGCCGGCTCGGCCTGGGCGACGGGCTCCGCTTCGGCGTCAGCCTCCGGCTGTACCTCGGCGACCGGCTCGGTCGTGGCGTCGGCGATGGCCTCCGCCTCCGCGATCGCCTCCGGCGCCGCTTCGGCGACCGGCTCCGCCTCGGCGTCGACCTCGGGCGCGGCGGACAGTGCCGACTCCTCGGACACGAGCCCGGTGTCCAGCAGGGCACCGGCCACGGGCTCCGCCTCGGGCAGGACAGCCTCGCCCTCGGGCGCCGACTCGGCCTCCAGCAGGCTGTCGGCCACGGTCTCCGCTTCGGCGACCGTCTCCGCAGCCGGCTCGGCCTGGGCGACGGGCTCTGCCTCGGCGTCAGCCTCCGGCTGCGCCTCGGCGATCGGCTCGGTCGTGGTGTCGGCGATGGCCTTCGCCTCCGCGATGGCCTCCGGCGCCGCTTCGGCGTCAGCCTCCGGCTGTGCCTCGGCGATCGGCTCGGTCGTGGTGTCGGCGATGGCCTCGGCCTCCGCGTCGGCCACCAGCTCGGCCTGGGCGAGCGGCTCCGGCTCGGCGTCAGCCTCCGGCTGCGCCTCGGTGGCCGGCTCGGGCGCGGCCTCCGCGCTCAGCGCGGCGTCGGCCTCGGCGGTCGGCTCCGCCTCCGCGTCGGCGTCCGCGACGGTGGCCGCGTCGGCGGCCGTTGGCTTCGCGGCTGGGGCCGCGTCGAGTGCCGTGCGTTGGGCGATGAGGGCGGCGGTGGTCTTCACATCGGCCTGTTCCTCGGTGAGTTGGGCGAGGAGGTCGGTGAGGCCCTGGGCCGTCAGGGTGTCGTGGAGTTCGCGGAGGCGAGGGAGGCGGTAGAGGGTGCCCTCGTCGCTCGCGAGGCGGTCGAGGAGGTCGGTGAGGGCCTCGAAGGGGAGCGCGGTCAGGGAGACCTTCCGGCCCAGCAGGGCCGTCAGCTCGTCGAGGCCGGTGAGCGCGGCCTCCGCGGCGGGGACCGCGGTGTCGAGGAAGCCCGCGTCGGACGGAAGCGTGGGACGCGTGCCCGTGGTGGCGAGTGACACCCACTTGCTGCGGGTCGCCGCGGCCTCGGCCAGCGCGGTGTGGAGGTCCTCGCGGCGGGCGCCGCGCGCCGCGGCGAGGCCGCGGGCGCGGCGGGCAAGGAGGGTGCGCTGCCACCAGGACTGGCTGACGCCGCGCTCCGCGCGCCACGCGGGCGTGGCCGTCGCGGCCAGCAGGGCGTCGAGCGTGTGGGCCTCCGTCAGGTACGTGTCGGGGTGCAGTACCTCCAGCGTGGCGCGGACGCGCGCCAGCAGGGAGACGAGGGTCGCGGTCTCGCGGACGGTCGTGGGCGCGTCGAAGCCGGGGACCGAGGCGAGGCGCTCCGCGGCCTGCTGCAGATCGGGGACGTTGTGGCCGCGCAGCTCCGCGAGGATGCTGGACGCGGCGCGCGCCTCGTCCAGGCGGGAGACGGAGGCGAACGCGGCGTACCAGGGATGCGTCTCGGCACGGAGGGTGAATCCACCGGCCTCGGCATAGCGGTTGAGGTCCTCCCGCGCCTCGGGCGACGCGAGCGGTGACGGAACGGTGCTGCTGCTTTGCACGGGAGCGAGGGTCATAAGCGGAAGGTCCCTGGCTGAGTCGATGGTCTAGGGCGGTGGGCACCCACGATAGGGGTAACCGACGGCGGAGCGTTGCCCGCATCCGCGCCGACACGGCCGTAGCCCCTCGTGCGGCTCTCACCAGGGGCCGTGACCGACCCGCCCGGCCCGGACCGCACCCCTGCGGCGCTAGCCCAGTTGGGCGAATTGTGTGTCAAATCGGCTCAACGGCAGCACTACTTCGTGAGTTCGGTTTTTCTGTGAAGTGAGTGTGTCGTGATATCCGGTAGCTCCAGAAGGTCCAGAAGTCGGCGAAGCAGCGCGCTGCTCGGCCGGTGGGGGCGGCTGGTGATCCCGCTCCGCTGGCCGATCCTGATCGCCGCCCTGCTCTGCGCGGTGCTCGGCGCGCTCGGCGCCGCCGGTGGACTGGAGAAGCTGATCAGCGGCGGGTTCAGCGATCCCGGGAGTGACTCGGCGCGCGTGGCCCACCGGGTGTCCGTCGAATTCAACGGCGACGAGCCGGACTTGCTGGCCCTGTATTCCAGTGCGACGGCGACCGTGGACGACCCGTCGTTCCGTGAGCGGCTCCTCCCGGCGCTCGACGCGCTGCGCGGGCGCGCCGGGATCGCCGAAGTCGCGGACTACTACGACGCACACGATCCGGCCCTCGTCTCCCGGGACCGCCACGCCACCTACGCCGTGATCCGGCTCGCCGCGGCCGACCCGGTCGGCAAGGCGCGGGAGCTGTCCGCGCTGCGGCCGGAGCTCGCGGTGCCGGGGCTGCGGACGCGGCTCGGCGGGCAGGTCGCCATCGACGCCACGGCCGACGCCATGACCATGGCGGACGTCGCGCGCGGCGAGAAGATCGCACTGGTGCTCGCGGTGCCACTGCTGGTCGTGATCTTCGGCGGGCTGGTCGCCGCCGGGATGCCGGTGCTGGTCGGCGGGATCGCCGTCGTGGGCGCGCTGGCCGTCACCCGGTGGCTGGCCGCCGTCACGCTCGTGTCGGTCTTCGCGGTGAACACGATCACCCTGCTCGGGCTGGGCATGGCGATCGACTACTCGCTGCTGTTCGTCGGTCGCTTCCGCGAGGAGCTGCGGTCCGGGTGGGGGCCACGGGGAGCGATCGCCCGGACGATGAGCAGCGCGGGGCGGACGGTCCTGCTGTCCGGGCTGACGGTCACCCTGGCGCTGGCCAGCATGTTGGTCTTCCCGGAGGTCTTCCTGCGCTCCATGGCGCTCGGCGGGGCGGCGGCGGTCGTGGTGGCCATGCTCGCGGCGCTCACCGTGCTGCCCGCCGCGCTCGCCGTGCTCGGGCACCGGATCAACGCGCTGCGGGTGCCGCTGCCCCGGCGCTCCTACCGCCGCCGCATGGCGGCGCGCGGCGGCTGGGAGCGGCTGGGCGGCAGCGTCATGCGCCGGCCGTGGCGTTACGTCGTCGCCAGCCTGGTCGCGCTGACCGTGCTGACGCTGCCCTTCCTGCATGTACGGTTCGGCGGCGCGGACGAGCGGGTGCTGCCCGCGGCGAGCCAGGCCCGCGTCGTGCCCGAGGCCATCGCCGCGGACTTCCCGCGCGCGGTGGACGCGCCGGTGCAGCTGCTGGTCGAGGGCGCGGGGCCGGGTCGGGTGCGGGAGGTCGTCGACCCCGTCCGGGCGCTGCCGGACGTCCTCGGCGTTCAGGTGGTCGCCCGGCACGGCGCCGACACGCTGCTGGCGGTCGGCTATCCCGGCGCGCGGACGGGACGTCAGGCCTACGGCGTGGTCCGGGCCGTGCGCCGGCTGAGCGAACCCGGTGGCGTCCGGGTGCTCGTCGGCGGGGCGCCGGCGGAGGACGTGGACCGCCTGGCCGGCCTGGGGCGGCGCCTGCCGTGGATGCTGGCGATCCTGGTCGGCGTCACGCTGGTGCCGCTCTTCGCGGCCTTCCGCTCGGTGCTGCTGCCGCTGAAGGCGGTGGCGATGAACCTGATCTCGATCGGCGCGTCGTTCGGGGTGATGGTCTGGGTCTTCCAGGACGGCCACCTCTCCCGCCTGCTCGGGTTCACGCCCACGGGCGTCATCGAGCCCACCATCCCGATCCTGGTCTTCGCGGTGTTGTTCGGGCTGGCCACCGACTACGAGATCTTCCTGCTCTCCCGGGTGCGCGAGGCCTGGGAGGAGACCCGGGACACCGTCTCCTCCGTCGCGCTCGGCCTGGAGCGCACCGGACGGATCATCACCACCGCGGCGCTGCTGCTCGTCGTGGTGGTGGCCGGTTTCGCGGCGGGCGACATCGTCTTCGTCAAGCTGATCGGTGTCGGCATGATCACCGCGATCGTGGTCGACGTGACGCTGGTGCGTGCGCTGCTGGTGCCCGCGACGATGCGGCTGCTGGGTCGCTGGAACTGGTGGGCGCCCGGTCGGGTACGTGGACGGCCTGGAGGCGACGGCCGTCCACGCCGATGCGGTCAGTGGTGCTGATGTCCCTCGTGCGACATCGAGTGGTGGTCCATCGCCCCGTGGTCCGTCCCGCCGTGGTCCGGCGCGTCGGGGGAGCCGCCCATCATGGCGAGCATGCCGCGGCCGCCGGTGCGGAAGAACCGGATCAGCAGCGCCGCGGCCAGGAGCAGGAAGGCGATGTTGAGGTACGTGGTGTAGTTCCAGCTGATCCCCTCCATGGGGATCCTCGCGTCGGCCTGGTCCGGGATCAGGCCGAGCCCACCGAAGAGCAGTTCCACCGCGTAGCCGGCCGCGACCATCGCTAGGTAGAAGGTCCCGGCCAGGTAGATCGCCATCCGGGTGCCGTAGTACTTCCGGTAGATGTTCAGGATCGGCAGGATCAGCAGGTCCGCGAAGATGAAGGCGACCACGCCGCCGAAGCTGATACCGCCCTTCCACAGCACGACCGCCAGCGGCACGTTGCCGATCGAGCAGACGAAGGACACCAGCGCCACGATCGGGCCGATCAGCGGGCCCCAGATCTTCGACAGCAGCGGGTGGCCGTCGAAGAAGAAGTGCTGCCAGAAGGAGTCCGGCACCCAGGCCGCGATCGCGCCCGCGACCAGTAGGCCGATCACCAGGTCGCGCAGGATCGCCGCCCACTCCATCACGAAGACGTGGGAGACGGAGGTGTAGCCGCGGCGCGACAGCAGGCGCCTCCAGAACGAGCCCTCGCCGCTCACGGACATGTCCATCGCCGCATGGCCCTCCATCGAGCCGGCGACGCCGCGGTCGGCCTGCTCGCGGGCCTCGCGCAGGAGCCTGCCGCGCAGGGTGAGCCGGAACAGCACCGCGAGCAGCACGATCATGATCGGACCGCCGGTGAACTCGGCCAGCGTGAACTGCCACCCCATCAGCAGGGCGAGAATCACGCCGAGTTCGACCACGAGGTTGGTCGAGGCGATCTCGAAGGCCATCGCCGCGGTGAAGTCGGCGCCCTTGCGGAAGAGCGAGCGCGCCAACGCCACGGCCGCGTAGGAGCAGGACGAGGACGCCATGCCGAGCAGCGAGGAGACGGCGAGCGTGCGCGGGCGGTCGTCGCCCATCAGGCGGACCACGGTGTCCTTGCGCACCACCGCCTGGACGATCGCGGAGAGCAGGAAACCGAGGATCAGCGCCCAGGTGATCGCCCAGGTCATCGATCCGGTGATGGACAGGGCGTGGAGCAGGGCGTGAAGGGCCGACATGGTGTGATCATCTCCGCGGAACGGTGGGTGTGCGAGCCGGTGCGGTGGATCGGTCAGGTGCGGAGCAGGCGGGCGACCGCGGCAGTGGCCTCGGCGACCTTGGCGCCGGCCTCCTCGCCGCCCGCGCGCACCGCGTCTGCCACGCAGGAACCCAGGTGCTCCTCCAGCACGGTCAGCGCGAACGACTGGAGCGCCCCCGTGGTCGCGGCGACCTGGGTGAGCACCTCGATGCAGTAGGCGTCCTGCTCGACCATCCGCTGCAGCCCGCGCACCTGGCCCTCGACGCGGCGCAGCCGCTTGAGGACGTCGTCCTTGTGGTCGCTGTGGCCGACTGTCGTACTCATGGGGTGCCACCTCCTCCGTCGTACCCCCCTGGGGTATCTCGACACTCCTCCTTTGTATACCCCTATGGGGTATAACGCAAGGCCGAAAAAAGGCCGCCCTCGCTCGGAAGCGAGGGCGGCCTTCGGGCCAGCGGCGAGGACAGGGTTAAACCGCCGCTGGAGCAGGGGTGCGGATCAGTAGCCCTGGGTGCCGTAGGCGACGTTCTCGAACGCGCCGTAGGTGGCGTTCGCGTAACGGACGGCGGCGACGATGTTGTCGACCGGGTTCCAGATGTCCGTGTGGCCGGGCAGCGCGTAGGTGGCGAACGTCGAGTCGATGGTCTGCATCAGACCCTTCGACGGGGTGCCCGCGGCGGCGTTGGAGTCCCAGTTGTTGATGGCGCTCGGGTTGCCGGAGGACTCGGTCATGGCGCGAGCCTCGATCGCGGCGGCCGGCGGGACGTGGTCGCCGTGGGCGGCCAGGATGGCCTGCGCCTGGGCGATCCAGCCGCTCAGGTTGTTCGCGTAGACCGGCTGCGCGGCCTTGGCGGCGGCAGCGGCCGCGGCGGCCTTGGCAGCGGCGTCAGCCTTCGCCTTGGCGTCGGCGGCAGCCTTCGCGTCGGCGGCGGCCTTGGCCTTC
>NZ_QKYN01000001.1:548-40550 GCF_003258295.1 Streptacidiphilus pinicola | reverse complement strand
GGGAGCGGGGGGCCGGGGCGCGGGCCCCGTCCCCCGCCGCGTCGCCGCGCTCCTCGCCCCGGCCCCCCGCTCCCACCGCGGCTTGCCGTGGTCGCTGCCCTGGGGTGTCCCGTGGCTCCCGGTCCTGTCGGTCGCCACCCTCCTCGCCGTCAGCGCGCTCTGCGCGTTCACCGCGGCCCACGACATCCACCTGCTGCTCGACCCGCGAGGGTGAGGCTACTCCGCTGCCAGACGGCCCCGGACCATCGTTGACAGGACCGCGTGGACGTCGTCCAGGCTGCGTTCCGGCTGGAAGGTGAGCCAGTCCACGGCCACGACCAGGACCATCCCGAAGATCGCCGCCGCGACCAGCCCCGTGTCCAGGTCCGCCCGCAGCTCGCCGGAGGCGACCGCCGCGTCGAGCGACGCGCGGACGACGGCGACGGCCTCCTCGCGCAGGAGGGTCAGCGTGTTCTGCCAGGCGCGGTTGGTGCGCCACAGCTCGGAGAGCAGCAGCCGCGCGAAGGCGCGGTACTGCTCGATGAAGGCGAGGCCCTCGCGGATCATCGCGTCGAGCTGGTCGATCGGCGCGTCGGGGTGGGCCGCGGAGGCCTCCCGCAGGGCCGCCGTCAGCAGCCCGACGCCGTGCCGGAGCAACTCCTCGAACAGCTCGTTCTTGCTCTTGAAGTTGTAGTAGACCGTGCCCTTGGCGACCCCGGCGCGCTCCGCGATCTCGTCCACCGAGGTCGCCGAGAAGCCCTGCTCCGCGATCAGCTGCTGGGCGGCGACGAAGAGCTTCTGCCGGGTCTGCTCACGGCGCCCGCCGCCCGTTCTGGAACTGGTCACCCGGCCATCATCCCGCACGGCGTCACAGCACCAGCTCCGGGTGGAGCGTGGCGACGGTCCAGGTCTGGCGGCGGCGGGCCGCCAGCACCGTGCCGGCCAGCGAGGCGACCAGGAAGGCCGTCAGCACGCCGACCCCCTGCCACACCACCGTCAGGTCGCCGCCGCTGATCAGGCGGCGCAGGCCGTCGACGACCCAGGTCATCGGCAGGTAGGGGTGGATCGCGCCGAAGAAGCCGGGGCTGGTCTGGACGGGGTAGGTGCCGCCGGCCGAGGTCAGCTGCAGCATCAGGATCGCCAGCCCGATGACCCGGCCGCGGGTGCCGAACGCGGCGTTGACCCACTGCAGCACCGCCGCGAAGGTCGCCGACGTCAGCAGCAGGAAGCCGATCGCCGCCGCCGGGCGGGCCAGGTCCAGGCCGAGCGCGAAGTGCAGCACCGCCAGCAGCGCGCCGACCTGCGCGACGCCGATCGCGAGCGCCGGCAGCCAACCCGCCAGCGCGGCGCGCCAGGAGGGGATGTTCGCGGCGAGCAGCCGACTGTTGAGCGGGCGCAGCAGCATGTAGGCGACCATCATGCCGACCCACAGGGCCAGCGGGATGAAGTACGAGGAGAGCCCGGTACCGTAGTTGGCGGCCTTGTTGAGGGTGCCGAGGGCGAGCTGGACGGGGTCGCTCATCACGCCGGTGCGGTCCGCGCGGTCCTGGGCGGTCAGGTCCGGGATCTTCGCGGCGCCGTCGTGGAGTGAGCCCGCCAGCTGGTCCGAGCCGCCGGCGAGCTGGTAGAGGCCGGAGTTGAGCTGGTCGGCGCCGGAGGCGAGGGTGCCCAGGCCGTCGTTCAGGCTGTGCGCGCCGGCGGCCAGTTGGGCGCTGCCGCCGGCCAGTTGTGCGACCCCGGCATTCAACGCGTCGATTTTCGCGACCTGCGCGTCGACCTGGTCGGCCAAGTGCGGTGCGTCGGCGGCCAGCTGGTTCGCGTAACCGCGCACGGTGCCCGCGTCGGAGGCGAGTCGGGCCAGCTGCGCCTTGTTCGCGGCCACGGCCTGGTCGACGGAGGTCGCGACGGCGACGGTCCGCTGCGAGGCCTGGACGGCGGCCTGCAGGGCGGTGCACTCGGCGGCGCTGCCGCCGGGAGGAGCCACCACGCCCGTGGACGCCTGGCACTGCTGGGCGTAGACCTGCTGCAGCTGCGCCTGGGCGGCCTTGGCGTCGGTGACGGCCTGGGCCGAGTCCGCGGGCAGGGAGGTGGCGATCTGCTGCACGGCGCCGGCGGCGGTGGAGACGGCCTCGGCGGCCTGCTGGATGTCACCGGCCCGGCTGCGCAGCGTCGGCGTCAGCTTGTCCGTGACGCCGTGCACCAGCTGGTCCAACTGCGCGGTCCCCGCCGCGGCCTGGGCGGCGCCGCGGTGCAGGGTGTCGAGCCCGTCGGCGAGTTGGCCGCTGCCGCTCCTGGCCTGGCCCAGGCCGTCGCTGAGCTGCTGCGCGCCGCTCTGCGCGGTGTGCGCGCCCTGCGCCAACTGCCCGGCGCCGCCCGCCGCCTTGAGGGTCTGGTCGTGCAGGTCGGCGAAGGACACGTAGATCTGGTCGAGGTAGCCGCGCACCGCGCTGCTGGAGCTGGCGGCGCGGATCTCGGAGAAGGCGGTCTTGGCGATGATGCCGCTCAGGTAGCTGTTGGAGTCGTTGCTCCGGGCCTGCAGCAGGCCCGCGACCGGGTGGTCGCTGCCGCCGGTCGCGATCCTCGCGGTGAAGTCGGCGGGGATGGTGAGCGTCATGTAGTAGTCGCCCTTGCGCAGTCCCTGGTCGGCGCGGGCCGTGCCGACCTCGTGCCAGTCGAAGGTGTGCCGGTCCAGCAGCTCGGTGGTGAGGTCGCGGCCGGCGTTCAACTGCTTGCCGTTGACGTCGGCGCCCTTGTCCAGGTCGACGATCGCGACCGGCAGGCGGTCGAAGTGGCCGTACGGGTCCCAGAACGACCAGATGTAGAGCGCGCCGTAGAGCAGCGGCAGCAGCGCGACGGCGAGGACGGCGGCGCGCGGCAGCGAGCCGCGGCGGAACCGGCGCAGTTCGAGCGAGCCGAGGGAGAGGGCGCGCAACGGGCGCCTGCGGGCCAGCTTGCCGCTGATGGACTTGTCACTCATCGTCGCCGCCTTCCACGGCCGTGTGCTCGTCAGAGGGCTGGGCGAGGTCGACGACCACGTCCGCCGCGTCCGGGCCGGACGGGGCCTCGCGGGTGGCGGCCAGCACGGTGAGGCCCGCGTCGGCGAGGCCGCGCAGGGTCGCCCAGGCCTGCTCGCGCTCGACGGCGGAGAGGCGGTCGCCGACGTCGTCGACGGCCAGCACGCGCGGCTGCCCGATCAGCGCGGCGGCGAGGGAGGTGCGGAACGCCTGCAGGGCGCTCAGGGAGTCGGCGCGCAGCGGCAGTTCCTCGGCCGTGAGCCCGGCCGCGTCGAGCGCGGCGGCGACGCGTCGGTGCGCGCGACGGCCGTGGGAGCGCAGCAGCAGGCGCTCGGTGAGGTGCTCCTCGACGGTCAGCGCGCCGTCCAGGTCGTTCACCCCGGCGACGGCTCCGAGGGCGACCACCTTCCGCACCGCCGCGGCCCTGCGCGGCAGCGGCAGTCCGGCGACGCTCGCCGTCCCGCCGTTCGGCCGCATCTGCCCGGCGACGCTGAGCAGCAGCGACGTCCGCCCGGAGCCGTTCTCCCCGACGACCGCCACCAGCTGCCCGGCCCCGGCGTCGAAGCTGACGCCCTGGTAGACGCTGCCCCGCGGCCCGCGCAGCGACAGCTCCGCCACCGCGACGGGGGCGCCTTCGTAGTCGCCCATCCTCGCCCCTCCCACCACTGCGCAGTCTTTTGAACTGACTGGTCAGTACAAAAATGTAGCACGCAGAGAGGGAAGGTTCGGACGGGAACGGGTGAACTCAGGCCGGGCGGGCCAGGCCCGCGTCGTAGGCGATGATCACCGCGTGCACGCGGTCGCGGGCGCCCAGCTTCGACAGCACCCGGCTGACGTGCGTCTTCACCGTGGACTCCGACAGCACCAGCCGGGTGGCGATCTCACTGTTCGTCAGCCCCTGGGCCACCGCCTCCAGGACCTCCCGCTCCCGCTGCGAGAGCAGCGCGATCCGCGGGTCGGTGTCCGGCTCGCGGGCCGGGACGCCGGAGGTGAAGGCGTCGAGCAGACGGCGGGTCATCGCCGGGGCCACCACCGCGTCGCCCCCGGCCACCGCGCGGATGCCGGAGAGCAACTCGTCGGGGCGGGCGTCCTTGAGCAGGAAGCCGCTCGCGCCCGCGCGCAGCGCGCCGTAGGCGTACTCGTCGAGGTCGAAGGTGGTGAGCACCAGGACGCGGGAGCGGTCGCCGGCGGCGACGATCCTGCGGGTCGCCTCGATGCCGTCCATGCCGGGCATCCGGATGTCCATCAGCACCACGTCCGGCCGCAGCTCGGCCGTGAGCCGGACCGCCTCCGCGCCGTGGGCCGCCTCGCCGACGACCGAGGTCTCGGGACTGCTCTCCAGCAGCATGCGGAAGCCCATCCGCTGCAGCGGCTGGTCGTCCACGATCAGCACGGTGGTCACGTGTCGTCGCCTTCCTCCGGACGCCCGCCCCCGGCGTCGAGCTTAGGCCGCGGCTGTGCGGGCCCCGGATCCGGCAGCGGCAGGGTGGCGGTGACCGTCCAGCCGCCGCCCGGGCGCGGCCCGGCGGCGACCGTGCCGCCGGCCAGCGCGGCGCGCTCGCGCAGGCCGATCAGGCCGTGGCCGTGGCCGGTGCCCAGCGCGGCCGGGGCGGGCTCGCCCTCCGGGCGGCCGGAGTCGTCGACGCGGACGCGCACCTCCCGGGCCCGGGCGTCGGCCGCGACCGCGACGTGCACGTCGGTGTGCGGACCGGCGTGCTTGAGGCTGTTGGTCAGCGCCTCCTGGACGATCCGGTAGACGGCCAGCTGCAATCCGGGCGGCAGCGCCGAGGTGTGGCCGGAGGCGGTGTAGGTGACGCCCGGGCCGGCCGCGCGCAGGCGCTCGCAGAGCGTGCCGAGGTCGGCGGTGGCGGGTTGCGGATGGAGTTCGGCACCCGCCTGCGTCGTGGCGACGGAGGAGACCGTGACGGCGCCGTCCTGGGGCGCCTCCGGCACCTCCGCGCGCAGCGCGCCGAGGGTGCGACGCAGCTCGCCCAGCGACTCGCGCCCGGTCTCGGCGATGATCCGCAGCACTTCCGGCCCGCGCTCGGGGCGCAGCGCGGCCTGGGCCGCGCCGCCGTCGGCCAGGCCGATGATGACGGCCAGGCTGTGGCCGACGATGTCGTGCAGTTCGCGGGAGACCCGGGCGCGCTCGTCGGCGGCCGCGAGGCGTTCGCGCTGCTCCCGTTCGACCTCCAGGGTCGCGGCGCGGTCCGCGAGCGCGGCGAGCTGCCCCTGCCGGATCCTCCCGGCGAGGCCGAGCGCGGCGGCGGCGGTCGCGGCGCAGGCGACGAAGAACAGCCCGGTCCAGGGCCGCCGGGCGAGCGGCTCGACCCGCCAGGCCAGCACGGCGATGCAGGGCAGGACGGCGGCGGCGACCCACGGCAGCCGTCGCGGCGGCGCATAGCGGGCGGCGTTGTAGAGGACGATCATCAGGCTGAGATCGCTGTGCAGGGCGACGCCCAGCGCCCACTGGAGCCCGCAGACGCCGAGGACCACCCAGAAGACCGTCAGCGGCGCCCGGCGCCGGAACGCGAGCGGAACCGCCTGGGCGACGGCGGTCAGGGTGCTCACCCACAGCGGGACGGAGTTCACCCCGAAGAGCGTCTGGTGCTCGCCGCCGTGGTAGAGGTCCCGCAGCCCGATGAGCAGCACGAACAGGGCGATGACCGAGTCCAGGACCTGGGGGTGCCGGCGGTCCGCCGCGCGCACGCGCATCCAGACGCGGGCGACGGCGTGCTCGGCGAGGTGGTCCCACAGGGGATCGGAGCCGTGTGTCGTGCTGCTCATCGGAGGTTGCCTACAGGTGTTGCTAGCTGTCGGAACGCACCACACGGTACGCCGCGCCGATTAGCGCCGCCGCGACCCACGCGACGAAGACCCACAGACCGGTGCCGGAGCTCAGCGCGCCGGGAGCCGTGTGCAGCGAGTAGATGGACTGGCCGGCCGTCCCCGGCAGGTACGGCGCCACGTCCGTCTTCCAGCTGCTGGGCAGCATGTCCAGGAAGACCGGCAGCAGCATCATGATGCCGACCAGCAGCGCGATGCCACCGGCCACCGAACGCACCAGCATGCCCAGCGCCGCGCCGAAGACGGTGACCAACGCCAGGTACAGGCCCGCGCCGAAGAGGCAGCGCAGCACGCCGGAGGAGGACAGCGTCAGCGCGATCGCCTTGCCGTGCAGGAAGTTCTCGCCGCCGACGAAGGAGATGAACGCGCCCGCGGTCGCCACGACGATCGCCGCGCCGAAGAGCACCAGGCACTTCGTCCACAGCACCGGCAGGCGCTTCGGGACGGCCGCGAACGTCGAGCGGATCAGGCCGGTGGTGTACTCGCCGGCCGTCGCCAGCACGCCCAGCACGCCGAGGGCGAGCTGGGAGAGCTCCACGCCCTTGAGCGAGATGTCGATGGCGTCACGGGAGTCCGCGGCCGGGCCGTGCAGGTCGGCCGGGTTGTAGCGGTAGGCCACCATGATGCCGACGAAGGCCAGGAAGAACAGGCCCACCGCCAGGGTGATCCAGCTGGAGCGCAGCGAGAGGAACTTCGACCCCTCGGAGCGGAGCACCCGGCCGAAGGTCACCTTGTAGGTGGGCTTCGGCGCCGGGGCGGCGGTGGTCTCGGGCGTCGCGGTCAGAGTGGCGCTCATGCGGCCACGCTCCCTTCCGGCGCACCGTTCTTCGAAGCGGTGCCGGCGTTGCTGCGGTACTCGACGGTGTCCCCGGTCAGCGTCATGAACGCCTCCTCCAGGGAGACGGCCTGCGGGGTCAGCTCGAAGACGGCGATGCCGGCGTCGGCCGCCGCCTGCCCGATCTGACGCGCGCTCAGGCCGGAGACGGCCAGCGTCTCGGAGCCGGCCTCACCGGTGACGGTGACGTCCGGGCCGAGCAGCGCCTCGCGCAGGCGCGCGGCGTCCGAGGAGACGACCTTGACGCTGTCGCCGCCGGCCTGCTCGATGAACTCGGCGACGGTGGTGTCGGCCATCAGCCGGCCACGGCCGATGATCACCAGGTCGGTCGCGGTCAGCGCCATCTCGCTCATCAGGTGCGAGGAGACGAAGACGGTGCGGCCCTCGGCGGCGAGACTCGTCAGCAGCGTGCGGATCCACAGCACGCCCTCCGGGTCGAGACCGTTGACCGGCTCGTCCAGCATGATCGTCTGCGGGTCGCCGAGCAGCGCGGCGGCGATGCCGAGCCGCTGGCCCATGCCGAGGGAGAAGGCGCCGGCGCGCTTCTTGGCCACCTTGCCGAGCCCGGTCAGCTCGATCACCTCGTCGACGCGACGGCGCGGGATGCCGTGGGTCAGCGCGAGCGCGAGCAGGTGGTTGTGGGCGGAGCGCCCCGGGTGGATGGAACGGGCCTCCAGCAGCGCGCCGACCTCCTGGATCGGGGCGGCGTGCTGGGCGTAGCGCTTGCCGTTCACGGTGACGCTGCCGCTGGTGGGCGCGTCCAGTCCGAGGATCATCCGCATGGTGGTGGACTTCCCGGCCCCGTTCGGCCCGAGGAAGCCGGTCACCACGCCGGGCTTGACGGTGAAGTGCAGGTCGTCGACGGCGGTCTTGTCGCCGTACCGCTTGACCAGATGCTGAAGTTCGATCACCCCAGCACGCTATGTGCGCCCTCCACCCTCAGCCCCGGCACGCGGGGACCGTTCCCCAACCCGCGGTGGTACCCCGGTACCACCGCCCCCTAATCCGCGAGAGGTACGCGCAGGGCCCCGCGCCCCTGCGGAGTGCAACTACAGCAGTTCCTCCAGGTAGTTCGGCTGGTCCAGCGGGAGGGCCCCTTCGGGGCGGTAGCGGAGGGTGCCGGCCTCCCAGGAGAAGTAGCCGCGCATCCAGTCGCCCATGCCGTCGACGTAGCGCAGCAGCGCCGCGCCCTCGTCGCGGCCGAGGCCGAGGGCCAGGGCGATGCCCGGGATCTGTTCGGCCAGGTCGAAGAACTCGTCGGCCATCTGCTGGGCCTCGTCCCGGACCAGGCCGAAGGCCTGCTCGCGGGTGAGGCCGCGTTCCCGCTGGGTGATCACGGCGAGGTTGTAGACGTCGCCGCGCGGGGCCTCCTTGGCGTAGGAGTAGACGTCGTTGTTGATCGCCGGGGCGTCCCCGGCGAGCCGGCGCATGAGTGCCAACTGCGGGTTGTGGAAGGCCGTGGCCGGCACCTCGCCGAGGATGCGTTCGACCAGGTCGAGGACGGTGTCGACACCGGACGCGCCGCGGCGCAGCGCCAGGTAGGCGTCACGGCTGGGCCTGGCGTCGGGGAGCGCGCGGCCGAGGGCCTCGCTCGGGTGGGCCATGAAGTAGCCCTCCCAGTGGTACGCGGCGCGGGCGCGCCAGCGTGCCGACATGCCCTGGGAGCCGCGTCGCCACAGGTCGGCGAAGGCCGACTCGACGGGGGAGGGGTTCTCCGGCGCCCGGCCGGTGTGCAGGGTGGTGATCAGCGGGGCGCAGACGCGCGCCACCTCCGAGGGACGGGCGCCGCGGTCACCGTCGAACTGGTCGTCGAAGAGGAAGTAGAAGGCGCACTGGTCGACCGCCAGGCACAGGTCGGCCAGGCCCGCGTCGGGGAAACTGGCCGAAGCCAACTCCGGGATGTCCCATCGGTCGTAGAGTCTCAGTGCGCGTTCCTCGCGCAACATGCCGTGCGCGCGCAGCCACTGGAGGTTGTGTCGTGCGGCCGTCTCCTGGAGCCGGTTGTGGCGAACCGGTCCCGGGATGCGTATGACGTCGTCGTTGCCGTGCATCTGCTCCGCCTTGCCCAACAGTTCATGCATCAGCTCGTCCTCCTCTGCCCTTGTGGCGGCTTGGTGGTCCCCCCGAACGAACCGGTGTCGACGTTAGTTGAACCGATCACTCCTGTTGAGATATCGATCGGTCATATGCTCAATTATCTACCAGAGTTGGCGGAAGCGGTCTGCCTCGAGCATTGCGAAGGGATCCTCCGATGCGCCAGCGCGGCGACTTCGCGCTGGTTAACCTCGTTGTCGGGGGTGGCCCTTGCGGGGCCGACCGGCGGGAATGAGAACGGGCAGGAACGGAGCGAGCCGTGGACGAGCGTCAGCTCTACGAGCGCGAGGAACCGATCGGTCTGGGCGTGCGCGCCCTCCAGCGGCTGCGGGCGGACGTCGCGGCGGGCGACACCAGTCCGGGCGGCCTGCTGCTCTACCGGGGCGCGGCCGGCTTCGGCAAGACGAGCCTGCTGGGCCGCCTGCGCGCGGCGGCCAACGCCGACCGCGGCTCGCAGATCCTGCTCTTCGCCAGGGCCACCGAGCAACAGCGCGGCGCGCCCTTCCATGTGGCCCGCAGCCTGCTGCAACCCACTCTGGCCAAGATGCAGGAGGCCGAACGCCGGGAGATGTTCGGCGGCTGGTACGACATCGCCGCGCCCGCCCTCGGGCTGACCCCGGCCGACGCCGGGAACCCCGCCGACCCGACCGGTGTGCAGGAGGCGCTCAGTTGGGTCATGACCCAGCTGGCGGTCCGTCAGGGCCCGTTGCTGGTGGTGGTCGACGACCTCCACTGGGCGGACCCGGAGTCCGGTCAGTGGCTCGCGGGCTATCTCGGCCAGATTCAGCACTTGCCGATGCTGGTGTCCTTGGCGTATCGCAGCGACGAGCTCGCCCCCGCCATGGACGACGTGCTGCTCCGCGAGGTACGCGAGATGGGCACCCGCGGCCACGTCGTCGAGTTGCAGAAGCTCTCCCCGAACGCGGTCGAGGCGATGGTCCGCGGCCGGCTCGGTGAGGACGCGGACGACGTCTTCTGCCGTACCTGCTGGTCCATCACCAACGGCAACCCCTTCTTCGTCACCAGCCTCATCGACCGCCTCAGTGAACAGGGCGTCGCGCCGGTCGAGGAGAACCAGGACCAGCTGCGCGCGCTGGCCGCGCTCAGCGGCGCCCGCGACATCGGCCGCCGTCTCGAACGTCTCGGCACCGACGTGCAGCGCACCGCTTTCGCCGCCGCGGTGCTGGACACCCCGTTCGATCTGGAACTGATCTCCCGTGTCGCCGGTCTGCCCTTCAACCAGGCGCAGACCGCCGTCGAGAAGCTGACGGGCGACCAGATCCTGGTCCGCTCCGGTCACGAGTTCCACTTCTCGCACCCGACGGTCGCCAGCGCCGTGTACCAGTCGATCACCTTCCCGGCGATGCGCACGAGCATCCACAGCAAGGCCGCCGACGAGGTGATCGCCTCCGGTCGCGGCGGCATGGCCGCCGCCTCCCGGCACCTGATCGAGCTGTACCCGGACGACAACCCCGCCGTCGTCCAGCAGCTGCGGCAGGCCGCGCACGAGCACCTGGCGATGGGCGCCCCGGACGCCGCCAAGCGCTGCCTGGAGCGCGCGCTGCGCGAACCCCCGGCCGACGAGGACCTGGCGGAGGTCCGCTACGAGCTGGGCTGCGCGGTCATGCTGCGCGACCCGGACCTGACCGTCCGCCAGCTGCAGCTGGCCCTGGACGAGCTGCCGGGGCTGGAGCCGGAGCACCGGCTGAACGCGGTGCTGCGCCTCGGCCAGGCGCTCACCCACAGCAACCGGGTGACCGAGGCCGTGGAGCTGACCCGGGACGAGGTCGCCCGGATGACGGACGGCCCCGCCAAGACCAGGCTGCAGGCGGCCTCCTTCATGTGGCGGCTGCTGCGCCGCAACGACCCGGACGGCAAGGAGACCTCGCGCCAGCTCGCGCTCCTGGTCGAGCAGCAGCGCGGCCGCACGGACCCGGAGGCCCGCTCGGTGCAGGTGCTGCGCGCCAGGGACCTCACCCTGCGCGGGGAGAGTTCCAGCGAGGCGCTGGCCTTCGCCGACCTCGGCACCGAGGGCGGCCGTCCCGCGGAGGGCCTCGGCTGGACCAACCAGGTCCTCGGCTTCGAGGTCCCGGTCATGCTGGGCGTCGCGTACATCTACAACGACCGCCTCGACCGCGCCCGCAACCTCTTCGTGGACGCCGCCTACGAGTTCGAGCTGATGGGCTGGAGCGGCGGCCACCTGGGCTTCGCCAACTTCTTCCAGGCCCTGGTGATGTTCCGGCAGGGCAAGCTGGAGGACGCCGAGAAGGCGCTGAAGCCGACCCTGCGCAAGGCGCGGGGCCTCGGCCCCAACAACCCGCTGCTGTGGGACGTGGTCGCGGTGCTGTGCGACATCCGGCTGGCCCAGGGCCGTCTCGACGAGGCCGCCAAGCTCGCCGAGGAGCACGGCATCCGTCCGGGCCAGTACCCGCCCGCGGCCGTGCTGCCCGACGCGCCCGCGCTGGTCGCCCGGCTGCTGCTGGCGCAGGGCCGCACCCGGGAGGCGGTCGCGGAGCTGGAGCGGCACGGCCGTGAGCTGGACGAGCGCGGCTGGGAGAACACCGTCTGGTCGCCCTGGGTCAGCACCCTCGCCCTGGCGCTCGCCGACAGCGACCCGGAGCGGGCGCGCGCCCTGGCCGCCGACGCCTACGGCCGCGCGCTGCGGGCCGGCACGAACTCGGCGGAGGGCATGGCCCTGCACGCCTGGGCCAAGGTCGCCGAGCCGGAGAAGGAGCTGGAGCTGCTGCGCCGCGCCGTCTCCGCGCTCGGGCAGTCGCCGATCGCCTTCGAGCACGCGTCCGCGCTGGTCGACTACGGCGCGGCGCTGCGTCGTGACGGCCGGCTGCGGGAGGCGGTGGCCGCGCTGGAGCAGGGCCTCGACATCGCCCGCGACTGCGGCGCGATCGGCCTGGTCGACCGCGCCCGGCGCGAGCTGAAGGCCTCCGGCGTCAGCCCGCACCGGCTGCGGCCGCTGCCCTCGCGCGATCTCACCGCGCTGCAGCTGCGGTCCGCCCAGCTCACCGCCGAGGGCAAGGACCGGGGCGAGGTGGCCGAGGTCCTCTCGGTGAGCCCCGCCCGGGTGGCCGAGCTCCTCGCGGCGGTCTACCGCACCCTGGGCACCGACGCGAAGGGCCTGGCGGAGACGCTCAAGGACGACCCGGGAGTCGATTCGGAATAGCGTGGGCCATGCCGTGGTTTTGAGCACCGTGCGGCTGTGAGCACAGGCCGAGAGGCCGGAAAGGCGGAACCAGGACATGGCCACCATCGAGCTGACCAAGGACAACTTCAACGACATCGTCGAGAAGAACGACTTTGTTCTGATCGACTTCTGGGCGTCCTGGTGCGGTCCGTGCCGGCAGTTCGCGCCCGTCTACGACAAGGCCTCCGAGGAGAACCAGGACCTGGTCTTCGCCAAGGTCGACACCGAGGCGCAGCAGGAGCTGGCGGCCGCGTTCGACATCCGGTCCATCCCGACGCTGATGGTGATCCGGGACCGCACGGTGATCTTCGCCCAGCCGGGCGCGCTCCCCGCGCCGGCGCTGGCCGAGGTGATCTCCCAGTCCCGCGCCGTGGACATGGACGAGGTCCGCGCCAAGGTGGCCGAGCAGCAGGCCGGCGGATCCGAGGCCTGAGAGGCGGCCCGGCTACCGGCCGCGCGCGGCGAAGCTGCGCTGCGGCCGGTACTCCACGAGGGTGAGCGCCAGCTCGACGTGCCGGTCCACCAGCACGTCGAGCGTCAGCGCGCCGTCGGGCCGGTACCACTGGGCGACGGCGTTGCACATCGCGATCACGCCGCGCCGGGCCTCGTCGGGGTAGGGGGTGTGGAACTCCCCGGAGGCGATCCCGGCGTCGATCGGCTCGCGGAAGAGGTTCGTCGCGTCGGCCTGCCGGCGGCTGTAGTGCTCCAGGCGCTCCGGCTCCAGGCTGCGCTCCTCCAGCAGCAGGATGTTGCTGCGGGTGGCGTGCTCCGCGCGGAACCGCGTGGTCGCGGCGACCACCGCGCCGAGGCGGTCCGCCGGCGCCGCGTCGTCGCCGCCGACGGCGGTCAGCTCGGCCGTGACCGAGCCGAAGTAGCGGTCCATGCCCTCGTCGAGCAGGGCGTGCAGCAGTTCCTGCTTGCCCGAGTAGTAGTGGTACATCGCGGAGAGGCTCATCCCGGCCCGTGCGGCGATGTTCCGGATCGAGGCGCTGCCGAAGCCCCGCTCGGCGAACTCCTGCCGGGCGGCTTCGAGCAACGCGTTCTGACCGGCAGGGCGCACGAGCCTGTCCTCACTGCTTCACGGAGTTCACTGAGCGATCGTTCGGGGATTCTACCCGGGTTCCGCATCGCGGGCCCACTGGACAGTGGCTCCGTTCGCCTCTAACTTAACGATCGTTCGTGAAGGTTGGAGGAGGCAACGGATGGCGACCGACCCCGCCGAGGTCTACCGCGACGGACTGGCCCACGGCGAGCTGCGCTACCAGCGGTGCCAGTGGTGCTCGACGCGGTTCTGCAGCGTCAGCCTGCTCTGTGCCACCTGCGGCGGCGCGGACTTCGTCTGGGAGCGCAGCAGCGGACACGGTCGGATCCACGCGCTGCCGCGCGCCGTCGCCCCCGCCGACTGGCAGGAGTGCACCGCGGTCGTCGAGCTGGACGAGGGCTTCCGGATGCAGGCCAGGCTCGCGCCGACCGCCGCGCACCGGATCTGGCGCGGGGCGCCCGTGCAGCTGGAGGTCGCCGAGACGGACGACGGCTCGCTCCGTCCGCTCTTCCGCCCCGTGGCCGCCTGACCCTCGATCCGGCGCCCCCTCGATCCGGCACCTCCTCGATCCGAAACCCCCGATCGAACCCCCGTTCTCCGACCTTCGGCCGGTTGAAGCGGCCCCCGCGGATCTGCCACTCTCAGCTCGCCGAGCGCGTCTCGTCGCACGCGCACCAACGGCCCGTGACCCAGCTGGTCGACCAGCTGGTGGCAGATCGAGGGATCGTCATGTCAGCTCCACGCCTCTTCGCCCGCCGCGCCTCCTCCGTCCTGGCCGCCTCGCTCGTGGCGGCCACCGGACTCGCCGTCGCGACCGCGGGGCCCGCCGTCGCCAAGTCCTCCATCACCCTGCATGCCGACGCGCGCAGCGTCGCCGCGGGGCAGCGAGTCGCACTGACCGCGCGGGGCGCCACGGACGACTTCGGCGGCAACCCCGTCCGGCTGTGCGTGGACGAGCGCGCGGGCCACGGCTCCTGGCGGACCGTCGACTGCGGCGCCGAGGGCACGCTGCGCGTGAGCGTCCGCGCCGGCAGTGCCGGGACGCTGGCCTTCCGCGCCCAGCTCGTCGCGCGCAACACCCACGGGCGCTTCGTCGTGGACCGCACCTCCCAGGCCGTCACCGTCCACGTGCGCTGATCCTCCCGGAGACGAGGGGGCCCCGGCGGGGCCCCTTGAGGGCGCTAGTAAGGTATGCCTAAGCTAACCACCAAGGGGTGGTCGGCTGCTGCTGCCGTGCGTGTGCGTCCGGGCGAAAGGCCCCGGGGAAGGGGCCAAGGATGTGGAACGACGCGTTCCCCAGCTTCCTGATCGGGCTGCGGGAGGGGCTGGAGGCCGGACTGGTCGTCTCCATCCTCGTCGCCACGCTCGTCCGCGGTGACGAGAAGGGCCGACTGCCACAGGTCTGGACGGGCGTCCTGGCCGCGATCGGACTCTCGTTCAGCTTCGGCGCCGTCCTCACCTTCACCTCGGCGAACCTCTCCGCCAAGGCGCAGGAGGCGTTCGGGGGCTGTCTCAGCGTCATCGCGGTGGCCTTCGTCACAGCCATGGTGTTCTGGATGCGCAAGAACGCCCGCAACCTCTCCGGAGAGATCAAGGAGAAGGTGACCGCGGCCCTGGCCTTGGGCTCCGGGATGCTGATCGTGACGAGCTTCCTGGCCGTTGGCCGCGAGGGGCTGGAGACGGCGCTCTTCATCTGGACCACCGCGCAGACCGCCGGCGAGTCCACCGGCCCGCTGATCGGCGCGGCCATCGGCCTGGTGCTGGCGACGGTGCTCTGCTGGGGCCTGTACCGGCGGGTCCTGAAGATCAACCTGACGAAGTTCTTCACCTGGACCGGCGTCGGACTGATCGTCATCGCGGCCGGCGTCCTCGCCTACGGCCTGCGCGACCTCCAGGAGGGCGGCGTCCTCCCCGGCGCCACCGCCTACGCGGTGGACCTGAGCGGCAGCATCGACCAGAACTCCTGGTACGCGACGCTGGTGCAGGGCGTGCTCAACCTCACCACGCAGATGACCTGGCTCCAGGTCGTCGCCTACGTCGTCTACCTGGGCGTCGTGATGACGCTCTTCGTCCGCGGCCTGCACGCGCCCGAACCGGTCGCGACCCCGAAGCCGGCCGAGGCGAAGCCCGAGGCCGTGGCGGCCTCCGAAGCGGGTGGCAACCGGCGCTGGGTCGTGCCCGCGGCCGTGGTCGCCGTGCCGGCCGTCGTCGCGGCCGTGGTGATCGTCTCCTCCGACGGCAAGCAGGCCGCCGCCGCGACGGTCGCGGTCTCGCCGACCGAGTGCGGCAAGGGCTTCACCGCGCCGCAGCCGGGCCAGCAGACCTTTCAGATGCACAACACCGGCGCGCAGACCTCCGAGGTCTACCTGGTCAACCCGACCACCAACGCCGTCTACGGCGAGATCGAGGGCCTGGCCCCCGGCACCACCCGGGCGCTGGTCGCCACCCTCGGCTCCGGCCAGTACGCCTGGCGCTGCGTGCCGACCGGCGGCAAGGCCGTCACCTCCGCGGCCGTCACCGTCTCCGGCGGCGGCCCGGTCGCCGCCGTGCTGCCCGTCTCCGAGCAGGACCTGGCCGGGCCACTGGCCCAGTACAAGAGCTACGTCGACGCGGGCCTCGCCACGCTGCAGACGCAGACCGCCAAGCTTGCCGCCGACCTGCACACGGGCGACCTGAACGCCGCCAAGGCGGACTGGCTGACCGCGCACCTGCAGTACTCCTCCCTCGGCGCGGCCTACGGCACCTTCCAGGACTTCGACAAGAACATCAACGGCCGGGCCGACGGTCTGCCCCAGGGCGTGAACGACCCGGACTTCCACGGCTTCCACCGCGTCGAGTACGGCCTGTGGCACGGGCAGTCCGCCACGACACTCGCACCGGTCGCCGACCGGCTGGCCACCGACGTCACCGGCCTGCGCAAGGCCTTCCCGACGCAGGACTTCGACCCGTCGGACCTGCCGCTGCGCACCCACGAGATCCTGGAGAACACCCTCCAGTTCGAGCTCACCGCCGACACCGACGAGGGCAGCGGCACCAATCTGGCCACCGCGCAGGCCAACGTCGCGGGCACCCAGGAGCTGCTGACCCTGCTCCGCCCGCTGATCGCCAAGCGCAGCCCCGCCCTGCTCGGCACCGTCGACGCCGACCTGGCCCGCTTCTCGGGCCTGCTCAAGCAGGCGCAGCACCCGGACGGCTCCTGGACGCCGGTGCAGCAGCTCGACCCGACGCTGCGGGCGCAGCTCAACGGCTCGCTGGGCCAGCTGCTCGAAGACCTCTCGCCCATTCCCGACCTGCTCGAGATCCGGAAGTCCGCCTGATGACCGACGTGACCGACCACCAGACTGTGACTGATCACCAGGCCGGGACCGGCTCCTGCCCGTTCGGCTACGGCAGCGGCGACCGTCCCGGCTCCTCCCGTCGCAGCTTCGTCAAGACCGCGCTCGGCGCGGGCGCGGCCGGCGCCGCGATCGCCGGGGGCGCGCTGTCGCTGACCGGTGCCGCCGCCACCCCGGCCGCCGCCGACCCGTCGAGCGACTTCAGCAGCGGCACCGTCGCCTTCCACGGCACGCACCAGGCGGGCATCACCACCGCCGCGCCCGCCTTCGCGGCGTTCCTGTCGCTGACCGTCATCGCCGAGGACAAGGCCGGGCTGGAGAAGCTCTTCCGGACCCTCACCGACCGGATCCGCTTCCTCACCTCCGGCGGAACCCCGCCGGACCTCGGCGTCGGCGCGCCGCCCTCAGACAACGGCATCCTCGGCCCGGTCGTCCCCGCCGACGACCTGACCGTCACCGTGGGCGTCGGCGCGTCGCTCTTCGACGACCGCTTCGGCCTGGCCAAGCAGCGCCCGGCCAAGCTGACGCCGATGCGGACCTTCCCCAACGACAACCTGAACCCGGCCGAGTGCCACGGCGACCTGAGCCTGCAGATCTGCGCCTCGCGTCAGGACACCGTGCTGCACGCCATGCGCGACATCGCCAAGCACACCCGCGGCCTGATGCAGGTCAAGTGGCGCATTGACGGCTTCCAGTCCACGCCGCGCCCCACCGGGGCACAGCGCAACCTGCTCGGCTTCAAGGACGGCATCGCCAACCCCGACGTGGCCTCCGGCCGCGAGATGGACCACCTGGTCTGGGTGCGGCCCGGCGCCGGTGAGCCGGCCTGGGCGGTCGGCGGCAGCTACCAGGTGATCCGGATCATCCGGATGCTCGTCGAGTTCTGGGACCGCGTCTCGCTCACCGAGCAGGAGAAGATGTTCGGCCGCCGCAAGGACACCGGCGCCCCGCTGGACGGCGCGAACGAGACCGACGTCCCCGACTACGCCAAGGACCCGCAGGGCAACGCGATCCCGCTGGACGCCCACATCCGGCTGGCCAACCCGCGCACGGCGAAGACGGACGACTCCCGGATCCTGCGCCGCGGCTTCAACTACGACCGGGGCGTCGACAACGTCGGCAACCTCGACATGGGCCTCGCGTTCTGCTGCTACCAGCAGGACGTGGTCCGGCAGTTCGAGGCCACCCAGACCCGGCTCATCGACGAGCCGCTGGTCGACTACATCTCGCCGACCGGCGGCGGCTACTTCTTCGCCCTGCCGGGCGTCAAGGACGATTCCGACTGGCTCGGCCGCGGACTGCTGTCCGCCTGAGCCGTCCCGGAACACCCGGAGTAGGCGTCTCTCCTCGTGATCAGGCAAGGTAAGTGCCAGATGTACGAGGGGAGCGGTAGGTGCCCGAGGGCGTACGGCCAGGAGAGCCGGAGGACAAGGAGCCGGACGAGGCTCTCCAGCCGCAGGAGCATGGGCAGCCGGAGGAGAGCGCGGGGGAGGGGCGGACGGTCACCCCGGGGCTGCTCGGCCCGACCGAGCCGGTCGGCACCACACCCGCCTCCCTGGAGGCGCAGGAGGAGCCCGCCGACGATGAGGCAGCCTCCGACGAGGACTGGGCGCACTTCGGCTACACCCCGACGCTCGGGATCCCGGTCGAGGCGCTCCGCCGCGACCTGCGGCGCGGCGGGCCCGGCGAGGCGCCCTGGCCCGACCGGATGCGCACCCTGCTGCGCACGCCCATGTCCGAGCGGCCCGCCTTCGAGCGCACCGAGTCCGAGGAGCGCGTCACCGAGGCCACCGGCCCCAAGATCGCCCGCGTGCTCGACCTGACGCTGCGTATCGGCGAGCTGCTGCTGGCCAGCGGCGAGGCCGCCGAGGACGTCGAGGCGGCGATGCTGGGCGTCTCCCACGCGCTCGGTCTGGACCGCTGCGAGCCGCAGGTCACCTTCACGCTGATCGCCATCACCTACCAGCCCTCGCTGGTCGAGCCGCCGATCACCTCGACCCGGGTGGTGCGACGACGCGGCTCCGACTACACCCGGCTCGCCTCGGTCTACCGGCTGGTCGCGGACATAACGTCCGAGAAGGTCGGCGTCGAGGAGGCCTACGGCCGGCTCGCCGAGATCCGCCGCAACCGGCACCCCTACCCGACCTGGGTGCTCTCGCTCGCCACCGGCGCGCTGGCCGGCGCGGCCACGATGCTGGTCGGCGGCAAGGCCGACGCCCAGGCCTGGCTGGTGCTGCTCTGCGCCTTCGTCGCCTCCGTCATCGGCGACCGGCTGGCCTGGCTGATCTCCACCCGCGGGCTGCCGGAGTTCTACCAGTTCGTGGTCGCGGCCACCCCGGCGGCCGGCCTCGGCGTCGGTCTCACCCTGATCGGCTCCGACCTGCGCGGCTCCGTGGTGATCACCGGCGGCCTGTACGCGCTGCTGCCCGGCCGCGCCCTGGTCGCCGCCGTCGCCGACGGCCTGACCGGCTTCTACATCACCGCGGCGGCGCGCCTGCTGGAGGTGCTCTACCTGGTCGTCGGCATCGTGCTCGGGGTGACGCTGGTGCTCTACATCGGCGTCAACTTCGGCGCGAGCCTGCACCCGGAGCAGACCTTCGCGCAGCAGTCCGCGCCGCTGATCCAGCTCCCGGCCTCGCTGGCGCTGACGCTCTGCTTCGCCATCCTGCTGCAGACCTCGCGTCAGGTGCTGCCGGTGGTCACCCTGCTGGGCGGCGTCGGTTGGACCACCTTCGCGGTGCTGCGCCAGGCCGGGATCTCCGCGATCGTGGCCACGGCGGTGGCGGCCACCCTGATCGGCCTCTTCGGCCAGCTCGCTTCCCGCTACCGCTACGCGTCCTCGCTCCCGTACGTCACGGCGGCGCTGGGCTCGCTGCTGCCAGGTTCGGTGATCTACCTCGGCCTGCTCTCCTTCACTCAGAACGAGCCGATCCCCGGCCTGCTCTCGGTCATCCGCGCGGCGGCGCTGGCGCTCGCGCTGGCCGTCGGCGTCAACCTCGGCGGTGAGCTGGCCCGGCTCTTCCTGAAGATTCCGGGCAGCGGCCCCAAGCAGACCCGCGGCGCGGCCAAGCGCACCCGAGGCTTCTGATGCCGGGCCTCGCGGTGTCGGCGCGCGACCACTGGATGCGCGGCCCCGGCTGGGGCTACTACGTGCACCACATCCAGGACCCGGGCAAGCAGCCGCTCTTCCTGCTGCTGGTCGGGTTCATCGGGTCGTTCCTGTTCATCCGGTTCAGCGTGCGGATGATCCGGCGCGGCGTGAAGTGGTGGCCCGGCAACATCACCCCCGGCGGACTGCACATCCACCACGTGGTCTTCGGTGTCTTCTTCCTGCTGGTCGCCGGGTTCACCGTGTTCGCGACGGATGGCACCCACCCGTGGATCGACGCGGCCGGGCTGCTCTTCGGCATCGGCTGCGGCCTGGTGCTGGACGAGTTCGCGCTGCTGCTGCACCTGGAGGACGTCTACTGGAGCGAGCAGGGCCGCAAGTCCGTCGACGCGGTGATCATCGGCATCCTCTTCGCGGGCCTGCTGCTCGTCGGCTACCTGCCACTCGGCGTCAGCCCCGGCACGCAGGTCCGCTGGGGCGCGATCGGGGTCATCTCCGTCAACGCCTGCTTCACCGTCGTGGCGCTGCTCAAGGGCAAGTTCTGGAGCGGCATGCTCGGGATCATGGTCCCGGGCCTGTCCTGGATCTCCGCCGTCCGCCTGGCGCGTCCGCGTAGCCCCTGGGCGCGCTGGCGGTATACCCGCCGCCCCCGCAAGTACGCGCGCGCGAGGCGCCGGGAGGCGCGGTGGCACCAGCGTGCGGACGCCGCGCGCACCTGGTTCTTCGACCTCATCGCCGGCTCCCCGACGCCGGCCGGCCAGACGCCCTCCCGCGCCCACCTCTTCGCGGAGCGCTGGGCTCACCGCGTCGCCGCCCGCCTCGAACACGCCGTCTACGCCCCGTTGGACCAGACCCGCGTCCAGAAGCTCGCCCGCCTCAACCGTCTGGCCGCGAAGCACAGCCCCAAGCCGGTCACCGGCACCGCCGAGTCCGCCCGCCGCCGCGCCGCGGCGCGGCGGCGCCGCTCCGTGGCGGCAGGCCGCCCGCGCGGCCACCTCTGACCTGACAGTCCATCACCCGGGTGGACCTCCCTGCGGTGCGAGTTTCTGACGGGTGGCCAGACTGGGGAGTGTGAACCGCCGCACCGCCGCACTCGCCGCTGTGACCGTCCTGCTCATGGGTGGGCTCGCCGTGCCGGAGGCCGCCGCCGACAACGGGCCCGGTGGACCCTCGGTGGGAGAGGTCGCGGCCGCACAGGCCGCCGCGCGGGCGGCGGGGGCGCGGGTGACCGCCGTCGAGGGGCAGCTCGCCCTGGCGCAGAGCGCCGAGGCGGCGATGGACGTGCGGGTGGAGACCGCCGTTGAGGCGTACAACGGGGCCATGGTGGCGCAGCAGCGCGCCGCCGCGAAGGCCGCGGCGACCTCCGTCGCCGCCCGCGGCGCGGACACCGCCGAGCGGGCGGCGCGCGACGCGGTGGGGCAGCTGGCCGCAGAGCAGTACAGCGACGGCGGCCCGCCCCTGCTGGCCGGCTTCGCGGGCCTCCTCGCCGCCAGGGACCCGCACGCCGCGGAGCTCGCGGCGGAGGCCGCGCAGGGCGTGTCCGAGCAGGCACGGCAGGCCCTGCAGCAGGCCGCCGCGACGGCAGCCGCCGCGCGGGGCGCGGACGCGGCGGCCCGGCAGGCGAGCACCGCGGCCGCCGCCGCGACGGCGAAGGTGGCGGCCGCCCGGACCGACGCCCAGCAGCAGTTGGCGGCGCAGCAGGCGCAGGTGGCCGCCCTGGACGCGCAGCACACCACGCTGCTGTCCGGTCTGGCCTCGGCCCAGCAGGTCGCGCTCCAGCTGACCGAGGCCCGCGCCCAGGCCCTGGCCGCGCAGGCGGCCAGGCTGGTGGCGCTGGCCAAGCAGCAGGCCTCCGCGCCGCCCGCGCCCCCCGCGCCGAGGCCGGGGGACATCCGCAACGTGCTGGCCTTCGCCCGCTCGGCGCTCGGCCTCCCGTACGTGTGGGGCGGGGCAGGGCCGCAGAACTACGACTGCTCCGGCCTGACCATGCGTGCCTGGCAGCGGGCCGGCGTGGAGCTGCCCCACTTCGCCGCGGACCAGTACGCGGACTCCCACCCGTTGACCTACCGTCAGCTCCAGCCGGGTGACCTCGTCTTCTGGTCCCACGACGGCAGCCCTCAGGGCATCTACCACGTCGCCCTCTACACCGGCGACGACTCCATCATCGAGGCCCCCCGCACCGGCGACGTCGTGAAGACGGCCTCCCTCTGGATCATGGGCACCCCGGACTTCTACGCCCGCCCGTGAGCTTGGTAGCGCTCGTACGCGTCCCGTCCGTCGGGCAGGAAGTCCTCCTCGCGGACCAGCTCGGCCAGCTCCGCCTCGGTGACCCAGGCGTGCCAGGCGATCTCCGCCGGATCGGGCCGGATCGGGCCGGTGACGACCACCTCGTGCACGCCCAGCCAGTAGGGGCTGATCACGCCCGCACAGCGGAAGGTGAGCACCAGGCGCGGTCGCAGACGCACCCCGAGCTCCTCCGCGAGCTCCCGCGCGGCGGCCTCCTCGTACGACTCCCCGGCGTTCGCCGCGCCGCCCAGCAGCCAGTTGAGCTGCCCCGGGAAGCGACGGTCGTCGTCCGGCCGCCGATGCACCAGGATCCGTCCGTCCGGGGCGCTGCAGACCGTCGTCGCCACGCGGTGCAGCCAGCCCTGCCGGATCGCCTCGTCCCGCTCGACCACGCCCAGCACGCGGTCCTCCTCGTCGACCCGGTCGACCAGCTCGCTCATCTCACTCCGCCCAGAATTCCATGATCGTCTCGTCGAGGTCCGGGAACTCCAGGGCGGCCTGCTCGATCACCGCGGTGGGGGTCTGCTCGTGGTCCGCGGCGTAGCGGCGGGCGAGGGACGCGAACGCCTCGTCGGGCTGCGGGACCCAGTCGCCGTGGGGGCCGGTCGCGGCCTCCCAGGGGCCGAAGCCGCCGGCGAGGAGCCAGAGGAAGTCGCCGAGGCTGCGGGCCACGACGACGGCCTCGCCCTCGGAGCCGAGGACGACGACGGGCTGGTCGACGAGCGGCTGGTCGGGGCGTGTCAGCCAGAACCCCACCCGCCCGCCGCCGCGGTTCCTGCCGAACAGGCGGAGGCGGAACTCGTCCTCGGCCAGCTCCGGGTTGCCCACCCACCTCCGGAACCACTCGGTGGTGTCCTCGGCGGTCAGGAACTCCTCGTAGGGCTCGAAGTCGACGCCCTCGCCGAGGCGGTAGTCGAAGGGGAGGGCCATGGCCTCGGCGAGCCCGGGGGGAAACCGTAGGTCTTCGGTAGCCGTCATGCGGACAGGCTAGTGACCGGCGCCGACAGCGTCGGGGACACCGACGGGGACAGCGGCAGGCCGAGCGCACGGAACGTCACCCGCTGGTCGTACCAGAGCAGTCCGACCGTCGCGCCGGTCATCACGACGGCCATGACGAGGTGTCCGGCGGTCCCCTCCAGCTGTGCGCCCAGCACACCCAGCAGGCCGTGGACGCCGACCCGCAGTGCGATCAGCCCGGCGAGGATCTTGCGGCTGCGGCCGTTCTTCAGCATGGCCCGCAGCAGCTTGCGCCGCCGGCCCAGCATGGTGAACCCCACGGCCATGTTCACCAGACCCAGCCCGACCAGCGCCATCCAGGCGTCCGGGTGCAGCTTGACGACGTCGAACGCGGCGCCCATCAGCCCCTCGAAGACGAAGAACCACGGCGCCAGCGGCTTGATCTCCCCCGGCGCGGGCGGCGCCGTCGGCTTGGCCTTGAAGGCGGTGCTGATGCTGATCGCCATGATCGTCTCCCCCAGGAGCTCGTGTCCCTCGCTTGATCACGAGCTTCCCGCGTCAGGGGGTAGCGGCGGCAGAATCAGGAATCCTCACTCGGGCAGGACATTTGTCATGCCGCAGGGATGACGCCGCAGACGCGACACCGCCCCCGGGGCGACCCGGGGGCGGTGCGGTGAGCGGAACGCGGCGCGGAGCCGGCAGGCTCAGTGGTGGGCCTTGCCGGAGTCGGCGAGGCGCTTGATGGAGTTGGTGATCTCCTCCTCCGCCTCCTGGCGGCCGACCCAGTGGGCGCCCTCGACGGACTTGCCCGGCTCCAGGTCCTTGTAGACCTCGAAGAAGTGCTGGATCTCGAGGCGGTCGAACTCCGAGACGTGGTGGATGTCGCGCAGGTGCTCCCAGCGCGGGTCCGAGGCCGGGACGCAGAGCAGCTTGTCGTCGCCGCCCGCCTCGTCGGTCATGTGGAACATCCCGATGGCGCGGCACTTGATGACGCAGCCCGGGAAGGTGGGCTCCTCGAGGATGACGAGCGCGTCCAGCGGGTCGCCGTCCTCGCCGAGGGTCCCGTCGACGAAGCCGTAGTCGGCCGGGTAGCGCGTCGAGGTGAAGAGCATGCGGTCGAGGTAGATGCGACCAGTCTCGTGGTCCACCTCGTACTTGTTCCGCGAACCCTTCGGGATCTCGATCGTGACGTCGAACTCCACAGCTCTCCTCCAATATCAGTGGTTGCAGCCAATAGTGTCTCCTACGGCGTGGAGTGCTCAGGAATGGGGAAGGGCCGGATGGGGAACTGGGCGGACCGGGGGACCCGGACGTTCGCGGCGGCGAGACGGTACGCGGCGCAGACCGCACGGCAGGCGGCGCAGCAGACAGCGGAGCGGACGGCGCCCGTCCGGGCGTCCGTGCGGCGGACGACGCTGCAGGTCGCGCAGCGCACCGCGGAGCGGACGGGGCCCGTTCGCGTCTCCGCGCTGCGCTCGGCCAGACGGGTCGGGCGGCGGTACGCGTACGCGCCGACCCGCTGGGTCGTGGGCGTCGCCGCCGGCAGCGGGCTGGTGCTGGCGGTCGTCAGCATCGCCGCGGCCGGGCCCTGGCAGGGCGGTCAGCGGGCGAGCGACGCCGCGCTCGCGGCGGGTCACCCCGTCGCCGCGGCCCACCACCCGGGCCATCCGCCTGCGCCGCGGCCCGCCGGACCGGCCTGGCACGACGCCGCGGACGTGCTCGCCCCGGCGGGCGCCGCCGGCACGCTCCCGACCGGCGCCGGTCTCGGCGGCGCGCTCGCGGGCGCGCTGGCCGACCCCGCGCTGGGCAAGGTCACCGCGTCCGTCGTGGACGTCAGCGACGGCCGCACCCTGTACAGCGTCGGCGCGGACCAGGACCAGGAGCCGGCGTCCACCAACAAGATCGCCACGGCGACCGCCGCGCTGAGCCTGCTGGGGCCGGACCACCGCTTCACCACCGAGGTCGTCGGCGACGCGAGCACCGGCCTGACCCTGGTCGGCGGCGGCGACCCGACGCTGTCCGCCTCGACGGGCCCCGACAGCCTCACCGCGCTCGCGGCGGCCACCGCGGCCGCGCTCCACGCCGCAGCCGCGGCGAGCCCGTCCGCGAGCCCTTCCAGCGGCACGCACCACGTCTCCCTGCACTACGACATCTCGCTCTTCTCCCAGCCGGCCCTTCACCCGATAGGGGTGAACGACAACATCGCGCTGGTCCAGGCGCTCACCTCGGACGAGGGCCGCCTCGACCCGACGTCCACGGAGAACGCCCCCCGCTACGCCGATCCCGCCGCGCACGCCGCGTCCGTCTTCGCCGCGGCGCTGGCCGCGGACGGCGTGGACGTCGACACCGCACCGACCCAGGCCACGGCCCCGGCGCACGCGCCCGTGCTCGCGCAGGTCCAGAGCGGGCCGCTGAGCGGCATCGTCGAACGCATGCTGACCGAGAGCGACAACGACGTCGCCGAGGCCCTCGGCCACGCCGTCGCGCTCGCCTCCGGCAAGCCGGCGACGTTCACCGACGCCGCGGCGTCGGTGACGGCGCGGCTGTCCCAGCTGGGCGTCCGGCTGGGCGCCACCCACCTGTCCGACTCCAGCGGCCTGAGCTCCGCCGACGGCATCCCGGCGGCGGTGCTGACGCAGCTTCTGGTCCTGGACGCCTCCCCGGCCCACCCGGAGCTGCGCAGTGTGCTCAGCGGCCTCCCGATCGCGGGCTTCACGGGCACGTTGGACAACCGCTACGGCGGCGACGGCAGCGAGGCGGGCCTCGGCGTCGTCCGGGCGAAGACCGGCACCCTCAGCACCGTCAACACCCTCGCGGGCCTGGTCGTGGACCGCAGCGGCCGACTGCTGGCCTTCGCCTTCATGTCCAACGGCGGCGGCGGCGCGGACGCCGCCCGCGCAGCGCTGGACCGCCTGGCGGCGGGAGTCGCGACCTGCGGCTGCGACTGACCGGTGGCGGCACTCGCCCCTGAGGTAGTGCAGCTACCTGTCTCGCGCCGCTGAGGGCCTGGCGGCCCTAACGGGCCGTCCTGCTGACCGAATCGGCGCCGAGAACGTACGGTTGAACGCATGACGAGCGCCAGCGGCAGCAGCAATGGCACGGAGATGATCGACTGGGACCTCGCGGTCGCCACGGCGACCCGTTTCGTGCGGCCCGGCCCGGAGGTGACGCGGGATGAGGCCCGCGCCGCCGTCGCCGAGCTGCGGGAGCACGCTCGCGAGGCGGAGGCCCATGTGCGCGCGTACACGCGCATGGGCGCGCCGGAGAGCAGCACGCCCGTGCTCGTCGTGGACCGGCCCGGGTGGATCAAGGCCAACGTGGCCGGGTTCCGGACCGTCATCAGCCCGCTGACGAGCAGGCTCGCGGCGCGCCGGGCGAACCTGCCGGGCGGCGCGGCGATGAGCGCGGTGGGCAGCAAGATGACCGGCGTCGAGCTCGGGCTGGTGCTGTCGTTCCTGTCCACCAAGGTG
The DNA here is from genome assembly GCF_003258295.1 of Streptacidiphilus pinicola. Taxonomy (GTDB): domain Bacteria; phylum Actinomycetota; class Actinomycetes; order Streptomycetales; family Streptomycetaceae; genus Streptacidiphilus; species Streptacidiphilus pinicola. The sequence goes on along the minus strand of NZ_QKYN01000001.1, from coordinate 14,383 downwards.
CTGGGCCAGTACGAGACCTTCGCCCCGGCCGACGTCCCCGCGGACCTCTCCGAGATGGGGAAGCCGGCCACCCCGCCGGGACGCCTGCTGCTGGTGGCGCCGAACATCGTCTCCGTCGAGCGCGAGCTGGAGGTGAACCCGCACGACTTCCGGCTCTGGGTCTGCCTGCACGAGGAGACCCACCGGACCCAGTTCACCGCGGTGCCCTGGCTGCGGGACCACATCGAGGGCGAGATCCAGGCCTTCCTGGCCGAGACCGAGATCGACCCGGCCACGCTCTTCGAGCGGCTGCGCGAGGCCGTGACCGGCGGGCCGACGGCGGACAACCTGGTCGAGGTGGTGCAGACGCCGACGCAGCGCGAGATCCTCGGCCGGCTGACGGCCGTGATGTCGCTGCTGGAGGGCCACGCCGACGTGGTGATGGACGGGGTCGGACCGCAGGTGGTGCCGAGCGTCGCCGAGATCCGGGAGAAGTTCCAGCAGCGCCGTGCCAAGGGCGCGAGCCGGATGGACCAGCTGCTGCGGCGGCTGCTGGGTATGGACGCGAAGCTGCGTCAGTACCAGGACGGGGCGGTCTTCGTGAACGCGGTCCTGGACGCCGTCGGGATGGAGGGCTTCAACAAGGTCTGGACGTCCCCGAACACGCTCCCCACGAAGGAGGAGATCCACAACCCGGCCGCCTGGGTGGCCCGGATGCACCGCTGACCGGAGCGGCCCGGGGAGGCCGGATCTGCCGTAACGTTTCTCCATTCACTCGTCCGATCGAACCGCTGCTGCGGGACGACGACGCCTCCGCGTGTCGTCGACGACTTCTGCGACGATGTGCAACTTCCCCGTCACTCTGGGTGTGAGACGATGCGGCAGTCCCCCCGCCCAGAGGAGTGATCGGTCATGGGCCCCCATCCCGCGGTTGCGGCGATACGCCTGGCGGTGCGCCGGGTGCTCGCCGAGTTCTCCGACGAGGTTCCCGCCACCTTCGCCCCTGGGAGCGAAGCCGGGACCGAAGCCGCCGTTCCCCCCCAGTTCATCCGCTCCGTGGGCGACGTCGACCCGCGGCACGCGAAGTACCGCAGGCCCCGCCCGAAGCCGGCGCCCGCCGCGCCGCTGGTGCTGGTGGCCTGCTCCGGCGGGGCCGACTCGATGGCCCTGGCCGCCGCCACCGTCTTCGAGGCCGCCAAGCTGGGCATTCGCGCCGGCGCGGTGACCGTCGACCACGGACTGCAGACCGGCTCCACCGCCCGCGCCGTGGAGGTCGCCGAGCGCCTGCGCACCCTCGGGCTCGACCCGGTCGACGCGCTCGGCGTGAACGTTCCTGCGGCCCGCGGCAACGGCGGTCCGGAGGCCGCCGCCCGGGACGCCCGCTACGCGGCCCTGGAGGCCGCCGCCGAGCGCCACGGCGCCCGTGCCGTGCTCCTCGGCCACACCCGTGACGACCAGGCCGAAACGGTGCTGCTCGGCCTCGCCCGCGGCAGCGGCACCCGCTCGCTCAGCGGCATGCCCGTCGTCGCTGGCCGCTACCGCCGTCCCTTCCTGGAGGTGGACCGCGCCACCACCCGCGCCGCCTGCCACGTGCTCGACCTGCCGGTCTGGGACGACCCGCACAACACCGACCCCGCGTACACCCGCGCCCGGGTCCGCCACGAGGTGCTGCCGGTGCTGGAGAAGCACCTCGGCGGCGGCGTGGTCGAGGCCCTCGCCCGCACCGCCCGGCTCTTCCGTGACGACGCCGACGCCCTCGACGTGTGGGCCGATCAGGTGGGGACGGAGGTCACCCACCCCGACGGCCTCGACCCCGAGCGACTGGCCGCGCTGCCCGCCGCCGTGCGCCGCCGGGTGCTGCGTCGCGCCGCTCTGGCCGCGGGCTCCCCCGGCGGGGAGCTGTTCGCCCGGCACGTCGAGGCCATGGACCAGCTGGTCACCGCCTGGCACGGCCAGGGTCCGGTCCACCTGCCCGGCAACGTCCGGCTGCGGCGCCAGGCGGGCCGTCTCGTCTTCCGCCGGGTCTGACCGGGCGTGACCGTCGGCGCGTCCGAGACGCAGGCGCGCTCCCGTAAGGTTGAGGAACGCAGGCGCAGGGACGACTCTGCTTGATTCCAGCTTGAGGAAGTAGCGCGGGTGGACGAGAAGGACATGGGCACCGACCTTGCCAAGGTGCTCATCAGCAAGGACGAGATCGACGCCAAGCTGGCCGAGCTCGGTGCGCAGATCGACCGCGACTACGCGGGCAAGGATCTGCTCATCGTCGGCGTGCTCAAGGGCGCGGTCATGGTGATGGCGGACCTGGCCCGGACCCTGCACTCCGATGTGACCATGGACTGGATGGCGGTCTCCTCCTACGGGATGGGCACCAAGTCCTCCGGCGTGGTCCGCATCCTCAAGGACCTGGACACCGACATCTCCGGCCGCGACGTGCTGATCGTCGAGGACATCATCGACTCCGGTCTGACGCTGTCCTGGCTGCTCAGCAACCTGCAGTCGCGCAACCCGGCCTCGCTGGAGGTCTGCACGCTGCTGCGCAAGCCGGACGCGGCCAAGGTGTCGATCGACGTCCGGTACGTCGGTTTCGACATCCCCAACGAGTTCGTCGTCGGCTACGGGCTGGACTACGCGGAGAAGTTCCGCAACCTGCCTTTCGTCGGCACGCTCGCCCCGCACGTCTACGGCGGCTGATCAGCCGCGCTGATTGCTCCAGGGTGGTGGGAACAGCACCCGGTTTTCCTCCGTTGGACCCTGGGAAGAGCCGTTTGACACGGGAACGCAACCGTTCACATGGAGAATGGCTGCGGTACCGTCCAATAATTCGCTGTTCCTATCGGGGACGGTCGAGGACAAACACAGACATAGGACGCACCAGCCGGCCGCAGAGCCGGAGGTGCCGCACTTAGTGGCAGGAGGGACGGGGCGGCCAGGGTCGCCCCGCATGGATGGACGTGAAGCGATACTTCCGTGCGCCGGTGATGTGGATTGTGCTCGCCGTCCTCGCCATCGTCGTGCTGATGCAGGTGGTGTCTTCGGCCCAGGGCTACAAGACCGAGGACACCAGCAAGGTCATCAGCGCGATCAATGCGGGGCAGGCCCAATCGGTCCAGGTCACGACCGGCGACAGCCAGATGATCAAGGTTCAGTTGAAGGACGGCCAGACCGTCGACAACACGAACATGATCCAGGCCCCCTACGCCTCCGACCAGTTCGCGGCGACACTGCAGACCGATCTCCAGACGGCCGTGAGCCAGGGCAAGCTGCCCAGCTACACCGTCAAGGTGGACAAGCAGAACGCCTTCCTGGGCATTCTGATCTCACTGCTGCCGTTCGTGCTGATCGTCGGCGTGTTCCTGCTGCTGATGAACCAGATGCAGGGCGGCGGCTCGCGCGTCATGCAGTTCGGCAAGTCCAAGGCGAAGCTCATCACCAAGGACACCCCGAAGACGACCTTCGCGGACGTCGCGGGCGCCGACGAGGCCGTCGAGGAGCTCCACGAGATCAAGGAGTTCCTGCAGGAGCCGGCCAAGTTCCAGGCCGTCGGTGCCAAGATCCCCAAGGGTGTGCTGCTCTACGGCCCGCCCGGAACCGGTAAGACCCTGCTGGCCCGTGCCGTGGCCGGCGAGGCCGGTGTGCCGTTCTACTCGATCTCCGGCTCCGACTTCGTCGAGATGTTCGTGGGTGTCGGCGCCAGCCGTGTCCGCGACCTGTTCGAGCAGGCCAAGGCGAACGCCCCGGCGATCGTCTTCGTCGACGAGATCGACGCGGTCGGCCGCCATCGCGGCGCCGGCCTCGGCGGCGGTCACGACGAGCGCGAGCAGACCCTCAACCAGCTGCTGGTCGAGATGGACGGCTTCGACGTCAAGGGCGGCGTGATCCTGATCGCGGCGACCAACCGGCCCGACATCCTCGACCCGGCGCTGCTGCGTCCGGGCCGCTTCGACCGGCAGATCGCCGTGGACCGGCCGGACCTGGTCGGCCGTCTGGAGATCCTCAAGGTCCACCAGAAGGGCAAGCCGGTCGCCCCGGACGTCGACCTGCAGGCCGTCGCCCGTCGCACCCCCGGCTTCACCGGTGCCGACCTGAGCAACGTCCTCAACGAGGCCGCGCTGCTCACCGCGCGCAGCGACAAGAAGCTGATCGACAACAACACCCTGGACGAGGCGATCGACCGCGTCGTGGCGGGTCCGCAGAAGCGCACGCGGATCATGTCCGACAAGGAGAAGAAGATCACCGCGTACCACGAGGGCGGTCACGCCCTGGTCGCGGCGGCCTCGCCGAACAGCGACCCGGTGCACAAGGTCACGATCCTCTCCCGCGGCCGCGCCCTCGGTTACACGATGGTGCTGCCGGACGAGGACAAGTACTCGACCACGCGCAACGAGATGCTCGACCAGCTCGCCTACATGATGGGCGGGCGCGCGGCGGAGGAGCTGGTCTTCCACGACCCGACCACCGGCGCGTCCAACGACATCGAGAAGGCGACCGGCACGGCGCGCGCGATGGTCACCCAGTACGGAATGACCGAGCGCCTCGGCGCGATCAAGTTCGGGACCGACGCCTCCGAGCCCTTCCTGGGCCGTGAGATGGGCCACCAGCGCGACTACTCGGAAGAGGTCGCCGCCCTGGTGGACGAGGAGGTCAAGAAGCTGATCGAGAACGCCCACAACGAGGCGTGGGAGATCCTGGTCGAGAACCGTGACGTGCTGGACACCCTGGTGCTGGAGCTCCTGGACAAGGAGACCCTCAACAAGGAGCAGCTCGCCGAGATCTTCGCCCCGATCGTCAAGCGCCCGCCGCGTCCGGCCTGGACCGGCTCGCCGCGACGGACGCCGTCCACCCGCCCGCCGGTGCAGTCGCCGCGCGAGCTGACGCTGACCAACGGTGTCACCGACACCGTGGGCCCGCTGGACACGGCTCCCTCCAACCTGGAGCAGCCGGAGCTCTGAGATATTGGACGCTGCCCCAAGGCTTTAGCCTTGGGGCAGCGTTCTTTTTTTCGTACTTCTGCGAGGAGCCCTACTCATGATCGATCCGGTGACCGTCGAGGGTTCGATCGGAGCCGTTCGGGAGTTCGACCAGAAGCGCGCCGAGGACGCCGTCCGCGAGCTGCTGATCGCGGTGGGGGAGAACCCCGACCGGGAGGGCCTGCGGGACACGCCCGCACGGGTCGCGCGCGCGTACAAGGAGATCTTCGCGGGGCTCTACCAGGAGCCCGAGGACGTCCTCACCACGGTCTTCGACCTCGGCCACGACGAGCTGGTGCTGGTCAAGGACATCGAGCTGGTCTCCTGCTGCGAGCACCACCTGCTGCCGTTCCACGGCGTGGCCCACGTCGGCTACATCCCCGCGGAGAACGGCAAGATCACCGGTCTGTCGAAGCTGGCCCGCCTGGTGGACGTCTTCGCCCGCCGCCCGCAGGTCCAGGAGCGGCTGACGACGCAGATAGCGGACTCGCTGATGCGGATCCTGGAGGCCCGCGGCGTGATCGTCGTGGTCGAGGCGGAGCACATGTGCATGTCCGTTCGCGGCATCCGCAAGCCCGGCGCGAAGACGATGACCTCCGCGGTCCGCGGCCAGCTCCGCGACGGCAAGACCCGCGCGGAGGCGATGAGCCTGATCATCGGCCGCTAGGCCGCCGCTGGGGGCGCGAGGAACTGCGCGAGAACCACCCTGTGCGGATGGCCCTGCGCGTTGAGGACCATTCGCTCGTCAGTGGCTTGTCGCGCAGTTCCTCGCGCCCCTGGATGGTGCAACGGCCCTCAGTGCGCGAGTTCCCCGCTGACCCACTCCAGCATCGGGCCTTGCTCCGCCGCCCAGGTGCCGAAGTTGTGGCCGCCCGTGCGCAGCAGCATCGGGGTGGCCCGCATCGGGGCGTGGACCTGGGAGAGGAAGCGCTCGGTCGCCGCGTAGTCGCGGTCCTTGACCGCGGTGCCGACCAGGACGTGGATCGGCGGGGGCGGCAGGTGGGTCAGGCGCCAGCCGAAGTCCGCCTGCTGGAGCAGGCGGTCGCGGTCCGGTCCGGGCGGGCCGAAGAGCGTGCCGGTCTGGCGGTTCTCGTAGATGCCGTAGTCGCCGCCGAGGTCCGCGACGACGCCGAAGACCGACGGGTGGCGCAGACCGAACGCCAGCGCGCAGGTGCCGCCCTCGGAGTAGCCCTCCACGGCCCACGCTCCCGGGCCGCGCAGCAGGCGGTACGCGCTGCGCAGCGCCGCGGGGACCTCCTGGGTGAAGTACGTCTCCACGCGGGGCCCGCCGACCGAGTCGACGCAGTTGGTGTCCCGGGGCAGCGCCACGTTCTGGGAGACCAGCACCAGCACGGTGGGCTGCATCCGGCCGCCGGTGATCAGCCGGGACGCCTGCCGGGGCGGGTTGAGCCGGTCCAGCGTGGTCTGGATGCTGCCGGGGAAGCCGGTCAGCATCAGCAGCACCGGGAAACGAGTGCGCGCGTAGGCCGGCTGGAAGTACTGCGGGGGCAGGTAGACGTAGGCCTGCTGGCGCAGGCCGGTGCCGGGGCCGACCAGGCGCACCGTGGAGACCTGGCCGACGCTCGCCGGCGCGCCGGGGAGGAACGCGGGCACCGGGCCGTCCGGGCGGACCAGGCGCGAGCCGTGCGCCGAGGGGAGCGCGTCGCCGCCGTGGCCGGTGGGGGCGCCGAAGGTGACCTGCTGGTCGGCGCCGAGCAGGTCGTCCCAGGTGGGGTAGAAGTCGCCGTAGCCGTTGATCAGCAGGGCGGCGACCAGGACCAGCCCGAGCTGGGCGGTCAGCAGGGCGCCCAGCCGGGCCAGCACGCGGGCCCAGCCGGAGGGGGCCAGCCGTGGCCACTGCCACACCGTCACCGCTGTGACCAGCACGGTGAGTCCGAGAACCGTCCAGAGCAGCGCGCCGCTGGTCAGCTCCATCCGTCTGCTCCCCGTTCCGCCGTTCCACCTTCACGGTGTTCAACGACGGAGGGGAGCCAACGGGATCGGTTCAGCGGGCTGGGCCAACAAGATCTGGTCAGGCGCCCGTGGTGCTGCCCGGAACGGAGAGCTTGCTCGCGACCCAGGGGAGCGCCTGCGGCGTCTCCTGGTTCCAGGTGTTGAAGTTGTGGCCGCCGCTGGTGAGGTAGAGCGAGGAGATCTGGTACGGCGGCTTGGCCGAGACCGCCTTGATGAAGGCCTCGGTGGCCTTGTAGTCCGCCTCGGTCTTGCTGCTGGTGACCAGCAGGGAGACCGGCACGGCCGGCAGGTGCTGGGCGCGCCACAGCAGGTTGGCCTGGTTGCGCAGGGCCTGGCTGCCGCCGAAGAGGTCGCCGGTGGTGGAGTCCTCGGCGGCCTTGTAGTAGCCGGAGAGGGAGGCCGCGGCGCTGAACGAGTTCGGCTCGCGCATGGCCAGCGAGAGGGCGCAGTAGCCGCCGGTGGAGTCGCCGATCACGCCCCAGGCCTTGCCGTCGGTCGAGACGTTGTACGCGCTCGCCATGGCGCTGGGCAGGTCGCGGGAGAAGAAGGTCTGCGCCTGCGGGCCGCCGGGTATGTCCTGGCACTCGTTGTCGCGCGGCATCGCCACGGAGGGGCGCAGCAGCACCATGACCGTGGGCGGCATCTTCTTCTGGTAGATCGATTGGGCGGCGATCGTCGGGTACTTCATCCGGGAGATCAGGTTCTCCGGGGTGCCCGGGTACCCGGTGAAGACCACCACCACCGGGAACTTCTTGTTCTTGTACGCCGGGTCCTTGTACGCGGCCGGCAGGTAGACGTAGCCGTCCTCGGACAGCCGGGTCGAGCCGCCGTTGATGGTGACCTGCTCGACGGTGCCGCCGCTCGCGCCCGCCGCGGCGCCGCCCAGCTGCAGCGCCACCGGCTTGCTGTTCTGGATCTGGACGCTGCCGGCGCCCTTGCCGTCGGAGGCGGGCTTGCTGTGGTCGACGATGCTCGGAGTCGGGCCCTGGTCGGTGCCGAAGAGGTCGCTGAAGGAGCTGTAGAAGCCGCCCCAGTTGTTGGCGACCAGCGCCAGCGCCATCAGGCTGAGGAGCTGACTCGCCAGCAGCGTGCCGACCCGTCCGGACACGGCCTTCCAGTTGCGGCCGCTGAGCCGCGGCCAGAGGTAGACCGTCCCGATGAAGCTGGCGACCGCCAGCAGTGCGACGAGCAGCTCCAGTTTCTTGCTGGTGAGTCCCATTCCCCGTGCCTGGCCTTCATCCCTGGGTCCTGCGTCCCGCGCCCGGGGTGCCGGGGCGAGCGGTCCCGAGGGTGGTGGCCCGGGTCCGACGTACCAGCATGCCTGAGCGTTGGCTGAGAAGCAGCATCAACAGTCGTATGTGTGATCTATTCATTCCTGGTCAATACCTGTAGCCCCAGGGGTGCAACGAAGTCCTTACCCGTGCGTCTACGCTGTGCTCCCATGAGTGAACCCGTGGCCACCGAGCGACCGACCCGTAAGGGCCTGCCGATTCCCAAGGTTTCCCGGCCATGGGTGCCGCGGGCTGTGGGATACGCCACAGCGCTGATCGGCCTCTTCGACATCATCGCCGGCGTCGCCCCGCACATCCGCGAGAGCCGGGTGCACAAGATCGCGACGCTGCTGCCGGGCACCGTCACCACCGTCGCCACCGCCCTGTCGCTCGTCATCGGCATCGTGCTGATCATGCTGGCGCACGCCCTGCGGCGCCGGAAGGCGCGCGCGTTCCGGGCGGTCGCGGTGCTGCTGCCGTTCGGTTTCGTGATGGAGCTGCTGCGCTGGCACCACACCGGCACCGCGGTGATCACCCTTGTGGTCTGGGTGGTGCTGCTGCTCAACCACCGCGAGTTCTACGCCCTGTCCGACCCGCGCACCCGCTGGCGCGCGGTGGCCAACGCCGTGGTGATGCTGGCGCTGAGCTTCGGCCTCGGCATGATCATCGTGAGCGCCCACGCCAAGACCACCGTCGGCGACCCCTCGCTGCGTGAGCGGTTCTGGGAGGTCTTCTGGGGCCTGGTGGGCATCGGCGGACCGATCCACTACACCGGTGACCGCACCGGCGACCTGGTCTACTACTCGCTGGCCGGCCTCGGCTTCTTCAGCGCGGTCAGCACCATCTGGCTGGCGCTGCGCCCGTCCAAGCCCTTCGCGGTGCTGGACGCCTCCGAGGAGCAGCGGGTCCGCGAGCTGCTGGTCAAGCACGGCGCCCGTGACTCACTCGGCTACTTCGCGCTGCGCCGCGACAAGAGCGTGCTGTTCTCGCCGACCGGCAAGGCGGCCATCGCCTACCGCGTCGTCTCCGGTGTGATGCTCGCCTCCGGTGACCCGATCGGCGACGTCGAGGCCTGGCCCGGCGCGATCAAGGTCTTCATGGAGGAGGCCCACAAGCACGCCTGGGTCCCGGCCGTCATGGGCTGCAGCGAGCAGGGCGGCGAGGTCTGGACCCGCGAGGCCGGCCTGGACGCGCTGGAGATCGGCGACGAGGCCATCGTCGAGGTCGAGGACTTCACCCTCGAGGGCCGCCCGATGCGCAACGTCCGGCAGATGGTCAAGCGCATCGAGCGGGCCGGCTACGAGTGCCGGGTCCGCCGCGTCGAGGCCCTGGACGCGCGCGAGCGCGACGCGATCCGCCACGCCGCCGACGCCTGGCGCGGCACCGAGACCGAGCGCGGCTTCTCCATGGCGCTGGGCCGCTTCGGCGACATCCGCGACGAGGGCTGTGTGGTCGTCACCGCCCACAAGGCCATCGAGGGCGCCCCCGAGGGCACCTCGGACATCCGCGCGGTGCTGCACTTCGTGCCCTGGGGCAAGGACGGCATCTCGCTGGAGCTGATGCGCCGTGACCGCGACGCCGACCCCGGCCTGAACGAGCTGCTGATCGTCAAGGCGCTGCAGGTCTGCCCCGAACTGGGCGTCAGCCGCGTGTCGCTGAACTTCGCGATGTTCCGCAGCGCGCTGGCGCGCGGCGAGCGGATCGGCGCCGGTCCGGTGCTGCGGGCCTGGCGCGGGCTGCTGGTCTTCCTGTCGCGCTGGTTCCAGATCGAGTCGCTGTACAAGTTCAACGCCAAGTTCCGCCCGATCTGGGAGCCCCGCTTCCTGGTCTACCCGGGCACCGGCGACCTGCCGCGCATCGGCATCGCCGCACTCCAGGCGGAGGCCTTCCTGGTCATGGAACTCCCCAAGTTCCTGCGCCGATTCCAGAAGGAGCAGCCGGAGCCGAACGCCGCGATCACGGTCCCCGCACCCCGGTAGTCGCCCGGCGAGATAATCAGGGCATGGAAACACCGCACCGACACCTGCCCGGACTGGCCGACTGGGGCCGATGCGGGGTCATGGGCATCGTCAACGTCACTCCCGACTCCTTCTCCGACGGGGGCCTCTGGCTCGATCCGGAGAAGGCGATCGCCCATGGCGTCGATCTGGTCCGCCAGGGCGCGGACCTCGTGGACGTCGGCGGGGAGTCCACCCGCCCGGGCGCGCAGCGGGTCACCGAGGAGGAGGAGCTCCGGCGGGTCATCCCGGTGATCACCGGGCTGGTCTCCGCCGGGGTGACCGTCAGCGTGGACACCATGCGCGCCGTGGTCGCGGAGGCGTCCGTCGCCGCCGGAGCGAAGGTGATCAACGACGTCAGCGGCGGGCGCGCCGACGCGAACATGGTCAAGGTCGCGGCCGAGACGGGTGTCCCCTTTGTGGTGATGCACTGGCGCGGCCAGTCGACGGAGATGGAAGCGCTGGCCCGCTACCAGGACGCGGTCCGCGAGGTCGTGGCCGAGGTCGAGGCGCAGGCCGAGGCCGTGATCGGGGCCGGGGTCCGGCCCGAGCAACTGATCGTCGACCCGGGCCTCGGCTTCGCCAAGACCCGCGAGGACGACTGGGCGCTGCTGGCCCGGCTGGAGGCGTGGAGCCGGCTCGGGCACCCGCTGCTGGTCGCCGCCTCCCGCAAGCGCTTTCTGGGCACGCTGCTGGCCGACGAGGCCACCGGCGAGCTGCGTCCGGCCCGCGAGCGCGACGCCGCGACCGCCGCGGTCTCCGCGCTGGCCGCGGCCGCCGGGGCCTGGGCGGTGCGGGTGCACGAGGTCGGGGCCACCGCGGACGCGGTCCGCGTCGAGGCGGCCCTGCGGGCCGCTCGCACCCGGCAGGAGGCGCGGTGACGGGCGTCCCGCGCGGGAGCGAGGCCGAGGTCGACGCGGTCCTGGCGGCCAACGACGCCCTCTACGCCGCCCTGGAGGCCGGCGACCTGGACGCCCTGACGGACGTCTGGGTCTCCGGCGCCGACGCCGACGACGTCCACGGGGCCGTCTGCGTGCACCCGGGCTGGCCGGTGCTGCGCGGCCGGGCCTCGGTGCTGCGCTCCTACGCGCTGATCATGGCCCACACCGACTACATCCAGTTCTTCCTCACCGACGTCGAGGTCGAGGTGCTGGGCGATGTGGCACTGGTCACCTGCACCGAGAACATCCTGTCCGGCGGCGAGGCCGAGGAGGAGGGGGAACTCGGCCCCCTCGTCGGCGGGAAGGTGGTCGCCACGAACCTGTTCCGGCGTACGGACGAGGGCTGGCGGCTCTGGTCCCACCACGGCTCGCCGGTGCTGACCGGAGGGGACGACGACGAGGAAGGGTGATCTTTTGGGGTACATCCAGTGAAGGCCCGCGAGCCTGGGAATCACATGGGTGCCGTGCGGGATTGTCGGTATTGCAAGGTAGCTTGGTGCTGGTAGGCGATGATGCCTGCGCCGCTCCCGCGTGCGTCCGCCCCGGTACGCCGTACCGGTACGCAGTTGGAGAGCCGGACCTCAGGGAGTGTTCGCAACATGCTCGACCGAATCGCGATCAAGGGCCTGCGTGCCCGCGGACACCACGGCGTCTTCCCACGCGAGCGTGAGCTCGGCCAGACGTTCGTGGTCGACGTGGTGCTCGGGCTCGACACCCGCCCTGCCGCCTCCGGAGACGACCTGGAGGCGACGGCGCACTACGGTGTGATCGCGGAGGAGGTCGTGGGCATCGTCACCGGCGACCCGGTCGATCTGATCGAGACGCTCGCGCAGCGCATCGCCGACCAGTGCCTGACCCACGTCGCCGTGCGGGAGGTGGAGGTCACCCTGCACAAGCCGGACGCGCCGATCACCGTCCCGTTCGACGACGTCACCATCACTATCGTTCGGAGTCGCGGATGAGCCCCATGTCTCCCGATCCCACCGCCACGCCGGTCCCGTCCCAGATCAAGGAGACCGTGGACTCGGCCGACACCACCCTGCACAACCCGCGCCGTGCGGTGATCGCCCTCGGCAGCAACCTCGGCAACCGCCTGGAGACGCTCCAGGGCGCGGTCGACGCGCTGGAGGACACCCCCGGCGTCCGGGTCAAGGCCGTCTCCGCGGTCTTCGAGACCGACGGCGTCGGCGGCCCCGAGGGGCAGCCCGCCTACCTCAACGCCGTGCTGCTGGTGAAGACCACCCTGCCGCCGCAGTCCCTGCTGGAGCGCGCCAACGCGATCGAGGACGCCTTCGGCCGCGTCCGCGAGGTCCACTGGGGCCCGCGCACCCTGGACGTCGACATCGTCTCCTACGAGGGCGTCGAGCAGGACGTCCCCGAGCTGGTGCTGCCGCACCCGCGCGCCCACGAGCGCGGCTTCGTGCTCGTGCCCTGGCACGACGCGGACCCGGACGCCGAGCTGCCGGGCCACGGCAAGGTCGACGAGCTGCTGGCCACCGTCGGCGAGGAGGGCGTCCGCCGCCGCGGCGACCTCACGCTGCACCTGCCGCGCTGACCTCCGCCCGGGTGGGTGCGGCGCTGACACCCGGTCACCCTCCCCGCCCGGGTACGGTGGAGCAGATCCTGTTGGAGGGACTGCTGTGAAGCCGCTTCGCCCGCTCGTGCTGGCCGTGACCACGCTCGTCGCCGGGGTGCTGTCCTGGGCGGGCGCCCGGCTGTGGAACTCGGTCGGATCCCTGCCCGGGGTGCCCGCCGCGGCGCCGATCGTGCTCGCCGTCATCGCCGTGGTGCTGGCCTCGGCGGCGATCACCCTGCGCGGCCGGCTGCGCGCCCAACGCGAGCGTCAGGCCGGGGCCAAGGGCGTCGACCCGCTCTTCGCCGCCCGCGCGCTGGTGCTGGGCCAGGCCAGCGCCCTGGTCGCGGCGCTGGTCACCGGCGTCTACGGCGGCATGGGCGTCTTCCTGCTCACCCTCTCGGACGCCACCGCGAGCCGCCGCGGCCAGTCCCTGACGGCGCTGTTCGCGGTGATCGCGGGCATCGCGGTGATGGCCGCCGGCCTCTGGCTGCAGAGCGTCTGCCGACTCCCCGACGACGAGGACGAGGACCGCGACCACCTCGTGCAGCGGCGCTAGAGCGGACCTCGAGAGTTGACCGTGTTCCGTCGGTTCGGTGATCTGTCAAGAGTGTGTTTGGCCCTGCGCCTGACATAAGTCGGACGATCACGCTAGATTTCTGGCCATGCCTCGTGGTCGCCACCGTCAAGCCTCGCGCCTGGGCCGGGCGCTCCCGTCGATCGCCTGTACGGTCCTGGCGCTCGCCGCTCTCGCGGCAGCCCTGCTGACCAGCAGGACCGACGTGTTGCGCATCCTGGTCACGGCCGTCTCCGTCGGCGCCTGCGCGGCCGCGGTGCTGCTGCGTCAGCGGGAGACCGTCGCCCAGGTCGACCTCGAGACCGAGAAGTCGGCGCGGGCCCGTGACGAGGCCCGGCACGAGGAACGGATCGCCGAGCTCGAGTACCAGGCCGAGGTCGCCGAGGAGCAGGTCAAGCGACTGGAGCGGCGCGTCCTCGCGCAGCGCAGCCAGCTCGCCCACGCCGAGGCCACGCACGCCCAGCTGCTGCGCGACCGCGCCCGGATGGCCGCGGAGCAGGCGCTGCGCGACGCCGAGGCCGCGCGGGCCCGCGAGGCGGCGCAGCGCGGCGTCCGG
>NZ_QKYN01000001.1:0-464 GCF_003258295.1 Streptacidiphilus pinicola | reverse complement strand
GCCGGTGGCGCCGCAGCCGCGTTCCCAGCCGCAGTCCCAGCCGCGTTCGGCGGACCAGCTGGAGCCCGCCGCCCAGCCGACGCCGGGTCAGACCGGCGCGGAGGCAGGCTCGTTCTTCACCAGGTCCAAGCCCGAGCCGGCCCAGCCCGCCGAGCCGGCGCCCGCCACACCCACCGCACCCGCGGTGCCCGCCGCACAGGCCCCCGCGGAGCGGTCCACCGCCCCGGTGCCGGTCCCGCGCGAGCGCGGCCTGGTCGCGCCGTACATGCAGCCCTCCGCGCAGCCGCAGGGCGCCGACGCCTCGGCGAGCGCCCCCGCCTGGGCCCGCGCCGCGCTGCCGCCGCTGCGGCTGCGCGGCAGTCGCTTGTACACATCTCCGAGCCCACGAGACTCCGGAGCATCGCGGATGCCGGCTTCTGCGCGACAAAAAAAACATACGGGTTGCCCACTAGCCATATCGCTTT